>JBBIRS010000003.1:0-249929 GCA_037441675.1 Planctomycetales bacterium | reverse complement strand
GAACCCAGCTCGCGTACCGCTTTAACGGGCGAACAGCCCGACCCTTGGGACCTTCTCCAGCCCCAGGATGCGACGAGCCGACATCGAGGTGCCGAGCGAGATCGTCGATGTGGACTCTTGGATCTCACCAGCCTGTTATCCCCGGGGTAACTTTTATCCTTTGAGCTCCGGCCCTACCAAGCGGGACCGTCGGATCGCTAAGGCCTGCTTTCGCACCTGCTCGACTTGTTGGTCTCACAGTCAAGCTCCCTTATGCCTTTACACTCAATGCGCGATTTCCGTACGCGCTGAGAGAACCTTTGCGAGCCTCCGTTACCTTTTAGGAGGCGACCGCCCCAGTCAAACTGCCCACCAGGCCCTGTCTCCTGCCCTGATTCAAGGGTCAGGGTTAGATCTCCGACAACGCAAGGGTGGTATCTCAACGTCGGCTCCACCGGAACTAGCGTCCCGGCTTCATAGCCTCCCACCTATCCTGCACAAGCGAAGCCAAAGACCAAGACCAAGCTGCAGTAAAGCTCCACGGGGTCTTTTCGTCCTACTGCGGGCACGGCGCATCTTCACGCCGTTTGCAACTTCACCGAGCCCACCGCCGAGACAGCGCCCGGATCGTTACGCGATTCGTGCGGGTCGGAACTTACCCGACAAGGAATTTCGCTCGGTTTACCTCGCTTCGTTTCCGAAGGAGCCGGACTTTATCTTTTCCGACCTCTGTTAATTCTTGAAGCTAGACGCCTGATCCTTTCAAACCCTTCTTTGTCCAAATGCTCATTTGCTTCCATCATTAAAATAATCTTTCTAAACTTAATAAAATCTAGGCGCTTCTTAGTTTTAAGTGGATGGAGTTCAAAGAAAGGAATTATTCGCTGACGCAAATCTTTTAGCTTCCTGACGCTATATGCCATCCAGTCTTCCCTATTTACCCTAACTACTCCACATCCAAAGAAATCCTTTAGAGCAAATAGAATTTGAACATCACGCTTGTGCTGAACTACTGTAAATTCTGGAAGAAGTTGGTAACCAGCAGTCAATTCGGGATGCGAGTTTAGGCCTACGAAGAAACAACCTTCTCCATCAACAAAACCAACAACCCATTTAGCATCTAGCTTCATAGGTCGGAACCGGACGTAAAGTCTCTGAGGGTTCTCCATATTATGATATCATAGGAGTCTTCCCTGCGGATTGTCCCCATGTCCTGCGATTTTTTACTTCCAACGTAATAGTTGGTGAGTACCGCTAGGCTGTAAGAGGATTTCCCCGCATATAGTCCGGTTTTACTAAGGCAAGCGAGAACTTACCTTAGGACCGTTATAGTTACGGCCGCCGTTTACCGGGGCTTCAGTCGGACGCTTCGCCCTTGCGGGCTAACGCCCTTCCTTAACCTTCCGGCACCGGGCACGCGTCAGGCCCTATACGTAGGCTTTCGCCTTAGCAGAGCCCTGTGTTTTTGTTAAACAGTCTCCCAGGCCTTTTCACTGCGGCCACCTCGGGCTTAGGGGGCAAGCCCTTACACCCTAACGTGGCGTCCCTTCTCCCGAAGTTACGGGACGAGTTTGCCTAGTTCCTTAGCGGTGGTTAGCTCGAACGCCTTAGGATTCTCTCCTCGCCTACCTGTGTCGGTTTGCGGTACGGTCACCCAAAGTCCTCCACAACCGGCTTTTCTTGTCCTCGGGGATCACCTGCTCCCGATTGGTTACCCGCTCGGTCGCCAGTTCCCTTCAGGGTGGACACACCGCCCCTATGTCCCGGATAGGCACAACCATCAGCCTTCCAGGCTACCCCGAGGCGTCCCCAGTCGCTTCAAAGAACTTTGCGTGGTGCGGGAATATTAACCCGCTAGCCATCACCTACGCCTTTCGGCCTCGGCTTAGGACCGACTAACCCTGGGAGGACGAACCTGCCCCAGGAAACCTTAGGCTTTCGGCGGACGGGATTCTCACCCATCTTATCGTTACTCATGCCAGCATCCTCACTTCTGAAGGCCAAAACTCCTAGTCACCTAGAAGCTAGTATCTCCTCCAGAACGCTCCCCTACCACTGCCCCTAAAAAGGGACAGTCCAGAGTTTCGGTTTCAGGCTTAGCCCCGTTAAATTTTCGGCGCAGAGTCTCTTGACCAGTGAGCTGTTACGCTTTCTTTTAAGGATGGCTGCTTCTAAGCCAACCTCCCGGTTGTCTAAGAGGCTCCACCTCCTTTCCCACTTAGCCTGAATTAGGGACCTTAACTGCTGGTCTGGGTTGTTTCCCTCTTGAGCGCGGAGCTTATCCCCCGCGTTCTCACTCCTGGGCTAAGGTGGCGCGGTATTTTCGGTTTGGTTGACTTTGGTAACCGGTTAGGGCCCCTAGGCCATCCAGAGCCATACCCCCGCGCTCCATTTACCCAAGGCTGCCCTTATAGGCATTTCGGGGAGAACCAGATATCTCCAGGTTCGTTAGGCTTTTCACCGCTACCCACAGGTCATCCCACAGCTTTTCAACGCTGAAAGGTTCGGCCCTCCAGCCGCCGTTAAGCGACCTTCAGCCTGCCCATGGGTAGCTCACCTGGTTTCGGGTCTGCCCCCGGCAACTTTAGTAGCCAAAGGCTACTGAATCGCCCTATTCAGACTCGCTTTCGCTACGGGTTCGGGATTTATCCCTTAACCTCGCTGCCGAGGACAACTCGCTGGCTCATTACACAAAAGGCACGCCGTCATCCCGTGTTGCCACGAGACTCCGACAGCTTGTAGGCATACGGTTTCAGGTTCTATTTCACTCCCCTCCCGGGGTACTTTTCACCTTTCCCTCACGGTACTGGTTCACTATCGGTCGCCGGAGAGTGTTTAGCCTTGGGAGTTGGACCTCCCATCTTCCCACAGGGTTGCACGTGTCCCGTGGTACTCTGGAAACGAACGCAAGTCCATCACCTTTCGTATACGGGGCTGTCACCCTCTCTGGCACAGCTTTCCAGCCGTTTCTACTAGATGATGGATTGGTAACTTGCTACCCGCTCTGCAGACGAGTTAGTTCGCTCCAAAACCTCGCGCTAGCAATGACTGCAGTCTTACACTAACGCGATTTAGGCTCTTCCCGTTTCGCTCGCCACTACTTAGGGAATCGAGATTTTCTTTCTTTTATGTCCAGCTACTAAGATGTTTCAGTTCACTGGCTTCCCTCCTTCTAGCTATGTGTTCACTAGAAGGTGACAGGCGATTAAGCCTGCCGGGTTACCCCATTCGGAAATCCACGGATCAAAGGTTGTCGCACCTCCCCGAGGCTTATCGCAGCTGACCACGTCCTTCATCGGCTTCCGGCGCCAAGGCATCCACCGTACGCCCTTAGTATCTTGACCACCCTACCTTGAGTTAACTAGTTTAAGGGTTTGAAGAAGCTTTTGGGAAGTCTTTGAGGAGTTCTCTTCAAGACTGCCACGGAAGCTTCGAACCGAAAACTGCGAATCAAGGTAGGGCAACCACCGAAGTTGCTACATACCCGAATCACAGTTTTCAAGGTTCAGAGGAAGCATAGCTTGGATTTGGTACAAAAGCCTGCTTACCAAGCTATCACCTTCCCTTCAGGGTCAACCCAGGAAGGAGAATCCTTCGCGCTAAATCCTTCAAGGCAAGACCCTACTTCCGCAATCAGCGTTTTTATCATAGGTTGATATAAGAACCATCCACGCACAAAATTCAGCGCAAACAGTCCGCAATATATTATACCTCGCAAGAATATACTTTAACTTGAAAAAGTTACACTGTCAAGTGGTGGGCGGAAAATTTTTGGAAATTTGAAGCTGTCCAAAAGAAGAAAGGCACCGGTACTGCACCGGCGCCTGCTAACCTTTAACTTTCCAGTGGGCTATATTCTTTGCAGCATTGTAGTCTGCAGGGCATTCAAACCCGCAAGACTCACACTTGAATTTCGGCATATTATTTTTTCAGCGATAATCACCGGTAAAATATTCGTTTATGTGCCCACAATCACTGCAGGTCTTTGAAGTATCCTTAGGGTCAATCTCGCATACTTCAATCCCATGTTCTTTCAGCTTCCACTTTATACGTTCAATCATCTCCTTAATGGGCCAGGTTAGCCGTGCCTGAATTTCAAAGAACGATTCACCCTTTCTGATTCTTTCAATTAGGCTGTCTAAACGCTCCATCAGCACGAGACCAGCACGCTCATGAAGGAAAAAGTCCGCCACCTGTTTAGCCCATTTCTCAATAACTTTTTTTCCCCGCTCAACATACTTTCGCCGGAACGTTTTAACCGGGGCAAACTTGCGCTTCTTACCGTGGCCAGTGCGACTCGGACCAGAGCCTTCCTGAAGACCTCTTAATCTTGAAAGTTGTTTCTTTGTAAGTTCTTCCACCTCGTTAGCGCCTATTCTTAGTCGCTTAAGGGAATTGCTCACTGCGCAGTAGATTGGATTATCCATCCCTAAATCAATACCACCTATTATTGAGCGGTCTAATTCTCATACCTCAGGCTCAAATTCGTACGTAATGTGTACGAACCACTCTTTCTTATCTCTGAGAGTTCGACCGGGCATTATTTCAATCCAACTGGTACGATACTCGCCAGACATCAGCCGCCTCACTTCGGCATCCGTACCCGCGCTTCCCTGCCAACTTCCCCTTCGCCTGCGAGATTTTGTTGACAATAGAAGCATCAAATCCACTTTCCGTTTACCCTTTTGAGGTGGAAATTCTACTTCAAACTTATTACCTTTTTTAACAACGTTAAAATGTGGAAAAGGAATACTAAGAATGAAATCCCCGTTTTTCCTCCCTAATCTTAAAGCCATCTTTGAGTGATTCTTTGTCCAATTGAGAGTAAATCGGAATCGGGAATCGGTCCGACCTTGCCGTTGAAAGGGACCTCTGCCCAGACTTCAATTCCCTGAGATTGTCACCCGAAAAACTAGATTTCAGCTTCTCCCTGACGCCAAGAGCAATTGCTGAACTTTCTGCGATAGCATATGCTTGTTTATAACCTATTCTACCTAACAAACTATCCATTCCAATCCTCTTACCACCCTCAGTAAGTTCTTTCCAATCGTCGTCCGATATTTCCGTAGCTTAGTAATGCCAATTTTTGTTTATCTGAGTCGTCTCTTAGTGAGATTATTATTGAATAGATGGCGCTCGCTGCTCGGTTATAGACACGGGTTATCTCGCTCTGAAGATGCCTAAGAACCAAACCTAGCTCATTCCACGTCACGATATCGGGAAAATCCGTCTTGAGCTTACGCCAGAATTCCTTCTTTCCTGAGATGTCCCCGTCCTCTTTTATAGCCTTTTCCTCGCGAATTCTTTCTTCAACAATGGGAGAATAAAATGGACGTACAATTCTCATTCTTACCGTTTTCTTAATTTTCATTTTAAATCTTCTAAGCAAAGTGAATTTTAGCAACAGTCTGCCCACCGACGCTTGTAAGGAGTCGGCGCCGGCGTAAGCTCGGATGCAAGAATTTCTCTTATTTTCTTTAATTCTTTTAGAACTTCTGCTTTCCTGCTAACGTCAACGCTTAATAGCTCATTGGAAACTAGAAAATTTATGTAACGCACTTTGGGAAGCGCTAATATCAGCTGGGTGGAAATAGTTGCAGTCCTTCAATGGGCAGATTAGAGAAGGCAAGGCCTCACCTTCAGCTTACATCTGGATTGGAAGGCAGAAAGCGTAAAGTGAGGTGAATCGGTAAACTGTCATTACAAACTTTCGGTTTACTGTATTTTAGCATTCCCTAATTACTTCTAATAAATTATTTCAAAGTACCTGCCCGTTTCGTCGGCGAGAGATGTCGATTCATCCTATATCCCCAAATGGGGCATCCGGTCATCTCCTCCAAGAGTGACCCGCCTCTGGGCCTTTGCAAAAGACCGGGCGTGGGGTTGGTTACCCCCAGTAGAGACTCTGCCAAATCTATCGGCTATACGCTACTTAATTTTTATTTTAACATAATGGTAGAATCTTGTCAAGTATCTTTCGTTTTTTTCCTCACTATGAAATTGAATTGGTGCCTGCGGTTGGGAGATAGTATGGAAATATAGAAATCCCAAACGAAAGGGCTTGCAGGTCATCTACCCGCCAACGGATGGGGAGCGCCCCCTAATGTTCATCTTTTAATGTGCATCTATTTAGCTGAGTTTAACTCTGCGGATGCAGATGTCTCTCCCAAACATAGTGAGCGCCGGTTCATTGGCATCACATCATTCCAATAGATCCGTGTCCCGCAACCTGAGAAGCCTAATAGCGCCTGAAAACTAAATCGCGCCTCAGACGGCGCGACTTAAGAAGGAGAAAACCCTGCCTCCTGGCGGCTGACTGCCCGAGGTTTCCTTGTTGCCCATCAGATAGCCAGCCGTGAAGCTCACCTACATTATAACACATAAACCCGACTTTTACAAATCTTCTACAAATGTCCTTGCTGAGCAATGCCTTACTTATGCGCCTCACTCGTTGTTTCATCCCGAGAAAGAAACACGCAAGCTGGCTTCTCCCTTATCTGCTGAGCCGTTAACCCGCGCTGAACCATCTGGCAATAATGGCACAAAAGCCCACAGCCGGATTTGAACCGGCGACCTCGTCCTTACCAAGGACGCGCTCTAACCAACTGAGCTATGTGGGCATTTTCACTCAACCCAACTTTATTCTACAGGCTAGATCAATCTACGCAAGAAAAAACGATTGCTCATTTACGAAATTCTAGCATAGAATAAGAACGTTCTTCAACGAATGACTAGCCAAATCGCAGAAATTTAGCTTTGATTGAAATATCAATTTACTTAAATCGAATGCCTTAGCAAAACGTCACGCCAACCTAAAAGAGTAAGCTTTTCATCAGGGTTTTCCCCAAGACTGCCTCACTCTGCCACGGTAATTCTCGCGGTCATAAATGGATGTATTTCGCAGTGGTAGTTGTAGACCCCTGGCACAGTGAAAGTAACGGAGCGAGATTCATTTTTACCAAACTCTAAAGTGTCAAAAGAAACGGGTCCATCAGGTACAAAGCAGGTTGCGGTATGTCTAACGCTATCTTTGTTAGTCCACCGAACCGTATCGCCAAGTCTAACTGTGATATCGTTGGGGATGAAGGCAAATCCTTGAATAATAACATCGTGAACAGTAGGCTCAGGGTTATCAGTAACGGTGAAATTAAACGTTTCGGTATCGCTTCCCCAGTCGTTACTCACAGTTACGCTTCCGGTATAGCTTCCTACCGAGCCAAGTGTCACGACCCCGGATTCAGTCGTGAAACTATTGGGGGTAGCTCCTCCGCCAAAGTCCCATTGATATGTTAGTGGCGAGGTACCGGTAACAGTTACGGAGAAAGCAACTTGAGCACCAGCCCTACCTCCAGAGAAATTTATGGATTGGATAGATGGAGTTATGCCAACAACTTGGTAGATAAATGTCTTTGTGTCACTGCCGACATCGTTAGTGACGGTTAAACTACCATTGTAAGTTCCAGGGTTGCCCATTGTGACAATTGGCGCAGGGTCGCTTGAGACATTCGGCATCGCCCCGCCACCAAAATTCCACGAGTAGGAAATCGGCAAACTTCCCGTTACCTCTGCGCTAAAACTACCCGCTCCACCAATAACGCCACCGCTTGCGTTAATTGAAACAATGGATGGCGCAACTCTAGCTTCAATAACATCATAGGTAAATTCCATTGTGTCACTTCCAAGCTCATTAGTTAGCGTAAGGCTACCGGTGTAAGAGCCAGGCGTCATAAGTGTAACGCTTGGAGAACGCTCCGGAGAAGTATTTGGATCTGCACCTCCACCAAAGTTCCACTCAAAACTAATCGGTTCAGTCCCAAAGAATGTAGCGGAGAAAGTAGTAACTTGAGCCGAAGTCCCACTCTGGGGCGAGACTGAAATGATGCTGGGAGGTTCTGGGTTGAGACTTGCGATCGTCGTTGATTCTGCCCCTAGAGCACCCTGCCTATCCACCGCGGCTACTTTGAAACGCACGAAGTTTCCTACTTCAAAAGTAAAGCTAAATTTAGCCCATCCGTTTTCCTTGCCAGTTGCTTCACTAAAAGGCACAAAGTCAATATCCGTAAAGCTCAAACCATCAATATCCGTGCCAAGAATTTTATACCCTGCACAGTTGGTGAAGAAGTTCCTTGCCAAGGTTGAAACATCGCCAATGTTTACCCGACCATCAGCATTCCCATCAATTACGATATCCTCAGGATCCGTCTCTTCGCCTCCTGTTGCCGATGATACGTGTAAGAAATGTTGAGCCAATTTGCTAATATCTTGAATATCTACTGTCCCATCCTGATTGTAATCGCCACGATTCTTGTATGACCAACTTAAGGTTATGGTAGTTCCATCTGTTTCCGTGATTGTCAAGTCATCCACTTGATTAGCATCCCCTCTAGGGGGAATGGAAACTACTCTTTGGTTCTTCTCTAGAATATAATTAGAATTTAGTTGCCTTGCCAACTCATCCTTTAAGAGGCTAAAAATCTCAGCCTCTACACCATCAGTAGGGGGAAGGGCCTCAAGCCCTGATAAAGCTTGTCCAACCTCACTAATTTCCTCACTTTTTTTACCATCTCCACTATCATCACTAACGCTAATGCTCTTACCACACGAAATACTAAGGATGACAAAAAGAAGAATAAATGCGGTAATAAACATTTTTGAATAACTTCTAATGTTCACTTCAAACAACCTAACAGGAAAATAATGAAACATAATGAGATTACGTCATAATCTCATCTGAATATAATATACCGCAAAAAATGAGACTGAATCTTAGGAAGCTAAAAAACAACATAAGGATTTTCACAGGTAGACAAGGGTTTTTCCATATGAACTTTATAAGCATATCATCTCAAAGCAGGCATAGCTCGCTCCAAAAACCTATCACTTGCCTATATTAAATCTTAAAACAAGCGGTACTATCCCAACTTGGAGCTGCTGGCTTATAAGTATCATCAAAAAGGAGGGTAAACGAACTTGCAAGAAGATTTATGCTAGGCTAAAACGCTCTACCGAAAGCAAAATGAGAGGCGTAGTAAGGCTCAGAAAGGGAGGAATATCCAACCTTACCCAAACTGGCAGACGCATGAAGGAACCTTCCGCCGCCAGCATATATACCAACATGGGACAGAAAGCCAGGGTCAAGATTATCCCTAAAGAATACTAAGTCGCCAACTTTAAGCTCGCTTTTACTCACCATTCTTCCAAAGCTTGCCTGTAAACTAGCTCTTCTTGGAAGCTCTATCCCCTGTGACGCAAGTGCAATTGCGGTTAAAGCGGAGCAGTCAATTGAACCATTGCCGTTCCCGCCTAGCCGATATGGCATTCCAAGATACCTCTTGGCTACTGCTAGAACCTTCTCGCCATCTACCATGGGAACGTAGTCATAATTTGAAGAGTAATTTGTGGGATACGATTTCCCCTTAGCGCGACCATCGTAAGGCACATCAAAACCTTTTCTGCCTCTAGCCCTATAGTTCTTATATTCACCGGAAAACTGCCAATCAGGATGAGAGAGTCCCAGCCTCATAATATCGTCACGAATGTATTTCTTTCGCCGCTCAGACTCTGGAACCTTTTCCAAAAAGGACACAGCTAGCTGGTCAACGAAAAGAAAAGACCCAGAAACAGTATCTTTGACCAAATAAAAAGTGCTCACTCGCTGTACCACTGTGAATTCTTCGTTTAGTTTAGCCTCACGTACAACCGTGGCTTGATAAGTTGGAGCTGACAGGAGTTTAGCGCCCTCAGAGGTGATTCTGCCAATTCTAGGAAAATCAGTAGTGCCTGCAAATGCTGGAAAACTTAGCAGTGAACCAGCCAAAATGATTATGAGCATAAAGAGCGCTTGCGAAAAAGTCATATTCTCACGCACATTCTTCATTGATTCATTCAAAGACATTCTAGCGTTTTCTGTATTGGAATTGTTTACGGGCACGCTTTCTACCGTATTTCTTTCTTTCCTTCACTCGCGGGTCTCTTGTCAGAAATCCATTTTTCTTAAGATAAGGACGAAAGTCAGGATTGAGCTGTTCAAGGTATCTTGCAATTGCAAGGCGAACTGCATCCGCCTGCCCACTAATACCACCCCCACGAACGTTAGCGTACACATCGTACTTCTCTAGAAGCCCTAAAGCCCTTAGTGGTTCAAGAACCACAAATTGCGTTGAGATAGTTGGAAAGTATTCATCTAGAGGACGATGATTGATGGCAATTTTTCCTGAGCCGGGAGCGATAATGACTCTTGCCACCGCTTCCTTTCTTCTTCCGACTGTAATAAGTGTTCTCTCTACATCCATAATTCTTAAACCTTAAACAATTCTTCCGATGAAAGTGGTTTGGGCATTTGGGCGCTATGGGGGTGGTGCGACCCCGCGTAAACCTTGAGCTTAGTAATCAACCTATCTCTCAACTTGTTATTAGGCAACATTCCCTTAACGCTATCCACAATAACTTTGCTAGGACTTTTTAAGAGCTTCTCCTTCAAGGTCTGAGCCTTAAGCCCGCCGGGATATCCACTATGACGGTAGTATATCTTCTTATTCTCCTTACCGCTCTTAACCGTGATTTTGTCAGCGTTTATGACAACAACAAATGCACCTGTGTCCTGACCGGGAGTGTATGTTGGCTTGTGTTTACCAAGAAGTAGCTTAGCGATTTGCGAACAAAAACGCCCAAGTATCTGCCCCTCCGCATCAAGGAGGTACCATTCTCTTGTAACCCTGGCTTTTGTAAAGTATGGTGTTTTCTGCATTTATCTTTTCTATACCAAAAGTATTATTATACGCGAGCCAAATATATTAACGCAATTGCGAGAAAATTCAAGCCTGAAATAGAAATTAACTTTTCAACAAAATTCCAAATGAGCTTTTCGGCTTCTAAAAAATATCAGTCTTCAAGCTTTCAAATAATTTGCTAAGAAATACATATTATATTTTCATCCCTTAAAACGCTCAGTTTCAGGCAAATATATTAACCTGCTGTCTTAAAAAAGCCAAGGTACCAATTCAACAATTTCTCACCTGCAAATAGGGTAATTGCGGATGCAATTGCCAGGTAAGGACCGAATGCTATGGCAATCCTTGGTTTGTATTTCCTGACAATAATTAGGCGGAGCAAAAGAAAAATGGCATAGATACCACCAATAAGAAAGGACAGAAATGCTATCACAAGCGTCATCTGCCATCCAAAAAGAAATCCTAGACCAACTGCCATCTTTACATCTCCCATTCCCATCCCCCCAATTAGGACTGCGAGGAGGAAAAAGAAGCCAGCCAAAACAAACATACCAATCAAAGAAGATACATAGCTAGGCGAAAAACTTGGTTTTAACAAAAAGACTGAGATTAACGCTAGGATAAAGAGTGCGATGTTAAGTTGGTCTGGGATTATTTGCCACTCAAGATCAATCATAAGGGTTAAAAAGAGAATGCTAAGGAAAATAATAGCAACTGCAATGTGCGGTGAGGTAACTTCTTCACCTGGCACGCGAGAAAAGCCAGTAAGCTTTGCTAATATAGGAGTTCCCGCAAAGATAATCCCACCCGCTAACTCAACAAGGGGATACTTCAACGAAATTTTTGCCCCACAATTTCTGCACTTTCCGCGAAGAAGGCAATAAGAAAGAATTGGGATGTTGTCATACCATTTGATTGGCTTTTCGCATGAAGGGCAAAAACTACCAGGTTTCACTATTGACAAGTCTCTGGGCAAGCGATAAATAAGAACATTAAAAAAACTTCCAAAAGCAAGCCCAAAAACAAAAAGAATTAAACTAGAGAGAAAAAGTGACACTGGCAAATTTTAGCAGGTAATGAATTTAGAAAGCTAAATTAAACCCTTTTTATTGCCGTACTCCTTTAAGTAGAATTGGAAAAATTTACTGGTGAGCACAGAAGACTTACGAGATGATGAAAAGCTACTCTTTCCAAAGTGGTGAAGTCCAGTGCCTACCCTTGGTATCAAGGTCAATCCCTTAAGCTTTGTCCTACCATCTTTGATTATTCCCTTCTCAGTTTTCTAGCCTATCTATGTTTTTCTATTCAGCGTTCCTTGGCACGAAAACCCGCTCCTTCAAAACAAACTATTCCTAGAAACATTACCTTTCCTTCTTCCCTTAATTGGCATTGGGCTAGCGTTACTTGTGACTTACCCTTTTATGGTCAGTATAAGATATAGGCTGTTATGTAATTTTTGCGGTTATGAATAGCTACTTCCTCCCTGTGGAAATTGGCTTTTGGGAAGCCTAAAACTACCAAAAGAACTAGCTGGAAAGAGATTCAAACTATCACTTGGAATGCGCAGTCCAATTCTTTGTTCTCAGTGCGGGTTTAACACCGCAATGCTTGTTGTCCCACTCTTCCCACTTTACATAGCTTTCGCAATTATCATCTTGCCTGGGCTTTTACCTTACTTCTTAGACCCAAAGGTTTTTATTAAACTAATGTACGAACAAGAGTGGCTAATTTTACTTGTGACTGTAATTGTCCTAACGTTCGCATTTTCTTCTCATTCTCACGAAGGAAAGTCCCCTGCATACCCTGCGGATATCACGGAAGAATTAAACCAGAAAGGAAAAGAAGTCTTCATCTATAAATACGAAAAACGAATTTATTTAATTTAATCTAAAATATTTCTGCGACAAATTATCTTTGGAGTGTATATTAAACTCCTATGGGACTATCAGTATTCAGAAAGATAATTCAGGAGCATCTGGTTGATGGAGAAATGACACTCGGAGAAGAAGTTGGAATAAAGATTGACCAGGTGCTGGTGCAAGATATTACAGGGACAGTTGTAATGCTCAACTTTGAGGCAATGGAACTGGAAAGAATTGCCTGTGAAGTAGCTTGCGTTTACGCCGACCATAAAGTCCTTCAGTTTGATTCAAGGGACACGGAGGACCACGTTTATCTTTCCTCCGCAGCGAAAAAGTACGGCTTTTACTTTGCTATGCCGGGTGCTGGAATTGGACATCAAATTCACCAGGAGCACTTTGCAAAGCCGGGAAAGACTGCTCTTGGCGCCGATTCGCATACTCCCCACTGTGGAGGGATAGGAATGGTAGCCATCGGGGCTGGAGGACTTGATGTTGCTGTTGCTGCAGGTGGTGGCGCCTACTATCTTAAAATGCCCAAGGTTGTTAAAGTTAATGTAACAGGAGAACTAAAGCCATTTGTAACTGCGAAAGACGTTATCCTTGAAATGCTCAGGCGCATTACAGTCAGAGGTGGGTATGGCAAAGTATATGAATACGTCGGAAACGGAGTAACATCCCTCAACGTTCAACAGCGTGTAACCATTACCAATATGGGGACTGAACTTGGCGCTACGACCTCAATTTTCCCAAGTGACGAAATCACAAGAGATTATTTCACCCTTATTGGAAGAGAGAATGACTGGATAGAGTTAACCCCGGATAGGGATGCGGAGTATGACGAAGAAATGGAACTAAACCTATCCGAAATCGACATTCTTGTAGCCAAGCCATCACTTCCAGGCAACATTGTTTCAATTAGTGAAGTAGAAGGAACGCCAATTCATCAGATTATGGTAGGAAGCTGTACTAATGGTTCCTACACTGACCTGAAACTTCTTGCAGAATTGATGAAAGGGAAGAGAGTAGCGCCCGGCGTGCATTTCTTCGTTCAGGCAAGTAGTAGAAAGGATTTGCAACTCTTGGCGGAAGACGGTTCGATTGATGAGTTAATTAGTGCGGGAATTACCATCAGCGAGCCAACTTGCGGTGCCTGTATTGGCATCTCGCATGTTCCCGCGAAGGGAACGAACTCCCTTCGGGTTATTAATAGAAATTTCAAGGGAAGAAGTGGACAGTCGGATGATAGCGTTTATCTTTCCAGCACAGCAGTTGCCGCTGTCACCGCTATCACGGGAGTTTTGACTGACCCAAGAAAGTTATGGACAGATTTCCCAGGCGAGTTGCTTCCCAGAAAATTCTCCCAAGACAATCATCTGCTTATTCCACCCGCAAGCACCGAGGAAGCCAAATCGTTAAGCGTTTTCCGCAGTGACAATATCGTTCCGGTCAAAGCAAGAACCAAAATTGATGAAGAGATCCGTGCGGAGGTTCTGATTAAGGTTGGTGACGATATAACTACCGATCACATTATGCCCGCTGGCGCTGAAATTTTAGTTTTTAGAAGCAACATTCCAAAACTATCCGAGTTTGTTTTCCACCGAATCGACCCAGAGTTTTCTAAACGCGCAAAGGTGAAGGGAGGTGGAGTAGTAGTTGGAGGGATGAATTACGGGCAAGGTTCTAGTAGGGAACACGCAGCCATTGCGCCAATGTACTTAGGCATAAAAGCGGTAATTGCCAAAAGTATCGCTCGCATCCATCGGGCTAACCTAATCAATTGGGGTATCATCCCCTTAACTTTTAACAAAGAAGAGGATTATGAGCGAATTGAACAAGGTGATTTAATACACCTTGCCACTGAAATCCTTCTAAATGGCGCTAAGACTGCTACTATCACCAACATCACGAAAGGCTTTAACTTTGTCGTAAACCTTGAAGCTACATCTAGAGAACTGAAGATTCTAAAATGGGGGGGTAGGCTTGGATTGGCTAAAATGTCTTCTTAGTTCTTACGTTAATTTCGACTATTGTTGCCTTTGTAAGCAAATATAAGATCCTCACTAATTGCTTGGCTAACCCTGAAAGTTTTCTATTTATTGCTTGCCTTGCATCTGTTTTTACCCGTTGTAAGAATAAAAAACCACTTAAGAACTACACAGATTAAGAAATGCCTTACTTTTCCATTATTCTTCTAGCCTTTTATCTACTTATTCTTTTTTTCGGCATAGGCACTCTCTTTAACTCAATTCAGGCAATTCTTAGAGGTGAGGGAAGCTATGACAAGGAGGCAAGAAGGGAAAAATTCCTTGGCACTCTTCTTGGTTGTATCCTTATATTAGTTGCAGTTTACCTAATTATTAACAAGATTGATAAACTTCTTGGTGGAATAATAAGAGCTTTATCCCCTCGTTAAACTAAGTAACTTCGAAGTCAAAGGACAATGAAATTTCATAGCATTCATTAGGCGGTGGATTTCTCCTTCCAAGAAACGAGCTTCCACTCATCACCCTCCACCTGGAAGACAAGTATATCTTCCGCCCTTGCCTCATTCGTGGTTGGTGGAACATCAAGAATATAAACGGAGGATAGTGAGAACTCGCATTCAACAACTCCAACCTCTCCGGTTATTTCAACACTCTGAACTTCTAAGCTAAAAGATATATTCTCATTGTTCTGAAAAAAAGTGATAAAAAATGTGCTGGGGTCTCCGCCCGTGGAGCCGGCGACAAATCTGGGAGCAATACTAGCATCCACTGTAAAAACATTGCTGAAAATTTCGCTTAACATAAGCGAGTCTTCACCCTCAATAGCAAGCTCAAGAGCGGAAATCTTACTTCTTAAAGCTCTCTCCCTAATTGAGGTATCAGTTCCACTAATCGTAGGAGACCTTGAACCGCTTAAGCAGGATGAGAATAGTATGAAAGAAGTTAACACCAACGCAAAGTGCCAAGTCCTTAACATATCTAAAATTCTACCACCAAGACTAGCAATTGGTGGCTTTTACTGTTACCTACCCATTCTATGGATTAGCCCAAGCTGAGAAGCTGGAAAAAACGTCATCTACTTTGAATCACCCTAGTCTCTTTTGAAAGCGGAGTGTTGCAAAGGTAATTAAAAAAATGCACAAGAAAGCAAGAATAATAATGTTAGGTGCCACAGCAGAAAGACTTGCTCCCCTAATAACCAATCCGCGCACGACGCTTACTGCATAAGTCATTGGCAGAAGAAAGGTAATCCAATAAATCAGAGCTGGCATACTTTCACGTGGAAACATAAAGCCCGAAAGCAGAATTGAAGGAACAACTGTAAGAATGGTCATTAAAACAGCCTGAATTTGATTCTTCGCCACAGTTGAAAAGAGGAGTCCCATCGCCAGAGAAGTGATTATCCAGAGTATCAGAAACAATTGAAGAATAATCGCATTCCCCATTATTGGAACCTTAAAAATTAGAATCATAGCGGTCAAAATAACCGCACCCGAAAGTATACCTATCACAAAAAAAGGCGTGAGCTTTCCCAGCATAAGCGCAAGAGGAGTTATTGGGGTAACTATTAACTGCTCTAAGGTTCCCTCCGCCCGCTCGCGAACGATGGAGAGCGAGGTAAGCATTATGAGAGGCATATGCAAAATAATCACAATCAGAGCGGGAACGAAAAAAGTGCTGGACTTGAGCTCAGGATTAAAAAGCATTCTCGGCTTTGCTACTACTCTTGGGGCTACTAAAGTGCTATCTATATTATCTAAATTCTTCGCGGAAAAGGATGACGCCACCCCTTCAATCGTGCTCATTACATAGTTTGCGGTTGTTGAATCACTTCCATCAATTAACACTTGAAAGCAAGAAGCTTCACCAGGCTTTGGGTTTTCTGTGAAGTCAGGAGGAATAATAACCGCAACCTTCACAAAACCATTCGATATCATCTCATACGCCTCTTTATAGGAAAGCGAGTAGCCGATAAGTTTGAAAACTCCAGTGTTGTTCAGGGAGCTTACGAGTTTTCTACTCGCCTCACTATGGGACATATCTACAAGTACTGTTCTTACGTTCACAACATCAGTGCGTATAGCATATCCAAAAATTGTTAGCTGGATGGTGGGTATAAGAATAGCGAAAATCATCGTGACGCGGTCTCGGCGAATCTGGCGAAACTCCTTTACGACCATAGCCCAAAATCCCCTAAGCAACTTCCACAACTCCCTTCGCTTTTGCAAGAGCTATAAATACGTCTTCAACCGTTGGCTCTGAGGGGATAACTTTAACGGTAACGCCCAGCTTCTCAAAGATTAAACTTGAAACTCTCTCAGCGTCAAGCCCTTCCCGGACAAGAAGGTGGAAGTTGTTACCATAAACTGTCGCCGAGAATACTCCTTCTATCTCGCGAACCTCCGAGAGTTTGGTGCTCGCGGCGGGTAAAGCAAAATCCATCCAGCAGGCTCCGGATGGAGTAATATCAGGCAGTTGCTTTAGCTCCTCAGCAGTGCCAATTCCCAGAAGGTGGGACATATAAATGTAGCCAAGGCGACCGCATCTTTCTGCCTCATCCATATAATGTGTGGTAATGAATAAGGTCTTGCCCTGTTCGGAAAGTTGAAATAGAACTTCCCAAAGCTCTGCCCTAGCAACTGGATCAATGCCAGCGGTAGGTTCATCCAGAAACAAAACTAAAGGGTCGTGGAGAAGGCCACAAGCTAGTGAAACCCGCATTTTCCAGCCACCGGATAGAGTTCCTGTGAGCTGACGAAGGTAAGGGTGCATCCCTAGCCATTCACTTATTCTCTCAATCCTTGTGCGGAACTCAGCTCCCCTCAAACCGTAAAGACTACCGAAAAACTCCAAATTTTCTCGCACAGTTAAATCTTGATAAAGGCTAAATTTCTGTGGAACATAGCCGATATTTTGCTTCACAAGTTCTGATTGGGTTGTTGAGTCATAGCCAAGAACTTGCGCCTTTCCGCTGGTTGGAGCTAGGGTCCCGCATAAAATCCTAATTAGCGTGGATTTTCCACTGCCGTTTGGTCCAAGAAAGCCGAAAATCTCGCCACGGAAAACTGTCAAGCTCACATCTGTGAGCGCTTTAATCTCACCGAAATTCTTGGTTATTCTTTCAGAAACTATTGTGGGGCTTGAAGTCATACAACTGAAACCTTGACCGTAACGTTCACACCTCCACGCAGTGGAAAAGTTGGATTTATTGGCTTTAGCTTAATCAGATAAACTTGATTAATCCTTTGCTCGGGCGTGAATATATTGCGTGGCGTAAACTCCTCCTCTCTACTAATAAAAGTCACCTCAGCATCAAAAGGCGCATCGGGATTCGTATCCGCTACAACTTTCAGCTTGTCCCCAATACTAATCCTGCTTAAATACGACTCGGGAATGTAAGCCTCAATCCACATATCCCCTGTCCCAATAATGGTAACAACCGGAGTACCCGGTTGAGCGATTTCACCTACCTCAACATGAATATTCTCTGTGGTTCCATCTACAGGTGATAAAACCGTGCAATCCGCAATATCAAGCTCTAACCTCGCAATCTCCGCCTTAACCTGTTTAACCCTCGCCTCTGAAACGGAGATATCGTTTTTGGTTGCTCCTTTTAGCAGATTCTTCAGAACAGCCCTTCTAGCCTGCACGCCCGCTTCAGCTGCTTCAATGTCTTCCGTTTGAAGGCCTACTGTTAACTTCTCAAGATTATCTTTTAGTGCCTTAAGTTCCGCTGAGATTGCGTCCCGTTCTGCGAGAGCCCGCTCATACTCAGATTCGCTAATGACACCCTCGTTGAATAGACGGTTTGCCCTTTCCGCCTCACGCTCGGCAACTTTGAACTTCGCTGAAAGAGCGTTCACCTGCTCCCTCGCAGCACTGATATCTTCGCTTCTAAAACCGGAAAGTGCCTTCTTATACTGAGCCTCCGCAATATCTAACTCTGCCTTCGCTCGGTCAATCTCCTCCTTCGTTGCACCTTCCAAGAGCCTCTTGTGCTGAGCCTCCGCTTGTGCCAATTCTTGCTCCAAAATCTTCATCTGAGCCTGCAGTTTACTATCATCGAACCTAACTAAAACTTCACTCTTCTTTACCTCCACTCCCTCTCCAACCAGAATCTCTTTAACAGTTCCCCCAATTCTACTGGAAAGCTTATAGTCCCTAACACGAACAATCCCAGATAGCATCAATTCCCTAGTTTGACAGCTTTCAAGGAAAAGTAAGAAAAGTAAAACTAAAGGAAGAACAGTCGGAGAATCAAGAAGCCTGACCACAAGAAGTATTCTATCATTTTAGCCGACCGCATATCGCCTGTGAATGTAGCCTTTTCCGATTTTCGTAATATTTAACGTATCTTTACTCACGCAATTATACATTCCATTTTGTCAAGAAAGAAACATTTTCCCTCCAAGCTCTATCCTACCCGTTTTGAAGCCTGCCTTTACTACACTCTTATTGCCTTTAATTATAAAAGCGTACCTTCATTATGTCTAGGTAAATAGCCACAGCAAGCCTGAGAACAATACTCTTATTCTTCTTGATTTCAAGCGGATAAAGCTATGTAAATAGTGTGATATAAGTCATTGTTAACAGTGTTATCAAGTGTAAATATATAAATAAACTCGGATAACAACCGAGTAGTCACAAATTACGAAAATAAAGGACTATCTATGTCTGAGAATTTTGAAATAACACGAGATACAACCGTAAGAGAAATTAACGAGAAATACCCTCAATGTGCGCAGGTTTTTGAAAGCTTAGGTATGGGGGGATGTGGAGGTCCGCTTGGCCCAAATGAGCCACTCTGGCTCTTTGCGGAGGCACACCGCGTCCCCCTCGAAACGCTTATCTCCAAGCTGAAGGATGCAATTCAGCACCCAGAAAACTACATTAAAGATGCTCCCGTGGAGCCAGAGGATACAAGGTACTTTGTTCCCTTTGTTAAATCCGCAATTATTATCGGAATTTTTCTTGGAGTAGCTTTCGGCCTCTACAATCTAATCTTAATCGGTATTCAGAAAGATTACAGCGGCCCCTCCTACTCCGCCATTCAGGCACACGGCCACGCCCAATTCTTCGGTTGGGTCGGTTTAATGATTATGGGTATACTAGCATTTATCCTGCCACGCTTCAAGAACGTAAAATTCCGCTATACCCAGGCTCTCTACATAATTCTTCCCGTTATGGTAGTTAGCCTAGTAGCTCAAGCTTTCTCCCGTCCTTTTTCGCAAATTGCCTTTAACGCTGAGATTGTTTTTGCCACTGCTGTTCTCGAATTGTTCGCTCTCTCCGCATACGCGTTTTTAGTTTTCCAAGTTTACCGTGAAGCAAAACTCAAGATTGAAGCGTATGACCTTTTCTTAATAGCAGGCGTTCTATGGTTTTTAGTCGCTGGAATTCTTCACTTAATCATAAGTGGAATAATTCTTAGAACGCATGTTGGCGCGGTTGACGCACCGGTGAACTCCGCCTACCTAACCGCTCTTGCCTTTGGGCTCTCAGGCAATATGATTTTCGGAGTTGCTATCCGCGCACTTCCGCATTTAATGGGCTTAAAACCAAATCTAAATGCAAAGTGGTTCATCTTCGGATTTATCCTTTACAACCTTGGCATTACTCTAAGAACTCTAAACGTAGAGCCAGCCATCCTAGCTTCTAGCTTTATCTTACTTGGCGGACTTTTGGTGATTTTCGCCCTTAGAATCTTTGAAGGCATTAGCAAACCACTGCCGATTCCTGCAACTCACAATTCCTATCGCACTCTTGTTTTCTACTCCTTTGCGTTCTTTTTAATCGCGGGGTTGATGCTAGTTGGTGGCGATATTTATCGCCTGTTAACAGGAGAAGTACCACCTCACGAATACATCGGCGCTTTCCGCCACGCTATTACCGTCGGTTTTATCACTGCGATGATACTTGGCGTAGGTTACCGCATACTACCTGTCTTTTCAGGCTCAGAAATACCTAATTTCACATTACAAATAATCTCCATTTGGCTTTTGATGATTGGTAACGTGTGGAGAGTTGGTTTTGAACTTTTAACACTAACAGGTAGCAATATAGTCTTCCGTTTAATGCCTATCTCAGGTGTTCTAGAGTTAATAGCAATCATAATCTTCAGTGTCCTCATCTGGAAGGTTGTCTCCATCTCTGAGGTAAAAGTAAAAGCTTTCACTGGCGAGATTACACCTTCAACCAGAGTAGTTGACCTGCTCGACGCTTACCCCTGGGCGCGAGAAACTCTAATATCAGCTGGTCTTATCCAACTAGCGGTAGTTCATCGTCCTCCCGCTTTCGTGACGTTAAAAACAGCAGCAATGATGCACCGTGTAAATTTAGAAAATCTAATTTCAGAACTCAAAAGGGCACAGCTGGAAAAGTCCAGGTCTTCCGCGAGCCTAATTGACGATAGATTGGCTGAAGCTAGAAGCTAACTTGGCGGAAGTCGGATATGTGTAGTGAAAAAAATCAAATTTTTACATCGCAAATGAACTTATGGGAAACAATCTTACTCATTCGGCAACTTTTCACCTACTAGCACGCTTGAAAACGCGCGCTACTTGTAAAGCTGGCTTTGGTAAAAAGCGCATCGCCAAATATTACGGCTTTGAAAGCACAAATGCATTAATAAGTGTGATTACAAAGTTCATTTAAGAAGACACTAATAATAGGCAGAATCAGAAAAAAGCAAACGGAGAATAACGTGGCAATTTATGATAGTGCAAGTGAAATTCTAACCGCTCCACTTTTTGCATTTAATCAGGATGCGAAGACGAAAGAAATCCTTGAGATTTATCTTGGGAAAAATTGGCTTTCCTATCATATAAGTCAAACGCCAAATGCGTCATTAAGCCTTCTCTTAGGGGAGTCTATACCATACGAACTCATTTCAGAAATTCTCTCAGTATCAGAAGGTGGAAAAGAAAAGCCTCGCGCTATTCTAAAGTTCACTATTGAGAAAAAAATCAGACAACGGGCAGAGCAGTATCAACGGGAGAAGGATGCAATAGGGAAGTTCTACTTTGAACACATTCGTATTAAAAATGCCCTTAAAAATATCCTTTCCGCACTTGACAAGTTAGACGAATGCCTTTCTTCTCCTAGTAACGAATATGTTAAGAAACTATCGGAGAATCTTAAAAATATCATCAGTTTATTAAACTCGCACTATCTGCAAGAGGAAAAGCATTTATTCCAAACTCTCCAAGCCCGTCATAACTACACAGGAGAACCTCTTGGGGTTATTGTTTATGAACATAAGCTAATTCAAAGTAGGCTTAAGGTTTTAGAAAAACTGCATGCAATATTCAAAAAGAATGGCACGACGGCACTCTGCTCGCTACGTTTGCACTTTATCGTTTTTCTTTCCCTAGTATTAAATCACGTGAATAAGGAGGAGAAGGTTATCTTCCCACTTGCGGATGAGGTTTTAACAGAATCAGAAAAGCTCTCTCTATTTAATAAATTAGTTCAGCAGTAATACTTTTAACTGCTCAACCCTTACTCGCTTGACAATAAATCTTTGGTATAATTACTTCCAACCTACTAAGGCTGGAAGGATGAAGGAGTTAGGTAGAAAACTACTTCGCGGAGCTGTCTTACTTTTTGTCCTAATTGCGGCGTTTTTTTCCATCAGTATTCCCGCTTATGCAAAGAAGAAAGTGGTTCTTAGCTTAGCAAACGATACTTTTCAGCTTGAGACCGATTCTGCCGCACTGGGAGATCTTCTTAATGAACTTGGGATAGAATTACCAGAGAAAGTTTTACAAGGCTCCCAACTCACCTTAAACTCCGCTCTTCCTGGAAAAATTGCCTTGCCGTGGCTCTACGTTTACCGCATGAGCGAGGAGGAAGTAGTGCCTCCGCCAATAGATTACAGGATTATTCCAACACAAAGCGCTCCAAGAGTGGAGGTGCGTTCATCGGGCAACCCAGGCTTTAAGCGCGTGAACATCACGGTATTCACGTTAGATGGCAAAATTGTGGGCGGGCGCACGACCTATGAAATGTTAAAAGAACCTAAAGCTAGAATAATCCATATTTATCGTGAAGTTGATAAGAACATTACTCCAAGTTATGAGACTATTATCAGGATGCGCAGACTGGCATCCAGGGAGTTCAAGCCTCCGCTGAGGGCAAAGAAAGTGCTAACGATGGATGCAACCGCGTATTCACCTGAGGAAGCAACTGCAGGATGGGGCAATCCGCACAATACAGCGATAGGCTTGCGGGCAGGGTATGGCGTAGTCGCGGTTGATCCAAAGGTGATACCGCTGAAGACTAGGCTCTATATTGAGGGATACGGCTACGCGGTTGCAGGCGACGTAGGTGGCGCTATTAAGGGAATGCGGATAGACCTTGGCTTTGACACCCAGGCGGAAGCCCTGAAATTCGGAAGACGCGACGTCAAGGTCTGGGTCCTGGATTAACCGCTGAAAGGCGAGATATTCGTATTAAGCCATATTCTTGGGCGCGAAAGATAGCACCAATTGCAGTTGTTCAAGCTAATCCTACAAACCTCTACAATAAAGATGATTTGTCAGGTAAGCCTGCACCTCCAACCTTCAAAATCTAGCCTCGTTATTGTAGAATAACTTCCTGGTGGAACTCACCTTTCCGCCGGAAATGTCTTTCAGGAGGGATTTATGAACGGTAAATTGTTTTGCTTAATGCTTCTCGCAAGTACAATCTCTGGCTTTGTCTTAACGTTAGCGCTTGAGGTTAGCTCGCCTGAAGGAGCATCCGCACAGGAGTCATCGTGTATCAATTGCCACTCTAAAGTGACGCCGGGAATAGTCTCCCAATTTCTCGCTGGAAAGATGGGAAAAGCGGGACTTGACTGTTCCACCTGTCACGGGGACAAACACGTGAAAGGAGCGGAAGACGCAAACCTTGCCGAGATTCCCACGCCCGAAACCTGCCAAGTCTGCCATCCTGAACAGTTAGAGCAGTTCGCCAGCGGTAAACACTCGCTCGCATGGGTGGCGATGGAGGCGATGCCAATGTGGGCGCATCAGCCGACTGCGGTTGTCGGAACAGGCTTCAAGGGATGTAGCGGATGCCATAAGATTGGCTTGAAAGTCGGCACTAGCTCAATTAAGGAATTCCGTTACGGCACTGGAAGCTGCGATTCCTGTCACACGCGCCATACATTCAGCGTAGAAGAAGCGAGGGATCCTCGCGCCTGCCAAACCTGTCATATGGGCTTTGACCATCCCCAGTGGGAAATGTGGAGCACGAGCAAGCATGGAACCCTCTGGGCGATTGAAAATCAGGGTGGAAAAGCAGGACGCGCTCCCACCTGCCAAACTTGCCATATGCCAGATGGCGACCACGCAGTGATGACAAGCTGGGGATTTTTGGCACTGAGGCTTCCTGAGGACGATGAGGAGTGGATGAAAGACCGCGTAACCATACTTCAATCTCTTGGTGTGCTAGATTGGGAGGGAAATCCTACCGCAAGGCTTGATGTAGCGAAGGCTGGCAAGGTGGCAAGGATGACTAAAGAGGAATTTCAGGCTGAACGGGAAAAGATGCTCGCGGTTTGCTCCAAGTGCCATAGCCCAAGCTATGCGAAGGCGAACCTCGACGCTGGAGATGCCATAATCCGAGAAGCGGATAAGATGATGGCGGACGCTATCCGCGAGGTGAAATCTCTTTACGACGAAGGTTTGCTTGAGAAGCCTGCGGGTTGGACATTTGCGCCTGACCTTCTACAGTTTTACGAGGCGAAAAGCGCAATTGAGCAGGAGCTTTGGATAATGTTCCTTGAACATAGAATGCGCACATTTCAGGGCGCCTTCCACATGAATCCTGACTATATGCACTGGTATGGCTGGGCGCCAATGAAAGAATCCCTCGCGCAGATTAAAGATGAGGCTTCTCGGATGCGAAAATAGCGCTTAAGAGTGCCAAGCCCGCTTATTTCTGCCGACGTGCCTTGAAGCGCTGAGCCTTAGCTATACTTAAATGTTTTGCTTAAGAAATTGAATGTCAGCAGAATTTGTGTTACAATTCACAAATGAAAGGCGTAGGGATTTTAGGCAAGTTGAGAAAACTTTGATTCGCTGAGCCTAAAGAAAATTTGCTTTTGAAAGACCATAGCGCCCAAACGCCTATGTTTTTATTTCAATTTACTTATAAGGAGCATTATCCAATGGCCGATAAACGTGCAGACCTCGCTGGACCTGGCATCGGCGATTATGCAGAGCTTGAGAAAATCCTCCCAATGGATTACCAATCAATCCTTGACGTTCGGGAAACCCAGCGCGCCATCTTCGCGGTAAAGGAGTACATTGAAGACGAGCTTTGCAAGGCGTTGAATCTGATGATGGTTCAAGTGCCCCTCATTGTTGACGTAGAGAGTGGCGTTAACGATATGCTGGATAGGGATGGTTCCCGCACGCCAATACAGTTCCACATCTCAAATGACTTTGGCAAGCATCCCATTGATGCGCAAATTGTTCAAGCTGCTACCAAGTGGAAGAGGATGGCGCTGGCGCAGTTCAAATGCAAGCCTGGCGAAGGAATTTGCACCGATATGCGTGCGGTTCGCAAGGACTACTTCCTAGACCATGACCATTCCGCCTACGTTGACCAGTGGGATTGGGAGCTTGCTATAACCGAAAAGGAGCGCAATCTCAAATTTCTGCGCGAAGTCGTGGAAAAGATTTGGCGTGTCCTGAAGGGTGCGGAAGAACACGTGCAGAAGCTCTACCCTCAATTGCGCACCGACAAGTATCCAAACCTGCCGGAAGAGTTGACCTTCCTCCATGCGGAGGATATTCTTGATATGTTTCCAAATTTGCCTAGGAAGCAAAGGGAAACTATGGTCCTTCAGAAGTATCCCGCTATATTTATAATCGGCGTTGGCTATCCGCTAAAAGATGGTTATCCCCACGAGATGCGCGCCGCGGATTATGACGATTGGATTACAGAGACAGTCTCTGAGGATGGTCGTCCGATGCATGGACTTAATGGTGATATCCTTATCTGGAATTATGTGACGCGCAGACGCCACGAGCTCACCTCAATGGGCATACGAGTCAATAAAGAGACCCTCGTCAAGCAACTTGAAATGAGCGGGCTCTTGCATTTCCTTAACTACCCTTACCATCAAGCGATTATGAACGATAAGGTGCCCCTTTCCATAGGCGGAGGCATAGGCCAATCTCGGACCTATATGTCGCTGCTAAAGAAGGCGCATCTGGGTGAGGTCTCCGTCACCGTGTGGCCAAAGATACTCAAGGAAATGTGCGCGAAGCGAAACATCTTCGTGCTAGAGTAAATTCTCTACGAGGTAGACAGCAAATTCCGAAATGTGAAAGCATTCACAGCTAGAAGTTACAAGCAAAATCGCCTTTAAGAAAAAGCTTTCCCTCTACGAAAAGGCATAACATAGCATCTGCTCTAGCGCAAGACAACCCGCCAGCAAAATCCCCTACCTACGCAAATCCGGGTGATACATCTAAAATATCAGGGAATGTCTTGGGCTCTTACCCCTCCTCTCCTAGAGAGAGAGCACATCCATCTGGAAAACATCTCTCATCTTAGCACCTCATCCAAAATGAGAAGTTACCCTACTCTCTTCCTTGCATAAGGAACTCATTATCATTATACCCCAAAAAATGAATAGGTGAGAATCAAGCAAAGATTTTGCGGTTAGATAATCTAGAAAGGGGAAATCACCCCCTAAAGAGTATAAGGCTAAAATGCAGGACTTTCATCCCTCCTTGAGACTTATGTCACGTCATTCACCATAATTAGCGGTTATACTTTTATACGAAGATGGAAGCTTCCCAAACAATAGTTGAAGCATTTCCGTCTGAAACAGCCCACAAACAAAAATGTTGTATGGAGAAACGAATGAAACCGACTGAAATCTTAATGCACGAGCATCAAATTATTCTTCTGGTGCTCAAAGGAGTGGAGCGTGAAGCCAATAGAATTTTGGAAACAAGCTCCGTTAACGCGGAAAAAGTTTCGCAGATTGTCGACTTCTTCAGGAACTTCACTGACAAGTGCCATCACGGAAAAGAAGAGAAGCACCTTTTCCCACGAATGGAGCAGTGTGGCATTCCTCGCGATGGCGGACCCATCGGCGTGATGCTTTATGAGCACGAAGAGGGAAGAGCGTTTGTGCGGAGAATGGCTGAACTGCTGGAGAAATTAAATACCGGAGATGATTCTCTCAAGAACGAACTTGCTAACACTATGCTTGGCTATACTGAACTTCTAACTGCGCATATAGACAAAGAGAACAGTATCCTATTCCCAATGGGCGATAACGTGCTAACGGAGAATGACCAAAAAGAACTTGTAGAAGCTTTTGAAAGGATTGAGCGGGAAGAGATGGGCAAGGGCGTGCATGAAAAGTACCACGAACTCGGGCATAAGCTTGCGGAAGAGTAAAGATAAGCTATTCAATTCTCTAAAGATTATTTCTTCGCGAAAACGACTCGAAAGTCACTAATGCCTTCTGAAAGAGTGAGTGTGGTGGGCTCCCCCACCCTTTTAACTTCGCCTTCCGCCTGGGCGATACGATAGTTTTCAGGAACATAAATAAAGATGCGTGGTGACTCCAAGTAATTTCCCTTCGGAATGCTACCCATAATTGAGTTACCCTCACTTTCCCATTCTAGCCTTCCCGTGATGTGAGAGGAAGTTCCAAGAACTGTCACCGCTTCAGTTGGTTCCCTTAGCCAAATAAGTCCGCATTCGTGAGGTTTCAAGCGGATTGTCAAGCGATTCAGTTTTCCAAGATACAATTCCTGCCAATAATCAAAGGCTAAATATTGCTTTTCCAGCTCAAGAGTGAAGGTTCTCTCGTGTTCCTGCAAATTCATAAAGAGAACCGCTCCATCCCCGCCATCCACACGCTCAAACCTGCGCCAGACTTCAAAGCCGGGAATATTAGGCTCTAGGTTGTATATTCCCCCCGCACCTCCTCCATCATAGGCCCTAACCGCTAAAACGTTCTCCTCGTCGTCTCTCAAAAGCTCCTTTGGAATTTTATATCGTCTAAATCTTGGCCAAGCACTTTCATAATTCGGAGGGAATTCTCCACTTTTGCCAATACTCACGACATTTAGAAATGTCTCATCCGAATCGTCCACACGCCCAAGCTCTAAGGTTAAATTACCGCCTAGAAAATCTCGAGGAAGCTTAAACCGCAACCTATACCAGCCAAAACCATCGTAATCCGACTTCCACCGGTGAGGCATTTCAACTTTGTCCCACGATGAGTCATCAACTTCAATCCCAGCGAAATTGCCATCATCATAAATAAACTTCCATAGTGCATTAAGCTCAAAAACATTACCCTTATCATCTGTTATTGCGGGAGCATGTCTTGGTTTTTCAGGCGGAGTAATTACAGGTTCTACCTTATACGGCACTCTTATCGGAAATGTTTTCTGAAGTAGTCCAAGTCTCTCATCTCCAAGCTTGCCCAAATCATCACTCAAGAGATTCATCTGACCGGTAATCGTATAAAAGCTTGCCCAGGTTCTAGCCTCATCAATCGTGAGCGGTTCACGTACAAGCAAGCAATCCGGGTCAGTCCAAAAAAGCTTGCCATTCATAAACCAGCGCGTAGATGTGGAGAGAAATGCCGGCTCAATTCCATCCCAAACCGCCCAAACATCTCCACCAATTCGCATTCCATCAACGTAACCAACAGAAGGTAAAAGCGGAGCTCCACAACCTAGAAGATACGCATCCCCAGCTCCCTCCCTAATTGCCTTCAAGCCAATCAGATAAGCTTCCACCGGCGTGACGTTGGCAAAAAATTTCGTTCCATAGGAAGAAACGATGTGCATAAAGTCAACTTTGATGTGATCATATCCCCAATCCTCAGTAATTTTCCTCGCTAGTTTCTTCAGCCAATCCTGCGCGGAAGGATTAGTTGGGTCTAGAATAAATGTCTGCCCACCCCAATGCGGCATGTCAAGATACCTGACGAGCTCTTTGTCCTCGTTCTTAAGCATCCAATCAGGATGCCCCTTAAAGACACTAGACTTCTCCGCAATAATGAAAGGCGCAATCCACAACCCTGCCTTTAGGCCAAGGCTTTGTATCTTGTTCGTTAGCCATCTATGCCCATGCGGGAATTTTTCATTCGTTTCCCAATCACCATTGGCAATCTGATAGCCGTCATCCAGCTGAACATACTCCGCTCCTTGCCATCTAAAATAATTTGCGAGAATCTCTGCATTCTTGACCACGTCCTCCTCCCTCACCTTTTCATAATAGTAGTACCAACTGCACCATCCGCCCGCAATGCTCCTTTTTGTCCCTTTAACAAAATGTGTCAGATATCTCTGAAGAAGCTCAGCTGAATTTTTGCCTTCATAAATTACAATCGTCAATTCTTCACTTGCTATTCTGTCAAATACTTTGCTTCCAAAGTAGGAAATCGCCTCTAATCTTCCATTTTTATAATGTCTAAACTTGTTAATAGCTAAGTTATTTCCAGTAAAGCCAAAAAGAACTTTACTATCAACCAAACTAAAACCGTAGGTTTCAACAAATTCCCCCTCCGCCAAATCCTCGATTCTCTGAGGTTTTCTTGTGTCCCACGAGTGAAATCCGTTAGCTAGAATTAATCCTTCAGTTAAATCCGTTTTACCTATAAAATGAATTTCTTCAATATCAATTTGGTCTGCGTCCACACCAATTCTAATGACTGTTGATTTATCTAGATTCTCCACTTTCAAGCTAACGCACACCCTTTCGCCAGCTGTAAACTCTACTTCATTTGTCTTTAAGCTAGCTAATTCTGGTTCTACAAGCTTAGGACTTTCACCATTCTCAGGCAGAGAGGTTTCACCACCTTGGCTTATCGTCTTCCAGTACCGCGATCTCCCACCCAGCACAAGATGAACATCGCTAATGAATGGCTTTCCTCCACGACATATCGTTATGGAACCTTCAACATCTACAATTGCACTAATATCCTCAGAGCTAACATCCATCCTTAATCCTCCGATGAGAAAAACTAGAACCAAAGATTGGTACCAGCGAAGTTGCATTATAAAAAACTAGGTAAATATTGTTTTCCTAAATCTCCACGCAGGTTGCATCAAATCTGCTCATTTAATTGTTTTGCCTCTTCTAGATAGGATTTGTTTATCTTAATGAAATCTACTACAGCATCTTCATATAAAATAATAGTTTATCTCCAATTAAATACAACCTAATTTAATGGGCGCAAGCGAAGTACGATTTCAGGTTAATCCCAAATCATTATTGGCGATTTCTGCATTTTGGTTCGGTCATAGCTTCCTTTGGTCTAGTGTGCTCTTCCTTTGGCTTCCGGAGCAGGTTCATCACTTTTACCCTGAACTTAAGGGCACATACGTTTTCTATATTACTTCTGCAGGAGCGTTCGTTTCAACGGTAATCCAGCTAATTGTTGGTCCCATAAGCGATGCCACAAAGTCCCAATGGGGAAGAAGAAGACCTTACATGTTCTTTGGAGTGCTTGCATCTATCCCTGCTCTGATACTGTTAGCCCTTGCACCCAAGTACTCGTTTCTCTTTATAGCATTCTTAATCCTTCAGTTATTCATAAACATTGCCGCTGGTCCCTATCAAGCTCTAATGCCCGACCTAGTTCCACCCGCAAGTCATGGACTTGCCTCAGCATATATGGGTCTTGCGATAATCCTTGGACAAGGTTTCGCCTTACCGATCTCTGGCGTCATTATCCAAGGTATCCTGTTTCCCTTGATGGATTTTGATACTCGTCTTTTCATCCTTGCTGTAATTGTGATGGTAACTATTATTCTCACTATGCTTTGGACTGTTCTAGGCGTTCAAGAACCAGTCCTTTCAAGTCGAAAAAGTAGAAGTATCATTAAGCACATTCTTGACATAAGGCTAAAAGATGAGCCTGATTTTACTTGGCTTATCATTTCACGTTTCTTTATAAATATGGGGTTTTACACAGCGGTCTTCTTTCTTGACTACTACATTCGCGATTCTATTGGGCTTGGCGATAAAGCGCCGATGACGGTTGCGCTACTAGCACTTATCATAACCTACTCAGGATTAGTCGGAACCTTCCCCGCGGGAAAATACGCAGATAGGTACAGCAAAAAAAGAATACTCTACTCTACTTGTGCGGTCATATCAATAGCGGTTATTTGGTTTCTCCTAGTGAGAAACATCACGCTAGTTTATATTGCAGGTGTAATTTTCGGTATAGCATGGGGAGCTTTTCAAGCGGTAGATTGGGCTCTTGCCGCAAATCTCGTTCCTATTCGAGAAGTGGGGAGATATATGGCTATCTGGCACCTTGCCTTTACCGTGCCACAGGTTATTGCGCCGGTTGTAGGTCCAATTGCGGACAAGATTAACGCAGTTTATGGCGTCGGGCTTGGCTGGCGATTCGCGTTCGGTATGATACTAATCTATCTAGCTATTGGGGTTTACGCCCTTCACTTCATCAAGGAGCGATTAGTTTCCCCAGTTATTTCTAAATAAATTTACCTAGTGAGCATCTGATTTTACACATAGCACAAGCACTTATCGGAAAACCTAGTTTAGGGTAATATCCCACCAGTATGGAAAATTTTCTGCCACAAGGTTGGTAATACAGATTACTGTTAAGTGAAGGAGAACCAATGAGAATTTTTCTCAGTATAATAATGTTTTTTCTACTAGCAATGCCTATCCAAGCAAGAATAATCTCAGAAACCGTGAATTACAGCGACGGAAAAGATAATTTCACGGGTTATCTTTCTTACGATGATAAGGTCTCGAAAAAGGTTCCTGGTGTTCTTATAGTTCATGAATGGTGGGGATTGAACGAATATGCAAAGATGCGTGCGAGACAGATTGCGGAACTTGGCTATATTGCCTTTGCAGTGGATATGTATGGGGATGGTAAAGTAGCCGAAACCCCCGAAGAGGCGAGCAAGCTAGCAAGCCAATTTTATCTCGCACCTGATCGTTCCCTCCTACGTCAGCGAGTAAACGCTGGATTGTCCTTTCTCAAAAGTCATCCTCTCGTCGATGTGAACAAAATCGTCGCGATTGGTTACTGTTTTGGTGGAACCACAGTTCTTGAGCTTGCACGAAGTGGGGCGAACATTTGCGGAGTTGTATCCTTTCACGGAGGATTATCCACTCCTAATCCAGAGGATGCCAAGAATATAAAGTGCAAAATACTCGTCTGTCACGGTGGCGACGACCCACATGTCCCACTAGAACAGGTGCTAGCATTTCAAGACGAAATGCGGATCGCCGGAGTTGATTGGCAGATGATAATTTATGGCGGAGCTGTTCACAGCTTCACAAACACTAATGCTGGTAATGATCCTTCCCGTGGTTCAGCTTACAATCAAAATGCCGATAGGCGTTCCTGGCAGGCTCTACTCAGTTTCTTCAAGGAATGCTTCAGCGAGGAGTAAAACAATGAATGTTAGCTCTCATTACTTAGATGATATAATCAAAAGTTTAAAGCTTACAAAATGCTGGCGGAGAAAGCTCTTGAACAAGTTAACGATGATGAGCTTCACTTTTCTCCCGCTACTGAATCCAACTCAATCGCCATAATAATGAAACATATGGCAGGAAATATGCTTTCTCGCTGGACGGATTTCCTCACCACCGATGGGGAGAAGGATTGGCGAAATCGCGATGATGAGTTTATTGACAACTTTACTTCCCGCGAAGAGATAATATCTTACTTTGAAATGGGATGGAGCAGGCTGTTTGAAACCTTAGAAACCCTGAAAGAGGATGATCTTCTCAAAACTGTCACCATTCGTGGCAAACCACATACAGTTCTTCAAGCGATAAACCGCCAATCCACTCACTACGCCTATCACATTGGCCAAATAGTATATCTTGCAAAGCATCTTCGATCGGGGAATTGGAAGAGTCTTTCTATCCCCCGCAAGAAGGCAGAAGAAACAATCGAAGAACCCTCAAGGAGTAGTCAAAAATGAAAAGATTTCCAACATTACTAGCATCACTTGGGCTTTTGTGGCTACGCGTCCTAGTTGGCGCGGGTATCGCTTATCACGGGTATGGTAAGGTCTTTGGTGGGAATATTGTTCAGCTCACTCAGGGTGTTGCGAATATGGGCTTCCCAATGCCAGAGTTTTTCGCTTGGCTATCCGCTTTAACCGAATTTGGCGGAGGCATACTCATCGCCTTAGGTCTTGCAACTAGGCTAATGGCGCTTCTACTCTTCATCAATATGAGCGTTGCCGCATTCATCGCCCACGCGGGTGACCCATTAGAACGCAGGGAACTAGCCTTAGCCTACTTTAGTATCGCTGGTGCTCTTGTAATGCTCGGCGCAGGTGAGTATTCTATAGATGCTTTGTTCCTTAGAAGGCGGAATAGGAAAAAGCGTTAGTTAATATTGCAATGTGTGGAAGATTTACATTTGCGAGTGGGTTTGAAACTGCCATCAATGAATTCCGAATAGATGAGGTTAATATAGAATTCAAGCCTTCTTTCAACATTGCTCCAACGCAAAAAGTTGCGGTAATCTTAAACCAGCAAGGCAAACGTAGCCTTGTTTCATTCCGCTGGGGGTTGATACCCTCATGGGCAAAGAACGAAAGCATCGGTAACCGCTTGATAAATGCTCGCGCAGAAACCATCGCAGATAAACGCATATTTCGGCAGGCTTTTGTTAAGCGAAGATGTCTAATTCTTGCGGATGGGTTCTACGAGTGGAAAAAGGGGAGTAAACGAAAAGTCCCCATCTATGTTCGCCTTAAAAGCGGTAAGCCCTTTTGTTTCGCTGGATTGTGGGAAATGTGGACACCTCCATCTAGTGATAACCACAAGCAAACAAGCGAACCAATTCAAACCTGCACCATTATTACTACTGAACCGAACGACTTGTTAGCAGAAATACACAATCGCATGCCAGTAATTCTAACCTGCGAAGCCACAGATATCTGGCTAGATCCAGAATTGCCCGAAAAAGCCGTAGGGCGAGAATTCGCTTGGAGTGCAAGCGGAAAGCAAGCTTTATCTACTTCCAGTGGTAAATGCGAGGAGAGCATAACAATTTCCACCTCAGATGAAGCAGAACAAGTCCTTCTCTCCCTCCTCAAGCCATTCCCGCCTGCGGAAATGACCGCCTACCCCGTCAGCCCCGCGGTAAACAACCCGAGGAATAACTACGAAGAGCTGATAAATCCAAGCTAAAATGAACAAATTCAAATCGTGTCAAAGGTAAGCTCTAACCGGATGCAGATATAAACCGAGTTATCCAAGAGATTTTGAAAAAGCACGTGCAATAAACAAAAGAGATTAAGAAAGCTTAAGGATGCGTTTTAAGCGATTTTAATTGGTTCTCCACGCCCGCCCAATCTCCCCTAGCTCCGTAACTTTAGGAAGTCCAGTTTCATCCTCCATTGGTGTTATTATTGCGGTGAGTAATGCCGCCGCAGTGTCTAGGCTCGTAATTACTGGAATCCCAAGCTCAACTGCTGTTCTTCTAATTGCCCGCGCTTCAATCTCCGCGATGCGGTTGTCGGAAATCGTATTCACTATCAAACTAAATTTGCCATTTGTGAGAAGGTCGATAATATGCGGACGACCCTCGCTTAGCTTAAAGACTGACTCCGCCTGAAACCCTCTACTATTGAAGTAGCGAGCAGTTCCGTGGCTTGCGTATATCTTAAAACCAAGCTCGCTGAATCTCATCGCAAGTGAAAAAGCTTCCTCCTTATCCTTATCAGCGATGGTGAAGAGCACAGCTTCCTCAGATTTTGGCGAAGTATCAGATGTGAGCGGATAAACTTGAGAACCGCTTACCTGTGCTCTTGCATTTCCTGCCATTGCCAATACCGGCTCTCGGCGAAGCTCGGGTACTTTCAACCCAGCCGCAAGCATAGCTTTCTTCAAAGCGATGCTAAAATTCTCGCTGATACCCATAACCTCACCAGTGCTCTTCATTTCAGGGCCTAAACCCACCTCCGCGCGCGATATTTTAGCAAAACTAAATACTGGCGATTTAACGCCGTAGAATCTGCCAGGAGGAAGAAGCCCAAGCGGAACTCCCAAATCTCTCAACCTCTCCCCCATAATAGCAGTTACCGCAAGCTGTATCATCCAAACTCCTGTAATCTTTGAGAGGTATGGAACAGTCCTACTTGCTCTAGGATTTACCTCCAACACTAAAACATTACCTTCCTCCGTAATCACAAACTGAATATTTATCATTCCCACAGCCTGAACGCGCTTGGCTATCTTCCAAGAGTAATCCACTATGGTTTCAATCTGCCTTTGGCTTAAACTGACAGGCGGGTAAACCGCCATAGAATCCCCTGAATGAATGCCCGCTTTTTCAATATGCTCCATAATTCCTGGAATGAGGATGTCTTCGCCATCTGAAATTAAGTCAACCTCAACTTCCGTCCCTCGGTAATACTTGTCAATTAGAATTGGTTGGTCGGCAAATGACCATGAATTAGCTTCAATGAAGCGCGTCAAAGCCTCCGAAGTGTAAATTATCTCCATTGCCCGGCCACCCAAAACGTATGAAGGACGAACAAGAACCGGAAATCCAATTCTCTCAGCAACCTCAACCGCTCTAGGATAATCGGAGATAGCGCTTCCGGGTGGACGAGGTATATTTAACTCGCCCATAAGAACGTCAAACTTCTCCCTATTTTCTGTAACGTCAATTCCCTCAACAGTGGTGCCAAGTATTTTTACGCCTGCCTTGGCAAGCGGTTTTGCAATGTTTATGGCTGTTTGCCCTCCAAACTGGACAACAACACCAATTGGCTTTTCCCTCTCCCAAACTGCTAACACCCTCTCAAGTGTAATTGGTTCAAAATAGAGACCATCGCTCATATCAAAATCTGTGGATACAGTCTCAGGATTGTTGTTAATAATGATCGCTTCGTAACCCAACTTGTTGAGGGCATTAAGAGCGTGAACTGAGCAGTAATCAAACTCAATCCCTTGCCCAATTCGAATAGGTCCAGAGCCAATCACTAGAACCTTTCCCTTCTTCTCAGAAGCTCTCTTAAACGACTTGAGTGGTCTAGCGTCACTTTCCTCCGCATATGTGCTAAAAAAGTAAGGTGTTAACGCCTTAAATTCAGCGGCACAAGTATCTACTGCCTTAAACTGCGGATTAAAGCCGTTACACTTTCTAGTCTCCGTAACTTTCCTCTCGTCATCATCAAGAATGAGTGCAAGCAGTCTATCTGAAAGCCCATGCGCCTTTAGCCACGCAAGCTCCTCTAAGTTTACGCTTTCTACCTTTCGACCTTTGAACTTTTTCTCCGCCTCAATAAGGTTCTTTATTCGTCTTATAAAGTAAGGGCTGATTTGGGTAAGTTTTGCGATAGTTTCTACAGAATACCCTCTGTGAAGCGCTTCAAAAATGGCAAAGAGTCTTCCATCAGTTGGAGTTGACAGATAATTCTGCAATTCCGCGTCATTCATCTTCAAAAATCTATTCGTATGAAAGCTCCAAAGTTTGACTTCTAGCCCCTCCAAAGCCTTTAGGAGAGCTCCCTCAAATGTTCTATCAATAGCCATTACTTCGCCCGTGCTTTTCATCTGTGAACCAAGAGACCTATCAGCCTCAGAAAACTTGTCAAAGGGCCACTTAGGTATCTTTAGCACCACATAGTCAAGGGCAGGCTCAAAAGAAGCCATAGTCATTCCAGTTACCTGGTTCGGTATCTCATCCAGCCTTAAACCTAGTGCAATTTTCGCTGCAACCCTAGCAATGGGATAACCCGTCGCCTTGCTCGCTAGAGCGGACGAGCGGGAAACTCTGGGGTTCACCTCAATTACATAAAATTTAAGACACTCAGGATGTAACGCAAACTGAACGTTACACCCGCCTTCAATCTCTAGTGTGCGAATAATCTTTATTGAAGCGCTCCTTAAGAGCTGATGCTCCCTATCTGTAATAGTTAAGCTAGGTGCGACTACAATTGAATCACCTGTGTGTATCCCCATTGGATCAATGTTCTCCATATTGCACACCGTGATGCAGTTGTCTGCGCTATCCCGCATCACCTCATATTCAATTTCCTTCCAGCCAAGGACACACTTTTCAATTAGTACTTGGTGATTCAACGAGTGAGCGAAGCCTCTAATCACGATTTCTCTAAACTCCTCCATATTAAACGCAATCCCCCCACCAGTTCCGCCAAGCGTGAAACCAGGACGAACAATAAGTGGAAAACCTTCACTTTTTGCGAAAGTGAGAGCTTCTTCGTAGTCTTTCACTGCAATGCTCTTGGGAACAGGCATCCCAATTGACTGCATTGTCAGCTTGAAAAGTTCTCTATCTTCCGCCTTAACAATGCTTTCGGGAGGAGTTCCTAAAAATTTTAGATTGTACTTTTGCGCAATACCTAACCTATAAAGGTCTGTCGCAAGGTTAAGACCAGTTTGCCCTCCCAGTGTAGGTAACACTCCGTCAGGCTTTTCAATTGAAATAACCTTCTCCAAGTGGTTAACATCCATCGGCTCAATGTAGACCCTATCAGCGGTTTCCTTATCCGTCATAATCGTTGCTGGGTTAGAGTTAAACAGAACTACCTCCACTCCCTCTTCCCTAAGAGCCCTGCAAGCTTGGGTTCCGGAATAATCAAACTCCGCTGCTTGCCCAATTATCACTGGACCATTCCCAATGACTAAGACTTTCTTAATATCCTTCCTCAACTTATCACCTCATACCACTTTTGAAGATGTGGATAACTAGTTTCTCTTAATAGTGTTTTACTAATATGCATAAAAAAACACCCCTTTCGGGGTGTCTCTTCAAACCTGAGAAAAGCCATTCGGTAATTTGAAATAATCAATTTTAAGTGCCTCCTTAACCATCTTCAAGGTCTCTTGACCTTCCCTGCGAGCACGTTTTGTTCCTTCCCGCAGAATTTCTTCCACATCACCCATTCTCGCCTCTAGTTCCTTACGTCGATTCCTAATCGGCGCAAGCAGAATGTCCAGTACTTCGGTTAATCTTCCCTTACATTCCACGCAACCCAGCGCCCCGCTCTTACAGTCGCGCTCTACTATATCAGAATTCTCCTTTGTGTTAAAGATGCGGTGATACTTATAAACGTTGCATATCTCAGGATGTCCTTTATCATTCTTCCGAATCTTCTCCGGGTCAGTAATTGCCTTCCATACCATCCTTTCAATCTCATCTCGCTCATCGGAAAGGTTAATAACATTGCCTAGACTCTTGCTCATCTTGGCTGAACCATCCAGGGCGCTTAGTCTTGCCACATCACTTACGAGCGCTTCTGGCTCTGGAATTATTTCCCTCCCATTTCCGTAAAGCTGATTGAACTTGCGAACTATATCCCGACAAAGCTCAATGTGTGGAACTTGGTCTTCGCCAACTGGCACGAGATTAGCACGCACAAACGTAATATCCGCTGCCTGCGAAACAGGATAGCCGAAAAAGCCGTAAGTCAGCTGATCAAAGCCAGTTGTCAAATCGCCATTCTCGCCTATCATCCCATACTGCAATGCCTCTGCCTTTGTCGTTGGATTATGCCTGAGCTTATTCATATTCGTGAAAAGCCCATAGATTACCGTTAGCTCCGCAATCTCGGGAATCATAGATTGAACGCAAATTGTGGATATCTCAGGGTCAATACCGACAGCAAGATTATCCAGCGCCACGTTAAACACCGATTGGCGAATCCGCTCAGGCTCCTGCCAATGTGTAGTCAATGCCTGAACGTCCGCGATGATGATAAACGTCTCGTATTCTCTCTGGAGCTTGACCCGATTTATCAGTGAGCCAACGTAATGCCCAAGATGGAGCTTTCCCGTTGGTCTATCACCGGTCAGGATCCGCTTCTTTCCAGAGTGTGACGCTCCGCTAATAGGTACGGTTGACATCACTAAGATTATATCCACCTAAACCCCAATCCGCTACTATTTGATTTGCTATTTCTCTTTTCCAACCCCTTAACTTGCCAATTTCTTTGTGGGCCAAACATTCTGCAGGCTTAGCGCGTACATTCTCTCAACTTCCTTCTACTTCTTTATGTTACATATTCTGATACTCAAAATATTTATGCCTCTTTCATTGATACTATGTTTCGCTTTTAGTAGACTCATGCCAGCAAATTGAAACTGTCATCAAAGGAGATAGTAAATCTCAATGATAAAAAAAGAGATATTTGCGTTTATTCTGATACTAGCCTTTGCTCTGCCATCGCCTTCTTCCTGCAACAAAACACAAGAAAAGAACGCCTATGCGGAGCCCTCGCCCAAATCAACTTCTCCCTCCGTTCCGTTAATAAGTGGAGAAAATGCGACGATGGTAAAGGCTTGGGCAAAGATAGATCTTAAGCTAATAGCTGCTCATTACAGTCACGTTACTTTCATCGGTCACGCTCGAGATGGTTCCGGCAGGCTCTTCATCGTTGAGCAGAGAGGAACAATAAAGATTCTTAAGGACGGTTCAGCCTTATCAGAGCCATTCTTGAACATCACAGGGAAAACCAAAGCAGGTAGATAGCGCGGGCTTCTTTCCGTCGCATTTCATCCTAATTACAAAAAGAATGGTCGCCTCTTCGTTGACTATACCGACCTCAACGGAGACACTACAATCTCCGAATTCAAAGTGAGCGCAAATCCGAATCGCGCTGATGAAAATACCGAGCGCGTCCTTCTGAAAATCCCTCAACCCGCAGGAAATCACAACGGAGGACTGATTCTTTTTGGGCCCGACCGCTACCTATATATTGGAATGGGCGATGGCGGTTCAGCAGGCGACCCCTGGGGAAACGCGCAGAATCTCTCAGTCCTTCTCGGCAAACTTCTAAGAATTGATATAGACAAAGGATACCCTTACTCCATCCCACCTGACAATCCCTTCAACGACAAGCCTGGCATAAAGCCTGAAATCTGGGCATATGGTCTCAGAAACCCTTGGAGATACAGCTTTGACCGCCTCACCGGCGACCTTTACATTGCAGACGTTGGACAGAACAAGTGGGAAGAGGTGCATTTCCAAGGAGCAGGCAGTAAAGGCGGACAAAACTACGGTTGGGACTTGCTTGAAGGTTTCCACGACTTTGAGATAAAGCCCGGTTCAGACAGAAGTGGATTAACTCCTCCCATTTTGGAGTACGGGCATGACGTCGGCATCTCTATCACCGGTGGCTATGTTTACCGTGGAAAGAAATTTCCCGACTTGAATGGAACTTACTTCTTCGCAGATTTCGGCTCTGGTAGCATCTGGGGTCTTAGGCGAACATCAAGGGGATGGCAATGGGCTCTTTTCAAGCATACTAGCTACCAAATTAGCACCTTTGGCGAGGATGAAGTCGGAGAGATTTATCTCGCAGATTATATTAGTGGTAGGATTTTTCAAATAGTGGGAAGCTGAGCTGACTATCCAAATGTAACTGGCACCTTGCGCTTCTCGCTGAAAAATATTTTCTTAAAATTTATCTAATACAACCCTTACTCGTATAGGCGAATAAAGTTTGTTGGAAGAGGGAAAATCATATGGCACGGATACTATTGCATAAGTTGCTAGTATCCGTGCCCAATCCCTTAAGGCTAAACAATCGCTCAAACGCACATCTGAAAACTACATCATTGGAGGTTTAGGTGGCATACCCGGCGCGCTTGGCGGAGCCACATCAGTTCCAGCTTCAATCCAACCTCCGCGCATTGGAGGAACAGATCCACCACCGCCCCAACTACCTATCGGCCAAAGATAGAAATCCATGCCTAGAAATTCCGGGTCAACCCAGAACCAGGTGAAAAGGTCAATGTAACCATCCTTCACAACATTTAGAGTATAGTCGCCGGGAACTAAGTCCATCTCAAAGTAACCATCGCTTGCGGATACAGTGTGCGCAAAGTGAGTATCGTCCATTTTCACAGCAACCATCTGTGCACCCGCTACTGCCTCTCCTGTTACACCATCATATATGCGACCACTGAATTTAATGGTGTCTGGCGGTTCAGGTTCGGTAATCTTAGTAATCTCCAGTGTAACTGTAACAGTGTCATTCTCAATAACCTCAACCGCATCAATTACACCAGCATGATAACCCTCTTTGTAAGCTCCTACACGCCAAACGCCTGCTGGAACATTATCAAGCCTAAAATGACCATTTGCATCTGTAAAAGTGAATGGATCAATATTAGGCTGAGTTGCGTTAACTAAAACATCAGCCACAGGGTTACCCTTTTCATCAAAAACATCGCCTTCAATTGCGCCTACCGGTATTGGGTCTAAAGTGATTTCGTAATCAGGTTTATCGCTCTCAATCTGCTCGTCAGCCCAGTAGCCTAAGTAACCGTAAGCCTGAGCAAAGATGGAATAATGCCCAGAGGGAATCTCCCCTAGGTCAAAGTTTCCATTCTCATCCGTAACTGCGGAATAATAGCCGAATGGCTCGGGGAGATCTGAAGCACCGCGTCTTTCTCGCTGTTCATGGCGGTATCTCTGCATTGCGTAGTTATCGTACGGCTCGCTGGAACCACCGCTGTAGTTAGGAGGAGCTGGAGCGCCGGCAGGTGCGTCAGCCATACCTGACTGAGCAGTCGCTAGCCCCATCGGATCCATCTTGTCAAGCTCTCCTCCAGCTGGCAGGATTATCCCATCATCGTAATAGTCATAGTTAATGTAGATAAACTCAACATAAGCTCCTTCAATTCCATTGCCGGATGGATCAACCACCCTTCCACTAACTTGAACCGGAACAATCGGGGTAAGCTCTATCTCAAGTTCAAGTGTATCATCAGCCTCCCTCTGATAGTACTGTCCGAAGGGCATATGGTTTTCCGAAGTCACAGTTACATAAACACCACTACCGTTAAATGGTTCTTCAAACTCAAAATAGCCGTTTTCATCAGTAACTGCCTCTTGGAAAATGGGGGGTTCCCAAGGATGAGGAGGTGGGTAGATAGCAGGCATAGCTCCACCTGCAGAGCCATCATTCCGAGTAGCAACATCTGGTGGTAGAGTTACATCTACATTCTCCGGAGCGCCCATAATGTAGTACCAACCGGAATCTGAATTACCCTGGACAAGGGCTCCAACAACTGGCGCTCCAGTGCCCGCCTCTCTCACGTAACCTTTAACATAGTAACCATCCCCTGGCTCGGTTGGAAGCCTCTTAGGCTCAAGGTCAATCATCAACTGAGTAGTGTTTCCCTCTTCAACCTCAGCGGTCAATAATTTCATCTTGTAGTCAGAGTGGAAAACGAACAGCTCAAACTCTCCAGGTGGAACGCCTTCAAAGCTAAAAGTGCCATCCTCCGCTGTTTCAGTTAGAGACACCCAAGGAGGAGCAGAGTCAGATGCCCCACCAGGACTTTCCACGTTGAAGCCCGGAACTCGGAAAAGAATCACTAACGCATTTGCGATGGCTCCACCATTTACGGCGTTATAAACAACTCCGTTAACGTTTCCACCGTTTTCAACTGGGTCACCAAATCGCAAATCTAAAGTTTCTGAAGCAGTCGCATCTGCCACTTCAGACCCGAGAAACACATTCTGATGTCTAACCCCTATTCTTAAATGACTGCGATCTCTACCTGTTAACATATTGCCCGGGATCCTGAAATTTCCATTTTCATCAGTGTAGATGCCAATTTCTTCACCGTCTAATAGAAGACTAGCGTTAGCAAGAGGAGTACCGTAAGAATCAGTTAAGCGACCTTCAACATCACCTGAGGGTGGAGGAGGTGGAGGTGGAGTTATTCTCCTAACAGCTGAACCACCACCGCAAGACGCAATTAGGAGAACACCACCAAAAACAATCCCAATTGCAATAAATCTCTTCATAATAAACTACCTCCGTCACATGGCATAAATTCCACGTTCGTTTTCATTATAATACCCCAACTAATCTTGTTGCAGATAACCAACTCACGTTAATTTCAAGGATACCAGTTTGTCATCAAATATAGGCAGGATGCTACTAAAGTATTAGCATCGCATCTCCCAGGGAATAAAAGCGATACTTTAGATTCACCGCCTCTTCATATGCTTTCCTAATAAGCTCTCTCCCACCAAACGCGTAAACAAGAGCTAATAGGGTTGTTCTTGGCAAATGAAAATTTGTTATTAGGTGGTCAATGAACTGAAATTCATAGCCAGGCAAAATATAAAGGTCAGTTTCACCTGATAGCGAGAAAAGCCGTGAAAGCTCCTCCGGGGTTGCTTCTGAGAGTTCTTTGAGTGTTACTTCTGAGCTTTTAACAATCTCCTTCCAGCTTCCAAGAACCCACTCAAGCAGTCTCGTTACGGTCGTCCCCACTGCAACAATTCGTTTTCCTACCGCCTTCGCATGCAATATTTTCCTAAACTGTTCAGGAAAGATGAAATAGTATTCACTATTCAGTCTGTGTAAAGATGCATCATCAGATCTAATTGGCAAAAAAGTTGCGGAGCCAATGTGAAGAGTAGTAAAAGCCCATTCTATCCCGCGTTCTCTTAACCTTTCAAATACCCTGTCAGTGAAATGGAGTGCCGCGGTCGGAGCAGCGGATGAACCAAGACTACTTGCGAATATGGTTTGATACCTCTCTTCGTCCGCTAGCTTTTCTTTAAGATAAGGCGGAAGTGGAAGCTCACCAGAATTGATAAGCTGGCTAATCATTACGGGTGGAGCTATTTCATCGTTATAGAGGATCCTTACCCGTCCAGGCATATCTTCAGTGGTCACCCTTTCCACTAGAAAGGAGAAAAATTCATTATACATTAACTCTTCGCCAGGTTTTAGATGTCCACGAGCCTCAGTTAGGCAATCAGCGTATCCCCCTTCATAGATTCTTGTTAGCAATACTTCACAACGACCGCCTGTTTTTTTGCGGGTGCAAAGAAAACGGGATCGCATCACTCTTGAGTCGTTAAAAACCAAGAAGTAACGGTCATCTAATAATTTCGGAAGTTCCCTGAAGAGACGATGTTCAATAGTTTGAGTATCCCTGTGAACCACAAGAAGCCTACTTGCATCCCTTTCAGTTAGGGGTTGTTGTGCGATTAACTCTACAGGCAATTCATAATCCAATAACTCCAAATTATATTTCTTCACGTTTTATAGCTTATACGAAAATTAGGAGTTCTCATAAAGTCAGTAATCCGCGCAAGGCGCAATTCTTGCGAGCTTAATTGGCAATTTAAGATAATTTAGCTCACCAATGAATGAAATTTGTCACTATAGTCAGCGATTAGCTCGCTTTTCTCAAATATTAACCCTGTGCCTTTCTCAAGATTTCCCGAGAAATCACCATTCGTTGAATTTCATTAGTTCCCTCGTAGATACGCTTAATGCGCGCATCTCGTAGGTATCTTTCCAGAGGATACTCCTTGGAGTAACCGTAACCGCCGTGAATTTGGAGCGCCTTATCACAAACTCGCCAGCAAACTTCGCTTGCGAACATTTTCGCCATTGCCGCCTCGCACGTATGTGGTTTACCTTCCTGCTTCAACCAAGCTGCGTAATAAGTAAGTTGCCTAGCAGCCTCAAGCTCCGTTGCCATATCAGCTATCATCCATTGAATCGCCTGAAATTCACCAATTTTCTTTCCAAATTGCTCCCGCTCATTGGCATACTTGACTGCCGCTTCTAATGCAGCTTGAGCAATTCCTACGCTTGCGCTTGCCATACCAATTCTCCCCCCATCAAGGGTTTGCATAGCAATCCTAAAGCCTCGTCCAATGTTTGCTTCTCCACCAAGGATGTTCTCCGCAGATACAACCGCATTATCAAAACATAACTCGGTTTGATGACTTCCACGTATACCAAGCGTATCCTCTATCTTCCCAATGCTTAATCCTTCAGTTTCCCTTTCAATAATAAAAGCCGTAATTCCCCTCAATCCAGCTTCAGGATTTGTATTTGCAAAAAGGATAATTACACTAGCCTCCGCGCCGTTGGTGCACCATTGCTTCTTTCCGTTGATAACATAATATCCGTTTTTCTTTACCGCTACAGTCCTTAAGTTAGAAGCGTCACTTCCAGCCTGTGGTTCTGTTAATGAGAATGCCCCTATATACTCTCCAGTTACTAACTTGGGGAGATATTTGGCTTTCTGCTCTTCAGTTCCAAATGCGAGGATGGGATAGCAACAAAGCGAACAATGAGCACCCATAATGGTTGCATGAGATGCGCATGCTCGCGCCACTTCTTCGCCAATAACAGTGTAAGAAATCTGGTCAAGCCCTGCCCCTCCATACTCAGCTGGTACAATGGGAGCTAGTAAACCTAATTCACCCATCTTCCTTACGGTTTCCCAGGGAAATTGCCTTGTAGTATCAAGCTCTTTTGCCTTAGGGATGAGTTCGCTTTCAGCAAACTTGCGAACACTCTCCCTTACCGCTTTTTGCTCTTCAGTGAGTTCAAAGTTCATAATGTTCCTCCCGAAGAAGATTAAAGAAAACGAGAAAATTATAGCACTGATTAAGTGATGATTTGTAAGTTATTTCACTTAATTATTGAGGAATTCAATATTGGGCAACGATTTACTTTTTATAGCGCCAATCGCGCCAATCTTAAAGATTAAACGCACTTATTACAAATCTTAGTATGGCGGTCTATTCGCTAGATTTCTAGAGGTAAAACGCCTCCACACATCCCGTATAACAAATTTACTAAAGCCAGTTTTCGTCTATTGTTATAATTCTATGGGCAGAATCATAGAAGCTCGTGAAAAATATGAGAATACCAATAGTGTTACCTGATATTGGAATGAAAAGTGTTGAAATCACGTTTGGAGCTTGGTTAAAGCCACCTGGCTCCAAAGTTAAAATCGGCGAAGAACTATTTGAAGTAGAGGCAGATAAAGCCACCATCGTTTTTGAAGCGGAGGCAAACGGAATTCTTGAGGATGTTTGCGTTATCGGAAGTCAAGTTAAGGAAGGTGATATCCTTGGTTATATTAGAACTGATGAAAATGAATCAAATTCTGATTCACCCTAATCCATTACCTTGATACCTTATGCTTAACATCAGCTACATTCGGAAATTCCCGGAGGAGGTAAAGGAAAAACTTGCTCGTCGGGGTCAAGAATACCCTCCTATTCTTGACGAGATTCTTCGTTTAGATGAAGAACAGAGACAGTTGAAGTCTAAATTAGACGAGTTAAAACACAAAAGGAATTTGGAGAGTCAAGCAATCGGAAGGTTAATGAAAGAGGGAATGGAGGATGAAGCTAAGCAAAAAAGAGAAGTTGTTTTGTACTTGAATGAAGCTATAGGATTGATTGATAATGATTATGAAAAAAAAGAGAAAGAAATGCATAATCTCCTTATCGGTCTTCCAAATTTAATTGATGACGATGTCCCAATAGGTGAAGAGGAAGATAAGATAATCGTAAAAGAATGGGGAGAGAAGCCAAATTTTTACTTTACTCCTAAAGACCACATTGCCATCGCAAAGAACCTCCAGCTGATAGATTTTGCCTCAGCAGCAAGAGTAGCGGGTAGTGGTTTTCAGTTCTTCACCGCTAATGGAGCATTGCTTCAAAGAGCACTTATAAATCTAATGCTTGACGTACACATAAATAACCATGGGTATACCGAGGTGCGTCCACCATTCTTAGTAAAAGAATCTAGCGCATTTGGCACAGGTCAGCTTCCGAAATTCTCACAAGAAATGTATCACGTTTTCATTCCGCTGAAAGAGGCTGGATATGGCAATAAAATGGAACCAGATTACTTCTTAATCCCCACATCTGAAGTGCCAGTCTGCAACCTTTATCGTGAACGGATACTTGAAGGCGCTAATTTCCCCATAAAGCTAGTTGCATATTCGCCCTGTTTTCGTGTAGAGGCGGGGCATTACGGAAAGGAGGCAAGAGGCTTGATGCGTGTTCATCAGTTTGAGAAGGTAGAACTCGTCAATATCTGCCTTCCCGAGCAGTCCTCCGAATGCCTTGAAAGCATTACCCGGGAAGCAGAGCATATTCTAGAAATCCTTGGCTTACCATACCGCAGGGTAGTTTTAGCCTCCAGAGACACCGGCTTTGCCTCATGCAAGACTTACGACTTGGAAGTGTACGCTGCGGGAGTAAACGAATGGCTTGAAGTTAGCAGTGCAAGCAACACGAGGGACTTTCAAGCTCGGCGAGCCCAAGTTAGATTTAGGCGCGAGCCCGGCGCCAAACCCGAATATGTCCATATGTTGAACGCAAGTGGTCTTGCTCTCCCTAGATTGATGATTGCACTTCTTGAGAATAATCAATTGGAAAACGGAAATGTCAAACTTCCTGAAGTGCTAGCTACAAAGTATCTCGGTGGAATGAAAATACTTACACCTTTAGAAAATAAAATTCCGAGCTTTGAATAGCGCAAATTAAATCCTTAAATTGCGATTTCTTTTCAGAATACGAGCCAAAAGCTCGCGCATCCTCCAAGTCTAACCCTAACTATGTTCGTTAAGTTGAAAATGTTTCTCATTTCTTAAAAAGCTAGTTCTTCCTTCGAAGGTATTATAAGTTCATCCGTGCTTACTCACCTATACGCTCTTGGGTATTTGGGAGTTTTCTTAATTACCTTCGTGGAGAGTATTGGTATTCCCGTGCCATCTGCCATTGCCTTTCTCACAGCCATAGCTATACTAGAAAGCGAAAGTGCGACGCCACTAACTCCATATTTACTCTTCGCCACCCTCGTCATTGGCCAACTATCAGGAAGTCTTGTTGGTTATGGAATTGGCATAAGAGGTTCAGGCTGGCTTTTAACCAAGATTAAGTCATCAATAAAGTTCCAAAAAACCTACGCAACCGTCCAAAGAATCTCCAAAAAATATGGCATCTTCGCGGTAATTCTAGCGCGTCTATGCGGATACATTCGTCCCTAGACGAGCATCGCCAGCGGAGTTATCGGAATGCAATTTATTCAATTTCTTACTGCCACTTTCATAGGTTCTGTGCTTTGGACGATTATGACGTTTATACTTATTCACGCAGGCTATAAAATCTACTCAGAAGGTGGAGCACGCAGGATAATCGTTTCTCTGCTCATCCTTGCCATTATTATTCTTGTTGTTTTCTTCTGGTTACGTTCTTATAAGCGAACCAAGAGCAATAGCAATCTGCCTGAGAACAAAGCGAAATAGTTGAATGCTTTATTACAGCCTCACAATAACAATAAGAGTTTCACTTTACCCTTGGTCATAAAACCTCGTAAATCTAACCCGCCAAGTTCAATCTAATCCAGCCTTGGGTAACAATAAACTAATCTCCCTCTTGTCGAATCTTCCGCAACTATTGCGGGCTTAAAATTGACCTCTTTCAAAGTAGCAAAATCTCCCACATCACCAGAGGTGTTTACGTAAACAGGAGTTCCCCAAGTAGAACCTGCGTAATCACCAGAATGTACAAACAATAATATGTTATTTTCACCTTGACCAAACGCTTTATAAGCTATACCCGGAACACCATTGATTACCGCAAGGGAACAGAAACCATCAGCCTCACCACTGTCATCAACAATTACAGGCGTATCCCAACTAGAGCCATCTGAATCACTTGCCTTCACGTATAAGAGAATCGAGTCTCCCATATAGGCAATAGCCGGATTCCCACTAGGGTTACCCTCAACAATGTTAACAATTTCCATACTTGCGTAAGCACCGACCCAATCGGATGCTCCATCAACCACAATTGGTGTTCCCCATGTCGTCCCATCAGTATCATTAGCTCGAACGAACTTCAAGTCACCGTTAGTGTAGTCATAATAGCTAATGGCGGGATTGCCGTTTACTACGCGAAGTGTTGTGAACTGTCCAACGTCATCCGTCCCACCATCATCTACAGTAATCGGAGTTCCCCAATTAAAGCCAGAACTGTCTGTTGCTCGCACGTACTTCAGGTCGCCGTTTACTCCATCGTAGTAGCTAATTGCGGGATAGCCATTCACCACGAAAAGCGAGCTGTATTTCCCGATGTCCAAACCGCTATCAATTATGATAGGAGAATACCACCATGACCCATTTGCATCTCCAGCTATGGCATACCGTAATGTATCACCATTACCAAAGCCATTCTCACGATACGTTACAGCAGGCTTACCATCCACGATGTTTAGAGAAGTTCCACCGGAGGAAATGTCAACCTCGTCAATGAAAATTTGATCTCCCCAATTTGAACCGCTCGCGTCCAATGCTCGCATATACAACAGATTTCCATAAAAGCTATCAGCAAAGGCGATAGCTGGAAAGCCATCTACTACCGATAAAGATATATCAGTTCCCGCTACCACGCCTGAAGTTATGTGTTGAGAACCGAATCTGTATACCCAAATGTGCCTGGATGTGTCGTCAATTGCTCCAAGAGGGTCTTTCACTCTCAATCCAGCCGGGAACAAGCCTGTAAAATTGTAAGTGTACGTGTGAGTTGAGCTTGAACTAAACGAAGAATATCCGCCTTGGCCTAAGGGGTCAAACGCATACTGAAGAGAGCCGCCTTCAGGGTCATAGCTCTCGCTTGCATCAAAAATAACATCCAAGCCACCGGTCTCGCCCAAATATACTCTGCTCGCGCTAGCATTTAGAATAGCAACTGGCGGGATATTGTAAAGCACGTTTATTCCAACAAACGCAGATGAGGTGTCTCCGAAATTATCAGTTACCCTTAGCCTCGCTGTGTAAAAGCCTTCCGTCGTGTATGTGTGCGAGGTGCTCGCACTACTCGCGCTCGTGAAATCAAACGTCCCATCATTCTCAAAATCCCAAGCATACTCGCTTATGCTACCTTCGCTGTCATACGCGCTTCCTGAAAAACTCACATTGAGTGGCGCTCCTCCGGAATTTGGACTTGCGCTCGCAGACTCTATCGTCGGCGGTATGTTCGGTGGTGCATCCTCAACAGCAACGACCACGTATCCCACCGCATATCCACCTTTGTCATCCGTAACTTGAACCTTGACATAGTAAAGTCCTGAAGTAGTAAAAATATTGCTAGCACTTGTCCCACTTGCGTCAAAGACACCATCATTATCAAAATCCCATTTAACTGTAAGAACTACTCCGTCCTTATCAGTTGCAGTTACAGTGAAATTAACTGTGGTTCCTGGTGGGGAAATAGAGGGAGAGGCAGAAATGCCCGTTATTATTGGCATCTGATTCGTCGGGTTCTCAAGTGCTTCTATAGAAACCGTATCCACATCCCATGCCCCCTCGTTATCCTCTACACGGAACTTTACATTGTAAAGCCCGGGAATGGAGTACGTCTGAATCGGGGGTATTGGGTTTGTTGGAGAGGAAAAATCAAATATTCCGTCACCATTAAAGTCCCAAGCGTAAAGAGCGATAGTTCCGTCATCATCTTCACCAATACCTACGAAATTGACGTCCAGGGGAACAATGCCACTTGTCGGTGAAGCGGTAGCGTAAGCGGCCGGTCTACTGTTTGAAGTAATAATTAGGGAAATTGCGGCAAAAGCTATTCCACCGGTATTTGTCGTACCACGCACTGCAGGGCGAATTATTCCAGTTGTGTCCAAAACTATGTTCTGCACACCACTCGTATCGCCCGTCATCTCAAAAAAGCCATCCCCATCCAAATCAAAATCGTAACTATCCGCACCTGTCGCTGTAAGGCGTGCGATATCACCCCTGCTACCGGAAACAATATCCGTCTCTAAACCAACTGTAGGCATAACCCCAACCCAACCCTTGTTGTAGATGGGCTCTGACAACCCGCTCTCATTCCCATTAACGTCTATGGCGCTAACTCTTACATAAATGTTTTCGCTAATGGGTAAAACATGCCAAGAAAGACCCTCAACATAATTAACGCTCTTAACGCCAAAGTCAGTTATGGAATCAAAGGGATAATGCGCGTAGTAGATACGATATCCCGCTAGGTCATCCGCAAATACAGGGACAAACTGAAGAAAGACGCCACCCAAGATGGGCGTGAGAGCTGGAGAAGATGGAACCGGTGGCGGGCTAGTATCGCCTTCATCTCTAACGTTCAAGCCAAGACCAACTATGTCAAATATTGAACCGTCATATGCTGCCACCGCCAGAAACGTGTTCCCCAGTTCATTCGTGTAATCTGATGTAGGAAGAACTTCCCTCACGTGCGAATCTGTGAACGGTCCGAACCACTTCCAAGTTCCGGATGAGTAATCCGAAACACCAAGATAGTAATCGCTCATTGTGCCATCGGCTTTCAAATGAAGATTTGCGTCAACTGATATTGCTCCAGGCTGGCTATCACCAAGACTGACTCTATAAATTGCAAACGACAGAAGTTTTTCTCCAGGATTACCACTTCTAAGTTTGCTGGCTTCCCCAAAATCGGTTACATCCCCTACCTCTAGAAATCTTTCTATCCCAGCAATGAAATCGCTTCTAGTGTTGATGGCTGATGAAAACCTTCCTCCCGTTACAATATAGCCTTGTCTATCTCGTTTCTCCCAAGGTTGTTGTCCATCCATTGGTAGCTGAGTAAGAAAAGATTTAGCATAACTCTGACTGAAATAAAGCTCATTAGTTCCCTCATTCTCTTGAGTCGAGGGAATCTGACTCGGAAGGCTATAGTTAATCGATTTCCGCCCACCACCTCCACATGAAAATATAATGCTACCAATAATAAACACAATAATTGCATCCCTCAAAAATTTATTAAATGATTTCATTTGAAGCACATCCTCCTTACTTATATCATTAGGATAGAGATAGGAAAAATTTCTTTCTGCTAAGTCTTAAGTGAGAAGCATCCGCTTTCTTTTCTCCAGAAATACTACTCCCTTTTCCTAACAAGGCATTACCTCCTTTCACTTAAGTATATGAGAATAAAACTAGTTAAATATTATACCATCAGGTATTTTGAATAAATGGGGTAACTTAGATAATAAATGATACAATCTTGATATAAAAATTACAGTGCTCAAAGTACTATTTCGCCAAGCCCAATTCATCTCCTCAATTTTGAGAGCGAGTTGCCTTAACTGTTCATGTTTACCTATGCTAGAATTAAAATTGCGAAAGTATAGCCCTCTTTTGCCTATAGGAGGCGTATCGTGATGAGACTTACAAAGCAAAGAGAACAAAACGCAACAAATAAAAAAACTACCACAAACCACTCAACAAGTTCATCAAGAGTCGTTTTGCATTATCCACGCGTGAAAGCTCCATCTATAGTAACGCACCCGACTACCGTCTCAGGCGTACCAATTAAGGCGCTGTATACACCTGAGGATGTTAAGCAAATAGACTATGACAAAGACATAGGCGTTCCTGGTAAGTTTCCATTCACGCGGGGTATCCACGACACTATGTATCGCGGTAGGCTATGGACTTTTAGGCAATTTTCAGGTTACGGAACCCCTGAGGAAACCAATGAGCGATACAAATTTCTAATTTCCCAAGGACAGACAGGTCTTTCAGTTGCCTTTGATCTACCAACTCTGTATGGCTATGATTGTGATGCGTCATTTTCCTATGGGGAAGTTGGAAGATGCGGAGTTTCAGTTTCCAGCGTACGTGATATGGAGGTTCTCTTTGATGGTATTAACCTTGCAGATATAACAACATCAATGACGATAAACGCTCCAGCAAGCGCTATACTTGCTTTTTATATTGTAGCCGCTGAGAGAAAAGGAATACCTCTAGAAAAGCTTGGCGGAACCACTCAAACCGATATGCTGAAAGAATTTCAGGCGCAAAAGGAATGGATAACCACGCCACAACATCATCTCCGCTTAATCGTGGACAAAGTTGAATACTGCACCAGGCATCTGCCAAAGTGGAATACAATAAGCATCAGCGGTTACCACATCCGAGAGGCAGGCTCAACAGCCCTCCAGGAGCTTGCGTTCACGCTAAAGAACGGAATGACCTATGTTGAGGCTTGCATTGAGCGCGGGATGGACGTGGACGCCTTTGCACCCCGCTTCAGCTTCTTCTTTAATAGCCACATAGACTTCTTTGAGGAGATAGCCAAGTATCGCGCCGCGAGGAGAATCTGGGCTAGGCATATGCGGGACGTTTACAAGGCTAAGAACGAGCGTAGTTGGCTCTTAAGGTTCCACACGCAGACCGCCGGTGTGTCACTTACCGCTCAACAGCCCTATAACAACATCATCCGAAGCACAACAGAGGCGCTTGCTGCAGTTCTAGGCGGAACGCAAAGCCTACATGTAAATTCAATGGATGAAGTGCTTGCCCTCCCAACGGAGAAAGCCGCAGAAATTTCCCTCAGAACTCAGCAAATTATCGCCTACGAAACAGGCGTAGCGAACACAATTGATCCTCTTGGCGGTTCTTACTTCGTCGAAGCTCTAACAAAGCAGATGGAAGAAGGCGCGGAGGAGTACTTCAGGAAGATTGACGAGATTGGCGGAGTAATTCAAGGAATTGAGAAGGGATTCTTTCAACTTGAAATTGCCAAGAGCGCGTATGAATATCAAAAACGGGTGGAAGAGGGAAAGCACATAATCGTTGGCGTGAATGCGTTTGTAACCGATGAAGAACTGCCAATTGAGATTCTAAAAATTCCGCAGGAGACGGAGGATAGGCAGGTTGAAAATCACAGGGCTTGGAAGAGACAAAGGGACATGAACAAGATTGGGCGAGCGCTTGATGAGCTTAGGCGTGTTTGCAAGAACGAGAGTGAAAACACGATGGAGAAAATAGTGGAATGCGCACGGGCGGAATGCACGCTTCAGGAAATCTGTGACATCTTCCGCGAGGTCTGGGGCGTCTATCAAGACCCCGCATTGGTGTGAAAAAGTAGCTTAAACGCTAGTTTTCTCGCTAATTCTTTGCATTAAAGCGTCTGCAAATTCCATCCCCTACGCTAATTATCTACTATTTTGGGTAGTATATATTGAAAAATAAATTTTAGGAGGTAAAGGCGATGAGCCTTAAAAATATGAATTCTGGATTGCTCCGCTCCAACCTCCTGTTAACCATCCTCCTCACAACTTTAGCCACTGCAATTTTGGCTTACCTTGCGAAATTCCTCTACTGCACTATTTTTGCCACTCATTCTCCAAAGTGAGATTTAGCGACCCTTATCACTAGCCGAATGTTTAAGTAGCTCTTGATAACTTTCTCCGAGATTATTTCTAGACAAACTACTTGAACCGCTTTATTTTCGGTATTTATGATTTGATGACTTTTACGAGCGAAGATACTAAATTGAAGGCAGTTTGCCCTTTGATTTCTAATTCCGTATCCCTTATTCAATTGGTAAATCTTCCCTTTGAGATAAAGTTTGTATTACGTTTGATATAATTAGATAATATCGCATCAAGTGATGAAGAACCATTTTGAGATGGGAAGCTCAACGGCAAAAATTATTCGCGTGGTTGTAGCTAAACCTGGGCTAGATGGACATGATCGCGGAGCACGTGTTATCGCGCGTGCCCTTCGGGACGCGGGCATGGAGGTTATCTACACTGGGATACATCAAACCCCAGAGAGCATCGCTACCGCCTGCATTCATGAGGATGCGGACGTATGCGCGCTTTCTATTCTATCTGGAGCCCATAATGCTCTTATCCCTCGTTTGTGCCAGATACTTAAAGAACGCGGCGCGGAAGACGTTATTGTTATCGCCGGCGGAATTATCCCAGAGGATGATATTCCATTCCTGCAAAAAGCCGGTGTTAAAGCAGTGATGGGTCCGGGAACACCACTTGATACAATCGTGGAAACAATCCGCACCCTCGTAGCAGAAAGAGATAAAACATTACAAGCAAAGTGAGCTAGAAAACATTCTCTTCTAATTCACTGCAATTATTACAGCGCAAGATTCAAGCATTCACTAGCTGAAACATCTCCTCAAATCTTACGAAAGGATAAATGCAACGAAAATTGAGGGTATAATATTGAGACCGAGTTTGTCTTTCAACTATTTTATTTTTATGATAACTAGAATCTCACTGCAAAAATGTTACAAATGAAAACATATCAACATTCGCTAATAGTTGGAATATTTTGCGTTATTTTAATATTGTTAACTGCCTATCTTGCTTCCTGTAGTAGTAGAGGGGTTTCGAGCTTTGAAGAATTTCCAAAAAAAGCAGAATTGGGAAAAGCTAGCATCAGTTTAGAGGCTCTAACAGCGGAACTCTACAGATTAAACGCACCTGAGGGAATTGATAATGCTCTTCTAAGCAATCTAAAGAGAAATCTAGTTTCAGAGCTTTCAAAGGTGATAGCGGATAAAGGGCGCATAGCCTTAAAACCGCCAAGTGGGGCAATGAGCGTCGTGGATGATATTTCAGTTTTCACAGAAACTTCAGGCTGGCAATTCACATGGTCTTATCGCAATCAAGGTGATGGCAACGAGGATGGTAGGGTTGATATTCAAGATATTCTTCCCCTTGCTACTTACTTTTTTAAGACCTCCTCTTCGGACAGGGAAGCAGAAGTCGCAGACTACAATGGAGATGGCATAGTTAACATTCAGGAAGTCAGTTCATTAGCTCAGAATTTCTTCGCAGAGCTCGCAAATTATCGTCTTGAATTTTCCTATGATGGCGGAGTTAGCTGGGAAGCGGTTGCAATTATCCCCTTTTCGGAAAGGCAAATTATCACTGGAAGGGATACTTACGTAAAATCTTACCTTCAGACTCAGGAAGACCCTCTTCCGGATTTAGCGCGCGTAGTGCCAATGGATAGTGCAAGTAATGCTGGAGTTCCCTCCTTCCCAGTCAACCTTCCCTCACCTTTTAGGAGCCCGAACATTCCCTCAGTTACACCCACACAGGGCATAACCGGCGAGGAGGTGACTTTTACGCCTGTAGTCTCAGGCACTCGTCCCATCAATTTCACTTGGGATTTTGGTAATGCTGGCACGCCCAACACTAGCACTGAGGAAACTCCAACTATCATACTCTCTTCACCGAACACTTATCGTGTTACTGTTATCGCGTCCAACAGCTTCGGTTCAGACTCTTTCCAGTTTGATCTAAGAGTTCTTCCCCTAGGTGAACCTCCAGTCATCAACTCCGTTACTCCAACAAGTGGCGTTGAGCAAACGCAGGTTCAATTCACAGTTGATGCAACAGGAACTCAACCGATAACCTATAGTTGGGATTTCGGAGGTGGTGCAACACCTAATATTATTGAAACTCAAGAGACTACTGTGGATGTGCTTCTTACAACTCCTGGTGTTCATCAGGCGCAGGTAACTGCAACTAACAGTGTTGGCTCAACAACTTACATCTTCACTTTAACGGTCAATCCGTGGATGGTCCCGCCTCAAATAATTTCCATCACGCCCACAGATGCAACAAGGGGTATAACCGTCACATTTATGGCTCAGGTTAACGGAACACCGCCCTTCACCTTCCTCTGGAATTTTGGAGACGCGGGTAATCCATCAACTAGCACCGCGGAAAATCCTCGCGTTCGCCTCTCATCTCCTAGCACCTACACCATATCATTAGAGGTTAGCAATTCTGCAGGCACTGATAGCAAGAATTTTGATATAACAATTTCACCACCTGAAACCGTTAGTCCCTGGGCAAGTATCAATTTCCAAATAGTTGCTTCAGGATTACAAAAGCCTACCTACATAATCCATTCCCGAGATGGTTCGGGAAGGCTGTTTGTCCTGGAACAACGTGGGACAATAAGACTTATCAAGGATGGAATATTACTTCCAACTCCATTTCTTAATATTACCGACCGTGTTGGCTCAGCCGGAAGTGAACAGGGACTGCTCGGATTAGCATTTCACCCTGAATACTCAATAAATGGAAAATTCTTCGTCAATTATACAGATTTACTTGGAGATACTGTTGTCTCAGAGTTTTTGGTAAGTGGAAATAAAGACCGTGCAGACCCAGATTAAGAGAGAGTCTTATTGACCCTTGACCAACCATTCAGCAATCACAATGGCGGAATGCTTTCTTTCGGGCAAGAGGGATACCTTTACATAGCGACAGGTGATGGCGGTGGAGGAGGAGATCCACTTGATAACGCGGAACGAGTTGACAATTTATTTGGAAAGATACTGCGGATTGATGTCAACTCTCTAGACCCATATGGCATTCCTGCGGATAATCCTTTTGTTGGAGTGCCAAATGCAAGAGCAGAAATATGGGCGTATGGACTTAGAAATCCGTGGCGATTCAGCTTTGACAGAGATACAGGTGATCTTTGGATTGGCGACGTTGGGCAAAATCAGTGGGAGGAGATAAATCTTGAGCCTGCAGATAGCTCAGGTGGCGAAAATTACGGTTGGGACTTTCTGGAAGGGCTTCATATATTTGAGGCACCTACTGGTGTCCCATCGGGTCTCGCTATGCCCATCTCTGAGTACTCTCACGCCTCGGGAGATTGCTCCATCACAGGTGGCTATGTTTATAGGGGAAACACAATTTCTGAACTAGCTGGAACTTATATTTATGGTGACTACTGCACCGGCAGAATATGGGGGTTAAGGGAGAGGGATGAGTTCCATTACGAGAACTCCCTTCTCATTGATACGCCTTACTTTATTAGTAGCTTTGGCGAGGATGAATCTGGCGAATTATACCTGTGCAGTCATATTGACGGAACAATTCTTAAGCTAGCACCATAATAAAAATAACTCCATAAAGCGAGGAAGTAGGGTAAATTCCCCTTTGCTAGTGAATGAAAAACCTCTCTTAAGGCAATTTCGGTTAATGGCTAACCTCAAACTCTGGACGCAATTAGAGCAAAAAATTCACTTAACACTTTTTGCTAGTTAGGACTAATTAGAAGCTGAAGATTAAAAAAATGTCTGTGGTGGAGTTCCTTGAATAGCCTCTCTAACCAGCGCCCGCAAATCTTCATCTGTCACCGATTCAAAGTAAACCAGCTTCTCCACCCTATTCATAATCTCCACGGGCGTTCCAATGGAAATAAGTGGATAAAGCAGCTTAGCGTCCTTTCGACTAAGCCTGATACAACCGTGACTTGCGCGCCTTCCTAAAAGTCTCTCATAAGATGAGCCTTTCAGTGAGTGTAAGCCATAATCCCCGTTGGCTGTTATCCCCATCCACTGATACATATCAGCACCATACTTCTTTGAGTAGGCGTATGGCGCTTTATTCACTATTTTATATTTCCCCGGCGGAGTATCATAGCCTCTAACACCAGTGGAAACGGGAAATTCATGCAGTATTTTTCCCTCAGGATTTAGCAAATACAAACGTTGACGAGAAAGGTCAACCAAGAGAGAACTTATGCTCACACTTTCTGAGTGGCGGATCGATTCGTAAACCTCCGTTTCGCTAGTTACTCCAGCCTCAATCATTTGCTGTACCCTTTTACGTGCAATCTCGGGACTTGGATTGACCCCCTCCTTTGGAAGAATTCTAATGCCAAGTTTGGAAAAAAACTTGGTGGACGCTTCATCCATAATTCTCCTTAACCCTAATTCTTTACTGCCAGAGCTATCACCCTTCTCAAGTTCCTCCTCAATTACGGGACCAACGACAACCTCTGCCTCTGAAGAACTTCCCAGAATAGCTATTAGTGAAGTTATAATAATAGTGATATTTACATAGCTAATTAATTTGCGTTGCATATACTTTGTCTCAAGATTATACCACAAAAAATCATACTTGAGTCAAAGAAAAGCTTAAATGGATGAAAAAGTAATAGCTTTAAACTATGAAACTTCACTAAAAAGGGCTCTTTTTAACTTAACGTCGTCTAAGTACAAGGCAGTATTTGTTTACCGTGAAAGCTGTCTTTCCACTAATGAACTAGTCCAACAGGAGGCTCTTAAACCTCATCCTCCAAAGGCGATAATCGCTGTTACAAATGCCCAAACACGAGGCAGGGGAAGACTTGGTCGTTCCTGGATAAGCATTCCCGGCAAGGATATAACATTTTCTCTTGGTATTCGAGTAGTAGAGTTTGGCGTATCTATAACTGCCAGATATCCGATAGTATGTGCCTCTATTATCGCTAGAGCAATACAGAAAGCCTGCGGAATAGCAGTTGAAACTAAGTGGCCAAACGATCTATACGTGGGCAATAGAAAGCTCTGCGGAATTCTCATTCTAAACTTGCGCCAGTGTTTAATTACAGGTATAGGAATAAACGCTAACTCCACCAGTTTTGAGTACCCAAAGGAGCTTAGCGCCAAAGTGGTTAGCCTAAGAGAGCTTTTACGCCACGAAATTGATAGGGCTTCAATCATTTATCAAATATCAAAGGACTTGCTAAACTACTTTTATAGTGGCGGAGAAGATGAACCTGCCCTACTTCAAGAATGGATAAATAGGTGTTGCCAATTGGGCAAGAGGCAAAAAGTGCTCGTTAATAACAAAGCTATAGAAGTAATCGTGCAATACTTGGATCAACTTACCGGCAAGTTGATATGCGTTGATGATTCAGGAAAAACCATTCGCATCAACATTGCTGATCAGGTTCTTTGAGAAGATGCCCCACGGTGAGTTTTTGATTGCCCCTCCACCAATTTCTTTGCACTAATATTTTATAATCAGAAACAAAGGCATTAGTCGCTATATTGCCACTATAATAATGAACTCACATATAGATCGCATAAGATGCGAGAAGTAACGTATGTTATAACGTCTCACTCACAAACATATCTAGGAGAAGAAAAATGACGCTACTGCCATTTGAAGAAGAAATGATGCCAAAGGAGCTTCCAGCGCCGGAGGATTACTCAGGTGTGCGCAAATACAAGCTAAGAAAACTGAAAGAATCGGGAAAAGACCCGTTTATGAACGTTAGATTCGACCGCACACACAGAATAGGAGAGATTTTGTCATCCTTCCAAGAGCTATCGGGCAAGACAATTTCCACCGCGGGAAGAATTGTTGCATTGCGCCAGCATGGCAAAGCTGTTTTTGCAAACATTCTAGATGAAACTGGGAAAATACAGATTTTCGCCAATATTGATAGTCTAGGGGAAGATAACTTTAAGCTGATAAAGGACCTAGATCTAGGTGACATAATTGGGGTAAGTGGAGAGCCTTTTCTAACCAAAACGGGAGAAAAAACTATCAAGCTTAATTACTTTGTCCTTTTGACCAAAAGCTTAGAACCATTACCGGAGAAATGGCACGGCCTCAAGGATATTGAGTTGCGCTACCGATACAGATACCTTGACCTAATTATGAATGAAACCGTTAGGAAGAGATTTCGTCTTCGCTCCAAAATAATTGTAGAGATGAGACGTTTTTTCGATTCAAGAGGTTTTATGGAAGTAGAAACAAATATCCTAGAGCCAATCGCAGGTGGTGCAACCGCTAATCCATTCATCACCTACTATGATGCACTTGACACTGACTTCTATCTGAGAATTGCAACTGAACTTCGGCATAAGCGATTGATAGTGGGTGGATACGAGAAGGTCTATGAAATTGGTAGAGTTTTCAGAAATGAGGGCTTGTCCACTAAGCATAATCCTGAATTTACGATGCTTGAGCTTTATTGGGCATATGTGGACTATACAGACATTATGAAACTAGTGGAAGAGTTAATCTCCCACATATGCCAAACCTGCTTAGAAACTTTTGTCTTAGAGAAAGAATCTGCGAAGATGAGCGATACCAAAGAAAGCGAAATGGACATCTCCCAATCCAAGCCTGCGATTGATAAGGTTGAAGAATCAGGTGAAGAACTCATCCCTCAGTACAAAATTGACCTAACTCCGCCCTACCCAAAAGTGGAATTTGATGATTTACTGCTCAAATACACGAATGTAAGGCTAGAAGAAATCCCTGATAAAATCTCAGTTATTAAGAAGCTGAAGGAATTGAACATAGAATTCAACGACGCTCACCCTTACGAAAAATTACTGGATGAGCTCTGGAAAGAGGCGGTAGAACCAAACCTTCTTCAACCTATTTTTGTCATCAATTATCCAATTGCGTTATCTCCACTTGCCAAGCGTATTCCCGAACGTCCTCTTTTTACCTATCGTTTTGAGTTGTATATTGACGGTATGGAAATAGCGAATGCGTTTTCAGAGTTGAATGACCCCATTGACCAGCGCTTTAGAATGCAGGAGCAAATAGCACATGCGGTTGAGGGTTATCGTGAGCTTGATGAAGATTTCCTGCGAGCTTTGGAAATAGGAATGCCACCAACCGGCGGGCTGGGCATCGGAATTGATAGGCTCATTATGCTACTCACAGGTCAATCAAGTATCCGTGAAGTTATGTTATTCCCTCAACTTAAGAAAGTATAGCTAAATCGTCCATAGATTCACCACGACCAACGAAAAAAATAGCTCGCATAGGAAAGGCAAGCCCTTCCTCGCGAGCCGCAGCCCTCTTAAGGTACTACCATTTTACACTACTCTCTGCCAGATTTGGCATTAAATTAAAAATGGTGCACATAGCCACTTTCGCATTAGAAATGCAGTTGTCTACCACAAATCATACGCTCCCGTTTTCTAACCTCACAAAAAAATCGCCTCTCAAGGTGAAATAGCCGCATTTACGAATGCATGACCCAATCGGTCAGCGTTCTTACCATCACGCCGGTTGCACCTGGTTGAAAAAAGTATTTGCGCTTTCTTTCGTAGAAGAAAGTTCCAGCGATATCAAGATGCGCCCAGTTAACACTCTCAGGAACAAAGTGTTTCAAGAAAAGCCCGGCAGTTTGAGCACCCGCTAGCGCGCCACCTACATTCTTGATATCCGCAATGGGCGAAACAATGTCCTCCTCATATTCAATTGGCAGAGCAAGCTCCCAAATCTTCTCGCCGTTGTCATAACCTTTTTCAATGATTGACTGCGCTAGCTTCTTGTCATTTGCCATTAAACCCGTGTAATCCTGCCCAAGGGCTCTAGCGCATGCGCCTGTGAGTGTTGCCACATCAACCATTACCTTTGGCTGGAATCTCTCATAAGCGTAAATAAACGCATCAGCCAATACTAATCGGCCCTCCGCATCCGTTGAATGAATCTCAACGGTCTTGCCATTCCTGTAACGAAGGATATCACCGGGAAGGTAGGCTCGGGAACTTGGTCGGTTCTCAGCGGCTGGGACAACTATAGCGATGTTTTTCTTCGGTTTCAATTTGGCAATAGCATCCATAACGTGAATAACGCACGCTGCGCCACTCATATCTCCTTTCATCTCCCACATATGATCCCAAGGCTTTAGTGAGATACCACCAGTATCAAAGGTTATTCCTTTACCAATAAGGATAGTGTCAATCTTTTTGCTTGAAGTACCTCTATAAACAATTGAAAAAAGAAACGGATGATTCTCGCTACCCTTACCCACGCTCACTAGCCCAACGTAACCCTTCTTTTGAAGCTCACCAAACTGGAGAGAATGGAATTCAAGGCCATACTTCAATGCAATCTGTCGCGCGTAACCTGTGAGATGGCCGGGCGTCATAGCAGAGCCAGGTTGGTTTATCAAGTCTCTAGCGAGATTTGCTGAATCACAAACCTGTTCCCACTCCTTGGCTAATTTCCTCACTTTGAGATTCTCTGAAGCGGGAAGCATCAGCTCAACAATCAATTTCTTGGCGTAATCACTCTTTTTGAAGGAGGTAAACTCATATCCACCTAAAACTGCTCCGTCAACTAATTTTTTATACTCTTTAGAAGCTTCTTTAGTTTCCAGGAGAAAACTTACCTTTCTAAAGTGTCTTTTTCTAGCAAAGTCAACCGCCCTCGCAACGCAAGTTCTTAACTGGTCTGATTTATCTTGATAAGCTTGAAGGCGCAGTGGCGAAAAACAAACTCTTTCAAAGTTTATACCAAAGTTACTGCCGGAAATGTACTCTTCCTCTGGAAGTTTCTTCTCCTTGGCTTTAATCAAAATTTTCTTTGCCTCTGAATAAAATGTACTTTTTGGGGAAAGAAAATTTAACTCGTCATCTACAATAACTACCAAAAGCTCTCCACGACCTCTCTTCAGGTCTGACACACAGGTAGAAATCTGAACATCCATAAATTTCCTCCTATAAAAATTGTTCTTGAAAACAGAAATGCATTATGTTAGTCCGCAAGAAGCCTCGCGAATTCAACCTCTAGTCTTCCCTTCAGGATGCTTGGAAGATCATCAATAAGTACTCGTTCTTGAGTCAGAGTGTCTCTATCACGAATGGTAACCTTTCTATCCTCAAGTGATTCGAAGTCAAAAGTTACGCACCAAGGAATGCCTATTTCATCCTGGCGACGGTATCTTCTTCCAATGCTTCCAGCCTCATCAAACACCGCAGGCATAATTTTCATCAACTTCGTGTAAATTTTATACGCCTCCTCTGAGAGCTTTCTTCTTAGAGGCAGAACCGCAACTTTAATCGGTGCAAGGATGGGCGATAGACGAAGAACCAGCCTCTCCTCCTCTTCCTCCCAGCCAGCAAGGCGTGCCTCTGCACCAGTTGGAGCTTTATCGATAGAGTATGCATCGCAAAGTACCGCTAGAAGAATACGATCCAACCCCGCGGAGGTCTCTATAACGAATGGAGTTATATGCTCCTTAGTGTCCTCATCATAGTATTCAAGGGTTTTGCTTGCGTGCGTTGTATGGCTTCTTAAGTCATAATCGGTGCGGTTATGTATTCCCTCAAACTCCATCCAGCCAAAGGGAAAGTTGTATTCAATGTCAGTAGCCTGCCTTGCGTAATGAGCTAGCTCCTTCTGCTCATGGTCACGAAAGCGAAGATTGTCGCGCTTAAAACCTAACCCTAGATACCATTCAAAGCGGTACTGTTTCCAATGCTCAAACCATTCTGGAGCTTCCTCAGGTCTACAGAAGAACTCCATTTCCATTTGTTCAAACTCCCTGCTTCTAGCGGTAAAGTTTCTCGGGTTAATCTCGTTTCTGAAAGCCTTTCCAATCTGCGCAACACCAAAGGGAAGCTTTAATCTAGCTGTCTGGCGAATCATATCAAAGTCAGTAAATATAGACTGACAGGTTTCCGGCCTTAAATAGGCAATTGAGTCTTCTCCTTCCACCGCTCCTACGGAAGTCTTCATCATCAGATGAAATGGACGTGGTTCGGTTAATTGTTTATTTCCACAGTAGGGACATTTACCTTCGTCAATTGCTTCAACTTTGAAACGCCTCTTGCAGTTTTTACAATCAACCATCTCATCGTGAAAATGTTCAACATGACCCGAGGCAATCCAAGTGCTCGGATGAGTGATAATTGCGGAATCAAGTCCCACCACATCCGCGCGTTTCTGAACGGTATGCGCCCACCAAGCATCTCGGAGGTTCCTTTTAAGCTCCACCCCTAGTGGCCCATAATCCCAAAAGCCCGAAACTCCTCCGTATATCTCCCCAGATTGAAAGATAAAACCTCGCCTCTTTGCGAGCGAACTAATCGTCTCCATTAAATCTGTGGATTTTATGTATCCTTCCATTGTAAATAATAAAGAATCTTATTATATCTTAGGCAAGATAGTTTCAAACTGGAACGTCTGGAGCCAAATGTTTTTTCACCGACATAATTTTCAACTGTAGTGAGGATTTACACTGATGGGCATGCCCTGAAGTGGAGCCCCCGACATGCTCATTTGTGACTTGTAGGGCGGAGAGCTTGCACAAAAATTTGGATCACGCCCGTCCCCGGGCGTGCCCTTTCCCGATGGCAGGGATCAGCCTGGAGTTGACAAGCGCCGTGGGCTCCAGATTTGCAATATTGTAGGGCGGGGTTTTATACCCTGCCGAATACGGCGTCATACGAGTTTACGCCCCGCGGAGGCGGGCAAACCCACTGAGAATTTCAGCGCAATACAACTTCGCACCACACCGATCATGAAACACCTCTCTTTTAACTTTGACATCGTTTGCACGTTCTGTGAAGGGCTTTTCTTCTCAGAATATCATCCACAAACATTAGACTAAGAAGTAAAATAAGGAGATGAGCCCGCTTGTTCTGTCAGTTGACCTTGCAATCAGGAGCTATGATGACTGCGGTTTCGTAATTCTCAATTACTGCAATGTTGAAACACTATTCGTATCTGTAATTAAGCCAAATGAGTTATCCCTTTTCGGCAAGCCGAACCCTGAAATTCTCGCGCAGAGCTTATTCAACTTCTGTGAAAGGGAAAAAATTCGAATTCTATTTATAGACGGACCGCAGGGATGGAAAAAACCTAACTCCACTCTTCCTTATAGAATTGCAGACTATCAAGCTAAAGCACCGGCAAAGGTTTGCGAAAGAGGGCTGGCAAAACCAAGAACCTGTTTGCCATTCGTTCATTTCTCAGTAGAACTATTTTTCCATCTTGTAACACGCTATAAGATGCATTTACTAGACAGAAACTCATTCAAGCGTAGCGCATATGTTCCTTTAGAGTGCACATACCTCTGTGAAACTTTGCCGTTTGCCCAATGGAGATTGCTTGGAATGAAGCCTCTACCCTCAAAGAGAAGATGCAGTAATGAAGAACTAATAGCGAGGTATCGCCACCTCTCTTACCAATTCAATATAAAAGGAAGGCATAGCACACTAAGCCACGATGAACTCCAAGCGTTGGTTGCGGGAATTGCGGGCATTGACATTCTCGAGGGAAACTCAAACAACCTCAATCTTTACGGCGAAGACCCAATTATCGCGGATGACACAATTTACGAAGGTCTAATAGCTTGTAAGCGGTGTATGAACTGATGAAACTTCACACTTCAAGCCTTTTCCACATTCTCTTCGGCCAATTTAGCGTGCGCCAGGTAATAGTTCCCGGCGAATGAACCGCACCGAAGCTCTGAAGAAGTCTCTCGCTTGCCCTGTTGCCGTAAACCACATGCGCGACAGCAATGCGGTAGTGCTCAAGCATATAATCTATCTGAAATGCGGAAAGTGATTCTGCGTAGCCTTTGCGTCTATGTTCTGGTGGTGTATAGATCATTCCCATTGTCCCAGAAAGGTGTGTACCCGACCAACAAACTGGCTTGCCATCAACTTCGCAGACGAAGCTTGGGCCCAAAAGTAAGCAGGCGCGAAGATAATCCTTTGCACCCTCACCATACTCTACTCCCTTTATTATTAGTGGCAGTAGCTCATCGCTTCGCTCAATCACCCTGCAGAAGTGTTTAATCCGCTTCTTAAATCTAGGTTTTCCAGTTACATACCAAGTCCGCGCATCTCCCATACGCATCTTCCTTCGTATCTTTTTCTCATCCCAATCCTTTGGAAACGACGGCTTAAAACCCACTTCAACTCCGCATTTCCATGCTTGATAGGGTGAATGGACAAAAATGTAGGGTTTGCCCTCATTATACATCTGCCAAATATCACGTATATCATCACTTAGGAAATCATTGACCTTCTCAAATCTACAAAAAAATAAATCCTCCAAAATTTGCCGATAGCCATTTTTTGATCTTGCAAAGATGAAGAAATCCGCTCCCCGTTGAATAGCCAAGGAAAGATTGCGTTTTTCAGCGTTAATGAACAATTTGGGCTTGACCCTTCTTTCAGGAGCGCCTAGAACTTTTTGGAGTTTACGTCTCAAAAAAGGACGCCTATTCACCTCATCTTTCCATGGAGGCGTAACTAAGTTCCTAGCGATAAAGGAAAGTCCAGGATCATCAATAACTCTTTCAATTACTTTAAGAGGATCTTCAGCAGTTACTAACATTTCAATTTCTAGATTATAACATTGTGAAAGTCGCCCATAACTTATCTTGAATAAGGGCTATGGAGTCACTTGCACAATCACCTCGTGGTTCATTCAACGCCCAGAAGGCGTTTATAGTTCCTCAATGGTTCTTCCAGGCTCTTTATACTCTCCCTCCAAAAGCCTGGATCAGTAGTATCTGCACCAATTGTTTTCTTGACCACATTTTCAACCATGTCACTTCCAGCTAGCCTTAGAAGTTCCTCATACTTGGGGAAGAAACTCTCGCCCCTTGTCTTGTAAAGGTTGTAAAGGGCTCGGGCAATAAGAAAGCCAAAGGTGTAGGGAAAGTTGTAGAAGGTCACGCCGGTAATGTAGAAGTGGAGCTTGCTAGCCCAGAAGTATGGATCTGCGCTCTCGGGAAGCATTGAATCTCCGAAAATTTCCCTCTGCTTTTCAACCATCAGCTCTTTTAATCTCTCCACGGAAAGCTCGCCCTTCATTCGCTCTTCATGCATCGCCTTCTCAAATTCAAAGCGAACGGGAATATCCAAAAGCAGAACCGCCGCGCCAGTCAAATCCTCATCCAGCATTATGAGCTTCTGGGTATCGCTAATCTTTGGATTTTTAAGTGTGCCGTCGGTAAAAATATGCTCCGCGAAAATGGACGCGGTTTCCGCAAGAGTCATAGGATACTCTTGGGCGAAGGGGCGCATATCTTTCATTAAGTACCCGTGAAAGGCATGACCAAACTCATGCGCGAGAGTTCCAATATCCGATAGCGTGCCGTTAAATGTCATGTAAACTCTCTGCTCTTTGTTCCACTCAGAGCCGGTGCAAAAAGCGCCAGGCAATTTGTTTGGACGCACCTCAGATTCAACCCAACGGTTATTCAGCGCAAAGCGGTAGTATTTCGCAAGTTTGGGATAAGCGCTGGCAAACGCATCCTCCACCATCTTAGATCCTTCCTTCCAGTTATACTTTTTCGTGTCTTGAAGTGGAAGTGGAGCCTCGCGCTCAAACCAGTAAATCCCGCTTCTGCCCATAAATTTTGCTTTAGAGCTAAATATATCTCGTGCGATTTCAACATTTTCGTAAATAGCTTGAAACATGGCATCCAAGCTAGCCTTCGTTATCTGCGACTGGAATAGAGCCACGTCCAAATAATGGTCGTAACCGCGGTATTTGTTCAAGGTGAGTCGGGTGCCGGAGATGGCGTTAAGGCAGGAGGCGCAGATGTCTTCAATTTCCGCCCAGGCGCGGTTTCCTCCCTCATACGCAGCCCTTCCAATCTCTCTGTCCACATCGCTCATCAGGGAACGCCATTGCGAGATTGGCTTTATCTCCCTCCTGCCATCCGGATATACCATTTCAAAAGTGAGCTTCCCGGTAACTTTGTCGTACAGCCTGCCCCAAGCCCTAAGTCCGTCAACATTCAAGTCTGATGCGAGCTTTTCCATATCCTTACCCATGGTTTTGATGGCACGCTCTCTAATCTTTCTTAACGCGTGGGCAACAGGCTGAAGTTTTCGGCGGAAGATGAACTTCTCAAAAATGGCATCCGATGCGCCTTTAATTCCATACATTACATCAACCATAAACTTCTCGGTTTCAGCGTGGAGGCGCAACAGTTTCGCCTCTTCTTGAGCGTATTCATCCTTATCCGTATGCGCTGCCTTCAAACAGCCCACGTAAGCAAAAATATGCGCAAGTCTAGCGCTGAAATCCTCAAATTGTAGGATGAGCTCCTCCCATTCACGCAGGTTGCTTGTTTTAATTGGCGCAAGCTTGTTCACCTCACCTTGAAGCTCCTTGATATCCCTTTCAAGTCCCTCCTTGAATGCTCGCATCTCAGAGCCATCAAACTCAGGGAAGAAACTCGTTAGGTCCCAAGTTACTCCATCTGCGGTTGTCCCTAGGTCAAGCCTTTCAGCAGTTTCAGCCATTGCTCGCTCCTTTTGGTTAGTAACGTATGAAGAATTATTACCCTAGTATCACTAGTATTCGGTTGAATAATCTTGAAAAAAAAATAGACGCAGATTTAACTATATCACATTTATCTTAAAGAGCTGAAATTTACCTCTAAACCGCGTTCAGCTATTTCCCTTTCGCTCGAAAAATGCTTTCATTTGCGGCGGAATAGAGCCATCACAATCCCTGATGCGCAAAACCCCTAACTTTGGATCACGTCCGACCCCGGGAGTGTCCTTTCCCCACGGCGAGGATCAGCCTGGAGCTGACTAGTGCCGGGAGTTCCAAAATTGAAATATTGTAGGGCGGGTTCACCCTGAAGGGGACTTGTACCCCGCCGTCATCTCCGCGCGATACGAGTTCGCGCCCTACAGTTTGATGTCCCGCGCCGCCCTTTTACCCTTTGAGCTTCTACTTATATAGCGCTGAAACTTACTAACTCCAAACTATTGAACCCTGCACTTTGCCCTTTGCCCTTTGCACCTTGCACTTCACTCATTTTTGAGCATTTGCTCATTCCCGCCATATCTACAAACATCTCCAAACCCACTTGACATCCGCCCACATTTATGCCGGAATGAAAAAGGTAGAAGAAGTGCGAAGACCTTTATAGACTCTACCGGGAACTCAAGGCTAAATACGCAGATAAAGCATACCTGCACATCTCAGAGTTGCTTGAGAAAGCAAGGTCAAAGCATAAAGCGGACTATCTTAAGAGCGATAAAGCTAAGAAACTAATTTCACAAGGTAAAGAACCTGACCCGGAGCAATCGTGGAAGTCCTTCAAAGGCAAGAATCTCCAGAGACTACTGACAGATGTGCTTCAAGACTATCTCGGCCCTATGGGTTATAGTGTGACTTCGGACGACAATCTCGAAAAAGCCCGTCTTGATGAGGAATCAAGTGCGGTAATGCGAAATGTGTTGGTTATGTTCGGTGGATATGGAGTAGTTCCAGATGCTGATTTGATTATATATGAGAAAGAATCGCGCAAGGTGGTAGCGATTGTATCCGCAAAAGTAACATTCGTGAGAGGGTCGCTCAAACAACCGGAGCCTCAAGTTAAAGGCTGACCCGCACACCAAGGCGATTAGAAGCTGGTTCGTCACGCTTGACGAAGACGGCACATTGTTAAAGCAACTACCAAAGGCAAAAGAGGGTGGAGAACTTGCGAGGGTAAAAGCGAAAAAAGGCAGGATTATTGTTGAGCACGACTTGGATTGCACCTACGTTCTTCGGGAAGTAGAAGAAAGTGACCGAGTAAGACTGTTTCCGCGGTTAATAGAGGACCTACGAAAACTAAGGAGCATGACTTAATAGCGATGGCAGATTCAACAGCAAAACGGAAGAAAAGCTCGACCTCCATTACACCTAGTTTGGATTTACAGGTCTATTGCGGTCAGGAATCATCGGAAGCGGAAGACGAAAAGCCAAAGATAGAATCGACAACACTTTGGGACTATCCAACGCAAAGCTACGGTAAGAAGCCCAAAGGTAACAACAAGTTTCAGGGTGTAACTCCTGCTTTTATTATCTACAATATGCTCCAGCGCTACACCAAGCCCGGTGACTTGGTACTTGACCCGATGGCGGGAAGCGGAACGACTGTCGATGTTTGCGACGAGGAGCTTAGAGCGGTCATTGCCTACGACATTAACCCCCAACACCCGCGAGTGCAGAAAGCAGACGCCCGCCACTTACCCTTAGATGATGAAATAATTGATATGGTTTTCATAGATTCGCCATATGGTGATAATGTTTGCTATTCAGATGACCCAGCAGATATTGGTAAAATATCCGCGGAAGACCCTGCTTTTATGAGGAACTTGAAAAAGTCGCTAAAGAGTGTTACCGGGTAATGAAACCAGGAAAGGTTCTCGGCTGGCTCATCGGTGACCAGAGGGTTAAAAGGAGATTCACACCGGTCGGGTTTATGATATACCAAATGCTCACGAAATATTTTGAACCAATTGATATTATCTGCGTAGTGCGTAGGGGGCAAAGCTCTCATACCGGAGTTTGGCACTACCGTGCGCGAAGGAGCAGATTAAAAAGCTGATTGAGTCGGGCTCTCAGATATGACTAGTCTGGTAGAGGGAGGGTACCGATAATGAACCAAACTGAATACCAGCAGGCGTGGGAGTGGGTCGTGGCTCAGTTCAATTCCTGGCAAGAGGAAAAAAGAGGTTAGCGAGCGCGCCTTATCCCAAAGATGTCCTTTACCGCAGGGAATAGTCTTCTGGTGCATAAGTTTGCTCTGCGATGCGGACAATGCAAAGAAAGCAAAGGACAAAAAAGCCATCAAGCGGGCGAGGAAGCTTTTTTAACCGTTTAAAGACTATTACGATACCTTAAATCGAACCGAGGCGACCTGGGAGGTGGTTGACCACCTCGAGTTTACACTAGGTTCCTTGAGATTATGTCCACGTAGCCAAGTGCAAAAGGCAACGGTGTGGAATTCGGGGCGGATCACTCGTCTTTCCCAACTACCATCTTCTATGGGGAATGGACTAGATGCTTATGTCCGTGGGCGTCTTCCTTCCGTGAGCTCTAAGCTTTTCCTCCTCACCACTTCCATCTACCACATCGATTCAGCGTCCACCTTCACAAAGCTTGGGCTGAAGCACTTCCACACGCGGAAAATTAGAGAATAGTATCACTAGTTCCCTGCCCATTCCCGCAGAGCTTCAGCTTCAGATCTCAAGCGTCTAATTTGCGAGGACGGAAATGGCTTAGGCTGGATGGCCATGATGCCATGGCGAATCCGAGCTGTGCTCCTGAAGCATGGCCAGGGGAGTGAGGCAGGCAAGCCCGAAACGCTCGTGCACCTCGTCCACCGCCCGATACAAGGCTTGCTTCTGCTGGTATTGCTGTGAGGCAAAGACGGGGATGGTTGAGGACGCCCGCGCCAGCCGAGAAAGCCGAACTCCCACCTTTCTCAGCCGAGTAGAGCCCCCAAATGGGTAAATCTCCTGCAAAAGACACTTGGCAACCGAGAAGATATCCTCATCCGCGAAGAGAGGGGTAGGTAGCGACCGTTGGTGACCTTGACGCTCAAAGCTAACGGTGCGGTACTTGACCGCAACTAGCTGAGTGGTAAGCCCAGCTGAACGCAGGCGATACCCGCACTTCAGCACTAACTTATGGAGCACAGCAAGAATGGCGGAGGGCTCCGCGGTGGCGGGAAAGGCGGTCTGATGTCCGATGGAGCGAGGGATCGCTTCCTCCATTCTCCCAAGCCAGGAGTCTGCTCCGCCGATACCGCGCGCCTTCTCCCAGAGGTAATCTCCCCACCTGCCAAAATGCGAGCGGAGGGCAGGACGTGGCATTTGCGCCAACTCGCCAATGGTGGTTACTCCCTGCCTCGCCAGAACCAATTCCGTTACCTCACCAACGCCGGGAAGTTTCCCCACGGGAAGTGGATTGAGAAACTCCGCCTCCTGCCCCCGCGGAACCACAATAAAACCGTCCGGTTTCGCCACACTGGAAGCCACCTTGGCAACTACCGCACTAGAAGCTATCCCAATGCTTATCGGTAAGCCAGTGACTAGATATACACGCTCGCGAAGAGTAGATGCCAAAGTCCATGGATCAGGATAAATTCTCTCCATCCCAGTAAAATCAAGCAGAAATTCATCAATAGAAAGAGCCTCGCAGTCGGGCGTGAATTCTGCAAGGACTTTGCCCACCAGCCGTGAGTAGTAAGGATAGTAAGGAATGTGACCGGGGAGAATAATTACGTGAGGGCAAAGGCGTAAAGCATCTCGGGCACTCATCCCGGACTTGATACCATAGGCGCGCGCCTCATATGAGCAGGAGGCAACAATACCACGACCCCGGGCATCACCGCCTACAATTACCGGCTTGCCCCGCAAATCAGGGTTGAGCAAACGCTCTACACTGACGTAAAATGTGTCCAAATCCGCAATGGCAACCAAGCCACACATACTATTCATATGTATAGTATCATAAATGAAGTGAAAAATCAACGCTCTAGCAGAAGAAAGAAAAGATATTGCCAAAGAAGCCCGCGATCCCGTGAGTCTCCTAGCTGTTCACACGAAGGAAGTATTTACCCACTATGGCGAAGCACCCTAACCATAATGGTAAGGACGGTAGCGGTGCCTGGGTACCTGTGCGAGCGCTGACGCATTCGCCCTTCCCGATTAAAGGCACTATCTTCGAATTTCTAGCGCCATTCCTAGATAGTGAATCGCCAAGATAATGTGCAAAAGCTTTATCCCTATTTGGAAATTTTGTCTGCTTCCACGAGAGAACTCGCAAGTTCAAACGGGACCATTTCGCGCTTGAGCTCACTATCTAAACCTATCCCTGAAGCATTTTCTTAACCACTGCGTCGCGCTTCTGAAACTCGGCTCTTCTCGTTAAAAAGACGTCTTTATCAGTAAGCTCAAGAAGCGATCTAACCTTTCCGCCCTCGGTGAAGTAATAAATTTCCCCCGCTCTAGTAACTGGCTTCAGCCAATCAGCAATGGCAATATCCCCCAACGAGACGCGCTCTGATTTCACAAGCTCGCTTTTCCTAATCGGATTCAAATACAGCAAATACAGTGATTGAGAAAACCTAGTGAAGTTTGAGAGTAATTGACCTTTGATTATTGAAGCCGAAGTTTCTCCTCTGCCAAGGATAAAGTTACGCCTCGCAATCATACTAGGAAGCATAAGCTCCAAATGAGTTGCAAGGGCGGATATAAGAAAATTGTTCAGTCCGCCTGTAGTTTCCACAAGCTTGATACTGTCCGCGCGAAAGTTGTGCGGAGTCTTGAGGTAAAGCTCCAACCAGTGCCCAGTATCATCAAATATGACTAGCTGTAAACTGTCACCTTCGGTGTAATAGAAAAGGTCACCCGCTCTTTGTGGAACGATTTTGGTTGGGTCAACTTTCTTTGGGCTCTCACCAACCATTTCAAGGGATAAACCCTGAGCGAGTGTCTCTGGCGTTCGCTGATGTGGCGGTTGAGGTAAAAAGGTCGTCTCAACCGCGTAATAGTCATCCGGTGAAGGCTTGAAAGCTATTTGCTGTATCGGCTCTCCTGTATACATGTTAAAAACTTCAATAAAGTAAAATGGGCTATTTCTAAGTTGCTCCAGGTCAACGGGATACCGCTGTCTCTCTCCTGCTGGTCTCACAGTTTTCTTTAGGTAAAGATGAAGCTGATAGTGAAGAGTTTCCAGTTGCGCCTGAGCGATTGCGCGAAACTCTTCAGGTGATATACTCTGCGCGAACTCTACTGGGATAAGTGAAATTGTGAAAGTAATAATTGCCATTAAGTGCAGAAGCAATAATCTCAACATTATATTCATAGCACCTATTATACTTACTTTACGCAAAGGGGGTAATCTTCCCTCAAAGAGGCGCGCCGTGAAGTAATATTCCTTCAGTTTCCGTTAGTTATGCAAGGGTCTTCTTAGGGTTCGTTATCTTAGCAAGGTAGGTTGTTCTTGGTTTTACGTTCAGCTCTGAGAGAATCTGGTAGGAACGGTTGCTTTCAGCAAGCTTCTTAACCTTACTTTGCTCATCGTTCAAGTCACCAAAGACAATAGCTTCCGTTGGGCAGGTTTGTGCGCACGCGGGAACTATCTCCCCATCTTGCACTAACCTATCCTCGTTTTTAGCTCTTATCTTTGCACTCTGTATTCGTTGGATACAGAAGGAGCACTTCTCCATCACGCCCCTACTCCTTACCGTCACTTCAGGGTTCATTAGAAGCTCTAGAATCTCGGGCATATTCTTATGGTAGTTTAAGTAGTTGAAACGACGAACTTTATACGGGCAGTTGTTTGAGCAGTAACGGGTGCCTATGCATCTGTTATACACCATTTCATTTAATCCTTCCTTGCTATGCAGAGTTGCTGCAACGGGGCAAACCTGTTCGCAAGGAGCATTCTCGCAGTGATGACAAGTTAATGGCTGAAAGCGCATAGATGGTGATTCAAGGGAGCCTGCAAAATACCTATCAACTCTGATCCAATGCATCTCCCTGCCTCGCGCAACTTGCGACCTTCCCACTATTGGCACGTTGTTCTCCGCTTGACAGGCAACAACGCAGGCACTGCAGCCAGTGCATACACTTAAATCAATCACCATTCCCCATTTGTAGCCAGTGTATTCATATTCTTTGATGATTGCCCCATGCTCGTTATGCTCACCTCCCTTGCCTTTGGCAAATGTGGGCTCCGCTTGATACTCCTCAAGTGATGCTTCGCGTATAAGATTTCCCACTCTCTTTCCCCTCTCAAGAAATCCGATTAGGTCTATAGCGTGATGGTCTTGAGTAATCGCTAGCCTATGCTTCTTGTCATTCTTCGTTAGCACTACACTTGAAGCAACAAATGGAGAATCGCTCAATCTAACAACGTAAGTATTTGAGCCAACACCATTTCCTATTCTACCGGCATTTTGGCGTCCATAACCAAGTGGCAGAGTGAAAGTTTGGTCAGAGTGTCCGGGAAGAATGTAAACAGGAAAAACTGCACTTCTACCCTTAACCTGGATCCTTGCTGTATCAGAGCTGGCTAAGCCAAATAGTTTAGCGGTCGTGGGACTAATTAACAGTGCATTATCCCAAGTAATCTTAGTAATTGGGTCTGGCAATTCCTGAAGCCAGCCGTTATTGGCGAATCTTCCATCGTAAATGGAGTAGTCCTCCTTAAAAACTACTTCAAACTCACCTTTTTGTAGAGGTTGCCATGAAGAGATATATTTTCTTATCGCCTCCGCCAACGAATTTGTGTCCACTTTCGGCGTTTCGGTTGGCCAAGCGCTTCCAATCATCACGCCATCGTGCAAAAATTTCGCCCAGCTCTTTTCAAAATCACCATCCGCCAGAAGACCTGCGAACGTCTTCCGCACTATCTCGTATCCCTTGTAAGGCTCCTCATCAATAACTAACGCAAGCAACTCAATTGGCGTCTTACCACCGTATAGAGGTTCAATCAGAGGCTGAATTGGGCTTATTGTTCCATCATACGCCCGAACATCACCCCAAGATTCCAAATAGTGAGCCCTTGGTAAATGCCATGTGCACAGATTGGAAGTTTCATCAAGATAGGGGCTAAGGTGAATGCTAGTCTCAACCTCCTTTAACAGCTCGTCAAAACTCAAATCCGCTGGGGCGTTGTAAGCCGGATTTCCCCCCAAGACAAGAAGCGTCTTCACCTTTCCCTCACCCATATCTTCAGCCAGTTCCTGAATTGCCTCAAAGTGAGGCTTTCTCTCCTGCTCCGGCTCAAGGGTATATTCCAAAACATTGCCAACTGAACCAAGAGCCAAGTTAAGTGCGCAAACAAGCGCGTGAATCTCCGGAGGCAGATTGAATCCAGCTACAATCACGCAGTTGCCCTTACTCTCAATCAAGTCACTTGCGATTTGTTTCACCACCTGATTGTTTAAGGACATTCTAGCCCCATCGGCGAAATTACTCAGCAAACTTCTGATATCCCCGGGAAATGAAATTCCAAGTGAAGCAAGTTCATCCGCGAGAACTAAGGCAAAGGAACAAATATCTCTAACAGGCATAGCATAACGATAGTCAGCCATTGCTCCGGTGATACTGTAAGAAGGCTCAAGCACGTAAAGGCGGTTCATCTCAAAACCCTCTGCGCGTCTTCCTTTAGTAAAGTGCCTGGAATATCTCAATGAAGCGGGGTGTGCCATCAGAAAGTCTGCATCAAAGCTTAAGACTACTTTGGCTTTATCAAGTTTAAGGTGAGATCTATATGCTTTGCCTGTCCCAAGTTTAGTGCCTAGCCACTCGTTATCACGGGATACAGGTTCATACGTATAAAAGCGAGAATTTGGAAAAGAATTTAACAGGCGGGAGCGCATAAACTCAAAGCTAACTGACGATGTATCCTCACTAAGAATGTATAATCCATCTCCGCCCCTCTTCTTTAGCTCAAAAAAATGAGACATTGCGAAATTGTGAAAATCAGTCCATGACTTGTTTAACACCCAATGCTTCTCTCTGTGGACAATCCCCTTACTTCTATCTGGGTCGTATAGGTCAAGTAGACTCGCTTGCATCATCGCACTTGCCGCACCAAGGCTAAATGGGTGCGATGGATTACCATCAATCTTTATCGGCCTGCCATCGTAACTTGTGACAAGAAGCCCATAGCCAACGCCTGCGATTTCCATAGAAGTTGCATACTGAACGGGAACTCCGGGCATTCTTTCTTCTGGCTGACGGGAAAATGGGATAATTTTCTCCTTTGGCCAGCGACAACTTGTTAATCCAAGCTCCGCTAATGCTATTCCAGCTAAAGCCAAGGATGAGGACATAAGCCTGATAAACTCCCGACGTGTGGTTCTATCCTTAGGATCGCCAATCCCACCAGGAAATTCATTTTCAAGATACTTTAGAAACTCAGGCGAATCGGAAAGCTCGTTGAGACTTCTCCAGTAAGCTTTTCCAATTTTAAAGTCTTTTCTAAATCCAGATGAATTCATAATTTTATCTTCTCATTGAGAGTACTCTAAAAAATGTAATAAAAAATTCTAGGCGCTTAAATAAACTTCTGCCTAGACAAAATTAGAAAATACTAGAGACTTAAATACTGCTCTTCACAGTCAAGCTAACTAATTAGAAAGTGAATTTTATACTCGCATTCATAATTAAGTCAATGAAATATCTAGACTAAAAGCTGTATCCAAAATAATTTAGCAATATTTTAAGGCTACGCTTTATCTTTTACACGCTATTCCCAGTTCAGAAGCATTTCACCAAAATCACTTGGCGTGCTGATGTTAACAAGTTCATCCGCGAACTCCGTTAAATTCACAACCTTCCATTTGTTACAATTTGCTTCAAGAAATCGGAGAACCGCTCTGTCACCAGCTTGAAGAAAACTCTCTATATCTAGCACAACTTCTCGTGGATAAACACCAACAAGGGGTAAAATTGTATCGCCAATTGCACCAGTTGTTATAAAACCTTCCCCAGCGAGTGAAAGAATTTTTTCCACCACTTTAGCGCTGATAAGAGGCATATCACAGGGGACTATGAATATGTACGGCGTTTTGGCTACCGACAGCGCGCTATGAATTCCAGCAAGGGGACCGCAAAACTCAAAGATATCTGATACCACAGGAATATCTAACCACTCAAATTTGCTCGGAACGTTGGTGCTTAAAATAACTTCTTTGAATTGCTCTCTAAGCATTTCATTAAGTCTTTCCACAAACGTTTTCTCGCCAAGCCTTAAGAGCGCCTTGTCTCTGCCCATTCGGTTGCCCTTTCCACCAGCTAAAATTACTCCAGTTATTTTTTTTGTCTCTATCATCAACCACTCAGATAGTAAGGGTTAAAAGTAGCTTAAAACCTGCAACCATTAAGACAACAGCCAACAACTTTCTCAGTAAGCTTTCGGGTATCTTCCTGGAACCCAGAAATGAACCCGCAATCCCTCCTCCCAATACAACCAACGCTAATAAGATTAACATAGGATGGAGAAGGTAGCCAGCCGTGAAATGACCAATAAGCCCGCTCACTGAGTTAAGAACAATGAACGCACTGGATATTCCCGCGGTGGATTTTGCATTCGCTAAACCAAAAAGAAGGATTAGTGGACTCAGAAAAACACCTCCGCCGATACCAATTAAACCTGCAAGAAATCCGAGAATGCCTCCAGCTATCAAACAAAATGCATATATTGCCAGGGTGCTTCGAAGCCAAGAGGGTTGTTTTAATGCAGACGGCATAAATACGCGGATAGAAGCCAGAATTAGCGCAATACCAAGAATCAAGTTAAATAACTCTTTGTTAATCTTTACCAAGGCGCCAATATACGCAAGTGGAATAGATGTGATAACAAAGGGAAGAAGCAACTTAGCTGAGAAATGACCCTTGAATCGGAAAGAGATAAAGCTTATGCAGGCAACAATAATATTGAGCGTAAGAACAATTGGCGCTATGTGAGGTCCTGTTATCCCAAATAGTGCGAAGATTGCGAGGTAGGCTGATGCACCACCATGACCAACACTGCTGTAGAGAAAGGCAACCAGAAAGAAAAGGGGCACAAGAAACAAATAGGAACTATGCTCAACTGACAAGGGCATCCTCCTTAAGCGCATACTTGCTCATCCCGCTCTTCTGAACTGAAATATAATCGCCAACTCGCACCACTCCACTCCTAACAACTCTAGCAAAAACTCCTTCCGTTGGTAGGACGCAGAAACCCGCGCGGTAGAAAATCGCGCAGGGTTTGTGGCAAGTCTTTCCGAGTTGCGTTACCTCTAGTATAGCCTCACCAATTCTTATCTTATCCCCAACTTCAAGCTTTGCCAAATCAACACCCTCGGTAGTAATATTCTCAGCAAATCCACCTGGTCTAACCTTAACCTCCCTTTCCCAAACCTTCTTAATGCTCTCAATGGAAAGAAGGCTAACCTGCCTGTGCCATTTCCCCGCGTGCGCATCGTCTTCAATCCCAAAATCCTCTATAAGCATTGCTTCTTCCACATTTCTCTTAGGAATACCACGCTTATTACTTATTGACAGCGCAACAACTTTTCCAGAGTTATCCATTTGATAAGTCATATTAGCTCCCTCCATAAGAGAGGAATTATTCTCACACTCGCACCTTTAGAAAGATTAGCAGTCGTTTCATCAAGTAAGATAAGGCAGTTAGAGTTAGCCAACCCTCCCAGCATATGCGAGCCCTGGGATCTTATGGGTGAGACGATTATCCTTCCATCCTTTGCAATGCTAAACCGACCGCGAAGGAGTTCTGTCCGTCCTTCTTTCTTTTTGACCTCAGAGTCTAACTCCGCAGATAGTGTAAATGTTCCGACTTCCTTACTTCCGATCATTTTCTTTATGGCTGGAATGACAAAAAGCTGGAAGCATACCATTGCAGAAACTGGATTACCTGGAAGACCAAAAACGAGCTTTCTGCCACGTGCCCCAAAGAAAATAGGCTTCCCGGGCTTGATGTTCACCCTCCAAAAAATCTCTCTAACTCCCAGCTCACTCAGCGCGGATTTTACATAATCGTAATCACCTACTGATACTCCTCCAATCGCAATAAGAACATCACTACAATCTAAAGCCTTCGCAAGTATCTTTTTAAGTGATTGCATATCATCCCTTGAATGCCGTGCGTAGATAACGTTTATTCCAAGCGCTTTCAGTGTGGAACTTATCATCGGAAGGTTTGCATCCCTTATCTGTCCCTCCTTTAGTTTCATTTCATAAGAAACAACCTCATCGCCGCTGGTGATGATAGATACCTTCGGTTTGGCGCGAACTGGAACTTTGACTATTCCAAGGGAAGCCAAAAAACCAACAACCGCTGGATTTATATCTGTTCCTGCCTTAAGTACAATCTCACCTTTTTTGAATTCTTCGCCTGCATAACGAATATTTTCGCCTTTATAAGCGGATGCGGATATGATAACCATCCCATTTTTCTCCTGCGCGTATTCACGCATCACGACTGCTTCCGCACCTTTCGGAATTTGCGCCCCAGTGAATAGTTTGATGGCGCATTCCTCCTTTAGCGCGGGCACGTCGCCATCACCAGCAGAGATAACTGTTTGAACTCGTAATGCTATAGGATTTCTAGGGCTTGCGGCTTGCATATCCGAAATTCTTACCGCATAGCCATCAACAGCGGAAGAATTAAACGTAGGTAAGTCGCTTGGAGCTTTAATGTTTTCACATAGGGCGTGCCCAAGTGAATCTTTAAGCGAGACCTTCAACTTGGGCATCGTTTTTACCCAGAAAAGTACAGTCCTTAGCGCGTCCTCATAACTGATAAGAGGCATGGATTTTGCCGAGTTCATTCCTGGTGACCGCCTCCTGCTAGCATTTTGAAAGCGTGAATCACGGCGGGGAAAAGCGCGTCCAAAGATTCCGCCACGCCCTTCTTTGAACCGGGAAGGTTGATAATGAGCGTACTTCCGCGAATTCCCGCACTCGCTCTAGATAGCATTGAATAGGGAGTTCTTTCCTGCCCATATGCGCGAACCGCCTCGGAAATACCCGGAACTTCTCGCTCAATAATCTCCTTCATTACTTCAGGTGTGCAATCCCGTGGGCTAAAGCCAGTGCCACCCGTAGTTACAACAAGATTAAGCTTCATTTCATCAGTGTAAGCAATAAGAGATTCTTTAATCTCACTTGGTTCATCAGGAACAATCTTGTAATCAACTATCTCAAAGCCCTCTTCCTTAAGTCTTTCTACGATCAGCTGACCCGACTTATCGCTCTTCTTTCCAGCGAAGATTGAATCGCTCATCACGAGGACAGCGGAACGAAGGGGTTTCTCAACCACCTCGGCAAAGTCGCTCTTTCCACCTTTTTTCTCAAGAAGGGTAATCTCAGATATTCGCATCGTTTCATCCACCATCTTTGCCATATCGTAAAGGGTGAGTGCGGAAACTAAAGTGGCGACCAACGCTTCCATTTCCACACCAGTTTTATAAATTGCTTTGACCGTTGAAGTTATCTCAATTGAATCTTCCGAAAAGTTAAATTCAATACCAACCCAGTCCAGCGGAACTTGGTGGCAGTATGGAATCAGTAGGCTTGTATTCTTGGCGGATTGAATCCCCGCAACCTTAGCTACCTCAAGCGCATTTCCCTTGGGAAGATCACTATGCCTTATCCTGCTAATCGTCTTTGGGCTTGCGAATAAAACCGCCTTCGCTCTGGCAATTCGCAAAGACCTGAATTTATTTGATATATCTCGCATACTATCCACCAACCTCAACCATTGATTCATTTTCCATATTCAGAATCTCTTCCGTTGAAGGATGCCCTTCAGGCTTCATTGAAAGCGCGCGAAGTATCACATTTATCAACTCCGCATCGCTTGCATTTGATCGCATCAAATCCCTGAGATTCAGCTTTAGTGGGTAAAAAAGGCAAGGCTTAATAAAACCATCAGCGGTTAACCTTAGACGGTTGCACCCATCGCAAAATGGCTCGGAAATTGAATTTATGAAGCTTACACTACCGAGAAAGCCGTAAATTGAAAAATCTTTGCTAACGCTGTGGCTATTCGACGCGCCAGCGGGGATAAGATCGTAAACTGCGGAAATTCTTCGCTTAATTTCATCGCCGGGAACAAAATTTGCCTTGCTCCAGCCATTAAACTTAAATGGCATATATTCAATGAAACGAACGTTTATTGGCTTGTCCCCAACAAATTCTACAAAATCAAGAACTTCGTCATCATTTATCCCGCCCATAACGACAACGTTGAGCTTGAGTTGATGAAAGCCCGCAAAGAGGGCTGATTCAATCCCATCCATCACTCTGAAGAAGTAATCCCTAAGCGCGATAAGTTCGAATCTTTCCGGGCGGAGCGTGTCAAGGCTTACATTCAGGCTTGTGAGACCTGCGGATTTAAGAGAATGAGCCTTCTCTTTTAATAGCACTCCATTTGTGGTTATAGAGACATTATTTATGCCAGGTATCTCTTTAATCTTTTCCACAAGTTCCTCAATACCGTTTCTAACAAGTGGTTCGCCACCGGTAAGCCTGACCTTTTCAACTCCCAGTTGTGCGAAGATTTCAGTAAGTCGGGCAATTTCTTCCAGCGTTAACAGCTCACTCTTGGCTTTCAGCCTAATCCCTCTTGACGGCATGCAGTAAACGCACCTAAGGTTGCACCTCTCAGTGACGGAGATACGCAAGTAAGTATGTCTTCTCCCGAAGGAATCGGTCAAGGCTGTCACCGCTGAGCCTCCTTTTGAAGTTGAATACCGACTGCTGAAGACCTTGTTAACCGCTCTCTTGAATCAGGTGAATTTTGCTGGACAAAGAGAAGCGGATGTTGTCCGTTTAACGCGCAGAAATTTTGAAAAGATTTTTTCATCTTCATTCTCCTTTCCAACGTCAGGATGCTAATCCTGACTAGCCGGGAGGCGGAGAGGTTTCCCCCTCCGCCCTTTATCCGCATTGCCACGAAAGCGAAAGAGCTGATAGAGCCCTTAGGCTCATCGGTTCGGCGTCCCTAGTGAACTTTCCCAACGCCACCTTAGGCTCACCAAACTCGGAGAAGAATTTTCAAGGTACCTTTATATCTATTTAATCTTTCGTCTTGGAACAAACCTAATTCACTTTATCATAGTTATCCGCCATAAATCACATCTCTGCTTCTTCCGCTGGTTGCGCTGGGACCCACCTTGGATTAGGAACAAACGCGAGCAACAGAGTAGATAAGAGAGAGAGAAGAGCGAGAATTACGAATGTGATAAAGCCGAAGGAGTAACCTTCATTTCCGTAAATGCGAACAAAGGCGCCAAGAATCGGCGGAATTGCGAACCCACCAAGGGCACCAAGTCCGCCAACCCAACCCGCCGCTCCGCCAACCGCCTTAGGCACTTCCTGCGGAACAAGCTTAAAAACAGCCGCATTCGTCGTTCCCATTCCAATTGCCATTACAATTGCGGATAGGATCGAAAGCGCATATTTTCCTGAAAAACTCATAAGAGTCGAACCGATTAAAGTGATAATTAGGGCTGAGAAAATTGTCTTCAACCCTCCAAGCCTATCAGAAAGTTTACCACCATAAACGCGAACGATAGAAGTGAGAATTGAGTAAATTGCGGTAAGGATACCTGCGGTTAATACTGAGGTTGAGTAGAAACTCTTCCAGAAAGTCGGAAACCACGCGGTAAGAGCGATAAAACCACCAAAACTTCCAAAGTAGATAAAAACTAAGACCCAGCTTTTCCAGATTCTAGCGGAGATTGAGAGGGCAGAAATGAGATTTCCCGATGGGATAATTTCCTGCCCCATCTTAACCGCAAGCTCCTTGGCTTTCTCATAGTTTTCGCCCGCTACTCTGAGTTGGAAGAACAACGCGTTCCGAGCATAAAGTAAATAGATTACTGTACCAATTGAGAGAATTGCGAGCCAAAATAGATAAGAAAGAGCTAGCCCGAAATAAAGGAGACAAAATGGAAGAATAAGGGAGAACAAGCCTGGGGCAAGATTACCGTAACCAGCATAGGCTCCAAGCGCAGAACCCTGCGCCTTCTGCGGATACCAGTAGCTCACTTGAGTTATACCAACAGAAAAAGTTGCTATCCCACAACCGCAGAAAAGCCCCAACAGTAACAATAACCAGTAAAATTCGGGTGTCAGCCGAGAAGGATAAAAGAAAAAAATTACTATGGTCAGACCAAGCATACCAACAATCGCAAGGGTTAGCAAAGTGAGAAAGGGCTTTCTTCCACCTTCAACATTAGCCCAGGCGGAGAATGGAATTCTAAGGAGTGAACCTGTGAGTGCGGGAGTTGAAACTAGAAAACCAACCATCACTGGAGTAAGATTTAGAACCTCTTTGAATTTGTGAACGGTGGGACCGAAAAGAGCAACTGCGGCGAATCCAACGAAGAAGCCAACCGTAGCAGAAAAAAGAGCTTGCCTCTGCAAGGCTTTCACCGAGGAGATGTTCAACGCCTTAGGAAGTCCGCCCAAACTCTCCACCTCCTTTTCTATTCCAAATCACCAACTGATACGGACGCCAAAGGTAGGGAATGGGAACCGTGAAGACGTGAACTAGGCGTGTGAATGGAAACAGCGCAATTACAAAAAAGGCATTCAGGAAGTGAAACTTAACGAGCCATGGAAGTGTCACCACATGTTGAATATCAGGCTTAAATGAGAAAAGCGACCAGAGCCAGGGAACCGCAGTATTCAGATACCAAAGGCCACCCCAGCGATATGCAAGGGAAATATGCAATCCTGCAAAAACCTGAAAGAGTAACGCGATAAGTAGAATCCAGTCCATAAATGTTGTTGTTATAATCATTTTTATGCTGAGGAGTCTTCTAATTAGAAGAATAATGAGACCTGTTAATGCAAGAAATGCGAGAGCAAGTCCCGTAATTTCAAGGATGTAAAGGCGGATGGGAACAGAGAGAAGTTCCGCCCAAGCGCGTGGGAAAACCGCTGCCAAGACGTGAGCTGTGAGGATAATAATAATTGCATAGTGCCATCCCGCAGAACCCCAGAAGAGCGCCCTATTCTCCAGAAACTGCGAGGAAAAACTTGAATAAGAATATCGGTCGAAAAAGTACCTATATAATCCAACAATTATCGCAGTAAGAATTGCCGCATAAGGAAAGGCAACGAAAAGCACTTGATCAAGCACCGTTTTTACCTCCTTTCGTTGTTTCAGTCTCAACTAGGTGAGGTATTCTCCCCGCGTCTAAAAAATGTTGAATACCGCTTAAAAGTAGGGCATATGGATTCTCAGTTTTAGCTAAAGCGCTCGCCATACTCTTAAGAGCAGGAATGAGACAGTAGCTAAGTAGCTCATCCAAAGTGCTGTCAATATCGCATTTTCCAATAAAACGCAACAGACATCTCAAGTGATCTGGAAGTTCATCTCCCTCGTTAAAACCAACACGCCTGAACTCCTGACGAAGTCCAGCCAAGAAAGCTCCCCGTTCATAACTTTCACCAAAAAGATAGTATCCGACATAGGGAAAACACCTAGGCTCTAGGTCAAAAGTTGACGTGTAAAGCTCCTCAAGCCTTGAAAGTGGGATATCTTTAAGAATACTCGCGAACTTTTCAATCTCACTGCCAGCCTGAGTATTATGTTAACGAAAGATTTTTGCGAGGAAATAGAGGCAGAGTATGTGGAAGTATTTGGATACTCAAGGAGATGTGAAAAGAGCTCCAAACACTTATGCGATTTTTCCTGCTTCAATTCAACTACCATCTTCTCTTGCCTCCAATTCTGAAACCAACTCCTGCTTCAGTTTTGTGTTTCATTGGATCTTCCAAAGCCTCAATTGCCATTTCTCTAGCAAGGGGCGGAATGACAAATCTGTCTTCAAAGCTAGGAAGAGAAGTCAAGCGGAAAATTTCCTCCGCTTCATTAGCGTCAGTCTTGCCCTTCAACAGAGCGTCTTCCACTTCCGCCTCCGAAATGTCCCCAACAGTTTGCGCTCTCTTGAAAATCCTAACCGCGATTAACTTCATATAAACGCTTCTAATTACGCTTTCATTTCCCGCGGAGAAAAGACTAGCCATAAATCGCATCGGTATCCTGGCTTTGTCAAGGGAGCTAAAGAATGCTTCCGCAACATCAAGGGTGCCATTCTCTGCATTAGCGGTAATTGGCAGAAGTGGCGGAATGTAAAAAAGCATAGGTAGAGTTCTAAACTCAGGATGAAGAGGTAGAGCAATTTCGAACTGCTTCGCAAATTTATAGACAGGTGAGCGTCTAGCAAAGTCAATCATTTCATCAGAAATTCCATTTTTCTTAGCAGATGCAACAACAGCCGGGTCGTTCGGATCAAGGATAATGTTTCTATGCGCAAAGACTAGCTCCTCATCGGGAACTGAGGCGGAAGGTACTATTTTCTCCGCATCATAAAGGAGAATACCGAGATAGCGGATTCTGCCGACACAACTGTGAAAGCAAGCTGGTGCTTGCCCACTCTCTAGCCTCGGATAACAAAGAATGCACTTTTCGCTCTTGCCCGTTGCCCAGTTGTAATACACCTTCTTATACGGACAACCGGATATGCACATTCTCCATGCTCTGCAACGCTCTTGGCTCAGCAAGACTATCCCATCCTCCCCTCGCTTGTAAATTGCGCCCGCCGGGCAGGCAGCAACGCACCCTGGGTTCAGGCAGTGATTGCATATACGTGGTAGGTAAAAGAAAACTACTCTCTCAATTTCAAAGAGTTGTCTCTTTTCTTCCCCTGAGATGTTCCTCAGGTTGTAATCGTTTTCCGCATAGACTGGAGAACCACCAAGATCGTCATCCCAATTTGGTCCTGCTTCAATATTCATTGGCGCGCCTGTAACCATTGAAATAGGTATCGCAGTTGGCTGATCATCTTCCGCTGGGCTATCAAATAGATCCTGATAGCGGTAAGTCCATGGCTCGTAGTAATCATCCATTGTAGGTAAAAATGGATTGAAGAAGAGATTTCCGAAAGTTCCCAGCTTACTTTGGAGCTTTAAGCTTACCTCCCCATTTCTTCTATACCAACCACCCTTATACTTTTCTTGGTCTTCCCAGCGAGTGGGATAGCCGGTTCCGGGTTTTGTCTCCACGTTGTTCCACCACATATACTCCGTGCCCCTTCTATCCGTCCAGATGTTCTTGCACGCAATGCTACAAGTGTGACACCCTATGCATTTATCCAGATGAAAAACCATTGATACTTGCGCTCTTACATCCATAAGAAACTCCTTCTTGACACTGTTACCATTTTGGTTCTCCTGGAAGCTTTCTGACAATAACGTGCGTATCTCGGTTAACGCCGGTGGGACCCCAGTAATTAAAGGCAAAGGTGAATTGCGCGTAACCGCCCATAAGGAGAACCGGCTTCAGTCGGGTCCGGGTCAAACTGTTATGCCCACCTGCGCGGCGATTCCCCCTTAAGGGGGACTTGGGAATGGAGATGGTTCTTTCAGGTGAATGATAAAAGATGGAAACTCCCCGTGGAACACGAGCGCTGACAACCGCACGAGTTACCACTACCCCGTGATCGTTGAAGACCTCAACCCAGTCATTATCATTCACGCCAATCTCCCTTGCATCATCATCGTTCATCCAAAATGGTTCTATACCACGAGATAGAGTAAGCATCCTATGATTGTCGTAGTAAGTTGAATGAATGTGCCATTTTCCGTGAGGGGTAAGGTAATTAAGGGTGATGCACTTTTCGCCCTGCTGTGATTTGACTATATCGCCGAAAGTAAGGACATCTGGCTTTGGCTTGTATGTGGGAAGATGCTCCCCAAAAGCGATGTAGCCTTCGTGGTCAAGGTAAAAGTGTTGCCTTCCCGTTAAGGTTCGCCAGGGAACTTTCTTCTCAACGTTGATACAGTATGGGGAGTAGGCACGACCATTGTTCATAATCCCTGACCAGCAGGGACTGGTGAGCAATCGTCTTGGTTGTTGAGTTATATCCTTGAAGGTTATGCGAACTGAGCGATAATCCTGAACAAGGTCAATCAATGGAAGCCCAACCTTCTCCTCTTCAGCCTTAAACGCGCGATAGCAGGATTCTCCATTTGTTTCTGGAGACAGTTCAAGGATTAAGTTTGCAGCGTCAATCTCATCCTTTAAGGATGGAAACTTGGTTCCGTTCCACTGTTCAACGTGGGAGTTTTCCACAAGCCTTTCGTATAGGTCTCTAATCTGCCACTTAATCCCATGCGCACCTATGCCCTCATTGCGAGCATTCGGCCCAAAGGAAATAAACCTGTTGTAAAGATTCGTGTAGCCACGCTCAACTACGACAAATCTCTGAGTGGTTTTTCCTGGAATTATTTCACACTCGCCTTTTGACCAATCCAAGACACACTCTTGCGCTAGCTCATCAGGTGTATCGTGCATCAACGGCTGAGCAACAATATCCTTAACCGGCTCTGGGAAATGAACCCTGGCAAGTTCGCTTACCTTCTCTGCAATTGCCTTAAAGATATCCCAGTCGCTCTTTGATTCCCAACAAGGCGGAACCGCAGCGCTGAGTGGATGAATGTATGAATGCAAATCCGTTGAATTCAAGTCATTCTTCTCATACCAAGTTGCAGTTGGAAGAACAATATCAGAATATAGGGCTGAGGTATCCATTCGGAAGTTAATATCCACAACGAGGTCAAGCTTCCCGCGTGGACTCTCCTTATGCCACTTTACTTCTTGAACCGAGTCCTTACCGATTTCATCTGATATTGCGTTTGTGTGAGTGCCAAGATAGTGTTTCAAGAAGTACTCATGCCCCTTGGCGCTGGACATAAGCGCGTTCCCGCGCCAGATTATCCAAAGCCTTGGCCAATTCTCAGGAGAATCAGGATCCTCAATCGCGTAGCTAACCTTCTTCTCTTTCAATTGGTTAGTAAGCCAATTGATTATTTCCTCGTTGGTCTTTGCTCCACTTGCCTCTGCCTCCTTTACAAGCTCTAGTGAATTTTTATTAAACTGAGGGAAGAACGGAAGCCACCCCAGACGAACAGCCTTCGCCTGCAAGTCCACCGTGTGTCCCCGCGCGAGCTTCCCATCTCCCGGAACTGGATGATACTCCCTGAAGCTCTTTTCATAACGCCATTGGTCTGTATGCACGTAATGAAAAGATGGGGTATTTTGCAATCTTGGAGGCTTCACCCAATCAAGAGCAAAGGCAATCGTTGACCATGACGCCACTGGGGCAAGTTTCTCCTGCCCAACGTAATGATTAAGTCCACCTCCATTCCTCCCCACGCATCCGCAAAGCATTAGAGCCACAATAGCGGAACGATACATTAAGTTATTGTGATACCAATGGTTGATACCAGCGCCTATTATTACTGTGCATCTACCCTCAGTGACTTCCGCGGTGTGGGCCCATTCGCGTGCAAATTTCTCCACGGTCTTCCTTCCAATTCCCGTGAATTTTTCTTGCCACGCAGGCGTATATGGCGCATCCTCGTCCTCGTAACCCTTGGGGTATTCTCCACCTAGTCCGCGACTTACACCAAATTGACCCATTAATAGATCAAAGATTGTCGCAACAGCCAACTTCCTGCCATTCGCTTGAATGTATTTAACGCATACTTCGCGCTCAATCTTTCTATGCTTAACAAATTCTTCAAAAACCACTGGAAGAACATCATCCTTATATTCATTCAGGCTCAATGCGGGTTCAAGCTGTGACCCATCCGTTCCATCCTGCATTAAAAGATTCCACTTACCCTTTTCCTTCTGCCAGCGAAAGCCAACGCTTCCCTGCGGCATCCTTGGCTCTTTAGAAAGCTCATCAAAAATTAAAAACTTCCATGCGCCATTCTCTTCATTCTTGTATTTATCAAGACAATTTGCTCGAACAAGTCTTCCCGGATAGAACTTACCATCCCTCTCAACAATTTCAACAAAAAATGGCGCATCAGTGTAGTTTTTAAGGTAGTTGATGAAGTAATCGACCTTCTTCTCCACGTAGAACTCTTTTAGAATCACGTGGTTAACCGCCATCCAAAAGGCGCCATCCTGCCCAGCATTTACGGGTATCCACCAATCTGAATACTTTGAAACCTGGCTAAAGTCCGGCGAGAGAACAACAAGCTTAGTTCCATTGTGCTTGGCTTCGGAAACAAAGTGGACGTCCGGAGTTCGGGTCATATTAAGGTTTGAACCCATCACGACTATGTACTTACTGTTGTACCAATCTGCGCTTTCACAGACATCGGTCTGCTCGCCCCATATTTCAGGGGAAGCGTTAGGCAGGTCGCTATACCAGTCATAAAAACTGAGATTGACCCCACCAAAAAGTTGCAAGAATCGTGAACCACCCGCATAGGAGAGCATTGACATTGCAGGTATTGGCGAAAAGCCGATAACTCTATCCGGACCATATTTTTTTGCAGTATAAATTGCAGACGCCGCGATAATCTCAAGAACTGTATCCCAAGACGCTCGTCTAAATCCACCTTTACCTCTTGCTCTCTGATAACTAGCGCGCAAAGATTTATCTTCAACAATGGAAGCCCAAGCGCTTACTGGTTCATTATGGGTCGCCATAGCTTCTCTCCATAAGTCCAGTAGCACTCCCCTCACGTAAGGATACTTAACCCTAATCGGGCTGTAGATATACCAGGAAAATGAAACGCCACGCTGACAACCTCTAGGCTCATATGGAGGAAGGTTACACTCCAAACTTGGGTAATCCGTAGCCTGAAGCTCCCAGGTGATTATTCCATCCTTCACATAAACTAGCCAGGAACAACCGCCGGTGCAATTGACTCCGTGAGTGCTTCTGACAGTTTTGTCATACTGCCAACGGTTTCTGTAGAACTCTTCCCAACTTCTCGTTTTGGGACTGACTAAATCCCTTATCCAACCCAAGATAAGCCTCCTTAAATTTCAAGAATTACTTACCCCACCTAAGCAAGCGCCCTCTGATACCTGTTAAGCGGTCCTTCCACACAACCTGAAAAGCTAGCATAAGCCCAACGAACCCTGAGAAAGCCATAAGCGCAACACCTAGCGTCATTTGAGATGGGCTTTGCGCGTCAATCTCCTCAAAGAAAGCTCTTAAATCAGCCTGCTCCTGAGGAGTTAACATTCTTTGGGCAAAAATAGGTCTCATTGTTGGGAAGGGTAGCGAAGAAAGCACGGTTATAATCCCATCTCTGCCGTACTTGGAATAGGCTTTCGTTAAGTCTGGTCCCAGGGTTCCACCACCAAAAGTTCCGCGCTTCCCCGCATTATGACAAGCAATACAGGCTGGCGCGCCTTTTTCAAACCGCTTGCCTCCAGTAAATAAAATCCACCCAGCTGAAGCGCTGCCTTGAATCTCGGTCGCAGGTGGTGCGGTCGGCACAAGTGGTTTAGCTTCCTCAACCGCTGGCTTTGCGCGAATTCCGCTCTCCTCCTCAAAAAAAGCTATCAGTGCTGAAATTTCATCTTCAGTAAGCTCTATCTTCGGCATCGGAAAGTTGTATTTGCCAAGCAGTTCAAGGGCAATTACGTCCTTCTCCGCTATCATTTTCCCCGGGTCTGAGATAAATTTCCTGAGCCATTCACTATCCCTTCTCTTCGCCACTCCCTTAAGATCAGGGCCTGCAATTTCACCTCCACCGATGGTATGACAAGTTGTGCAATTGGCTTCAAAAACTTTCCTACCCTCACCCGCCGATTGAGCATAGACCAATTCTGTGCTAGCAAAAATTAATGACGCAAGGAACGTGAACAAACCAAGAAGAACAAAGCTTAGAGAGAAAAATCTAGAATTGTAGAATAAAATTCTTTGGCTCAAATGCACAAAATTTGAGATTATGCTTCTCATTCTACTAGTGATATATTTTACAATAAATTTAAGTCTCAGTCTATTTAAATGACTTAAGTCACAGGGGTAAGAAACGTCCCTCTGCGAGAAAAAGAAAGTGCTTTGCCGACGGGAGCCAAAGAAGGCAAGGTGATAAGGTGAATAGGAAGCAAAAGCTTAGTAATCTTGGGGAGTTGAGAACTACCACCTTTTGAAGCTAAACATCATTTAAGACCCTGCGAAGAAGTCCCTGCGAAGTAATAAAATTTTGTGGAGAAAAGAGATGCTCGCAAAAAAGCCCGCTTGGAATTAAGATAAGCTATCAAGATAGAAGATGGTACAAGCCCAAAAAGGAGCAGATCGTAATATCCGCTTACCCGTTCATAATTTCCGTTTCCTTCTTTCTGTAAAGCTCCTCTAGTTTTTCCATTCTCTTTTCAAGCTCCTTTTCCAACTCATCAAGTAGAAAGTGGTACTCATCCTCGCCTATTTCCTTGCTTTTCTCCAGTTTCTGGAAGGCTTCCTTGGCATCCCTTCTATTATTCCTCAAGGCAACCCTACCCTCCTCTGCGATTTTGCCAGCCACCTTTATCACGTCCTTCCTTCTCTCCTCCGTCATTGGCGGAATGTTAATGCGGATCACACTTCCATCATTTATGGGTGTAAGTCCTATCTGGGAATCCGCGATACCCTTTTCAATGCTTTTGATTATTGTTTTATCGTAAGGTGTGATTTGAATCGTGACCGCATCAGGAGTGGTAATGCTGGCGAGCTGTTTAAGCGGAAGTTTATCCTCGTAGGCGGGAATTAAGATATGGTCAACTAGCCCAACGGAGGCGCGTCCCGCACGAAGTCTTGAAAACTCTTCCTGAAGTCTTTGAAGCGCCGCGTCCATTTTTTCACAGCACTGCTTCAAAATTTCTTTGGCTTTGGCTTCACCTTCCATTATTGCCCTCCTTTAATATAACTTAGGAATTTGAGCCTTTTTTAACGAAGAAACTTCTAGTTAAGGAGCTTACAGGCAAAATTATAGCATCCCATCAGCTTTAATGCTAGAGATACTATAGTTGCGGAAAGTTTGCGTCTTCTCAGACCTCCTCACCTCCGACAGTTATATAGATCAGAAAAAAATTATGCTAAACTTGAGAAGCTAGATTAGTATCTGCTCTTAAACGAACGCGGGATAATATGGAAGAAACGTTCTCACCAGCAAGTAATACAAAGCTTCAACAGCATAAAAGCCTTCCAGTGAGAAAACTTGACCTTACAAGCATCTTCATTGGAGCGTTCAACATTTATAGATTACACTTTGTCCCACTAGCGATGCTGTTCATCCTAATCTACCCGCCTGCAATGATCTTCTCCGCGCGTTTCACAAGCAAAGTTTACCATGTCCTCATGGAAATCAAAGACATTGAGAGTTTATCAACAATATACTTACCCTTTACTCCTTCCGAGATAGTGTCCTTTCTTCTCTCCGCGTTAACAATTGTAACTTACTTACTTCTCGTATATCCGATAATCCTAATAGCGCCACCGCGCCTTGCGGGCAGTTTATACCTCGGAAGAGAAACCACAGTTCTAGAATGCGTGCGTTTTGCCCTTAGGAAATGGTGGCTCACGCAATCTAGTTATTTCTTCTTTGGGGTTTTAGTGATTGGTGCCTTTACAGTTCCACTCCTTTTCGTCTACTTGGGATTTATTCCGGGATTAGAGGTTATTGCTATTTTCATTTCTCTTGGGCTAGTTCTACTTGCGTCTATGGTGACAATTGCGCTTGTTTTCTTAATTGCCCCAATGAACGGTATTATCGCATTTGAAAAAGTTCCTTCAAGGATTATCTCTGCTGGAATAAGAAACGTCAGAAGGGCGTTTTCACTCTCCTTTGCCAACTTTTGGTACATTGTCGCGTTACTCAATCTTACCTGGTTTCTTATGACCTTAATTAGATATATTATAGCAACGCCAATCAGCATGGCGCTAATCCTCATGGGCTACTACTTTGAGCACGGTAGAATCGGGTTAGAAGCTTTCCTCCTTCGTCCCAGTGAAATGCCACTATGGGTATATAGTACCTCTCAATCACTGAACGCAGTCATCTCGACTCTAACTCTTCCAATAGAGCAGATAGTGCTTGGGCTTCTCTATTTTGACTTACGAGGAAAACAAGAGAGCGTTGATATTCTAGCTAACACCTCGCTTATCATGGGTGAAGACCCCCTCCTAGCCATTTCAATTGCGCCCGACTAAATAATCCTCAAACTTAAGTGATAAAATAGATGGGTTAATTCTATGGAAGATGAGTTAGGCACTTTTGAATTCCCGTTGACAGCAATTCATGACCCAAAGAGCTATCCACTCGCAGGCAAACGTGAAGATAAATTGCAAACGAATGTTGCCCTTCGAGGTTTAACCGTTGGTGATGGTAGTTTCACGCTTATTGCAGGCCCCTGCGCGGTGGAAAGTTACGAGCAGTTCAGTAAAATCGCCCATTTCCTTAAGTCAGTTGGCTTAAAAGCTATCCGCGGAGGAGCTTACAAGCCCAGAACTTCTCCCCATTCTTTCCAAGGCTTGCAAGAGGAAGGCTTGAAGATAATCGCTCAGGTCAAGGAAGAAACAGGCTTGAATATTGTCACAGAGCTTATGTCAATTGCGGATACGGAGAAAGTTCTTGATGTCGCTGATGTTATCCAAATTGGTAGCAGAAATATGCAGAATTTTCCACTGCTCAAGTTTATTGGCACAACTCAAAAGCCGGTTCTCTTAAAGCGCGGTTTTGGAAATAGCATCTATGAGCTTCTGATGAGCGCCGAATACATCCTTGCTGGTGGAAACGATAAAGTCATCCTTTGCGAGCGTGGGATAAGAACGTTCGACCCTGCGCAGAGAAATACGCTTGATTTAATGGCAGTAGCGATTGTGAAGCGTGTAAGCCACTTGCCTATTCTGGTTGATCCGAGCCATTCCCTTGGGTTAACCGAATACATTGAATCTGCGCTAAAGTCTGCCCTAGCCATTGGCGCAGATGGAGCGCTTGTGGAAGTTCACCCCGAGCCAACAAGCGCCCTATCTGATGGCAAGCAGTCATTAACTATTGAGGACTTTTCCGAGATACTCGGGAAGCTTCGTCAGTTGTCACAGGCATTTTCGCGCGAGTTGACGTAGTCTTCTTCGTTTAATTATCCCAAGTTCAATCGTTAAACCGTTGCCTACTTTTATCGGTTTGACTATTCCAAACTAAGAACCCGTAGGGCGGAGTGTTTGCTCTAAAATCTGGATCACGCCCGTTTAAGGCGTGCCTCTTCCCCTCCTCTTGGGCAGGTTCACCCTGAAGGGGACTTGTACCCCGCAGTGGCGGGCAAGCCTACTGAAGAATTCCCATAATAAACAGTCTAACTCTTGTTGTTTACCGCAGATTCTTCTTAAAAGTATCCACTACTGATAAAAAGCCCAGACAGGACAAGCGTAATAGTTGACAACAGCTTTATAAGAACGTGGATACTTGGACCTGCGGTGTCCTTGAATGGATCACCGACCGTATCAATAACCACCCCTGCTTTGTGTGCATCGCTTCCCTTACCACCGTAGTTGCCTAACTCTACGTACTTTTTGGCGTTGTCCATCGCTCCACCCGAGTTATTTAGATAAAGCGCAATAATTACTCCAGTGATGGTAGCAACCATTAGGAAGGCAGCTACCGCTTCCGCCTTTAGGGTAATTCCAACAATAAGCGCGGCTATTGCTGGCAAAATTCCAGGTAATACCATCTCATTAAGCGCGCCAACGGTTACAATATCAACGCATCTAGCGTAATTTGGTTTATTTCTTCCTTCTAGAATGCCAAGCTCCCTTATCTGTCTTCTTACCTCCTGGATAACAGATTGAGCAGCCCTACCAACCGCCTTAATCGCCCACGCGCTAAAGAGAAGCACTACCATACAGCCGATAAACGCAGCGGCAAAAACTTCCGGCTTTCCAATATCAATAGGATACTCAGCTTCAAGGGGTATCCCGCTGGCAAATTTGACCTTGTCAATGTAAGCGGCGAACAAGAGGAATGCGGCAAGCGCCGCAGAACCAACCGCGTAGCCCTTGGTTATCGCTTTAGTTGAATTCCCGGTTGAATCTAGCCTATCAGCTCTTTCCCTAATGGTATCTTCTAGACCGCTCATCTGGACTATTCCTCCTGCATTATCCGTGATGGGCCCAAAGGTATCCATCGCAAGGATAAATGCGCAGGTGGAAAGCATACCCATTGTTGCAACCGCAGTTCCATAAAGCCCAGCAGATAGTAGCGATACTCCGGGCACGCCAGCAAACGCTAGCTTGCCAAACTCAAAGGCGGAAATAATCGCTATCACAATCGCAATAGTTGGAATGGCGGTGCTTTCAAATCCAACCGCAGTTCCCCGTATAACCGCTGTGGCGGGCCCCGTAGTTGTAGCCTCCGCTATACCAAGAACAGGCTTATAGTAGTAATCAGTGTAGTACTGCGTTACCGCCACAAATACGTAAGCTAAAACCACACCGACAACGCCTGCCAGAAAAAAGAAGTACCACCGCACTCCCTCCGCGTTTAACATAAAGTAGGTTGAAACCGCAATTCCTATAACCGCTAAAATGGATGTCACAAAGTATCCGCGTTTCAACCCACTCATTGGATTTTCGTGTTCTTTCACATGGCTAAAGAAAACGCCGATAATTGATGCAAGAAGCCCAAAGGCTCGAACCACTAGTGGGAAGAGAATTCCACCAAGACCAAAGAAATGAAAAAGCCCCACACCAAGTATCATAGCGCCGATATTCTCAGCGGCAGTAGATTCAAAGAGGTCAGCACCGCGACCTGCGCAGTCGCCAACATTATCGCCAACTAAGTCTGCGATAACCGCGGGGTTTCTTGGGTCATCCTCCGGGATACCTGCCTCGACCTTACCGACAAGGTCAGCACCAACGTCAGCCGCCTTCGTGTAAATCCCTCCGCCTAACTGAGCAAATAGGGCAACAAAACTGGCGCCAAAGCCAAAACCCACAATGAATAGCGGTGCTTTATTGGCATAACCAAGAACATCTGCAACAACCCAATATAGAGTTCCAACTCCTATAAGAGAAAGAGCAACAACAAAAATTCCCGTAACTGCGCCCCCACGTAGCGCGATTTGTAAGGCGCTATTCAGGGATTTCATCGCGCCTTTCGCTGCTCTCAAATTGCTGATAACTGAGGTATACATCCCAATGTAACCAGCAAGCCCAGAGCATATCGCTCCCAACAAGAACGATAGGGATAAGATGTATCCTGGAATTCTTTCGCCATGCTCATCCGTCATTGGAACAAAGAAAAGTATTATTACAACTAGAAAGGAGATGCCGTAAATAGTCCCGTACTGCCTTCTAAGAAAAGCGAACGCACCCTCACGTATCGCCCGAGCAACCTCCTGCATCTTTTCTGTCCCTCTTTCCTGCTTCAATACCCAGAAGATAAAATAAACCGCTGTTAATAGAGCGATGGCAGAACCAATAGGCACAGCAAGCCACATAAACTCACTGATTGTACTGTTGTTCACAAAGAGTAATGCCATTGATACTTTTTCCTCCGAATAATTTCAATTAAAATTTAGATAAAGGATTTAAGAGGGAGTTATTATACAGAGATAATAATCTCTTGTTAATACTTTATCAACAATATCATCTACCTTGCTAAGCCCTGGCACATTAAGGTTAAATAATCATAATACTTTTCGGGCAGTTGTAAAGCCGTTCATTGTTGTAAAGCCGTCAATTAAAGTATTACAAGGAAGCTAAATCGTTCATACCTTTGGTGCTTCCATACCATACTCTGCCCACTGCTCACGGGTTGGGCCATAAATACTTGTTGGCTTTAATCCTGCTTGACGAACAAGCACGCTAATCTGGTTACGATGGTGAGCTTGATGGGACACGAGGGCAAGCAAAGTTTGCCCGCGCTTCCATCTCTCCCCGTACATTTCATCTTCAACAAGTAGCGTCTCGTCAGCCCAATTGGTCATCACAGCCTTGTAAAGGGCATGCGCCAGTTTTTCATAAGTATCCTTAAGTACCTCCGCACTTGATGGAATAGGAGAGTTCTCATCCAACTGCGGTAGTACTAAACCGCATCGTCCCATCATTTCTGAAATTGTAACTATGATATGTCAAGCGATCCTAGCGATATCTCTTTCCTCCTCTGTTACTTTCCTACCGAGCAACTCATCCGTTAAGCCTGCGAAGAGTTTGCTTGTTATTCGAGCTTCTTGGTTCCAGACCGTTAGAAAATCTTCTATTGTTCTGAACATTAAGCGCCCACCTGTTAGATATCACTAATGAGAATAGCACAATTATAATTGCAACACCGTTTGGAATGAGATTAAAATTCCCAGACAGAAAAATCATCTTTTTGTAAAATCTGAAAAGTGTTAGGAGGTATAGATAAATGAGAATCCATTATGAATCCCACATGAGTACTTCGCTGGCTCTATCATCTCTAATTATGTTTATCTTGCTGTCTCAGCCTATCACAACCCTCGCAAAAGGTTACATACAGGTTGGAAACACAAAAATAGAGGAGAACGTAAGCTACTGGTTAGCACTACCAGGTCAGCCCACTTCCAGCCAGGACCAAACTAGTGGAATTTATGCACTAGGCGATTACCCTGAATACATGAATGTATTTCCAGGCTATCGATTTATTTCGGTTGGTGATGATTCGGGTAATGTCTTTCTCTTTAATCTCACTGATCATTATCTCTCAAATATGCTTTCAATCCGTATTCCTGAATGGAGAAACAACCTAGACTTAGAGGAAGTAACACTACTTCCCGCCACCAAAGAAATTGCGGTTACCCTTGAAGCTGGAGATACAGAGGTAAGAATCCTTAGTCTACTTGAAGATAAATTTATCCTTGATGAGAGAATCAAGCTTGAACTTCCACCTGGTTACAAAAAGAAAAGCAATACAGGTCCTGAGGGTTTAGCCTTTGATCCGGAAAATAATTACCTCATTGTCGGATGGGAGGGAAATCAGTTCTCATTTCCACCCCTACCTCCCTACTTAAGCATCTACAAGCTCTTTTTGGGCACAGACGATGTAACCACCCACAAGTTTATTCAGCATATTAAGCTTCCAGATTATTTTCTCAGTTGTTCCGGACTTTTCTTTTGCGTTGAGCTAAAGACTCTGCTCGTCTGTGATAGGAACGCAAGTAAAATTTTCGCAATCCGCAATTTCAACGTTGAGAAAATTTTGAAACAGAAAACAAAAGAACTTTGCCCGGAGAATGCCCTACCAATGCCAATTCAAGAACTTGTTGACCCATTTGGAAGGGAATTTCAGTACTATTCCCTTGAAGGGATTACTGTGGACAAGGAGGGCACCCTTTATCTAGTTACCGACCCATGGCGAAGCGCCGATTTCTCCACTTATAAACCTATAAGTGGCGAAATTGATGAGTATTACAGACTGTTCGTTCCTCAACTCTTTGAGTTCAAGGGCTTTTTGGATGCGCTTAGAAGAGAGTTTTTCAAAAATCAGGACTGCTAAAACTTCAATAGTATTTCTTCTAAACACATACAATCAGGTATATGAGGGATTGCGATTTCACATTTATTCTCTTTCTCGCAAAGTTTATCTTTATTGAATATGGGTTATTGAAATATAAAGTTATTAGATATGAGGGAAATAAACTTTTAGCGATTCTATTAACAAATTCTAAAACGTAGTATGCTATTGTTATCAAACGCCGAGAGCTTATACCCACCAGGCGGTAAGAGCTCTACCCTTAATTCCAAGCTCAGCCCTGATTCTTTCAGCTTTTGGAGTATACTGTTTTACTAAGTCATACCTACCGCGGTTTGCATGAAAGAGGCCAATGTTGGCTAAAACATTAGCCTCCGCCCATCTATCTCCAACATCTTGCACAATTAGTAAGGCTTCTTCCAGATAGTCCAATCCTTCCTTATAACCACTCTTATGACCATAGGCTAAGCCAGTGTTATTTAATGCTGCGGCTATTTCTCGCTTTTGTCCCAATTCCTTCGCTATCTCCAAAGCCTGGGCAAACATCTCCAGAGAACGGTCATACTGCTGTAACTCCCAATAGAGGAGACCAAGGTTGTTCAATGCGCGTGCCTCTCTACGTTTATCACCTAACTCCCTTGCAATAACTAGTGAACCATTAAACTGCTCCTCAGCGTTAAGATAACGATGTCTTTCACGGCAAATAATTCCCATCGTTCTTTCAACATCGGCGATAAAAGCTTGCAGACCGTTAACCCTAGCTATTGCTCCCGCTTCTTGGCACAAATCCTCAGCTTCCTGATGCCGAAGCAGGCTAATATAAACGTGAGCTTGGGCAATTTTAGCTTTAAGGCTTAGTTGTAGCGCAACTTCAGGAGAGTCCTCTATTTGAGCGATAATTTTTGGAACACGCTCAAGAACTTCACTGCATTGCTTAAACTGTCCACGCAGGTTCAATATCTCCGCAAATCTAATCCAATATTCACAAGCTTTTGCAAGATTACCAGCATTCTCATTATGGTAGGCTAGGAATTCAACGTGTCCATCAATATCATCCGCATATTTCTCCTCATAAATTTCTGCAGCAATTCTGTGAAGTGTTCTTCGGTTGCGGTATAGAAGCGTCCTGTAAGCGGCTTCTTGCTGAATTGCGTGGCGAAACATATAAGCTTCATCCTCGCCTTTGCCATTCTCGCCTTCTTCTTTTCGGATTAGGATCTGAGCGTCAACAAGCGTCTCCAAAGCATTTTCAATCTCGCCGTTAACGGAGAGCCCAAGTCTTTCTTCTAACTTAACCAAGTCTCCATAGGAAAACTCACGCCCAAGAACACTAGCCTTCTGCGCCAAAACCTTTAATGGCTTATCCAGACTGTCAATTCTTCCAACTGCTAGGTCATTCAGATGCGCAGGTATTCTAAACTCAGAAAGAGGTCTTGTAAGTTGGTAACCCTGCGCACTCTCATCAAACACAAGAAAACCTTCAACAAGCATGTAATAAACAATTTCCTCAAGGTAAAAGGGGTTACCATCACACTTCTTAAATATCTCTAACTCAAGCTCAAGTGGTATCCTATAACCATCAAGCATTGCTGATAGTATGGTGCGAAGCTCAATTTCTCTTAACTCCCCAACCATAACTTCCACAGGTTGAACGCACTTAAGCAAAGTGGGTGGAAGGTGGTATTCCGTTCGAAAATTCACCATTACTATCATTGGTTGAGGAAGACAAGTGGTCTCCAATAAGAACTGAATATAATCAACGGTAGCGGATTGGGCAAAATGAAGGTCGTCTACCAGTATTATTACCGTGTTCAACGGACAATCCTCTGGAAGAGGCGGAATTTTCCGTCCGGGTTTATTCACGGATGCCCTGATGGTGCTCGGTTTCTTGTCCCAAAAATCTTTAATGATATCCAAGTGCCTTAAGTTCTTCTTGTAATATAAAGCCTCTATAATGGAACGAAAACCAAGCCTTTTCTCAATGTCCTCCGATTTTGCGTCAAGCTCATTAAATTTAGAATAGTCAGCGCTTGCTGAAAGCTGGTGAAAAACAGCAATTTTCGTAGATAATAATCTTTCCTTAAGTGAGGAGAGGGTGTCAGGCAGGGACTCCAACAATTCTTGATAAAAGCTCTCTAAATAAAAAGTCTTCTCCTTGGGACTTGCGTTGGGAGATAGCTGAAGCTCGCGATAAAGCATTGACGCAAAGGGGTGTAAATAACTAGTTGGATAGTTAGGGCACTCACCAATGATGATTAATGGCGCGGAGCCTTCTTGCAATCTTAAACGACGGAAGAACTCGTTCACAAGTCTGCTCTTCCCGAAACCAGCTCCCCCCTTAACGCCAATCAGGCGATTTCGGTAATGAATCTCCGTGCTTCCTATATCCCAAAATTCTGGCGGATAGCAGGTCAACTTTGCCTCATCGCAAATGTTGGAAAGCATATCCAACTCTTTAATCCTTCCCACAAAGGGGATCTTAGCGGCAAGGTGGTGCCTCTCCCAACGCTCACTTTTTCTAACATTTACCCCCGAGACCTCCACCACAGGAAGTGCATCCGCCTTACCCTTTATGATAATGTCTCTTTCATTGGTATATAAGAACGCATCACCAAGCATTCGCGTAATACTACGAGTCACTAAAATGGTGTTGGGTCTTGCGGCACTTTGGATTCGCTGGGCGGTATTCACCGTGTCTCCCATCACGGTATCCCATGTCCCTAACGAGCCAACTGAACCGATCGAAACTTCTCCGTAATTTATCCCAATACGAATCTTAATTTCAATTCCGTGTGGGGAAAGTATCTCATTTATAGACCCAACACTATCAAGAACTGAAAGACCAGCCCTAACCGCTCTCTCACAGCAGGCTTCAGCCTTCCCCTTCCCGCCGAAAACCGCCAAAAGCCCATCTCCTAAGTACTTATCTACATAACCATCATGTCGTTGGATAAGATTGGTAAGTATCTTGAAAATCCTATCTATAAGCTTGTGAACCTCTTCAGCCTTTAGCCTTTCTGAGAGTGTAGTAAACCCTTGAATATCAAGAAAGAGTATGGCAAGATTTCTTAACTCACCAGCTTCAAGCTTAAGCGCGCTACGCGTCATTGGGTCCTTGCTTGTCTCAAACAGGGACTGAAGGTCTTCAAGTAAGGATGTGCTTAGCTGGTCATGTTGCTGACCATACGGAATACCTTTAACCTCAGTGCTCATAATTTACTAATTTCTAGCAATTTCTCTCCCGACTGAACCATAGGGGCAGAAATCACTTTTATTTGAAAATCCACTATAACTCCACTAATTTATTATCTAGATATGAATAATATATTACTACATGCCTGAATCTTTGCAACTCCGCAATAAGAAAATGTTTTCATCATCATCCCTAATCAAGGCGGTGTTTGTTCCATCCTCTTGAATTTTGGGCTCACCGATTATTCTTAGCCCCGCATCTTCAATAGCTTGAAGACTTGATGGTAGATCCCCCGTCTCTAAAATGATTGTTCCAAGTGGCTTTAATACTTGATCAACCTTTAATAAACACAGAACAGGTCCATCATTCAATGTAAGTTCCGCGAAAATTGATTCATTTCTTATAACCTCAAAGCCAAAAGCCTTGGTATAAGTCCTAATCGCCTTGCGAAAATCTCTCACTCCAAGAACTATGTCGTCCTTACCTCCGGTTATGCCCGTGCTTTCCTCAAGTTGAAGCATCAATCCGTCAGGCTCAAAGAAGCGAGAGACCTTAGCCTCAGGCTCCAACCACGGCGGTATCAACTCCTCATGCTTGATTCCCAGACTATCAAGCTTACTAAGCTCAGGTTCCAGCTCTTCTACCGCAAAGGTTATCCAGCCGGTGAAGTAAGATGAAGAGCCACCTGAAGCGATTTCGTACTTCCATCCCTTTCTCTCGAAGATAATAGAGCCATCCTTTGATGATTCTCCCTTGCCTAAAAATGTCTCGTAAAATTTGCCGTTTCTTATCAAGTCCAGAACCTTCCTTCTCACTCCATATAAACTAATAGGTTTCGCCATAAAGCATCAATCAGTTTATCAAAGAAAAGATGACCAGTCTAATAGGAACAATTTATATATCCTTCTCACTACCGAACACAGCCCATTATAAAATATCATAATATTGAGACTTAGACTAGATATAATTATTATAAGCTTGATTTCAATCAAGCAAAATGCTAAAGCTAGGAACAATGAGCTTCTTCGGGATTATAAGTGATTATTCCGCTCTTCACTGTTAAAAGAGGCGCACTAGCAAGTATGTTTTCCCCATTTAACCCTTTTGAGAAAACCACATAATCAGCAAGATACCCTTTTTCAATTTTCCCCCTAAGGTTCTCTTCACAGGCAAGATATGCGCTTCCTTCGGTAAATAGGCAAACCGCCTCCTGAAAGCTAAGCCTTTCAGAAGGATTGTTATGGTTGCACGCAGAGTAAATTCCAAGGGCTGGGTTGAGTGGAGTTATTGGTGAATCAGAGCCTCCACCAATTTTCATCTTAGAACAAAACGCTGTGCGTATGGGGTTCATTCTAAGCGCCCTCTCCTCACCCAGCGCAGAGGCATAAACGCCATTTCTTCCTCCAAAAAAGTGGTCAAAAGCGGGTTGCATTCCGCTAGTAATGCCAAGTTTGCCGGCGCGCTCAATCTGTTCTCTTGTCCCACCGCATAAATGCTCAATCCTGATTCTCAATGGCTCCAGATCAACCAACTTGGCAACCTCTTCGCAGGCACATAACACCTGTTCAATCGCAGAATCTCCAATGGCGTGCACCGCAAGTTGTATCTTTTCACTCGCGCAAGAATGTATTAGCTTCTTAAGTTTCTCATCGCTGAAGTAAATTATTCCAAAATTGTCTTGACTGTCATTGTACTCAGACGAAAAAGCTGCAGTTCTCGCCCCAACCGCGCCGTCAATCAGAATGCATCCACCAATCCTTGGAAGTGCGTACTTTTTAACAACCCCAACATCTAAAGTTCTCGGATAAAGCACCAAATCTATCTCACTTTTTCTTTCATTTACGTCAAGTATGACCTTGAAATCAGTTTCGGGATTTGAGCCATATCCCTCTAGGCAGTGAACGCAGGTCACTCCGAGGGGAGGCAACGTTTTTAGGAAATCCTCCACGCATCGCTTTTTATCCTCTTCGCTGAATTCATCGTAAAGTCTTTCCGCCAAAGCTTCATAAAGTTTCCCGCTAATACGACCAAGGCTTCTCATCCTTGAAAGCTCCCTCTTACTAATCTGCAACTCATCCGCAAGCTTTTCCACCTCTAGCCTTTCCCAAGCTAAGCGGTTCAAGAATGCTGAATGGTGTTCAACCGAGCGTATCAGGATTGGCATATCAAAGGCGCTTTCAAGAAAAGAAGGAAACTTCTCTCTCTCCTCAGGTTTAAGCTTTGAAACATCAAGTCTTCCTGCGAGAATAAAGGAAGCGATAGTATGTTCGTTTACCTGAATGATGCTAAAAATATCATCAAGGCTTTTCACGCTAGCAAGATCAATCGTCATAGAGTAAAGCGCGCTTCCAATCAGGTGAACGTGGGAATCCACAAAACCAGGAAGAATTATCTTCCCCCTTAAGTCAAGCGGTGGCGGTTGTGCTCCTAGGAGTTTTGAAACCTCATCCTGAGTAATCTGCTCAATCTCTGAAAACTTCCCATTGGAAATTCTAAGCGCGAACAATCCAGGTCTGTCGTATATACCATCACAAATTATTAGCCCTAAACCCGATTGAGAAGTCATATAAAGATAACCTAAAACCTTAATGACCTAATCTAGCCTTCTAAATCTCCCATGAGTAAACGCTAGGTTGAAGAAGCCTGAACTTGAAGTATTCGGAGAGAATCTTTTCATACAGTTTATTCACTTGGAGTGCGTAGGAATTAACCCTCCGGGAGCCCGGGCGGTTGTACTTTGTGAGAGCCATCAAATACCCGTCACTCATTCTTTCGTAACGCTTATATAGGGCAATTCCGGCAAGAATATTTCCCTCGGGGTCAAACAGGACCTCTTTACTCAACTTCACTCCCTCAATCGTCTTACCTATCCACGATGGCGCAATCTGGGAAAAGCCTATCTCCCCGGCTCTACCTCGAACAACCCGCACATTCCCTCCCCTACTCGCAAGCAGATAATGTCTACCTCCGCTCTCCTTAAGAATTCTCGCAAGCTGAACCAGCGGATCAACCTCGTAAATGTATGAATACTTCAAAATCCAATATGCTAGTTGTTCCGCCTCCCTATAGGAAATTTTCCAATGTCTATTCAGATAGTTAACCAAGAAAGCGTGCATTACAGGATCAATCTCCTTTTCCTCGTATGAGACATATAGGACTGAAAGAGGACGGATGTAATTAGGCTTTGAATGCTTACTAAGTGGCTCTACCTGGAAAAAGCTAGTGGTGAACTCAGGACAGTCCAAGGGAAAGGCTAGATTCTTATCTGAAACGAAAATTGTTGAGTCAAAATGGGAATACGGGCTTTTGACTGGGCTTTGCCAATGACCCCCCGTTGCAGATACAGCCCTTTTATGAGTAGCGGCTAGTTCAGGCTTCTTAATGAGAATGTGCTCATTAACAAAAACTGGCGTGAAAAGAATTAAAAGACCAATTTGGAATAAGCTCAGGCGATTTATCATAAGGCTTCCTCCTGAACACTTCCTCCTGTAAAAATAGGATTGACGCCTACTTCAGCGCCACGTGAAATAAAAATGCCCAGATAACTGGGCAAAACAATTTTAGCAGGTCAAGCTCTTTTTATCAAGTAACTGAAACCCACCCTAGCCCTAAATAAAGCCATACACCAAATAACCATCATCCCATCGCTAGGGAAGGAATATCTTCAGTGGTAAAGATTCCTGCGACAGCCTTAACTTCTGTCACAAAGGCTATACCTTGACAAGGAACATTGAGCTTCCCAGCCTTTACCACTGCCTCAAAGGCTTTATCAGTTATCTCCTTAGGAGTGAAAATCATAACCACTTCTTTCTCCCAAGAGATGGCGATACCAAGAAGGCAAAGCCTCTCCCTAATCCCTGAACCGCGAGCGAACCAAATGGTAACACCGCGAGCCCCGCCTTAATAGCCCGTTTCACTACTTTATCCCCCCTCTCATGTTGAATTACTACTTTAATAAATCAAGCTCTTTGTTCATCATAATACTAGACCTCTCCCGCCCGACCGCCAGGGGCTGAAAATCCAAGAATAATGCCCACATTCAATAAAAAAACTCCAGTCACTGCGAAATATAAAAGGCAAGCTTGCGCGATGGGGAAGACCCGCCCCTATTCTTTCAGCAAACGCAATAAGTCCAAGTCTTACTCCTTCCATGAAGAATGCTAAGCCAAATACGACCAAGCCCACTCCCAAACTTATTTGAACAGCTCTTTCAACTGTTTCCCTAAGCACAAATACCTGAAACAAAACCAAGTAAGTAACAAGAGGAACTACTATTAGTGCTTGCTCAAAAAGCTTATCTCCAACGAATGGCGCTAGAATGCGAAATACTTAGGGAGAACTTAGGTAGTGCCTAGCCAAAACAACTGAGTCTTCCTCACCAACCTCCGCAATTACTTCAAAATCCCTATTCTCCGCCATATGCTCTAAATATCCCTAAACTTCAATTTTCTCCAGGGGAACAAATAGCGGAGACAAGAGGTAGAATAAAAATAGAACAAATCCGCCCATTGTTCCAAGGATCAGCAATACATAAATGATACGCACAATAACAGGGTCAACTTGGAAGTATTCACCAACTCCTCCGCAAAAACCGAAAAAGATTCTGTTTGACCTACTTCGATATAGCCTCTTTATTGTGCCTTGAGTCATTTTTATATCCTTCAAGATAAAATGCCAAAAAAATCTTCATAGACGTGTAAATAATAATTTGTCTAAACTTAAAACTTACTCGTCAAGTCAGGTCTTGGCATAATGTAAAGGGTTCGCTCATCAGCTTCGCCTCTGCTTTCAGTCGTCAAATAAGGATGCTTTTGAAACATAAGGTGCACAAGCCTTCGCTCCTTGGGAAGCAAGTTTGGTATGGGGCGCTCCTTATGGTCTAATTCTACTTCCGCAACGATTTTTTTAACAAGGGCTCGAAGGAAGCTTTCCCTCTTTCTTCTATACTGAGCAGTATCAACGCAAACTTCCACAAAAACTCCCAGCTTGTGCGATAAAAGCGCAACCAAGATACCCTCAATGGCATCTAATGTTTGACCATGCCATCCAATGAACAAGCTTGCCCTCCTACTCCTAATAATCACAAGAATCCTTCCCTTCTCCTTATCCTCCAGGCTAACTCTGACGCTGGCATAGGGGTCAATTGCCTGAGCAATACGATTGGCATATCCCTGAAGGTAGTCAAGAACTTGGTGCCATGGAACTCCGTAGATGATTGCTTGTCCCTCATCTGAAGACTTTTCCCATATGAAAACGTCCCAACCTGCAAAATGGTTTCTCACTTGATTCTTCAATTCCTCAACATTACTTCCAGATAAGCTATAAATTTCCATTTTGCCCTCTTCAGAAGAGTGAGATAAATTTATTTTTTCCTAGAAAATGGTTTTCTAATTCGCAATATTTCCTCTTCCTCCTGCTCGTCAGGATTAGCAACTGACTCCTCCTTAACAGATGCGATACCTCTTTCCGCCTTTTCCTCGGTGCCACCGCTTCTGTAGATTGCGTCCATAATGCTGTTGAGTTCAGCGTGGCTATAACTCAGTTTTAGCATCCTTGGAACAAACTTGTATTCTATCATCATCAAGATATTTTGCATTATAAAGTAAAGTAGCGCGCCAGCGGAGAGTATAAACGCGATTAGAACAAGCATAACGTTTATCATCAGGGTTTGCCTCTGCATCACCTCAGCAAAGTCCTGTGACTTCTCCCCCTTATTCTTCCTCTCCTCGGGAAATAACTCCTTCAATCTCGGGTCTGGCGCAGATATTTTGCGCATAAATCTTTGCATGGCTAAAGAAGTTAAAATATAAAATAGCACCAGAACCAGCGCTGGCCAGTATATCGCCCAACTGTAGGTTTTATCGCCAATGACCTTTGACCAAGTAAGAACTTGTGACGATAAGTTGTGCTCATCAATGTAATTAAAAATTAAGGATTGTAGATTAACTCCCTTGCCGAAACTTCTCGCGTAGTAAAGGTTCATCGGGAAAAGTATTTGTATCCCCCAAAAAGTTTCTCCAAGAAATACAGGATCGTACAGCGCACGATAAACTCCAAACAAAATAATGAACTGAAGGATAATAGCTAAGCATCCACTTAGCGGGCTCAATCTGAAGTGTTGATATAGAAGCATAAGCTTTTGGTTTTGAACAACTTTATCATCCTTGTACTTCTTCTGGATCTGACGAGCGAGCGGAGCAAGATACTGATTCAGCTTCATCATTCGTATTTGGGAAATGGTCAGATTCAGAAGAAGTAATCTGACCAGTATCGTCATCACAACAATGGCAAGGCCATAACTCCCAAGTCCTGAACCCAGAAACAAAAGCACGTAGATTATTGTGAGAGCGATGGGCCCCGTCAGTTGGAATCCCTGCACGTATACGTTCTTGTCAACCTTTTCCATTAGCGCAATCGGGTCCTTTAATAACACCAACAGAAGCGCATTAAAGCCTCGCCAAATCATTTATTAGTTGCACTCCATAAGTGATTTATCTTCTTGATTCTCGTTAAGCGTTGTCAGCTTCTCACATCTTTTAGGAGGCACAGGATCAAACCCTCCTACGGCAAATGGGTTGCACCTTAATATCCGCAGAAGAGCGAGAAAGGTCCCCCTAACCACGCCATGCAGTTCAATCGCTTCAAGGGCATACTGGCTACATGATGGCTGAAATTTGCAGGTTGGAGGTAGGATCGGTGAAACCTGATGCTGATAAAACTTAATTAGAAATATCAATAACCTCTTCATCTTACTTATGATAACGCCGACCCTTTATAAGAAAATTTTTAGCATTGCGAAAACTAAGAGTAAGCTTCACGTCCACCAAGTTTAACAATACCTCTATTTCTGAGAAGAAACAAAAATGTCTTCCTAAACTCCTCAAACACAAAAGGTTCAACGCTCTTTATCACGACTACAACGTCAAATCCCGGCACTATATTATTCATCTCCTTCCTGAGTATCTCGCGAACCCATCTTCTTAGGCGATTTCTAAGAACAGCCCCACCAACCTTTGCTCCAATTGAGATGCCAACACGTGTAAAACCTAGAGAGTTAGGCAAGGCGTAAACAATCAAATTTGCCTTTATAGCGAATTTACCCTCACGGAAGACGCGGTCAAAGTCTCTCTGTTTCTTAAGCGCTACTATAGACATAGACTAGGATCAGACAGCCAAACATTTCCTGCCCTTCGTGCGCCTGCGCTTAATTACACGCCTTCCACCTGGGCTTGCCATCCGCGCTAGAAATCCGTGTGTGCGTTTCCTCTTTAGCTTTTTTGGTTGATATGTTCTCTTCATACTGCATCAGATTTTCAAAAACTATTAATTTATCAAAATAAATATCATGTGGCTACAACACCAAGAAGCTTTTTGTTGCCTTCAATTAATTTTATAAACGCTCTCTAAATTGCGCAAGAATCAACCATTAAGGTCGCACTCCCTCACCACTTTCATACCTAGCTCTTATTATAGCTAGAAATACATCAACATCATACTAGTTAATTTGCGCGCAAGGGAATTCCAAGTAGTTTGGAATTCCCTGCGACAAATTTAACCCTTAGTAGGTAAAAGAGCGAAGCTCGTTTTTCAGAACTAGAGGGTAAAGAATTGCCTTACCCTACCATCTTTCCCTACCGGTTCTACCCCTACCGCGCTCCGAGCGAGAACCGCTTCTCCCCCCAGTTCTACCGCCTGCGGGTCGGCTCTCTCTAGGACGCGCCTCGTCAACGCGAATTGTCCTTCCGTCTAACTCGGTCCCATTCAGGGCATCCTTTGCCTTTTGTGCAGACTCATCATCCGCAAACTCAACAAAGCCAAAGCCTTTACCTGAGATGATGGTTACGCTAGTAACCTCGCCGTGCACACCAAATGTGCTCTTCAGCGTATCCTCGGTAGTGGCATAATTCAAATTACCCACGTATAGCTTGTTAGCCATAAAACACAAACTCCTTAAATCTTAAATTTCGCTAGCCCACATTGGTGAGAAGATAGCAGAACTTACTCTGAAGGCTTTGGCGGATATTCTTAAGTGGATTTACCCCAGAAGTTTCCGACCAGACTCTTTCTCCTTACAAACCACTGTGAACTAACAAATTATTATACCACAACTCTAGCTCAATTAACTGAATTCAAAGTAATCGCCTAAATACCTAATAAATTCTGCTTTCTTAAATTCTACTTTCTTAATTTATAAAAATTGTGTCCTATCACAATTCTAGGATTAAACTATTTAATGAATATAACTAAGGTTAAAATAAACTCTAGTAGGCATTTAGGCAAAATTTTATAGTGAATAGAGTGAGAGTACTACCATAAAAATCTCAAAAGGTTTTGAGATGGTATAACATTTCGCCATAGAGTGTTCGCCGTTTATAATTGGTATAATTAGCTTTGGCAGAAGCGAATACTTATGTATTGATCGAAATCCACCAAAGGCAGGGCGCCCGTAGCTCAGGGGATAGAGCATCTGCCTTCTAAGCAGAGGGTCGCAGGTTCGAATCCTGCCGGGCGTGTTTTACCAATACCCCTATCAAGCTAACATATTGGCAATTTTGAGATTGTAAATTATTTAACTATTTATTCTTAGATAACCAATTTTATTCCTCCTAAATCACGGCAAGTAATTTCGCAACTCAAGACATCCAAATAGTGATAGCCTATTAATTACCATATTTTATGCCTATATTTGAGATTATGATTTAAATTATACTTGTTATATTTTATTAAAATATATTGTGAAATATATTGCAAATTTATTGGATTTGTGGTATTAAAGTAATGTGATTCGATTCAAACGATACACGTTTGAAAGTAATCTATTTCAAGGAGGTACCTTATGAAGAGAAACTTCAGATTTTCTCTAATCCTACTAATTGCCTTTGTTCTTGCCTTTGTTAGTTTCGCCTGCGGTGGTAGAGGTGGACGGCAGGGTGTAACTCCCATACCAACTCCTCAACAAACCGTTCAACCTGACGTAGAGACATCCATTATTCTTCCTTCAGGTGGTGGAGCAATTTTCCCTGCTGGATCCTTTGCTTCCACAACCACAGTGCAAGTCCACGAGACGCTTTCTGGTGACCAAAGGGACGCCGCGAGTTTTCCGGAAGATTCAGGTGAGATGCTCGGTGCCACTGTAGTCTCCATACCAACAAACGCTACTCTACTAAAAGACATCACGGTATTAATCAGGTTAAAAACTGCTCAAACCCCTGGTATGGGATTCATTATTTTCAAGTTCAACACGACCACCCATATGTGGGAAACGACCGAATCTTCAACAGATTCGCTTAAAGATGTAAGTGCTGTTGGTGTTGTTGGTGCTTCGGGAAACGTTGTCACCTTCACAGTTCCTTCCGCAAACGTGAGAGGATTTTCCACCGCCTATGCGGTATTTGAGAACTACACAACTACCGCTCCCCCACCACCAGGTCCTGGGGTAAATCGCATTCCAACTGTTGATCTTACCTCTGATAAGTCTATCGCTAATCCAGATGAAACTTTCACTTTGACCGCAACTGCGAGTGACCCTGATGGAGATCCACTCACCTTCAATTGGCTAGCGCCCGCGGGAACCCTTGGCACTCCGAGCACGCAAGATGGAAGCTCAACTGTTACATGGAGCGCAAGTGCTCCTGGTGTTTACACGATTTCAGTCTCAGCATCAGATGGCAAAGGTGGGGTCGCTACTGATGCGGTAGCGGTTACTATTCTCACTCCAGGCGTGGAGAACAACCCACCCACCTTTGGTGATACGGGCATCTCCTCAGATGTGTCCGCGCCATTTACCACTCAGAAGGTTATCTTCTCCGCAACTGCGACCGATCCCGATGGCGACACTTTGACCTACACTTGGGATGATGGCACAGGAGGATCCAACTTCTTTGATCCATCTATTGACGAAGAAACTGGTAAAGCAAGAACTTGGTGGAGTATTGCAGAAGCAGGAACTTACACAATCACCGTTACTGCAAATGATGGCAAAGGTGGAACTGCTCAGGCAACATACGAGGTTAATGTATCCGAGTTGCCTACCAGTTTCAATTGGCAAGGCTATGAGTACTGCGTTGTGTGCCACAACACCTCGGATGACCCAATGGTTGATGGCTGGCAGACAACCGCTCACGCAACCGCAATGGACACTCTACGTAACATTGGTATGGATAGAAATGAAGCGTGTTACAATTGCCACAACGTTGGCTACTTCCCCACTGGTTCTGGTGGTTGGATTGACGCAGAGCTGACTCCACAGTTTGAAGACATTCAGTGCGAAAACTGCCACGGTTCTGCAACTGGTCATCCCGCCAGCGGGCCACTACCAAAACCCTGGGATCCTGGCACTGGCTATAAAAAGGATGCGGATGGCAATTACATTATCGTAGCTGGCGAGTATCAGTATGATGAGACTTACGATGGTTCAAAGGGGTTTGGTTGTGGTCTATGTCATGAGGGTGAGCGTCACGGCAAATTTGAGGAATGGGCGCAATCCGTTCATGCCACATACCAATTATACGAGGAAGATGGTGTGACGCCACAGCATAATGTCGTTGGCGCAAGCTGTGTTAAGTGCCACAATGGATACTATTATGTGGAAGTTCAAATCAGAGGAGAAGACCCACCCGCAGAGGACTTAACCGAAGTCAACGAAGATTCCGCGCACATCACCTGCTCTGTCTGTCACGACCCCCACAACGGGCAGTTCGAGGCTCAACTTCGTGTTGACCCTGAGGAGGACGTAACTATCCCCTTTGGCAATACACCAGTGAACGGAGATACTGCAAACATCTGCATCACCTGCCATAACGGTCGCAGGACGGAAGCGGACAGAGATTCCTTCATTACCGGCGCAACTTTCCGTGGAATGCATGCGAACAATCAAGGTACAATGCTATATGCTATTGGAGGATTTGAATTCGAAGGATTTGAATACGACAAAGACCATCCGCACAACACCTGGAACGAGGAGAGTTGTATCACCTGCCATATGTACCGCAAGGATTATGAAAGCCCGGAAAGCCCAGCCATTGGGGGTCATACCTTTGAGCCAAAAGCAGAAGCTTGTATGACTTGCCATGTGGGCGACCCAGCAACATTCTTCACCGATTACCTAGAACCCTACGAGGCAGAAATTGAGGCGCTGATGGAAGAATTCGTGACACTATATCCATTTAAGGACATGAGCGATCCGGAGAATCCTGTTCTCCTTATTCAGCCCCAAGATGGAGGTCCACCTGCGGATGACATTGGTAATCAATACCGTCAAGCAGCTTGGAACTACCTCTACGTTGAGGAAGAAAAAGCTCACGGCGTTCATAATCCTGATTACGCGCGCGATCTGTTAGAATCTGCTATCGCCAAGCTTGAAGAGCTAAACGCCCTTGGTGGATAACAAACGCAGATTGGCTTAAGTTGATAGCTACTTGCTTCCTTTCAGAATTTCGGGAGGGCTCATAGCCTCACCGAGCCCTCCCGATCTTTTCTTTACCCAGAAGTTAGATGAACATGAAGCGTGTAACAGACTTGGGCTATGGCAGAAACAGATTTTCATTTGAAGGAATGCTAAGCGCAAATTCGGTGCCCTCCCCTCAGCTAATATTTTCTCGTTCAACGCGCCTCTCCTGAAAGCAAGATACTCACTCCTTGAATGAGATTATCTGAAAATGTTTGGTGAAAACTTGGCCAAAAGGTTTCCGCAGATGAAAAACCTCCTATTCGAGAATCACCTCCAGCGATTACTGCACAGGCAAAGGCAAGAATCGCCATTCTATGGTCTTTAGGAACTTTCACGCCACTTGGCTTTAATTTTTTTGGTCCTTTAATTCTTAACTCTTTATCCGAGAGGAGTACATCCGCCCCGAATGCTCGCAGAATTTCAAAAACGCCGAATGCTCTGTCACTCTCTTTAACCTTTAGTTCTGAAAGCCCACGAATCCTGCTCTCACCTTCCGCTTGAGTGGCAATCAGAGCGAGAAGCGGAAGCTCATCAATCATAGTCCCAACTTCAGATTCATCAATTTCAAAAGCCTTCAAGCTTGAGGTTTTAGCGCTGATTACACCAACCTCCTCGTTTCCGTATTTTCCAGTAACCTCAACTGTGATATTCGCGCTTATAGATTGAAGAACCCTTAACGCGCCTAGCCTGGTCTTGTTTAGACCAACCCCTTCGCAACGAATGAAGCTGTCTGGAAGAATTAGCGCTAGAGCAATCGGAAGGAAGGCGGAGGAAAAATCTCCGGGCACACTAAAACTCGCAGATTGGAGGCTCTGCTTGCCTAAAAGAGTGATTGTCCTCCTTCCCTGCCTTTCCTCCTTTTCCAAATAAACATTGAATAGTGGGAGCATCCGCTCAGTATGATCACGGGCAGGTAAGAGCTCCGTAACGCTAGTTTTTCCCTCAGCAAAAAGCCCCGCTAAGAGAACTGCGCTCTTCACCTGCGCTGATGGAACTTCAAGCGTATAGTCAATTCCAGATAATTTAGAGCCAGTTATCAAAAGTGGAGCGTAACCTTCTCGCTTCAGAAAGGTTATACTTGCGCCCATTTGAACAAGTGGTTTTGTCAGCCTTTCCATAGGACGGTTTAACAACGTTTTATCACCAGTCAAGAGAAAAATTCCATTTAGTCCGCAAAGGGCGCCAGCCAAAAGTCTCAACGCGGTTGCAGATCCCCCTAAATAAAGCTCTTTCACATCTGAGTTAGAACTTGACGGTTTTTCTCTATTATCCTTAGCTCTTACGGATATTCCTCGTATCCGAAAGATTGTTTCACTTCCTACTCTCATCGTTTCATCTGTTAAAAATGTTGCGCCGAGTTTTTCCAACGCTTTTATCACAAACAAGCCACCTTCAGATATTAGTGGAGAGCGAATTAAGCTTTCCCCCGAGGAAAGCGAAGATAGGATAAGTGCGCGTATTGTGATTGATTTATCAGGAGGCGGCGTGAAGCTTCCAACAAGTTTCGGATAACGTTTACAAGAAATTAATGCGTAATTTGGAGCCACTGGAATATATTATGAGTGGAAAGCCAAATATAGACAAAACTTAATGCCAACCATACCTTGACCCAGAGTTATACGGTGTTTCCACTTATTTAAGACTCACTGGTGTAGATGCCTCAATGCCTATCCATACTTGCAACTTGACTGGGCGCACTCGCTCGTGTAGGATATTCAAAAGGAGGGTTTTGTTATGCCATCAGCCTTTTCTTCACTGGAAGAAGAAAGAAAGTATCTTGAGGACGTGAAAAAAGAGCTTGACGCTTGCGCCACCATTCAGGATGTTGTTGACCTCTGGAAAAGACATTATCTTAAGGTTGGACACAAGAAACTCGGCAGGTTGTTAATTGGTAGGAGCGTTGAATCTGCTATGAGAAGGCGCAAAAGCGCGGAGGACTAGAGTGAAATAGTAGAAGAACTCACAGTTTCTAACGCGCTTAAAAATATAGTAATATCTCAGCCTATCTTGAAGCCTGAAAAATAAACGCTTGAATAAGTTTAATTCTCAGGACTCAGAGCTACTTTCAGTGGCTTTCTCCTCAATTTTCGGGGGTGATGGTGCTGGTTCACGGTAAGTGGTATCCACCTTTGGAATAGTCTTTGGTTTAGCGGCAAAATGAACATCCAAGGCGTACTTGCCTGCCCCACTAAAAACAAGGCAGAGTGCAATTGCGAACATAATTAAGGCATATTCCATTCCATCAGGACCAGTTGGATTTAGGAAGAAGCCATACTGCCAGTGAACGAGAAGCACTGCGACCGCCATAGTTGCGCCTATTAGAAATGCGCTTAGCCTAGTGAATAAACCGAAGAATATGAGTATTCCACCAACAAACTCAATAATTCCTACAGCGTACGCTGTAACAACTGGCATACCAAAGTCAAGGTTTAACTGTCCAAGGAAATCCGCGAAGCCCGTTATTCCAGGACCGTTAAACCATGCAAACAGCTTCTGACCTCCATGAAGAGCAAAGGTAATACCGAAGAAAATCCTGAGAAGCAAAATGCCTATAGACGTTGCAGTCCATCTCCCATTATCCATAATAAGACCCCCTTATTCAAAAAGGATTGAGTAATTATAGCAAGAACCGATTTTTGTAAAGCTCAGTTTTATATAAAGTCATAGTAAGAAAGGTAAAACAGTTATAATCACTAGTGTCTGAATGATAGAAGTATCTTGGCTGGGAAAGCGGGATTATTCATACACATGGGAGATGCAGAAAGCTCTGCACAGGCTCGTTTGCGAATATGAAGGCAAGGAAAAACTTCTTCTAGTAGAACATAATCCTGTAATAACCTTGGGCAGACGAGCAAAAGAGACAAACATACTGCTTCCGGAAGCAGAACTAAAGCGCAAAGGTGTTGAAGTTTACAGAATTGAACGAGGTGGTGACGTAACCTTCCACGGTCCGGGGCAGTTAGTGGGTTATCCGATACTGAACCTAAAAAAGCGCGGTCTCTCAATTCATAGTTACATTACGTCTTTAGAAGAGAGCCTAATCAACCTGCTTCGGAAATATGAAATAAATGGCTTCAGAAAGGAGAAAATGATTGGAGTGTGGACAGAAGAGGGTAAGATTGCAGCAATTGGGGTTGCGGTTAAAAACTGGGTTACTTTTCACGGCTTTGCTCTTAACGTTATTACGGCTCTCTCTTACTTCAACCTAATTGTCCCCTGTGGAATTAATGAACCAGTAACAAGTATGGAAATGTTTATGGCTACAAAGCCAAACTTGGACGAGGTTGCGGAAAAGTATAGTGAATCTTTCAATGAGATCTTTGGCTAGATAAAGAGACAGAAAATTCCACTTCCCCTAATGCGATGCAAACAAACAACGCCACATAATAAAAAAGTGCTCACTAGATACGTAGAGAAAATCTTATTACTAGCTAATCTTATACCCCTCTAGAGCTTTACTCATTTAATCTTAAACTTACACTGCCCTAGCATAATAATATCTCCCCGCTTTAATTCAGCCTCTGAAATCCTCTCACTCCCTACCCAAGTTCCATTAGTGCTACCCAAATCCCTAATATAAAGCTTCCCTTCCTTCAAAGTGATAACCGCGTGTCTGCGTGATACTTGAGCGTCACTAGCGAGGATTATGCTTCCCTCAGTTCTGCCTATTTGATTTTCACCCTCCCTTAGTACAAACTCCTCACCCAAATGCGGACCAGCGATGCACGAAAGCATTACGCCCTCAGGAGTTACAGCTAAAGCGGAAGATTGTTTCACCACAGCTTCCACATCAACCTCTTGAGCTTGTCCCTTGCTTTCAACTACCGCCTGTGCGGGCGATACTTTCATTTTAGCTTTAGACTCTACAACGCGAGCTACCAGTGTTGTTCGGACTTTTTCTAGAATGAGTCTACCGACAACGATTATAAAGAAACCAAGAGCAAACGCCATCGCCAAGATGAAGGAAATTAGTCCAACCCCCATAAAACTGGGATCAAGGTGTGGTGCATCCAGCTTGAAAATAAAGTAAAACGCGATAAACATTCCAACAAAGGTAATAAGCGAAAATAAAGCACGCAGATAGTATGAATCTGCAACCTCTGAGATAAGAATAAATAGAAAGCCAGCTATCACAAAAGAATATATTGCAAGAGCATCTAGTAACCCCTGAACACCTACCTTTGCGTAAGATGCAGAGAGATAAAGATAACCCGTTGCTCCTAGGCAAATAAAAAGTAATAGTTCAATAAATCTTAGAAGGGGCTTGTTGTAAAAGAAATTTATCAACTTACTGTCCCTTTGAAAATTCAGACTAACCTTAATTATATCCTTTTGCTACTTCATCCTTGCACTATTAAAGGAAAGGATGATGATATTTTGGCAATTTATCAAATCCATATCCATCTGTTTTCTTCGCTTGATTAACGCTTGCTTATTATAGAGTAAAGAGTTTACAAAGCAGCTTTCAGCGATAATCAGCGATAAAAAACCCAAGAAACTAACTGAAGCAAATAGAAAAAAACCTTTATGTGCTATAGAAAGCTCTTTCATCATTAAGGCATCTTTGACGAACCCAAGGGACGAGAGTTACTCAATAGTGATAGTGATAGTGTTACTCACAGGTCTATGACCATCACCGATGGTAACGTTCCTATCCTCCGGCGGATAGACCGTTGTAACGAATGCGCGATGTCCGCTTTGGAGATTAATGTCGCTTGACTCGGTAAAAACAGCTCCAGTCTCAACATCTAAATAGAATGTCCCGGATTCATAAATGGGATTCCCGTCACCATCCCAACCAATAACAGGTCTTTGGATTATCCAACCTACTCCGTAATTTGTGAGGTTAATTGTCATAGTGTCTGTTGAATCGCTATCGTTATCGTCAAATATGCCATCAACAATAAACTCAACGCGGGAGCCTTTCGGAACTGTGACGTCCGCGGGAGTTGTTTGGCTCTTCTCCCTTAGTATTAGTGACTCAATAGCGTAAATGGGGATAGTGATTGTATCGCTTGCACTTGGATTATCGGGATCATACGCAAGAACAGTCACGACGCCAATGTCCTTTGCGGTAAGAAGACCCTTAGGAGAAGTGTTGCTAATAGTAGCGGAGTTCAACGAGGCGGTAATCATCCATGAGAGTCTGTCACTGGCATCAATAAACTCGGTAGCGCCTGCGGGACGACCAAGCCCGGTCAGCTGAACGCTGGAAATCACAAAGTCAGGCTCGTTTCCCGGAACTTCATCCACCGCTTCCTCTGTTATCAAGAGATAGCCGGGATGACCATCCGGAAGAACCACGTCAACCTCCTCAAGTTCCATTACACCAGTAAATTCAAGGGTGTTGGCAGAAAGAACGCCCTCATCGCCATTACTCGCTCTCGGAACCACCCGATATGTGTAAGTGCCTTCAATTGGTAGCGTATCATAAGCCCATAGCAGTCTGCCATCCGAATTGCGCGGAGATGTGAAAAGCTCCATTCTGACCAGCGTTGGTTGGGTTCCACCTTCATGCGGGATTTTGGTGAAACTCTGCCCGCCGTCAGTTGAAAACTCAACGTCATAACCGCTCAAGTTGGTGAAAAATGTTTCAGCCAATCGCCGAATATCCTGAATGTCAACCCTTCCATCGCCGTTATAATCCGCTAGACCTTGAGGAGAATTTGGATCAACGTCTCGGGAGAAAAAGTGCTGAGCAAGGGGGGCAACGTCGGCTATATTCACCGTCCCGTCATTGTTGCCATCCCCCATATTAAGCTCCCTCCAGGACAGATGCACGATGCTCCCCGCGTCAATATTTCCGGTAAGGGTAACCGCATTGAATGTTCCTGTTGGCGCCTTCCTTGAGTCCCCGGAACTTCTAGAGATTGAGCGAGAAGCGCCAGGAGCAAATGTAAGCTCAAACAATGAAACATTGCCGTCCTTACCTTCTAGTTGGTCATAATGTATTGGTGCTACCCCAAGAGATAGAGTATCATTATCCTGAACCGCTAAAACTATAACTTCATCCTGCGCTCCCAAGCCTCCAAGGTAAGTAAAATCCTCAAAGTGATAGCTCGCCGAAGGAAAGGCGATTTCCATAAATCCCGCCCGAAGGTTCTTCACACCTTCAGCTTGGATTGTCACCTTCAAATTAGCGTTCTTTGCATCAAGCTTTTCGGTAAAAGTGTACGGATTTCCTGGTGAATCCTTGATACTTTGAACGTCAGATATCACTAGATAAAAGCCGTTATCAATCCGCGCTGAGGTTACGCTCCTTCGACTTTGCACCGAACATCCAACTAGTATCACTAGAACCACTAATAAGAGAAAATACCTTCTCCAATGAGCCATCGATAAACTCCACAAAGTAATGTTCTAAATATTTTACCACCATTTATTGGTATTCAGACAAATGAAAATTTTGAAGTGGCAGAAGATAGATAGTAAAAATCTTCTCGTCCAAAGAAGAATTTCTCTTATCATTTTTCAGAATTAAACCTTGCTAGGATAGAATAAGGCTATGGTATTAACCTATTGGGAAATGGTCATAAGGTTAATCATTGGAGCGATTCTGGGAGGCGTTGTCGGATACGAGCGTGAAAGAGCAGATAAACCCGCAGGTTTAAGAACCCATATACTCGTCTGTCTTGCCTCCACGCTAATTATGCTTCTCTCCATCCATGTTTCAGCGTTATACCCCGAAGAGAGGTTTGACCCAGGCAGAATCGCGGCACAAGTCATCTCTGGAATGGGCTTTTTAGGAGCCGGCACTATAATCCGCCAGGGAAATATAGTTCGTGGACTAACAACTGCAGCTAGCCTTTGGTTCGTCGCTGGACTTGGTCTCGCTATCGGCGCTGGTTTCTACTTTCCATCTCTCATCTCTGTATTAATTGTCCTTATTCTTTTCTTTGTTAGATTTGATAAGCTTCTCAGAATTAGACCTCATCTTGCTATAGAAATTTCTCATCGTGGAGACGCCGGAACAGTCCGTGAAATTGTGGAAAAGCTTCATTCTATGAACTATGACATCAGCGAGATTTCATCTGAGAGACTTTTTGGTGGGAGAAATGTCGTGGAGGTTAGGCTTACTCATGTTGCGTCAAAAGCAGAAACGAAGGATATTATTTCAACTTTGAGCGCGATAGAAAAAGTGGATGGAGTAACTCTCCAAGAGTAATTTTGGGTTCACCCATGGCAAAGCAAGGCAAGAGTACTATCCGCGTTCCTTCCTTCTCAATATATTAGCTTGAGCGCGAGCTAGTAGTTTCTAATGGCAAACTTTAGTTCCCCAGTATCGGTTGCACAGTAAGCAATAGCGGGACGGCCCCCCACCATAGCCATAGATGGGAAAAATGGACTATTCTCCCCGTCCACAACTGAAATTAACCAATTTCCGCTTCCATCACTAGTATCGCAAATGGCGAACTTTATCGCTAAGTTGTTAGAATCGCTGTAAGCAACAGCAGGATAGCCGTTCACATCAAGTATCGCTGTGTGATACGCGGTGACATCCGGTTCAATAACGTAATGAGACCATCCTCCAGAACCATCTGAAGCGCTGTTTACGAGAATTTCAAGTCCGGTTGGCGAGTCAAAGTTTCTATAGGAAATCATCGGTAGTCCATTCACAGAAGTCATAGAAACAAATAGAGAAATCACATTAACACCGGTAGAATGAATATCCCAATCGCCTGTACCATCAATAGCTTCGTTTATCGCAAACTGAAGTTCACTAGTGCCCCAATTATAAAAGCTAACAGCAGGCCTGCCATCCAGAATGCTCAAAACTCTGCCCTCAGCGAATAAATAGCTATCCACATTGGATACAGACGAAACGAACCAGTTGCCACTGCCATCCGAGTTATCACAGATAGCGTAACGATAATCTAAGATAGGCGGATCAGCAAGGGTATCCCTAAAGTAGCCAATAGCAGGGCGACCCAGCTCCTCAGCCAATGATGTAATAAATCCGCTATCTCCCGATACATCAACGCGATAAGTCTTCCATTCGCCACTTCCGTCCGGATTTGAGTTGTAAGCGAACTTCAGGTTTGCATCAATTCCACCCTCAAAATAACTTATTCCCGCGCCATCGGCAATTTCTGCTAAGGAACAGTACTGCCCCACATCTCCAAGCCCCATTCCCTTATAATCCACGACATAGATTTGCCAGTCACTAGTGCCGTACTCGTTTGCAGAGTATGCGTAGAACAAGTCTTGGGAGTTAAAATCGTAAAATGCGATTGCTGGCTTCCCCCCTACAACTGCAAGTGAACTGTACTGGGCGACTACATCACCGGCTGGGACAGTATATACGCTCCACTCATCTCCTGCTGGAGAGATGATGAAGTCAAAGACTCTTCTGCTTTCACCAAACATGTTGGAAACTGTGAGCGACAAACTATAGGTTCCAGCTGTAACAAGTAGAACCTCAAACTCAACCACATCCACTGAACTACCACTTCCAGTTAAAGGCTCAGTTCCTCCCGAAAAGGAAAAATTATAGTTAAAAGGAGGAGTGCCAGAAACATCTGCGGTAATCTTGACGCTAATTCCCTCCATCCCAGATAGAGGAGAAACAGAATTTATCACCGCAGGCTCCTTTGCATTCACTCTTATCTCAACGGAATCCGAATCCGTGGCTCCTTTATCGTCGCTAACCTCAACCGTGGCATTAAACGTCCCGGGAACAGTGTATTCAAAGTTCGCGCTTGGCAGGAGAGTCGTCTCATCAAAAGTTCCGTCACCCTCATAATCCCAGCGATACTCTACTATTGTCCCATCAGGATCAGTGCTACCACCCGCATTAAAGTCAACGTACAGAGGTTCAAAGCCCTCAACTGGACTAGCGGTAAGAACCGCTACCGGTGGCTGATTCTGCGGTGGTGCACCCGTAACAGTAATTAAAATGCTCGCTGTATCCGTAGCGCCTCTATCATCTGTAACTTCAACTGTCGCTCTATACTCCCCAGGCATTACGTACTCGTGCTGAATTGTGGGAAGAGAAGATGTCTCATCAAATGTTGCATCACCTTCAAAATCCCATCTGTATTGAGTAATAGTTCCATCGGGGTCAGAACTTTCGCTAGCGTCAAAGTCGACATTTAGTGGAGCGTCACCCGTGAGTGGGATCGCGTTTAGTATCGCGTTCGGGCGTTGATTCTGCGCAATTGGCACCATTGCAGGCAGACTTTGTATACCCTCATTTCCCGCGCCATCACGGGGAACAACTATTGCCCACTGGCTCGGGATTAGCCCGCTTGCGTTAAACTCAAACCTCTTTCTACCCTCTCCACCTGCAAGCGCCATATCAATCACGCCAATCTCGGTGTCAAATGGCCCATTTTGATTAGGCCCACTTCTTATCACATACTCCTTGCACTGGCTGAAAAAGTTCCGCGCCAGCGCGCTGACATCAACTATGTTGATTACTCTGTCCCCTGATCCATCAATCCACTCATTCTCCGTCGATACTGATTCGTGAAAATGCTGAGCAAGTGGAAGGACATCTCCAATATTCACCGTGCCGTCCTGGTTGTAATCTCCATTGTTTCTGTAACTCCAGGTCAATAAGTAGCTCCCTCCTCCCCTATCGTTTATCTGTAAATCTGTCACCTGATTATCCTCACCGCCAGGCGCTTTCTCCACAAAGCGTTCAACCGCCATCTGGGTCAACTGCTTTCTCAGCTCGGATTTCAGCCTCGCAAACAACGGCTCACTCATCCCACCTGATGACTGCAAACTATCAAGCTCTGTCAATACCTCATCAAGGCTCACCTCCGCTGTTCGGTTATTTTCGCTTGTTGAGACAAAATTTTGTTCGTCCAAGGTTGGCTCATAACTCAGGAATTTTCCACCCTTTGAGCAGGACGAGTAAGTTAAACCTGCAAGCAAAATAATGAGAGTTACACAGGTTAACCAATACCTTCTAACCCTTTTAATAAAAGCCATCATTCCTTCTTCCCCTAAGGATTTTAAGATTAATTATTTTATATCAAAACAAATAAAAGAGAAGGATAATCTAGAACCCTCAATACTAGATTGATACTTCACATATTGACAACTTCTCATCAGCTTTTTATACTGAATAAACAGCCTAGCAGTTTCGTCTTGCCTAAACTAGGCTTTAGTCCTATAAATTTACGTTTTGGCGGTTACACGTATGATTGAAGTTCGTGAAATAACTAAACATTTTGGTGAAACACTTGCGGTTGACAATGTGAACCTAACCGTAAACAAGGGAGAGGTAGTCGGATTTCTTGGTCCAAATGGAGCAGGCAAGACAACAACTATGCGGGTGATGATGGGACTTTTGACCCCAGAAACAGGGACTGTGCGTGTCAACGGAAAAGACCTCTGGGAAGAGCCAATTGCCCTAAGAGAGCAAATAGGATATCTTCCCGAAAATACACCGCTTTATGAGGAACTGCCTGTCATAGACCTTTTAAGGTTCGTTGGGAGAATGCACAAGATTTACGGCAGAAAGCTGGAAGATCGCATTGACGAAATCATTCAAATCTGCTCACTTTCCGAGATGGTTTACAAAGATGTAGCGGAACTTTCCCGAGGTTATCGTCAAAGGGTCGGACTTGCGGTCGCCATAATTCACGACCCTCCCTGCCTTATTCTAGATGAACCAACCAGTGGGCTTGACCCAACCCAGATAATAGAGATTAGAAGGTTAATTCGGGAGGCTGGCAAAGAGAAAGCAATCCTTTTCTCCACCCACATCCTCGATGAAGCTCAAAAAACCAGCGACCGCATTGTTGTAATAAGCAGAGGGAGAATAGTAGCGGAGGGCACGCCGGAAAGTTTGGCTAAAATGGCGAGTGGTCAGAAGTCTTATGAAATTGAATTCATTGGCGATAAACCATCCCTTCTCTCCAAACTATCCGATTTTGTCGCAGTGACCGAAGAAGAAAAGCTAATGGACGGTTGGACTAGGTTCTTCCTGACATCCACAAATGATCTTGACGTTAGTGAAAATATTTTTAATGCGGTAGTAAGTGTGAATGGAAAAATGAGAAAGCTAATTCCGAAGGTTGCAACAATGGAAGAAGTTTTCTTAGAGCTTACCAGAGGTGAATCAACGGCAGTAGTAACAACAAAAGAGGAAGCGCAGGCATAAATGAGGAAGCAGAAGTTCAATCAATTATTTCAACTCGTGGAGAAGTAAGAAATGCGAAAGGCACTTAACATATCACGAAAGGAACTAAAAGTTTACTTTGAGAGCCCTATCGCTTACATATTCATCACCGCATTTCTAGTCGTATCAACTTGGCTCTTTTTCCGCACCTTCTTTCTAATGAACGAGGCAACTATGCGCGGTTTCTTTGTGATTGTTCCGTGGATAACTCTTTTTTTTGTACCTGCGATTACTATGCGCCTTTGGGCTGAAGAGAGAAAGGCTGGAACAAACGAACTCCTCTTCAGCTTGCCTGTAGAAGAGTGGCAGGTTGTTCTAGGCAAGTATCTGGCTGCTTTGGCTGTTTACGCTATAACCATTGCGCTCACTCTTCCGCTAGCTGTCACGGTCGGTCTCCTTGGACAGCCAGAATGGGGAGTTGTTTTCGCTAACTATCTTGGCACATTGCTTTTGAGCTCAGCTGTCCTTTCCATTGGAACTTTCGTAAGTTCTATGACAAAGAATCAAATCGTCGCTTTCATCATCGGAGTAATCATTGTTGCAGGACTTATGATAGCTGGCGAGCCAATTGTTACCCTCTTTCTGCCAACCGCTTTTTATCCCCTAGCGGAGTATCTGAGCCTGTCAAATCACTTTAGCGGTCTTGCTAGAGGTGTCATTGACACAAGAGATGTCATTTATTACGCCTTGGTGGTGTTTCTATGCCAGTATCTAACAGTCAAGGTCGTTCGCGGCACAAAGGTGAAGTAAAAATGCCTAAACCTAAGACAATTCGCAGACAACGAGAATCCTTTGAAATTGCACTGGTATTGATACTCGTTATTCTTATCAGCCTAGTTTCTTGGAAGTTCTACAAGCGATTTGACATTACCAAGGATAAAGCATATTCACTCAGCCAATCCACGGTAAAAATAATTAGGGATATAAAGGGAAGGTTGAATGCTGAACTATTCCTATCTCGGGATTTGCCTGCCTCCGCTCAACCACTTAGCGAAAGAATAAAGGATATCCTTGCAGAATACGAGGCGTCAAGTGGTGGCTCGTTCAGATACCGTTTGATTGACCCGACAAATAACCCTGAGATGCAAAAGCGTGCGGAGAATCTCGGCATTCCCGAAGTGCAAATGCAAGCAATCGCCAAAGATCAACTTCAGGTTGTCAAGGTTTACCTTGGACTCGCCCTAATTTACGAGGATAAGAAAGAAGTTATTCCAGTCCTAGAAAATCCCGGCAACTTTGAATACGATATAACCTCTAGAATCCTCAAATTAACGAGAGAAGAACTTCCGACAATTGCGGTTGCGGATTTTTCCAGAAGGTTCTCATTTAGTGAGCAAGCTCCAGAATCCAGATTCACCCAGTTAAAAGATCTGTTAAGGGAGCGTTTCACTATCAAAGATGTTGAGCTGGAAACCAAGCTAGAAATTCCTAGTGAAGCTAAAACGCTCATTGTGCTAAATCCTATGGGGCTTTCGGAGGAAGCCAAATACGTAATCGATCAATTCCTAATGAAGGGCGGAAGTCTAATTGCGCCGATGGATGCCGCAATGATGCCAAGCCAAGGGCTTCAAGCTTACCCAGCTTTGCCAGGGATTGAAACGATGATTGAAAAGTTTGGCGTAAGTTTGAAGAAACAATTAGTTCTTGATTTGAGCAATGCAATCGCAAGCTTTAGCGCGGGAGCGTTCGTTTTGTCCCTACCCTATCCAATGTGGGTGAAAATCCTTCCGGATAAATTCAATAAGACTCTCCCGCCGACCGCGTCCCTTGAATCGCTTGTACTTCCTTGGACAGGCTACCTAGAGCTTGCTGATGATAGACCGGCGGGAATAACCTACGAACCGCTTTTTAAGACTACGGATAAAGCCTGGACTATTAAGTCTCCCTTTGACCTAAATCCACAGCAAGATTTTAGAACATCACGTTTAAATGCTGAAATTGGTCAGTACACTTTGGGTTACATAATTCGAGGTAAACTTCCATCAGCATTCAAGAAGGATGGACCTCCTAAAATTCCAGAGGACGCAGAGGAAGATAGAAAAACTCTCTTGAGCAGAGTCCTTGACCCAAAAAATTTCATAAAGGATGGCACCAGCGAAGCCACAGTTATTGCAATAGCCTGCGGAAGGTTTCTAGAAGATGGATACGTCAGGCAGTTCCCCGAGAATGCGCTTTTCCTTGAGAATCTAGCGGACTGGCTTTCCCAGGGAGAAGCCCTAATTGGCATACGATCCAGAGGGCTCACGTCAAATCCCATTAGGGTGAATCTCACAGAGCCAGCCAAGAACTTGATAAAGTACGGCAACATAATTGGAGTTCCCGCTCTTTTAATCTTCTTCGGTATTCTAAGATGGATGATGAGGCTTAAGAAGAGGATCGCCATCAAACACAAGTACTTACCAGCCACCGGGGGTGAAACTTAAATGCTTCGTAAGAATTTAAGTTACATCCTACTAGCATTAGCGATAGTTGTTTTGCTTGTCATTTACGTATTAGCCACATTCGGCGAAAGACGCGCTGAGCATATTAAAAAAGCTGAACTTCAACCCTTCTTTCAGGGGATTAAAAAAGATGGTATTAATTACATTGAATTTGAGAAGGACGAGAAGAAGATAAAACTAAAGAAGGAGGAAGACCGTTGGTTTGTTCTATTGAACGACGGTAGATGGTTTCCAGTGAATCCTCCAGATGTTGAGGAAGCTTTGGAATACTTCACGAATGTTGAACCAGCGGAACTAATCGCGGAGGGCAAGGAGAAGCTTGAAAAATTTGAACTATCTGACAAAACCGCACTAAAGGTTACACTCGCCAAAAGCCCCGAAGACAAAAGCTCATATAAGCTCTTTCTTGGCAAAGCTGGACCAGATTTTAGAAGCACCTATGCGGTTAAGCCCGATGAGACAAAGATATTTCTTGTAGCAGAAAACAAGAATAGTTTCTGGCAAAGGGACCCGGATGAATGGAGAGATAAAGCCCCTTTCCGATACAATAGGGAAGATATTACAAAAATCGCTTTTACTAGTGCGAACTCATCATTCATACTGGAGAGAGATAAAGACGGAATGTGGCAATTCACATATCCGGGAGATTTGAAAGCGGATTCAAACATTGTGGTTGAGTTTCTATCAAGAATAAGCGGAATGGTTGCGATAAGTTTATTAGATGGAGGCAGGAAACCGGAGTATAAGCTTGATACTCCTGATTTCACGATAGAATTCAAAGTGGGCAATGAAGACGTCAAACTAATTGTGTCACCTGAAACGGAAGACAGGAAACGCTACGTGGAAAACACGCATCTGAATCAGATATACGCCTTATCTGCTTCTACCTGGGTGGGCGTCCCACGAACGAAGGAAGAATTTGTTCTCAAAGAGGTGCCAAAGAAAGAGAAAAAAGAAGAGAAGAAAGAAGAGAAAAACGCCAAAACAAATAATAAAAAGGTTCAGCCTGAAACTAAAAAGTCAGGAAAGTAGGTAACTAACTTGATATTTTCAAAAAATTAACATGCTCAAGCTGTATAATGAAAGCCAATCTCATCAACGGTGAAATGATTTAATGGCTGATGGTTCGCAATGGTTGGCGAAGCTAGCAATTTTTGTTGGCTTGATACTGTCAGTTGTTTTCCACGAAGTCTCCCATGGAGCTGCGGCGGACGCACAAGGTGATCCCACTCCACGTACTTATGGCAGATTAAGCCTTAACCCGCTGAAACATCTTGATCCGGTCGGAACTATCTTTATGGTTCTAATCGTGTTTCTCGGCGTGCCGTTCATCGGGTGGGCTAAACCCGTGCCGATAAATCCAGCATTCTTTCGCAATTACCGAAAAGGCGTAATAATTACCGCTCTTGCAGGTCCTTTTGCCAACCTATCCCTTTTGATTCTAAGTCTGTTCGTAGTTTATATCTTTTCCGCGCAAAACGTAGATGCATCTCTATTCGTTGTCGGATTCTTTGGTATTCTAGTCCTTATAAACTACGTTCTTATGATATTTAATTTACTACCAATACCGCCACTAGATGGTAGCCGTGTGGTTTCTATGTTCCTCCCATGGCGTTTAATGGTTAGATACAACGCCTTAACTCAAGTGGGTATTTTGTTCATCCTATTCCTAGTCCTCTTTGATGACCGCATCCACATAATAGGTTCTACATTTCACTTTGCTTTCCTAGTGCTCTTTTCTGGGATTGGACTTCTATTTGGAAGCGAGTTCTCACTTTATGTTGAGAAGGCTGTCGCCAGCCTGCTAGGTTAAAATTTTAGTGTATTGTTAAACCCTTAATCCATTATGTATTTAAGCCTACAAAGCAAGAAACCAAGTGAGCTAGCTAAGTACGCTATCGCTCAAAGGGAGGTCTTATTTGACATCAACTTGCTCTCTTTGGTGAAGTCTATTTTACAGAAATTAACGGAAACTCTCTCACTTGATAGCGTGTATCAAGAGCTTGTATACCTATGCTTTCTCTTAGAGATGAAAAGCAAACTACTTCTGCCTGCGAGCGAAGAGGAAGAAGATGATGAAAGCCTAAATGTAAAAGACGAAGAAACCCCTGACATTTCCCAAAGGATTTCTGCGTATAAAAGTATAAGAAAAACGGTGGAGCTCCTAAATAGTATGCTTCGCCATCAGGCAAAGTATCTCCCACCACTCAAACCCCCTGAACAGAGTAAAGAAGTTGTATATGCCCTGAAAGATGTCTCACTATACGACCTAATTAACGCCTTTAACGAGGTCATTTCAAGGTTGGAACAACCACCCGTCTTGAATTTTATTGAAGAAGATTATCCCTATGAGGTGGTTTACAAGGAGATATACGGATCTATCAAATCCTCAAAGGAAGGAATTCCAATAATTGGACTATTGACAATGCGGATGAACCTATCTTGGGTTGTTTCTGCTTTTACAGTAATTTTAGATTTAATCAACAGCGGAAACGTATTCTTCACCCGGGACGGGAATAATTTCATCCTCTTTGAAGCAAGAACTGCAGCATAAACTCATTCAGCGTGCCTTTCTTTCGCCAATTCTCACCTTCCCATTTCCTGCCATCTCTTATAAAAGTAAAGTGTAACCGCTACCGCTGTGCTTAAGTTTAGAGAATCCACTCCCTCCGCCATTGGTATTCTTAATAGATAGTCACTCTTCTCAATAAGCTTCTGTCTAACTCCCCTCTCTTCACTACCGAAGATAGCCACAAATCGCTTCGGAAACTCAAAATCAAAGATGGAAGTTCCATGATGCGGATCTAAAGCAGTAACCCAAAAATCTTCCTTTTTTAGCCTATTAATCGCCTGGGAAAGGTTTTGATCTAGAACTATCTTAGTGATAAAAGTGCATCCCGCTGAGACTTTATGAACCGTAGCATTTATTGAAGGAACGTTTGTCTTTGGCAAAATCACCGTAGCGCCAACTGATGCGGCGTTTCTAATAACCGCGCCCAGATTGTGCGGATCATTTACTCCATCCAAAAGCACTACCGCACCCTTCTCTTGGAAATCCCTCAGCACATCGACAAGACTTGTGCCTGTAAAATTCCTTATTATTCCTGCAACGCCTTGATGTTGAGCGCCATAAAGAGCCTTAATCCACCGCTGTATTCCCATCTCCTCAACTTTTATTCCTCTCTCACCCGCCAAGTTTACAAGCTCCTTAACTCTTCTGTTGGAGATGATTAAGGAGTTAAGCACGAATAATCGCTTCAAGTAACCTGCCTTTATTGCCTCCGCTATTGGATTTATCCCGTAAATGAAGTTCTTTGGAAGTTGTGAAGTATGAACCTTGTAAGTGGACCGAAATGTAGATAAATTGCTTGCTTTATTCATCGATTCTATAACCTGATACCAGATAAAAACTCATTTAGCAGTCCCTCGTTATTCTATGGTTATTCTATGTTATTCTATCAGAGGATTGAAAGCATAATAATTGCGAAAAGCTTATTAAAGTAATATTCGTTTAAGAAGCTGTAATAATAATGAAGAGATGGTAGAAAAAATTGCGCACAAAAATCCACGAGTTGCGGTTGCGATGAGTGGTGGTGTGGACAGCTCAGTCGCTTTACTTTTGCTCAAGAATGCTGGTTACAATGTTGTTGGATTCACTGCAAAACTTCTCGGTGATGATACCGAAGGTTCTTGCTGTTCCATTTTAGCAGCCTACAACGCTAGAAGAGTGTGCGACACTCTTGGCGTCCCGCATTATATGATTAACCTAAAAGAGCCTTTCTTTGAGAAAGTTATCAAGAGGTTCGCCACCGAGTATAGTAGTGGCAGGACTCCAAACCCTTGCGTGGATTGTAACAGATTTATCAAGTTCAAGCACTTTCTCCAAATCGCTGATAGTATGGACTGCCAATTCCTTACGACAGGACATTACGCGCGAATAGTTGATGCAAATAATTTCCAAAAAAGCCTACCAAACTCGCCAAAATCCGATTGGCTGAACCTAAAATCCCGATTTGATAATGGAGCTAACTTGCGGCTCCTTAGAGGAATTGACCGTAACAAAGACCAATCCTACTTTGTCGCAATGATTACCACTGAAGAAATGAAAAGGGTGCTGTTCCCTTGCGGAGAGTATCTGAAGGAGCAAGTTCGTGCAATTGCTCAGGAAGCAAACCTACCGACTGCAAAGATGCCAGATTCCCAGGACGTCTGCTTTCTACACTCGGGGCACGACATTACCTATTGGCTCCGCACCGCTCTGGGCAAGGAACCTTCACCAGGAATAATCAAGGACATCTCAGGGGCAGAGCTGGGTGAACACAAGGGCATTGAATACTTCACCCGCGGTCAGAGAAAGGGCTTACGAATCAGCGGAGGTCCTCCTCGTTACGTGGTGGACATTGACCCAACTACGAACTCAGTGATAGTAGCTGAGCAGGGTAAGAAGCTAGCATCTGCCATTAGGCTCTCGCACGTCAATATACTAGTTGAAGGTTTCGTAAACTCAGGCAAACCCCTAAGCGTGCGGACACGTTATCGTCAGAAAGAGGTACTCGCCACCATCAAAACGACGATGGCAAACTCCGCGCAATCCTCTGTCAATACTGTAAATACTCACTTAGACCCACCTCAGGAACTGTTCGTTGAATTTTTAGAGCCTCAGCAGTTCATCTCTCCGGGGCAGTGGTGTGTATTCTGCGATGATGAAACCGTCGTCGGCTGTGGTTTAATAGAGGAAACGCTACCCTCCTAGTTGTGAAGCTCGTGACGCCTCTCTCTCATTCTTGCTTGTTTGTCCCCTTTTGTGCCTCTTCCTTCTCTCTCTGGCACCTGTAAAGCTCCTTAAGGATATCTTCCATTGCATCAAACGCCCGAACTAGCGAACCATAAATGATTTGCCGAAACGCCTCTTCCTGTTCCATAGCTTCCGCCGGGCTTCCCTCAGCGATTAGCCTATGGCGCTCAGCCTTTAACTCCTCAGCCTTCTTTTGCCAATCAGCAGTGCCATTCTTCAGGTTGTCGTAATGGATCTCTGCTTTCTTTTTGAGCTCCTTATCCGTAACGCTCCTTATTATTACTTCCGCGTATCCCTTTGCGGTCTCCAAAGTATAGAGCATACCTTCAATGGATAAAGGAGTGTACGACAGAATAAACCTTAGAAGCATTGCGATTTTAGTCGCGCGTTCAAAGTCACCCTTTCGCACGAGTATCTCCAGAACAGAGTTAAGTGACTTATCCGAGCTAGTGACCCATGGTCCCCAAATCCTAGCATCGCCGTAAACAGCTGGTGGCACAATTTTCCACTCAATTTCATAGGTCAACCACGGAGGACTGCTTAGACTGCGCATCCCCTTAGTGTTCTCCAATGCGTTAATTAGTTCGTCCACTCTGTCTAAAGTGAACTCCTCAGCGAAGCTTTGTAAGTCAAACTTTCCGCCCTTTCTGCCAATTGAGCGGTCATAATAAGCACCTATTAGACCGAAGGCGTAAATACCATCGTGAGGTCTTTTCTTGAAAGCTCTTTCAAAGAGTGAAAATTCATCCTCCGCCAATTTCCTAATGTTCTCCGGATTTTCACCCTCCTGCCCTTTCTCCTTATCCGATAGCATTTCCATCAACGCTAGCCTCGCCAAAACGCCTACCGAAAAGAGAATTGGCTCGCTCAATTCTTCATCCGATTTTGCCTCTTCTACAACTTGCAGTATCAATTCCCTTGGAATATGAGCATCCGCGAGCAACAGCCTATGAAGCATTAACACCTTGTTATCAAGCGGATTCTTGCCATTAATAAAGGAACGCACTTGTTCAAAAATCTCCTCTGACACCTCTTTTTGCTCGCCCTTATACCTCGCTATCCTCACCTCTTCCAGCGCCTCCACAACTTTCTGCGCCTTTGGTGTTGCCTCTATACCTTTTGGATAGAGCTCCTCTAAAGAAGTGGGTAAACCCTTACCACCTTTAATAGGTAGCTCTTCTACCGGAAGAATTGGTTTTGCCTCCTTCTTTGTCTCTTTACAGGACGAAACCAAGAAAACGAAAAGTAATGCAACAAGAATTCTCCACATAGATATCCTCCCGATTGTTTTACTTATTAAGTTCAGAGATTTGCCAAACATAATTGAGCCAACGCTCATTAAGACTCAGAAATACCAAGTAATGTTTAAGTAGTTAGAATAATAATACAACTACGAACAAAAAGCATAAAGAGCTTGTCCCATCTTTTGTTGATAACTTGCTCACGTGATTTTATGTGAAAAGGTATTGACAGGATTAAATAACTAGAGTAATTTTGAGGTGGTATACCCCAGCCCTGCGGAGGGCGGTACCTTGAAAAGAAGGATTAGGAGTTCTGCCAGGGATCCCTCCCTTGGACCAAGAGTTTACCCCGGTAAACTCAGAGGTTCAAGGTGACATCCCGGAGGACGAGTCTCAAACCGAAGCCTTCGGGTGACGGTGCGAGTCTTAGTCCAAAGGAGTTCACCACAGGACTTTCCGAAACCTACCCTTCGGGGTAGCGCTACGAAAGACACCGTGAGAACTTGGGTAGAATACACCAGTCCTTCCCCCAGGAGGAAGGAGTGGAAGGGTCTTCGGACTCATCCTCATCCTCCCACTGTAGAGGTACTACCCGATGATGTAGGGCTGGTTTTTTTTCGCCCAACTTTCAGCCCCTCAATACCTTCGACAGCAAACCTTCGATATCCTCGAACCAGTAGTCACGGTAATTCCCAATCAATTTATCACTGTCGGTAGTCCAGAGGTAGGCATACACTCGGACACTAAATCCATTATGTGAAAATACCTTCACTCTACCATCTTCTTCATTGAAAAGACGTTTATAACCTTCAACCTTTTGCTCATATGTTGTATACACATGTTCCTTCGGATCAATGAAAACGATAAAGTAGTCACTCCCCTTCTGGAGCCAAAAGATAAAGTCAGGATACCACCGCGAGATCCTCCCAGATTCGTGATTCAAGTATGGAATATAAACCTCATCCTGGCTTTCATCGATCTTGCTGAACATCCACCAGTCTGACTGCTCAAATAAACTTCTCGCATTTCTCAATGAATCCACTATGTGATCTATAAATCTTACTTCACTATCTTCCTTAATAATATGAGAGATGTAATCAACTCGCTCATCTGTGGCGGTTATTACTGGCAGGTAATAATGTGGCTCAATGTACCTTATCACTAACCGTTTCCGCTCATACTCAAACTCGACCTCTTCCGGACATTCTTTCAAGACTTTCTCAGCCTTCTTAAATGCGTCGTCGGGGTCAAGCTTCCCTTCTCGTACCTCTTGCATCAGTTCCACTTTCTGCTCCTTGGCACGACCGTGACCTTCTACCTGTGTAATTTTTTCCTCTAGCTTTGCTACATCCTCTAGGTAAACCCTAATATTATTAAAGTGTTTAATCTCTTCCGATAACTCAACGAATTTATCAACATCCTCGTCCCAAACATCCATGTATGAAAATGCGCTTTCCAGGACATGTTCAAGAGACTTATATGTCCTTATTTCTGAAGATGGCTTGAGTTGCTCCTCCTTTATAAGATCTCGAAGAAGTCTTATTGAACGGGGTGTGACTCTATATCGGTCAACCAGGAGGGCAATCAGCACACGTTCATCAAAACATTCCAACGCTCGCTTAAGAGTTTTCAGGTTGTCTCTACTGAGAGGAAACTTTTTCCTTTTTTTCACGATAGGTTCATCGCCAACCCTGTAAACCGGTATAAGGAAAACTTTCCCGCTAGCGGCTGGATTCTTTTTCAGCTTGATAACTTTAGCCTCTTTCCTCTCGTTTTTAAGAGATTCTAAGACAAACTTAATAGCATCCCTATTGGTCCCGATGACAAAAAGCGTCTCCAATGGCTGAACATCCTTCTCAATTCGGCGATATGTTCCTTCGTCCATTTCGTAATTTAGCTTTAAGAATCCAGCTCTTCTGCGCTTACCTTTGATCGGCTCAATTCTTGCACCACGCCCCACCGATTGCAGAATGAATTTCCTCGCTTCTTCCCCCACGCCTATGTTAATGTAAAAAATTACGTTGGGTCTATTTGAATCCCAGCCCTCATAAAACGTCCGAGAGCCCATCAGTATGTTGATGCTTGAGTCATCGCGGTTCAGGTTCTCAAAGAATGCGTCATCCTCGTATCGTTCTTGTATCTCGTAGCCAGTCAGCTTTTTGCTAAGCCACCCTGAGATATCTCCTATTTTGATTAGCCCAAATGGCATGTCCGCTGCCTTGAGCTTGAATGCCAGCTCTTGACGGTTGCTCCGCCGAACCAAAACTTCAATTGAACCCTGACTAGGAGCGTTGTATGCGTATTTAAGAATTTCCTCTAGGTTGATACCTTTTAGTTTCTCGTGGTTCACTTGAGCTTTCTCACTCGTTTCCTCCTCAAAGAGAAACATTTGAGTCGAATTGAATTCTTTGCGCAGGTCCTCCTTGCATTCATTTAACATATCGTTGGAAACTTCGCCATTCCCAATCTTCACGAGCTCCCTGAAGAAAAGCTCCAAATCTGCATCCTCAACGTTCACGCTGTTAACAAGTGTTAACATTAGCGGGCTATGATACATATTCTTATCAACAGCTCTCACGCTCTCCGCAAACTTCTTGCAGTAAGTTAGAAGTAAGAGAGACTTTAGAACTATCTTCTGCTTCTCATCATCGGTGTAGGGTTCATCTTCTCTGAACGCACGGACTTCCTGCTCTAGGATGAATAGATGTTTCCCATATCCATCTTTAATATACGAGCTCAGATTAAATTCGTATACCGTAGCAATTATGTCGCGTTTATCGGTGAACGTTGCGGAGAAATTGAAGAGGAATCCCTGTCTGCTTAGAAGCGAGTAAATCCATTTGCGCTTAGAATCCTCATGGTCACCCTTGTGCGCCTCATCCAGAAAGACGTACCACCTCCCGCCGTTATCATAGTTCCTAAAATCTATCTGCTTTTCTTTCTGCTCTTCCGTTAAGTTATCAGAGCGGTAGTAGAAAATGTGAATCTGGTTTTCCAAGAAAAGGTTCGGATTAGAATTCTTCACATTCGCGTATTCCTTAAGTTCATGAAGGACAATTTCGCATTCAGGGTTGGACCCGTTAAACTCCCAAACGTGGTTTTTTAGCTGGGCTATTAGGTCTTCCCGATGCGTTAAAACGAGAATGTCGTTCTCCGGTATCTCCTTTCTCCTCATCAGCTCCCGCAGAATGACAATAAGTTCAATAAGCACCAGTATCTTCACGCTTCCCGTAGCCATCCAAAAGCACATTCTATTAGCGAAAGGCTGAAAATGGATTAACTTCTTACGGGAATCGTAGTGATCAGTTAAGATATCTTGCCACACGCTCTCGATGAGACTTGTAACCTTTTCCTTCTTAACATCAAAGCTCATCTCTTCGTCAACTCTAACTCCTACATCCTCATAGCTCTTCACGAGTTCCCTTATCCTCTTGTCATTTGCGCTCTCCAAGTCCTCATCCGGCTCATAATCTCTGGCTTTTTCATAATACCTATGTAACACTATTAGGGCGTTTTTAAGCGCTTTTTTTTTGATATTCCCACAGCTTTTTCTCTTTGGAAAAAATGCAGAGGTCAAAGGAGTTCCACACGCCAGGCAAGTCCTCATAAGAGCAATAAGAGGCTATCTCCTGAAGCTTTGGATAAAACCGCCTTTGCTCCACACTTGGCATAGATTGGCGCTTCTCCATTTTATTAGCCGTTCCAATTTTATCAGCCTTTGGCTAACTGCTCCCACCAAATCAATTGCTTAATCGTCTGAAAGTCCACATCCTTAGTATTCACCGCCTCGCCGTCCTCAAACACTACTTTTTCCTCCTCAATCCTCTTTATCCACTTTCCCCTTAGGTTTGATATTGTCTCAGCAATGTCAATCTCCTTGCCATCTCTCTCTCCACTATAAAGTTTGCTCAAATCCACATTAACTTTGTCCTTTTCATAATCCACTTCCACGCAATCAAGCAACTTCAAATCCCGCAGGAAAACGTAAGAGTTATACGGATCTCTGCTTGGGTCTTCAAAGAGATCGGCATTCTCATACTTCACCCTTCTCAGCGTATCCTCATACTGCTCAAGCTCACAGTACTTGAAAAAACCCCCCCTGCATTCTTCTCGTTGTATTTCTCTTTCACATCGCTTTCTTTTGAAATCCCCGACTTATCATAAGCCAAAACTTTTTTCATTCTCGGCAAAGCTACAGAATAAAAATGTTCTCCCATCTCCACCCCTAACCACCTTCTACCCAATTTGTGAGCTACTGCTGTGGTAGTGCCAGAGCCAAGGAAAAAGTCCATAATAAGGTCGCCTTCGTTGGATGTGGATTCTATGACACGCTTGAGAAGAATCTCCGAATTTTCGGTTTTGAAGCCCCATCCTTTAGAATATCCAGGAATATCTAACCAATTATTGTCAAGTAGGATTTTCTCTTTTGGAGGAACCCAGTATTGAATAGAATTTCCTTCCCTCCTTACGAATTCTAATTTTTGACCAGTTTTTATCCAATATTCTTCTAAAGTCTCTCCAGTTTTTTGGGAAATCTCAAGGTACTTTTGATAATTTTCTACCGCTTTGTAGGCTCTTTCTTTATTCCACATCCACTGTCCTTCGGTGATATTAATTCCTAAAATTTCATACCGCATAGTTGGTCTATCATAAATTTTTTTGAAGCTGGTCCAATAACCTTTTCTTTCCTCTGGAAGAGATTCAATAAACTTACCATAAACCTTATCTTGATTTTTTGAAAACCAATAGAGATTATCGTACATTACGCCTATGGATTTTAAATTTCCAAATTGCAAAAATAATCCAGCTTTAGGAGCTCCTCTCTTTACAATTATCTCATTCCTAAAATTCTCCTTTCCAAAAATCTCATCCATCAAAGGTCTGACAATCCAATTTCCGTTGTAATCACATCTTACAAAAATACTTCCTTTTTCATTCAATAAATCTCTTGCTAATCTCAATCTATTTTCAAGCAAAGTTGCCCAGGAAGAGTCTTTATACTTAACAGAATAAAAATAATCCGCCTCCTCTTCTTTATTAAACGGCGGGTCAATATAAATCGTCTGCACTTTTTCCTTAAATTTTGGAAGAATGGTATTTAGCGCTTGATAGTTTTCGCTTTTAACCAGCCAGCCAACAAGGGAGTTATCAAGATTATCAAACAGGGAAAGAATCTCAAGCTCAAGGTCCTTGAAGTATCTAGTATCAATGGGTAGGTGCTGATACTTTTCGCTCAGTCCCTCACCGGAGAGCTTCTTCTGCTTTGTGAAAACATCTTCTGCCCTGAAGCTATCGTCAACTATTCCAAGCTCCTTCCATTCTTCTATTTGGCTCTTAATTCCTTTGTGTTTCAGGATTTTCGCAACAAGGGCTACATCCTTCTCCGCTATCCTGTCCAGGGTTATCACGTAGCTTGAGTTCAGCACAAACTTTGGCTTTTTCCAGATTTTCACAAGCTCATCCTCAAACTGTGCTATGAAGGCAATTATCTTAAAAGCTATATCCTTCAACACTTGAAGCTGTTTAATCCGCTTCTCAGTCCATTCGCTTCTATCCGGCTTTTCCCTCATCTTGCCGGATATATACTCATACATCCAAAGGTTAAACTGCTCCTCAAGGAAGGATTTCGCATTCTTGTTGATGAAAAAGTCAACCTCGGATTGCCGCTCAAAAGTCCCAAAGGCTCGCTCCAGTGTCGATTCTGTTTACTGTACGCCTTCCCTTCTCAGCGTCCGCAAAATCTCTTCCTCCTTTGTCTTGCGTCCCTTCTCCGAGAAAGAGGCCGTGAAGGCGAGAACTCCATCCCCTCGCTTTTCCTTGAATTCGTAAATAAGCTCGCGCTTCTCATTTGCGCGCTTATGCTCTAGCGTTGAAACGTCAAAGAAGAACTTTACGCCGTCAAGCTCCACGTCCATACTTTTGAAGAGCCGATCGGTCTTCACATAGTAGAGCATATGCGTCTTCCAGAAAAGCATCACGTCCTTATCATCCGTGTAAACGTGCTCGTAAACGGACTTGTGATACGGAGTGGAAGTAAAGTAAATTGAACCGCTTTCCAAGAAGTACCTGCTGAAGAAAGTGTAAAGCTTGTCAAAAAGCTCCTCGCGGAACCCTGGAAAGGACTCCAGGGCTTTATCTATATCCGCCTTAAGCTTGGGGAAGACGCCATCGGTGTAATACTTGGACTTAATGCGCATTAGGTTGATAAATCCGCCCTCGCCCTCAATCTTCGCACCAACGAAAACATTTCGCAGGGTATCAAAGAACTGTTCCTCCTTGACTCCCATTTGCGTAGAACTGTTGACACGGGTTTGGTGTGCTCCCATTGCCTTCCTCCTTTCTAATCTCCCATTGGCAATTTTATCATATGCCCAATGTGCCATCTTGGCTAGATGTCGTTAGTTTTTCATAAACAACTATTAAGACGCTCTTTGCCTCAACACCGAAGCATCCGCTCCGGCAAATCTTTCCCGCAGGCGCAGGCATCCATATCTTCCCCCCCCCCACTTCTAATCCTTGCCCATCAGCCCCTATTATGTCTCCTCCTTATTATGCCTCCTCCTCTGCAAGAATGTTGACAAGAATTTGCCTAAGCTCATCAATAGTTGGAACTCTTCCCCTCACCTTCACCTTCCCATCCACGATAAGCGCTGGCGTCATCAAGACTTTTCTCGCCATAACCTCTCTCATGTCCTCAACCTTCTTCACTTCGCACTCCACTCCAAGTAGCTTTAAAGCCATCTTGGTCAGCTCATAAAGGGCTACACACCTCTGACATCCCGGCCCAAGAATTTCAATTAGTTTCATAAAACTTTCCTCCTATTAATTAACACTTGCAAATTTATCAACCTTCCACCTTGATACTCACTCGCCCATTTATTAACTCTTTCTCACTTATCAAAGTTCCCCCAGCCTAAAAGAACCTCCCGAAAATCATCCCTGTCGCCGTAGCCATAACCACCACAAGTGAAATATACGCAAGCGTTTTCTTCGTACCAAGCACGCTATTTATCACCAGCATACTCGGCAGAGATAGCGCGGGCCCCGCCAGAAGTAGAGCCAGCGCGGGCCCCTTATTCATCCCGCTTCCCATCAGCCCCTGAAGAATTGGCACCTCCGTAAGCGTCGCAAAGTACATTACCGCCCCTATGATGGACGCCAAGAAATTCGCGATTAGCGAGTTCTCGCCGACCAAGCGCATAACCCACTCGCTTGGTAGGATACCCTCATGCGCGGGACGCCCAAAGAAAAATCCCGCCACTAAAACTCCAATTAGAAGAAGCGGAAGTATCTGCTTTGCCAAAAGCCAAGTTGCGTTAAACCACTCCTCCGCCTCACCGCCACTCTTCAGAAGCGCTACCGAAAGTCCCACCACCGCAACAAGATAAACCGCCTTTGGCTCCGATGGAAAGAGCACCGCTGTCAAGGCAGTTACCAAGCCTGTTAGCAAAACAAGCCAGAAATTCACCCTCAACCAGCGGACAACCAAAACTCCAAGAATAATTCCAAACAAAGATGCAAGTATCCACTTCACGCTGTAAATCGCGTTCCACAGGCTAGACCCGTCTCCGGATTTGGCCCAAGTACCGCTTAGGAGGACTGCTACAAGAACCCCGATGAAAAGCGCATCCTGTGAGAGGCGCTTCTTCCGTCTTGGAAATTCTTGGCTACCGAAGCTTTCCATCCGCTCTGCCTCGGAGCGGTGGAATATCAAGTGCATCAATAGTCCTATGACGACCGCAAAGAGAATGGCGCCCAGCGCCCGCGCAATTCCAATCTCCACGCCAAGCACACGCGCAGTTAGAACTATCGCGAGAACGTTTATAGCGGGCCCAGAGTATAAAAACGCAGTGGCAGGGCCGATACCCGCCCCCATTCCGTATATCCCAGCAAAAAGCGGAAGAACCGTGCAGGAACACACCGCAAGTAGCGCTCCCGACACGCTCGCCACCCCATAAGCAAGAACTTTGTTAGCTCCCGCGCCAAGATACTTAAGCACCGACTCCTTGCTGACGAAAACCGATATGGCTCCCGCAATGAAAAGCGCCGGAATTAGGCAGAGAACTACATGTTCACGCGCGTACTCTTTTAGAAGATTAAACCCCTCAAGAACCGCGCCCTGAAAACGTGCATTTTCTGTTGGCAGAAAGTAGGCAACACCAAACGCTAACGCCAGCAAAACGAGAAGGTTTCCCTCCTTTTTCCAGTTCATTCTGAAATCACCGTTTCGCCTGCATCTCCAGCAGTTTCTTCAGCTCAAGTTTCAATATTCTTTTTAGCGCAACTTCGTCTGCTTTAATCGCCTTATCCTTCTCTAAATTCCTTATAGCCAGTCTAAGAATTTCTCTCCCAATGGGGGAATCCCCCTCAGAATCAATGCGGTTAAACACGAATTTGCCCTTCTTACGCTCGGCAACAAAACCAGCCTCTTTCAGTATGGATAAATGCTTGGAGACCGTAGATGGCGCCAGACCGAGAAGCTCCACAAGGTGGCATAGGCAAAGCTCCCGCTTGCGTAGCGCCATGATAATCCGAAGCCTAGTGGAATCAGATAGTGCTCTCGTCACGCGCAAGAAATCTTTTAGTATTTGATTCGTCATTTCGCCAACTAACGAATTATATTCCAAGTACGGCAAAATTAATTTAACTCCTCCTGCTATCTGCTAAATGATTTTTCCTCTTAGCTCTTATTTTGCCTTCAAATGATGCGCTTTACGCCTTATAATAAGAAAGCACCAACTTCAAGAATTGGGAGTATCAATGAATTTGAATCTAATCTCGCCTGATGTCGTCTCAGGAAAGAAAACTCTTGTCCGTGTTGACTTTAACGTTCCCATTGAGGATGGTAAGGTCAAGGATGATACCCGCATTCGTGAAAGTTTGCCCACAATCTTGAATCTTCTTGAGCAAAAATGCCGAATTGCCATCATCTCTCACTTAGGGCGACCAAAAGGCAAGCCAGACCCAGCTTTTTCCCTCGCACCAGTAGCGCGAGAGCTTGAGTTATCCTTGAGAAAGCTTTATCCAGCACTTGAGAATGTTCGATTCGTCGGAGATTGCATCGGCGAGAGTGTGGAATCCGCAGTAAAGGAACAGAGGGAGAATGAGGTTCTCCTTCTTGAAAACACGCGCTTTTACGCGGGGGAGGAGGAAAACGACGAAGATTTTGCTAAAAAGCTCGCCTCACCTTTTGATATTTTTATTAGCGATGCTTTCGGCTCTCTTCATCGCGCCCACGCCTCCACTGTTGGGGTAACCAAATTCCTCCCCTCATACGCAGGCTTACTCGTGGAAAAGGAAGTTCAAGCGCTTTCGCGCCTTACAGATAAAATAGAACGACCATACACTGTTCTCATCGGTGGAAAGAAAATAGCTGATAAACTACCAGTCTTGGAGAATCTAATCGGCAGGGCGGACGTAGTACTCGTTGGCGGTGCAACCGCCAACACGTTTTCTAAGGCAATGGGAAACTCTATGGGCAAGTCTGTCTTTGATGCAGAAATGCTTTCGACCGCGAAGGAGCTAATTGACGAGTATAGGCGTAGCACCACTACACTAGTTCTTCCCGCCGATTTCACCGTCACCGATGACTTCAAACAAGTTAGATTATTAGCGAATAGAAAACCTTCTGAGATACGTGCTTCAGAAATTGCCGGAGACATTGGTGATGTTACACGCACTCTCTACGCGCAATATATCCGTACCTCATCCACTATATTCTGGAATGGTCCGCTTGGAGCTTTTGAAACCTCTCCCTTTGAAAAAGGTAGCCAAGAGGTTGCTAACGCTCTCGCGTCAAATCCTAAGGCTTTTTCTGTTGCCGGTGGTGGCGAAACCCTAGAAATGCTAAATAAGCTTGGTTTATCCTCTATTTTTACTCACGTAAGCACAGGTGGTGGCGCTAGTCTGGAATTTATCGCCGGAAAAACCTTGCCCGGTTTAGTGCCTCTACTGGCTAGCTAGCGTTTCTCTATTCTTTGTAGTTTCTCCGCTAAAATTATCTCACCCAATTCTGTCCGCGTTAATTTTACTTAGTGACTTGTTAAGATTGCTAGGGTAAAATTTGAGTATATTTTGTTTTATTAAATCAAGATAATGGATTTCCCCCCAGAAAGATTACCAGAAATTACTAAGAAAAAGCCTGTATGGAAATACTTTTTCCTTTTCCTCATCCTGTTAGCTTTTGGGTTGCCAGTTGGGATATATATTGAGAGAAATTTTCTCCCTAGGGATTTATCCGCGGAAGGACTTAAGTTTTCGCATGGTCTCTTTGTGGGAATGGAATACATGGGAATTGACAAGTTAAAGGAGGATCTGAAGGAAAAAGGATTCAAATTACTTCGGGAAATAGAACCAGGAAGCTATGAATTCACAGATGCGAAAGATAGCCTATTGCTTAGGGTGAAAGGCAAGGAAGAATTCGGTCTTACCGCTATTTATTTATACATTCCTCCATCATACTATGATGATTTCCAAAGGTTTTACGGAAAGAAAGACCTGCTTGGCTATAAGTCAAGCGAGATTAAGCGAAAGTTTGGGCCACCTGTGCGCAAGGAAAGGCACAAGCGAGAAGTTTTCAAGAAGGGCGAACCCATCGTTCAGTCCTGGGCGTATGAAACTTGGTATTACTTCGGCAAGGGGTTTTCCCTAACCACATCCTTCAACAAAGACGGCATAGCAATTGAAGTTGTTGTCCAACTCCCCATAGCGAACTAGTTAGCTTATGAGAATGGACATGCGTTTTATCTTCTAGCTTTACTTTGTCGTCAACTTTCTACTCAGCTTCAGTTTGCATAATAAACGTCAGCGCGACTTGCCGACGGGTCAATTTGGGTGCTGCTTCCTTCTCGTACTTGGTTCTCTTCTTCTTGTGCTCCTCAGTGTAAAGTTTCATGTCAAGATTGGCGGTCAATCCCGGAAATTTCATCTCAAGGAATTTAAGTTCAAAATCACCAGGGAAGAAGCTCATAGTAAGCATATCCCACATGGGTGGACGTTCTATACCGAACACAGTTCCTCTCTCAATGTCAAAAAGGTACCGTGCCGCAATGGAAAAGGAACCCATTCCCTCATACTTCACCAACACTTTATCAGTTTCTTCTTCCCAAAATTCGTGGAACTGTTCTATGCCGTCAATGTCAATAATGGCTAATTCTCGCGTGCCAACCCTTATAAATCCAATCAAACGGTAAATGAGGTTCATCGGGATCGGCTTACGCAGACCAGGAATAGTTACCGGAACAGTTGCGAACCAGATATCTTCACGCCAAACGGGATAATCGGGCAGCCTAAGCAGTTGAGTCCACTCAAAAACGTTCAAGAGACTCAGCTTTATTATGCCCGGCTTTTCTTCCTCCATATTAACCGCGTGTCTGGAATACTCTTGGATTAACTCCAGTTCTTCGCCACCAATATCTAGAATGTCGCCGTTCTTAGCGCGCACGTACTCTAGGTTTGTAATCGTGAGCTTACTGGTATCAAAGGTCTTATCCGCTCCAGCGGGAGGTCCACTCGGAGGTAGCCACCCTCCATCTCTACCCCCACCGCCCGGAGGTCCTGCCTGAAGAGGCTCAAAGCCTGACGTGGAAGGGGGTAAAGGAAGTGGAGAGATAGGTTGAGTTGTGGATTGGGTGGATGCGCCTCCACCTCCTCCGCCACCCCCCCCTCTACCACCTCTGCCCCCACCACCTGGCCCAAAACCCCTTCGCCCTTCTTCCTGACGCCTCTGCGCGGCAACTTCCAATACGTCAAAATCGTAAAACGTAAGAACGTGCCTGCTCAAACCTCTTTGAGATGCCGCTACCTCGTCTTTAAATACAGTTCTCAATCGATACAATCCTTCTGAACCTCTCCCAGCAACCGCGCCTAGAAAGTCTGTTCCAATATAATCCACTTTTTTCGGTTGGGTAATTGTGCCTCCCAATGTAACTATGGTCATATACCTTTCAGAAGAACCTTCTTCAGGATTAAAAGAAAGTGTTACAGGTCGGTCAACTCTTGCAAAGGCAACTACACTATTAGTGGCAAGAATCACTATGATTAATACAAAAAAATATTTTAATCGTTGAACCATTCAAATCTCCTCCGAATGTATTGTTCAACTCTGACTAATAGACTCCTAAACTCAAAAAATGTTCCAATAAGTGGAGCAGAGGGGATTCGAACCCCTGACCTTATCCACGCCAAGGATACGCGCTACCAACTGCGCCACTGCCCCATCTATCCATCAACTCTTTCACCTTCAGCCCACAGCTCCTCCAGGTCATAGAATACCCTAATGTGTGGAAGCATAATATGAACCACTATTAACCCGTAATCCAACAATATCCAGCTACCATCACTGTACCCCTGAAGACTATCAGAGATTATACCATATTCAGCCAGCTTCTCGGTAACACTATCAGCGATTGCCCTATTGTGCGTTGGCGTATGACCCGTCGCGATGCAAATTACGTCTAGGTAATCAACGATAAGGGAAAGGTCGAGGAATACTATGTCCTCTCCCTTCTTATCGGAAATAGCCTCCTTAATCAGGATTAGGACATCCTCAAAACTGATTTCTTCCTCTATGGCATCCGAAGCAACTCTTATTGATTGCCCAGAAGATTTTCTTGTAACTCTATTCTTCTTTCCTATTTTTTCTGTTAATCCTCCTTGACATATTTTAATACACTCAAATGCCAATCATTGCTTTAACCTGATAGAACGCGCCAAGCAACGAAGCCTTCCTCTGATAAGCGGAGAAGATAACCCTTGGTTTTATTGGAAGCCCACTGATCAAATTTTCTCTCAGGCTCTTCTCCAATGCGGGCAAAAAGGCGCTTTTTGCCTTACTAATTCCACCACCAAGAATAAATACTTGCGGAGTAAAAACATTTGCGATGCTAGAAAGCCCTACCCCTAAGAAATATCCATACCGCTCAAAAGCCCTCCGCGCAGACTTATCCCTGCCTCTAAAAAGTGCGAAAAGTTCTTTAGCTGTAGATAAGCTTTTCTTGCCATGGGCTAGCCTGTATTCAGTAAGAAGTGCTTTTTCATTAGCGTAAGCCTCAAAACATCCTCGCTTCCCACATCCGCAAAGTCTTCCATTTGCGACAAGGGTAATGTGACCAATTTCAGGTGACATTCCGCCGAAACCTTGAAACAAGCCGTAACTTGAGACCATCGCGCCTCCCAAGCCAGTTCCAAGAGTAATAGCGCAAACACTTTCAAATCTACCTGCAAACTCGTAGTGAAAAACGCCTAGGGCGAATGCGTCCGCATCGTTTAACACTGCGACAGGAACGCAAAATTTTTGCTCAAGCCCTTCCTTTAGAGGAAGGTTTCTAAAACAAGCGTTGGGGGAAAATACGATAGTTCCATCCCGCACCACTCCACAAACGCCAACCCCAAAACCTTCCACTTCATCTAATGAACTTACGATGCTTTTTGTTGAACGCAAGAAGAACTCCAAGAACTCTTTGGCGCTTATCCCCTTGGGCGTCAAGAATCTCTTATGTGCCTCAATTTCCCCGCTTGACCGAATTTTCGCCAAAGAGATGTTAGTTGCGCCAATGTCCGCGGATACAATCACCTCTCGCCTCCAATAATTATATCGGGCGGATTCTCCTCATCCTCCCATAAAGTAAAGGTCAAATCACCAGCGGTGAACTTTATAACTCTTTGGGGTGAAATACTGCGCACGCAGTATTCGTCGGAAAATGATTGTGAGCTAAACTTAAGAACTTCGCAAGTGTGCCTCTCTGCATCCGCTCCATATACAACCCTCTTACCTATCCTTTCAACTAGCGTGATATGATTTGCGCCTCCAAATGGTGATGTCAAGAACCAAAGGGTCTTCTTGGGAAAATCACTAATCTCAACTGCAGTCAAAATCAACAAAATCTCGTCAATATCGTAACTTGGCAGAAACCTTCGGAAAGCAAAAAACGACTGCGCTTCACTCTCTAAGGTGTCAACTGTGACGAGATCGTAGTAGTAGTATGCGGAACAAATCGGCTTTAGTTCCTCATTATTGGCCGAATTATCTAAGTTCACGCCTGAAAGACCCTCAGCTTTATTTCTTTCATCCTCTGATGGCGTTTCAGCTCGCTTAAGCATCGCTCTTAACGGCGAAAAATCATCAGCCTTGACAACAATCGTTACCTCGGTGACTGAGCCAAGATTATACCTCTTTACAACCTTTGCAACTAACCTATCATTTTCAAAGTCGGTCTCCATCTTAACTTCAAGGTTGCCAATCACGGCTCCAGTTTTATCCTGAATAATGTACTTAAGTCTAATTGGATTGAAGCCTACCGCAGGATTTCCAAATTCGAGAGAAAGATATTCAGGCACCTTAAATGGTTTCAAGCCAGTATTCCCCTTCAATATATCAAGTAGTCTTCTTCCGTCATCCGAAGTAGCGCCAGAACCAGCGCTATCGGCTGGAGAATTCTCCTCACCTACCGCGATAAAACTATGAGAAAAAATAAGTATGTTAAAGAAAAAGAGAAGAATAAAAATTCCTAGCCTTTTGTAGATAAAACCATTCGTGCCAAGAAGTTTGAAGATGAAAAAGCAATTTCCCCAATGTTTAAGCAACTTACTTAAAGAACTCTTTTTGAAAATGCCCATAAACTTTACAGGCCACAGCTTATCTTTAGCCACAACCCCTTAGAACAATTATCACAAATATGGCAAGCCCAACCAAGTAAGCGTACTCTTCAATTTTCTTTAGAAGTGCTTCGCCACCAAAAAGAGCTTTTGGATTCTCTCGCATTCCTTTGAAATCAAATCTTAGAAACTCACGTTCGCCCTCAGTAGATATTGACCATTGATAAATTTTCCCCTCCTCAAATGGAGTTTCACCGCCACTCGCCATACTCCCCTGAGAGCTAGCTTCCTCAGCGCTAGCCTCTTCCAACTTTTTCTCATCAACTTTACCCTCCTCTTTCCCCCTTACTTTCCCCTGCTCATCCCCTTTACCAAGAGACCTACGGAAAGTCTGTGGAAACAAAAGCGCAGATCCTGTTCGGCTAGCAACTTGACCCCTCTCTTCAACTGGCTCAACATTCATAGCTCTCCATGCTTCTGGTAAAAGCCTCCTCATCGCTTCCTCAATTTTCTTCTTCTCCTCATCGGATTGGGTATCATCTTTAATCCAGCTCAACCTTCCCGCTTTGTATATTTCTTCAAGACTCATCTCGGAAATCTTCTCTTTTAGTTTTTCCTCGCGCCACCTGATAAAACTTCTAATAGTGGGATTAAAAATGCTCTTTTGGTCAATCTTCAGCGATTCTTGTAACGCTAATAGTGGTAATCCGTCCAACTCTAGGGCTCTTGAAAAGAGGAAGCGAGCAATACCGCATAAGTACTCACTCTTCAACTCTGTCGGGTTAATCTCATTCTTAAGACTCAGAACCGCATCGTGGAATTTACCTAAGTTCAGCTCACAAATTCCTTTGAGGATATTCATAGTAGAATCAAGTTCATCTAAATTTCTCATCTCCTCCCTAGATAGATACTTCAGGGCTTCCTCATATCTTCCTTCAGCTATGTATCCTTCCGCCAGAATAACTTTCATCTCATCTCTTGGCTTAAACAATTTGATTATCTCAGAGTAAATTCTTTGCGCATCGTCCAATTTCCTAAGTTTACAGAAAGCGCTCATTTCAATTAAGCTGGCGCCGTAGTAATCAGGGTAGATTTGAAAGAAATAGAGTCTACTTATCCGAAGAAGAAGCCTAAGAGACGGTAGAAGTCTGCGCAGGATTTGCCCGCACTTTTGCGGATTAACCCGTGCCTGCTCCAAATGCGATACCGTCTGCTCATAGTTTAGTTTCTCCGCCTCAAGAATGCCCAAAAGTAGGTGAGCTTCCTGGTAATTGGGATCATATTCCAAGCTTTTTCTCAAGTATTTTGTGCAAGTTTCCTCGTCATAACTCTTCAATGCCTCACAGGCACTATAAAAAGCCTTCTCAGGAGGACGCGATAGGTTAAGCGCCAGCCTGTTAATTCTTGGGTCTATGAATGTATCTGCGTAATAGGCGGGGTACTTTGGTGGTATTACTGTAAAAGGTAGCGCATTTAACTCAAACTGAATGAAAGGATAATCCAACAATTCTATAGTATAACAAGTGAACATTAAGAACTACCATTGCTCAGAGGTCGGCAGATTAGAGCAGGAACTATTGATTTCTTTTCTGATATTCTCTATTTCCGCTAAAGGAAAACGATTGGCGTAAGAAATTCGAAATTTTTTGCTAACGAAAAAAAGTTATAATATGAAATATTATGGTAATCTGATATTAGATTTCAATTGCGTGAACCACTGTGGTGTCTTACAATCTTTTTGGGAGTAAAAAAGTATGACCTATATAATTTGTGAACCCTGCATTGGTGTAAAGGATAAAGCCTGTGTAGAAGTCTGCCCCGTGGACTGCATCCACGAGGACGACTTAATGTTATACATTGACCCATCGACCTGCATTGACTGTGGAGTTTGTGTCCCAGCCTGTCCCGTAGAGGCGATTTTCCCAGAAGATGAAGTTCCCGAAAAATGGAAGGATTACATCCAAATAAACTATGACTTCTTCAAAAAGCCTGAAACGGTAGTCTGATCATAAAACTAACTTCCGCTTCTCGCCTCGCACTAAAATTCCCCCTTATCCTATCGCATGTAACATCAAAATCATTTTCTGCAAAGTTATCTTTTACCGCTTCCCCATCAAGCATTAGCGGTAATGACATAATCTCTGCTACTTAAGCTCAAAGTTAATCACCACGCTAAACTCCTTAGTCTTCTCTGTTATCTCCTTTGGAAATGGTGGAAATGGATTAGCTTTCTTAGCTGCGGCAAGTGCAGATTCATCAAGTTCAGAAAAGCCAGAAGAAACTATAACAGAGCTTGAGAGAAGCTTCCCATCACTATTTATAGTGAAGCTGAGCTTAACTTTTCCCTGGTGACCAAGTCTTTTGGCAATTACGGGATATTCCTTATTAGCATTTATTTTTGCGAAAAGAATTTCGCGGTAATTTGCTAGAGCTTCCTTTATCTCATCATCTGAAAAGGGCTTCGGCGTTGGAATAGTCCCCTCCCCATTCCCCGAATCATTTCCATCAACGGATGACCCCCCATTGGAACCTGGAAAGACTAATTCTCCGCTACCTTCTTTTTGTTCCGCCGAACTTTCTTCATCTCCCTTGGAAGGCTGAGTTTCCAATGGTTCTGTCAATTTAGGCTTCACCGCTGGCTTTTGTGCATCATTAACTAACTTCTTCACCGCAGGCTTTTTGGGCTCAAAGCTTTCAGGCTTGGGTATCGATGTTTCTTTCTCCTTCAAGCTAACCAGCCGAAGTGGTGAAGCTCTCTCTCTCAAGTTATCCTGCGAACTTAGCTTAACGGCTGAAAGGGCGAGGAAGTTGATAAAGATGCTTGCCAATAATAAAAAAAGCCTTAGCCAATTTAGCTTCACCTTTTCCTCACCTCAATATCAACGCTTTTTATCGGCGAAGCCCTGACCACATCAAGAACTTGGACCACATTCTCCAAAGGAACAAGCCTATCCGCTCTCAATCTAACTCCTATCACGACCTTGGGGTCAAGCTCCTTGAGCCTTTGTTCAAGCGCCTGCAAATTTAGCCTTTCGCCTTCTAAATAAAGAGCCCCCTCGCGAGTAATTGTTATGCTCACTGTTCTCCTTTCAGCAGAAACTGCGGTTGAGCTTTTCGGTAGTTCAATCTTTATGCTTGGAGTTATGTAGGTGCTAACAAGCATAAAGAATATCAGCAGGGTAAAGATGAGGTCAACAAGCGGAGCAATCATAATGCTCGGTGACGTCATTCTATTTCGTCTTAATGAAAGGTTATTCATTCTGCCTTAAACTATCTCAAATTTCTTCTTTCTGAAATCATCAACCAACCTGCCGACGGTGATGAAAAGATCTCGCTCATAATGGGTTAGTCTTGACACGAAGTAATTATGTGCGATAAGGGTCGGAATGCCAACTACAAGCCCAAAAACCGTGGTCAGTAATGCCTCCCAAATACCGCCTGCCAAGTCCGAAGGAGTAACCTGTCCACCCAAGCTCTCAATCGTGGAAAACACGGAAACAAGACCGGTAATAGTTCCCAAAAGCCCGAATAGCGGAGCGCTTTGAGCGATAACTGAAAGCGTCGTCAAGCCCCTCTCCGCATCCTGAAGGTCTTTCTCCGCAATTAGCTGAATTAGCCGTGAATTCACCCTACCCTCTTTTACCGCTGACTTTAATGCCTCTATGGTGTGATTAGAATGCTTAACTTTATCTAAATCCTCAACACCTTTAATTCTGCTCATTCCTATTCTGCACCTTTTCAGAAAGAAATAATAATAGACTAACCGCTCCAAAAAGAAGTATAGCCCAATGACAGATTCAACAAGGATGACGTACATGAAGAACCCGCCCTTTTGCAAAACTTCCAGCCCACCAATTTGAAATGCCTCTACCATTTTGGATATTCAAGCAAGTTTATAAGCTTCTCTCAAGACTCAGAAAGAACTCTCTTCCTGGTTTAGGTCCATAAGTCCCGTTCACTCGGTCAAAAACATTTCTGACGTTGAGAATAATTTTTCCATATCGGCTCTTTACGGAAATGTTTGCGTCCAAAGTTCCATGTCCCGGTGCGATACGCGTATTCTCAAGACTAGTATACTGCGAAGACGCCAAAGTTCCCACAAGTTCCGCCTCCCACTTGTCAGATGACTGGTATAGTAGTGAAAGTACCCCCCTATACTTAGGGTTCTGCGGTAAGAAATTGCCCGTGTCTTCATCTTTGGCTATTGTATAAGTTTGATCCAAGCTTAACCGAAACCTGCGAGATAAAAGAGAAGAAGCGGTAATTGTAACTCCGGAGCTTCTCGCGCGAGCAACGTTTATCTCCCTAAAGATCAGCGGATTTGACCTAACTTCAGTGGGTAGAATCATCCCCGAAACTTTGCTTTCGAATGCGGTTATGTCAAAGGCTGACTTATCATTTGGAGTAAATGAAATCCCAACTAAGAAAGTATTTGCGATTTCTGGAGTTAAATTTGGATTTCCACGAACGGTGTAACCAAATGGCGAGTTAAACTCAAAATAACGCTCCTTTAAGCTTGGCGCTCTAAAACCCTTACCGTAACCAATGCGAAAATCAACTTTTTTCCCATCCTTCCAAAACGAAACCTTTGGCGAAAATTCACTCCCAAAACTTTTATGCTCATCGTAGCGAAGTCCCAAGGAAAGGCTGTTTCCTCCGCTTAAATAAGCTTCGTAATTCACGAAGAAGGAGTTCAGCCAAAAGGACGCACGCTCAATCAGAATCCTTGGAGAATTTATATGTTCCCGACTGCGTCCAACTCCCGCCTGGATAAGATACCTCTCCCCATACCCCTTGTAGGAAAGCTCTGTATCCCTAACCTCATCTCTGAACCTATCCTCAGTAGGACTAACTGCCTCAATATTCACCAGCGTAGTCCTTACGTTATGCCCGTATTCACTCAGATTGTGTGATAGGGATAATTCCGAAGTGGCGTTCAGTTTCCTGATGAGGGAGAGGGAATAATCTGTTCTAGTAGTATCAAAATCACCGCGTCTCGCCAGTCCTCCAAAGGTAGTCTGAATGTTGTTGTTGTTTTCTTCAAATAGTGACCCGCTAAGATTGACCTCCGTCTTGTTTCCAAGCTGAGTTGAGTAACGCAACTTTAGAAATTGGTTAAGAAAAGCATCACCATCCGTTGCAGGGTTTCGCTTATAAAGATCAAAGCTTGAGCGCTGTGCCCTTCGGTATGCCAAAAGGTACTTCTTTGTTCCTTCTGTGCCAGCTAGTTCAAAGAACTGCGAGTTAAAACTATGACTACCACCACGAGTTAGATAATTGGCGGTAAGTTTGTCCTGGGGAACCTTAGTAATGATATTCACGACGCCTGCAACTGCACCGCTACCGTAAATTGTAGCTAGCGGACCTCTAATGACCTCAATTCTATCCACGCTTAGTAGCGGAAGCTGGCTAGCGTCAATCTTCTCATCAATTCGACCCGCTACTCGCTGTCCATCTACTAGGATAAGGGTAAACTTTGGGTTTAAGCCAAGAATTGATAGAGCATTCCCGCCAAAAAACTCCTGTATGTTAAAGGAGCTGAACCGTGAAAGCCCTGTCAACTCTTCTAGCGCTGATCGCTTCAATTCTTCCGCGTTAATTACAATCTTTGGAGTTGGCTCTGGAGCATAAGTCCCACTGACTTTCTCCTCCACCTTAATCTCTCCAACCTCTTCAGCTTCTTCCTTTCCCCTCTCTGAATCTTCACTTTCTTCCTCGGACGCATTAGCTTCCTCCACTCCCTCACCCTCATTATCCACCTCGCTACTTGCATCACCTGCCTCCTCCGTGGAACTTACCTCCCCTTGGGAACTCGTTGGCTCTGTCTCCTGAGCCATTAGTGTTATTGGCACGAAGAAAAGCAACGTTCCCAAAAAAAGAATAACCAAAAGGAAGCTTCGCATTAAAAGCTATTAACCTAGTTCGGTAATATCCGCGTCAAAGTTAATCCCTGTTTGGTCAGGATTGCTCTCTGAAAGCGTCACGGTTCCCTGGTAAAAACCAAAGAAACGAGGCATGTGCGTGGCGACATTGTAAACGTAGATGCTCACGTAGTAAGTCCCAAACTCAAGGTCGGTGATGGAATAACTAGCTTGATTATTAGAGACCTCACTTGGTTCAATCTTATCAAAACCAACTGAAGCTTGGTCAAGCCCTAAACTTACTCCAACGTAAACTCCCTCCTCAGGAGTTAAATCGGGAAAGCCCTGAACAAAAGTCACAACACCCGAAATTGAACCAGTTCCCGCCGGTGCGGGAGGAATCTCGGCAGTAAAATCATATCCATTTACGATAGCGTTATTCTCCGTTACTCTAACTGTTCCTGGCGCATAGATGTACTCCATCTTGTTTCCGAAACTTTCGCCAAAGTTAACAACAACTGCAATCCTATACTCCCCAAAGTCTAGGTTAGCAAATTGGTAAGAGTGGGAACCGCTTGCTAAATCTCCTGCCGGTATCTCATAGAAACTCAGAGCTTCAACACTACTTGGAAGAAACACGCCTATAAAAGCCCTTGCGCTTTCAACAAGCTCGCCCGTAATTGCAACAGTTCCACGAATTGTTCCCTTTTCGGGCTTTGGAAGCGGAGCAGGTCCACGCCCCCCACTTCCACCACAGGAGTAAAGCACAACTCCCGCGATTACAAACGCAATAAACGCATTTTTGCTTAACATTACATCATCCACCTATACACTTAATTTAACTTTACCCAGCATAGCAATTCGTAGTAAGTTGTGAAAATCTTTATGCTGTAGTAAATATTATCACAAGGAATTAAAAAAATCAAGACTCAATTTCAGATTGACTCGCAAATATCTAGCGCCTAAATAATTTCTACCCCCTGCGCACACGATTTATAGTAAGATTTTATTAGGTGAAGGTCTATCTAACATCTCGCGACAAGAAACCAGGCACTGGAAAGCTAGTTAGACATCTGCAGGAAAATCGGATGTCTCCGCCCATTCTAATTGTGCTTTTTGCGCTCGCAGGTCTCCTCCTTCTTCGCCTACTAGTCTACGCGATTGGAGCTGGAGATAAATTTGATTCATCGCTTACCAACATTGCATCAAAGGGAGTTGGTGCTTCCAACAGAGTTGTAAGTGGCGTATTTAGTTTCGCAGAAATTTTTCGCCTTCCCCACCATCTTAGATGGGAAAAGATTCTTGAAGGTGAACTATCCCTTGCAAACACAAAGCTCGCGGAGCTGGAACAACTGAAGAGGGAAAACGCCGAGTTACGAAAACTGCTTTCTTTACCGCCTTCGCGTGGATTTGGCAAGGTTGCCGCAGAAGTTGTTGCGAGAAGCCCTGAAATGTGGTTGGATTATCTAATCATAAATCGTGGCAGATCTTCGGGCATCAACGTAAAAGACCTGGTTGTTAGCGACCTTGGCTTAATAGGGGAGATTTCAGAGGTTGGTAAAACTTACTCAGTTGTGAAGACGCTTACAAATCCAGACTTCTCCATCTCAGCCATCACCTCTCTCTCCCAGACTGCAGGTATCATTAAGGGCACTGGCACTACCACCATAAGGCTAGATTACATTTCCGCAGATGCAAAGATTAACATTGGCGAGAAACTTTACACGTTGGGCATTTCCTTGGATGGTGGCGATACTAGGCCAGCGGGAATTCTAATTGGTTATGTCTCTAAAATCAGGAAAGTCCCAGGGCTTACCACACTTCAAGTTTTAGCGGAACCTAGCATTGGTACAAAAGGAATCAAAACTGTAGTCGTCTTAACAAAGTTCCAAAAATGATAAAGTTAAAAGGAACATCGCTTTTTATACTGCTAACGCTTATTCTAATTACTCAACTTGTCCTACTGCTAAGATACCCAACATTTTTCCGCTCTTTTGATCTAATCCTTTTGGGAATAGTTTCCGCAAGCGTTCTAGGTGAAACTGGAATTGCCCTCTCTTTTGCCTTCTTATCCGCTACTATCCTAGACCTTATCTCGCCAATCCCGTTTATTAACTCAGTAATATATCTTAGTGTTGTTTTACTGCTCTCCTCTGGGGTATTATCTCGATTTCTGCGCTTTGGTTCTTTTATCCTCATAGCTCTTATCTCCGCTTTCCTCTACAAGATTTTCGCAAGTTACATAATAATAAGCCTAGTGTATTTCCCCTTACAAATCTCGCAATTCTTCCACCTAAACTATGCTGGAATTTTAGCCTACATAGTTGCATCCTTTTTACTTTCAATCTGGCTTGATAAAGTCATTGGGAAAGGAAAAACGGGTGAACTTAGCTATTAAAGAAATAAAGGAGAAACTAAGGAAAGAGCAGATTTTTCTAGCCCTCGTGCTATTGCTCTTTATGGTCTTAGTTCTACGCCTATTCCAACTTCAGATTGTATCCCACACTGAATATTTGGTTCGCGCAATCGGCAACAAAGTGCAAGTTGTGAGGATATCAGCACCAAGAGGAGAAATTTTTGATAGAAGTGGCGCTCCCCTTGCAATAAACAGACCCTCAACCGCCCTTAAGTACTTCTTGCACAATCCCACGAAGTCAAAAACAGCCATAGACGCAGGTCAAAGTTCAATCGGTGAGCTAGACCAGGAAGTCATAAAAAGCATTTCATCCAAACTTAAGTTGAATTTCGCAGAAACAATCAAGGATATTGAACGCCAAAGAAAAATGCTATACCCTTACCAACCGGTTACCATTCTGGAGGGCTTGACCTTAAACCAACTTGCATATCTGGAAGAAAACAAAGAGAAGTTTCCGGGCATTATCATAGAGGCGAATAGTTATCTACGCACGTATCCCCTAGGTGAGGCAGGCACGCACCTTATAGGCTACGTTGGCAAACCAAGCCCTGAAGAGCTGAAGAATCTAGCCAACCCTTCCATTTTTGCGGACGACCTTGTTGGCAAGGATGGAATTGAGCGTGTATTCAACGATGTGACAAAGGGTGCCTACGGTGAGAGACTTGTTGAGGTTGATAAGAACAGGCATTTTCGCGGTGAACTGAAACTTAATCCTCCAATTAAGGGAAAGGATATTTACCTTACAATCGATGCTGAGATACAAAAAAAAGCCTATTCCATTCTTAGGGGAACGCCTGGTGCGATTATTGTAATGCGACCCAAAACGGGAGAGGTATTAGCTCTAGTTAGTTCGCCATCCTACGACCCAAATAAATTCAGGGAGCGTGGCGGTTATGAATATCTCACAAAGGTACTTTCAAGAAAGGATTATCCCCCCATGCTTAACAGAGCCATTAGCAATAGCTATCCACCGGGTTCAACGGTAAAGCCAATAATTGTCCTGCAAGCCCTTCAGGAAGGCAAAGTTACAGAAGGAACAACGTTCTACTGCCAGGGTAAGTTAGATATTGGGAACAGGACATTTTTCTGCTGGCAGAGGCAGGGCCATGGAACCCTCAATCTTATAGACGTATTAGGAAAATCTTGCGACACTGCGGTTTTCCAAATTGGATTAAAGCTTGGCGTGAACAATCTTGAGCGAGTATACCGTGAATTCGGTTTCGGGCAGGAAACACGAATAGCTCTTCCCGGAGAAGCTGAAGGTCTAATTCCCAATCCAGTCTGGAAGAGAAAGCATTACTCTCAAGCAAACTATAAAGAGGTGGATAGGATATGGTACGACGGAGACACCGCAAATATGTCAATAGGTCAAGGCTTTATTTTAGCAACACCTCTTCAGGTGTTACTGATGATTAACGCGCTAGCTAACGATGGTGAATACGTCACGCCAATTGTGGTCAAGGGTTTACGCGAAGGAGAGCAGGTTATTCCTTTTGAAGCTCCTAGAAGAATCAAGCTCAACTTTGATACAGAATATATTCAACTAGTTAAGCGTGGATTAAGAAGAACAAACCTTCCCGGTGGCACTGCGGAAATGATTGGTGCAAGCCTCAAAGTTGCTGGCAAAACTGGAACCGCCGAGATATGGAAAGGTGAGCCTCACAGCTGGTTCGTCGGTTATATGCCTTTTGATGATCCGCAAGTTTCTTTTGTGGTCTTTCTTGAAAACGGAGGCTCCTCTCTTACATCAGCAGTTCCAAAGGCAAAAGAGCTCTCAACATTCTTAAAAAATTATTTATCATTAAACACATAAAGCTTATCAACTCTTTGAACTGGATAACTCAATATCGCTAGGTCTTTGGGCATTCCTTCGCGCCTTATTAAAACTGACTTAGTCAATTCCTAAACAGCAACATTTCTAAAAATCTTAAACGCTACTATTGCTTTCATCTAATATAAGCCTCAAAATAAAATCAGATAAATCAAGCCAAGAGCTTTCAGCTTGTTATAATTCTTTATGGAGAAAGCACATTGTTGAGGATTTACAACACCTTAACTCGGCGCAAAGAGGAATTTCATCCGATAAAGCATAATTTTGTTCGAATGTACGTATGTGGACTGACCGTATATGACTTTATGCACATTGGTCATGCGCGAACCTACCTCTTTTGGGATGTCCTACGCAGGTACCTTGACTTCAAAGGCTACGATGTCTTTGCGGTAATTAACAACACGGACATTGATGACAAAATTATCGCCAGAAGCAATGAGCTTGGTATCAACTACCGCCAATTGGCTGAATTTTACACTTCTACATTTTACGAAGACCTATCAGCTCTTGGTGCGCTTCCATACACCATCACTTGCAACGCAACTGACTTTATCCCGCAAATGATTGAGACGATAAAGCTCATACTAGCCAATGGCTACGGATACACGATTAACGGCGATGTCTTCTTTTCTGTTGAGAAATACAAAGACTACGGTCGTCTTTCAGGATACTCCTTAGAGGACTTAATAGCAGGAGCAAGAGTTGAGGTAGACGAAAGAAAGAAGCATCCTGCGGATTTTGCCCTGTGGAAATCAGCAAAGCCGGGAGAGCCTTACTGGGAAAGCCCCTGGGGAAAGGGAAGACCAGGCTGGCATATTGAATGCTCCACCATGGCGTACCATTTTTTTGGTGAAACCTACGATATTAAGGGTGGAGGTATTGACAACCTCTTTCCACACCACGAGAACGAAATCGCTCAAACTTTTGGCGCATACGGTGTTCCGCTAGCAAAGTACTATATGCATCCTGAGCACCTTCTAGTTGATGGCGTTAAGATGAGTAAGTCTTTAGGCAACTTCATAACCGTGCGCCAGCTTCTTCAAAACCTCTCACCTCTAGAAGTTAGGCACCACTTCCTAACTTCGCACTATTTGACTCAGATGAACTTAACACAAGAGGGAATTTCTTCCGCAAAAGAAGCAGTTGAAAGATTATCCCAATTTTCTAGGATAGTGACCAACGAGCTTGATGGAAAGGTAGAGAATGAAGAGGTAACAGAATTTGAAAATTTGAGCGAAGGCTCGCCTTACCTTAACCTCGCAAGGCAGCTAGTAGAAGCCTTCGTTTTGGCGATGGACAACGATCTGAACACATCGCGCGCTTTAGCGGAGATTCATAACTTTATTTCTTCAATCTATAAGACTGGTATAGAAGGAACAAAGGAGAAGAGAGAGCTCAAGTATGCATATCTCAGCTTTGAAAAGCTTTGCAAGATACTTGGGCTTGACCTGAAACGCTTCTTGAGAGATAATACAAAAAATAAGGAAAATAGCATTCTCAAGAAACTTGTGGAGGAACTAATAAACAGGAGGGATATGGCGCGAAAAGCACGAGATTTCAAAACAGCAGATTCAATAAAGCAAATCTTACTCGATGTGGGAGTTACGGTGGAAGATACTCAAAGCGGGACTAGGTGGCATTTTTCAAAATAGTCTAGAGAACTTAAAAAGACAAAAAAATGATTAACTATTACAAGAAGAAAGGAGTCTTTGTATTAGAGCTATCCAACGAAGTCACCTTAACTACCCTCGCGAACCTGAGAAACCTAATAGATGGACTTAACATTCGCCAGTATCCCAAAGTTGTCATAGACCTTAGCAAAGTCTCCTTTTTTGACAGCTCCGGGATAGGTTATTTGGTGATTCTCATAAAGGACGTTAAGACCGCTCAGGGCAAAGTAGCTCTAGCAGGACCTAAAACAATTGTTAGAAAGCTTCTAACTTCTATAAAAGTGGACAAGTTTGTGAACATCTATGACACGACAGATTCTGCAGTAGAAGCATTGGAGACAAATGCGGAAAGTTAAGGATTAGTCTTAAAAGATTATTCTCTTAAAACGTAAACTCCCTCCAATTTCCCGCTAATCCACTATAGTGAATGGCCGATATCAATTTCTGTAGCCAAATTTTTCTCTCCAAAATCAAGTTCCAAGATATCCAGGCCATTTTGTTCAAGGTAGGAAATGGCAAGATCCAGGCTTTGCTTCAGTTCAATAACCAGTGAATTTTCTAGCACAGCGTGCAGTAGGAAATAGTCGTTCTCCGCCTCAATTCTGCTGTGCCGATAAAAATACTCCCCGCATCGCACCACAACCACCCTTCCTTTCATCTTCTTCTTTTCATCTTCCTCAACCTTCAAAGGATCAGTTCCTCTATTGACCATCACAGGTTTTGATAAAGCCTCAAGTTTCCCATCTCTTAGCAAGAAAACATCCCTGAAAGCATCCATATTGCCGAAAAAGCGCGAAGAAAAAACGACCGCCAATCTCCCATTCTGCCTAGCCTCTCCTCCGGAGGCTTCAGAGTAAAAGCTAAAGAAGCGCAGGTTTTCCATCACTCTCTCAATACTTTCTCTACTGAAAAACAAAAAGCAGTCATCAATGAAGAGTACGGAAGGAGAACCCATAAGAACCATCGCAAGCTCCACCTCCTTAAGTTCACTACTAGAGAGCTGTGATGGTGTAGCCCTTTGAAGCTCTTCGCAACTTTTCGGTAGGTTAAATGAACGGCAAAAATCTGAAAAACTTTTCTTGTATCCAAATGCTTCCGCCCGACTGCGAAATATACTCCCAATTGTGAGCTCAAGGTTCATCGTATAACTTCCAGATACAACCTCAATAGCTGGAACGCTTGGCCCAAAAAGCTTGTAAAGTTCCGCGCCAAAAATTAAGACCTTACCTTTTTGTGGCTTGAACCTACCTGACATTACACGCATAAGGGTAGTCTTTCCACTGGCATTTGCGCCAAGGATAAAGTATAAGCCGGGATCATTGATTGAGAAGCAAAGATTATCAAATATTGTTCGACGTCCTAAGACTACCGTGACGCCAATGAGATTCAGCATTACCCGATTATATCACTAGCCTCTCATAGTAATCAGGCTTAGGGTAAAAACTTCGGAATCAGCTCCTTCTTAAACTTTCTGAATTCAAAGCCAGGATTTCTAATTTTCAAGTATTCGCTACTCTTCCAAATCTTAGGTTCAAAGTAAGCTTCCGCAATCAGCCTCTTTTCTTCCCCATCAAAGTACATCGCATAGCCCTGATTTGGGAAAACAAGGATGAAATAGTCCTTTATGGGCTCATAAAAAACGCTATAGGGATACGGCGTAATTGAAATAATCTGGTCAATATAAGTCGCAAGCTCACCCATCCTATAATCCGAATATACAAAGACCTTTGAAACTACCGCGGTTAAATCTAGATCGCCTAAGTATCTTGGCTTACCAAGCTTCTTACTCCTTCGAAACTCTATGAACACATCTTCCCTATCATCCCAACCCCGGTACGTGTTTCTCATTTCGTAATAGAAATAACGGTCGTTGATGATGTACTTCGGATAATCATAGGTTCGAAGAACTTCCTCCAATGTGGTAGTCCCTGGGGTTAATCCGCGGAAAACCTTCACAAGGTTCCTCTGATAAGTAGCTGGAAATGGGTAATAAAAGCTTGGATAATAGGGAGCTTCCCTAATGCTTGGTGAAGCAGTGCTTGGCGCAAGGAAAAACATTATTGAAGGGTAAATGAAAAGGCAAAGTAATAACTTAAACTTCCCCATTCATTTAGATTATACCCCCAAAGTTCATAGCGGTGCTACAATCCAGTTGGATGCATATTCTCGTTGATGGGCAAGCTCTGGTAGGCAGTATCCCAACTGGCTTTGGGATATACACGCGTTTGCTCACGCAAGCGTTGCAAAAGCTTTCAGAAGAGAAAAAAATTTCGCACAAACTCTTCACTCCTGAACCGAAGGAAAAAGCATTAAGAAGTGTCGCAGAAAGGCTTCTCTGGGAAAGGGTAAAACTTCCAATTAGAATCAACTCCTACACAGCTAAAAGGGAAGCGAGCCTATTCCACTCTCCCTGTCTCGGAGCGCCCCACCCCATAAATATCCCCCTTTTAGTAACAATTCACGACCTCATTTTACTTAAGTCACCACCTCTCGGCATTTTTGCCAAGTATTACTTCCAGAACATCGTGGTTGCAGGATGGCGCCGTGCTAAACTTATCGTTTGTCACTCCGAAACGATAAAGCAAGAAGTAATTCAATTCCTTAGAATTCCTGAGGAGAGAGTTTATGTTGTCCCACTTTACAGTCGGTTTGAGAGTAAGAATACGAAGCGAAAGTTAACTATTGAAAAACCACACTCTGCGCCCTTTACCCTCCTCCTAGTTGGCTCCTTTGAGAAACGCAAGAACTTTGAAATAGTCCTTCATTCCATAAGCCTCCTGCCAAATGATCTTCGCAAGGATTGTGTTATAGAATACGCAGGCATTTCCATAAACAACGGTCAAGAGATTTTGGAAGTAGCTAAAAGCTTAAATCTGCAAAATCAAGTTCATCTTCTCGGTTATCTCAGTGAAGATGCTTTGCTTGAAGCCTACCTCCGCGCATTTGTCCTCATTGCTCCAAGTAAAGAAGAAGGCTTTGACCTTCCACCCTTGGAAGCGATGAGTTTGGGCGTTCCATCTATCCTCTCCAACATTAACGTTCACAAAGAGATATACGGAACAAATCAGGTTTTCAACGGGAACGCTAAGTTTTCTAGCGTGAACCTCAAAATTCCTTTAGCCAAGTATGAAAATTTTTCCATCTTTTTTGACCCAAACTCGCCGGAGGAGTTGGCAGGCATAATTTCAAAGTTAATCTTGGATAAAGACTTTTACGAAAGTTTACACAAAAGAGCCTTAATTCTTTCCAAGCTTTACACGAGCGAGCTCTTCAAAGAAAATATGCTCAGGGCTTACAAGAAATGCGTTCAAAAAAGCTAAGAAACGTGAATCCACTCTACCCTCTCAATTGAGAGCATCTCCTTCAACTTCTGAACGATAAGTCTTTTAGCGTCATTCATGGTTAAGTCAACATTTTCTGCGCTCAAGCTCGTCACAAATGCTCTGTGGGATAGCGTCTTATCCCGATTCAAAGGAATGGGAAGGAATCGCTCCATCGCGGAATAGTCAACTTTGAATAGAATAGTTCCGTGAAAGAGAATTCTATCCTTCTTGATTAAGGCAGAATTTCCGCTTATCTTCTTGCCATTTAAGAAAATGTCGCTCTTGCCTTTCTGCTCAAGAAAAATTTCTCCCTCAGCGAAAGCGTTAACGACTATTTCGCGGAAAAAACTCATCAAGTGCAACTTCCTTGAGTTGAAGCGATTAAAGTCAATTCTATTAAGGATAATGCCATAGTTCAGGTTATTTAAATCTTGATATACCGCACCACCACCGCTCGCTCTTCTAAGTAGCGGAATGCCATCGGTAGCTATCGCCTCAGTGTTCACCCATTCCTCCTCCCTGTTGAACCTTCCCATTATCACACAGGGCGAATTTACATAAAATGTAGCGATAATCGGGTAAGGCGACTGAAGCAGGCTCTCCTCCCACATCAAGTTACCTCTTGGCTCTATTGAATGGGATTCACAGACATAAAGTGTTAAGAGAGAATTTCCCGCTTCAATCATCTAGGTAGAAGGTAAATAGCGCTTTGCTCACTCTGTATCAATTGCCCCGGGCTTATCCTCACAATTTCTGCACCTTTACTTTTGGAGAAATTGAGTAGGGCGAATCTGTTGAACATATAGTTTGTCTGCAAGGTAAATGCAGGCTTATCTTGGCAGATTAGAATTAACGGTTCTGACTGCCTCGTGAATCTAGCAAGCGAAAATTCCTTCGGAAGTCCCAGCGCCTCTTGTAACTTTTCAGCTGGATCATAAACTCTATCGTAGGTAAGCTGTCGGAACTTCAGAAACTCCTCAAGTGCAAACTCATAAACTGATGCCATATCGTTAGTCTCACTTGATTGTGTGGCTAAAAGAGACGGTAAAATCACCAAAATAGACTCCTTCTTTCCCTTATATAGCTCAAGTAGGCGAGTTAGCGGCTCCTCCCCAAGTGAGAAAACCGAGTATGGGTCAAACTCACCAGGTGTTACGTATCTCGCAGGTAAACCGAAGTCTCCCGTAAATTCACGTTTCTCCGAGACGAGTATCAAGCACTCCGAGAAACCGCCCTCAAAGAAAATTCTTTGCGCTAAGCCTGTATTCAGGTTAAACAACTGCTCTTCCGTAAGCAACAGGAAAAACCTCGGCTGAGGATATACATTCTCAGGAAACTTCTTGCTGTTGAGTAGAACCCCCTGCTCAAATGGAGAAAGCGTTCTTGCTGGAAGTTTATCCCTCCAAGTATCCACCTTCTTAAACTCTTGCCTTCTAAGTGGAGGCAGGAAGTTCACTCTATTAAATATGTCTTGAAATCTCTCATAGGCATCAACGTTAGAATAAACACGCAAGTTCTGCTTATGTTTCATTTCCCTTGTGGCTTCACCTCCCACTAAATTTTTAGCTTGCCCCTTCTCATCCTTCTCCTCCTTTGGCAATTTTGTTAGTTTTTCATTTGCTTCAGCCATTTCACTCCTCTGTTCAACCACAGGCCCGAAAATCAGGCGTGGATATAAAACTCGGGGTTCTTGCTGTTCTGCTTTACCTCCCTCAATCTTATCCTTCGCTTCCACCAAAGGAGGTTTTCCGCCCTTTACTAGATACTCCTTTAGATTTGGGAAGTTTCTTATGCACCACTCCTCCAAATTTATAAACTTCAAGCCCTTCTTAGAGAGCCCATCAAGGATTCTCGGTAGAGCTTCCAGGGTATCGCTGTTGGTGCTATGGAATAAGATAATAGAGCCATTCTTCGCCTCGGAAACAACCTTATTCGTGAGTCTTTCAACTCCCATGTTTGTCCAGTCACGAGAGTCAAGTGTCCAAAGAACCACAAGTTTGTTCAACTTCTTAGCTTCAGAGATAACTTCAGAGTTGAAAGTTCCAAAAGGCGGGCGAAAAAAGCGCGGTCTTTTGCCGGTTATGCCCATAATTAGCTTGTCACTCATTTGAAGCTCGTCGGAAATCTCGCTTCTCGTCATTTGAGTTAAATCATTGTGAGAGTAGGCGTGACTGCCGAGTTCAAAGCCAAGCTCTGAAAGTTCCCTCGCAACCTCTGCATTTTGTTTAACACGCCTTCCAACCAAGAAGAATACCGCTGGAATCTTCCTGCTAGCCAATATCTTAGCTATCTTTAGCGTGTAAACCGAATCAGGTCCGTCATCAAAAGTTAAGACAACTCCGTTGGAAAAACTCTTCGGAGGTGTAACTTTAACGTTTGGAAGCAGATAAGCTAGGTTAAGCGCGCCAGCTTGCAATGCAAAGAGTAGCGATACCGCCATTGCAACCGCAAAAAGCCTAGAATTAAACCTAGTCAACACCTGTGCTCGCATAAAATTCTAGCAAAGTTATTCTCTAGGAAAACTTTAGGAAAACTTTTAAGCCCTACCTTGATGCTAAAGTTCCAACGCCAAAAATCATAAACCGCAACATAACGAGAAGGCAGATTTTCCAGTGACGCATCTATCATCTCCGATTCCTCAGGCGCTCAGATGTTCAGATAAATTGCTACCAACTATCGATAGCTAAAAGGTGCATCATTTTGCTATAATTTACTTGTGAAGGAGATAGCTTGGAGAGCGTTTTACGCTATAACCAAGCTCATACTTTGGATAATAGCCAGGCTACTTTTCCGCCTGGAGGTAGAGGGCGCTGAAAATATCCCGAAAAAAGGCGGAGTGATTATTGCAAGCAACCATCTTTCACATTTAGATCCTCCAATATTAGGAATAAGCGTTCCAAGGCATGTATATTATATCGCCAAACAAGAGCTAACTGTCGTGAAACCCCTTGCGCTGTTTATGAAGATGCTTGGAACAATTCTAATTGACCGAAGCAGAGGGCAAAGGGCGCTTCAATTGGCGGAAGAATATGTGAAAAAAGAAAGGGCGATAATAATCTTTCCTGAAGGGACCCGCTCCATCACCGGAAATTTGCAAAAGGGCAAAACCGGTGCCGCGGTAATAGCGCTAAAGATGGGTTGCCCAGTTGTGCCATCCGCAATTATCGGCACTGATAAAGCTATGCGTAAACACTCCAAATTGATAAAACCAACGAAGGTCAAAGTCAGATTTGGCAAGCCAATCTACGTTGAAAGAATGGATATGGAGATTATACCGAGAGAAGAACTTGTTAAGTTAACAGATAAGATAATGAGCGCAATAAACGAGCTTCTACCTACGGAAATGCGAGCGGAAGCTGATCATCCGCTAGTCGGAAGTAGCGTTCCTACTATGAGCGAAAATGACTGAAGTAATTCAAGTTGGAATAGTTGGCGCTCTTGGCAAAATGGGCAGAATAGTTTCTGCACATCTTTCCAAAGAGCCTGAATTTAATGTTTGCGCCCTCTATGATAAACAGAGTGGAAAGCTGGAAAACCTAGGCGATGTAACAAATAACCTTGAGGAATTTCTTGCTAGCCCCGCCACGCATATCGTGGACTTCTCCGTTGGGCAAGCGGTCTTTGAACAAGGTCCAAAGATTCTCTCTGCGAGGAAAAGGTACCTGGTCGGCGCAACTGGATACCCGGATGGAACCTTGGAAGCGCTAGATGCCTCAGCTAAGGCTAACAACACTTCCTGTCTGGTCGTTCCGAACTTTTCACTGGGGGCAAACCTAATGATAATGTTTTCAAATCTTGCGAGTAAATACTTTAATCAGGTGGAAATTGTTGAAGCGCATCATAGGGGCAAATTGGATGCTCCCAGTGGAACCGCCCTTGCCACCGCAAAAGCAATTTCCGAAGCATTTCAAAATTCAGAGGAAAACCTTAAAGGACAAGAAGAACAACCGACCGCTAGAGGGCTAAACGCCTCCGGGGTAAATATCCACTCAATCAGGCTAGACGGCGTTCTTGCGGAACAGTGCGTGATATTTGGCTCAGAAGGCGAAACTCTAAGCATTTATCATCGCACAATTTCAAGAGAGTGCTATCTAGCTGGAATTAAACTCGCTCTAAGGAATCTCGCCAGTTTTGTGGGCTTGCGTGTTGGATTGACGAGCGTAATGGAAACGGAGGAAACTAGATGAAAATTGCGGTAGCTGGCGCGACGGGACTAACTGGCGAAACTTTACTCAAACTTCTGCCTAAGAGCCGCCTGAAGTACGACGATCTTGTTCTCTTGGGAAGCGAGCAATCCGTTGGAAAGAGTGTCAAAGTAAAGGGGAAATCTTACGAAGTAGAGCTTTTATCTGAGGATAAGTTTGAAGGGGTAGACCTAGCATTCTTTGCGGTTGGGGACTCCCTCTCTGAGAAGTATGTTCCAATAGCCCTTGAGAGTGGCGCAATTGTTATCGACAAGAGCGCAATCTTTAGATTAACCGAAGGCGTCCCTCTAGTTGTGGTAGGCGTTAATGAAAGCGATATCTCTACCTCAAGACTCATTGCAAACCCTAACTGCACTACTATTCTTCTCTGTCACACGCTATATCCACTGCTTCCTTTCGGGCCTAAAGAAGTTTACGTCTCTAGTTATCAATCTCTATCCGGCGCAGGAAGAGATACCGTAGATTTATTTCTAGATGATATTCGGAAGATAAAGAAAAAAAGTATGAGCAACTTGAATAGCCCGGAGCTAGCGCAAGTTCTAAAAGCCTCGCCAGCGATTGGCGCGCCCTCTCTGCTGGAGTTCTCCGAAGAGAAAAAGATTAGAGAAGAAACAACAAAAATCCTAAATCTGGATGAAACAGAAATATACGCCACCGCGGTAAGAGTACCAGTTGTTATTGGTCATTCCATCTCTTGTTTTGTCAAGTTCAACTATCGCGCTAGCATTGAAGATATAAGACTCGCCCTAGAAGAGCACAAGTTTATTGAACTGCTTCCACGAGATGAAGTTCCGGATAGCACTTTCGCGATTAGCGTTCCTGACAAAGTAGTCATCGGTAGAGTTAGAGCATACTTTGAAGAAAAATCTGCCTGCTTCTTCGCTGTTTCTAATAACTTGGTTCTAGGCGCAGCTCTGAACGCTCTTCTCATCGCTGAGTATAGAACCGCCATAGAAAGTTAATCTCGTTAAGATTTTATCCTCTAAATTTTTCTCTACTCAAATCTTCCTCCTCAATCTAAAATTGCCACCTAGTTACCACAATCAGACGCAGATTATCTTTCAAATCCAATTGACCACATAAGTTTGCTCGTATAAATCCTTCATAACTCTTCCCTATTAGTAAATATCTAGCTTTCTTGCGACACAACGCACCCCCGTAATTTCTTCTCAATAAAAAAGATGACCGCTAATTATTATTCCAAACAGCACAAAACTAAACATATGTGTAATTTCTCTGGAATTTCCTAAAATTTTGGTGAATTATCCCTTGACAATCCCATAATTAAGGTGTAAAAAACCCAATATTCCCAATGTTTCTGCTGAAGTGATTAAGGAAATTGCTGAGAGGATGGACTAAAACTCGGATTGATGGAAAAGGGAGGATATTCCTAGGTGTCCGCGCGAAGCAGGAGCTTGGCGATACCGCATTTATCATTTACGGAAGCGTCTCTCACATCTTAGTAACGAACGAGGAAAACTTTAGGTACATTGAAAAACATATTCAGGACAGAATTGATCTATCCACCTATTCCGGGTTCCTCAAGGCTATGGGAGCAAAAACCCAAAGCTTTCTGCGCAACTTTTATTCCCTACACGCTTCCGTTGAGGTAGATGAGCAGGGAAGAATAACCATTCCCAAATTTCTGCGGGAGCACGTGTTCCTACAAGGCGAGCTTGTTGTCTACTCTCTAGGTTGGTGCATTGAAGTCTGGAAAGCAACCGAGGCACCACCGTTGAAACCGGAAGTAAGCATCGAAGAAGCTTTGGGCAAGGCTCTAGAAAATGAGGGCTCAAAAGGTGTGGAATCAAACGTTGCTGATTAGGGAGGAACGGGCTTTTTCGGCGGGTTTAAGCCTGTTCCTCTCTCATATTTTGAAGTGAACGAGGTTGTTCACAAACCTGTTCTTTTACAAGAGTTAATTAGATTTATCTCAGTAAAGGCTGGAGAAAGCTTCGTGGACTTTACCGTTGGGACAGGAGGACATCTACTCGCGATTTGTAGGTTAATCGGTGAGAAGGGGCGTGCGCTGGGAATAGACAGGGACGAGAAGGCTCTTGAAATTGCTCGAAAGCGCGTTAAGGCTGAAGGAAATTGCCAAGTTCAAATTGTAAATGCGCTTTTCTCTGAAGCTGAGAGTATCTTGCAAAAATGCGGTTTTATCCCCTTTAACGTGGGTTTATTTGACCTTGGCATTTCCTCTCTCCAGCTTGAAGACGCAAGTCGAGGATTCTCATATTTGCGAGACGGAGAGTTAAATATGCAAATGGGTAAAAGTAGCAAAAGTGCTTTTGAAGTTGTAAATCAGCTTCCAGAAGTTGAGCTTAAGCGCATAATTCAAAGTTATGGTGAAGAACCCCTCGCGGGAAGGATTGCCCATTCAATAGAGGAAAAAAGAGGGGAAAGCCAAATAAGAACGACCTTTCAGCTAGTTGAAGCAATTGATAGGGCAATCCCATTAAAACGCAAAAGAAACAGGAATAAAATTCTCGCAAGAACATTTCAAAGCCTAAGAATCTTCGTCAATGATGAGCTATCTGAGCTTAATGCAGGTTTAAGTGCCGCTGTTAGACATTTAAGCATTGGTGGCAGGCTTGGCGTTATTTCCTATCACTCCCTTGAGGATAGAATCGTTAAGAGAACATTTAGGTTTTATTCAGAAAGGGGAGACTCCCCTGAAGAATGGGTTTTACTACCGTTAACAAAGAAGCCTGTAAAGCCAAGCGAGGATGAAATAAGGGAAAACCGTCGTGCGAGAAGCGCCAAGCTTCGTGTCGTAATTAAGACTGAAAGAAGGAGGAAAAACGATGGGGATTGAACCAGCCAAAGAGCTTTTGAGAAAAGACCGCATACTAAGCTTTGAGGAATTCAGAAGAGCGCAAGAAGTCTTCGGCGTTGTTAAGAAAAAATCAGGGCTGCTCTTTCGCTTAAAGCGATTATGCCTCTTCCCAATAACCCTTTCCTACAGAGCAACCGTAATAATTGGTGCTATGTTACTCACTAGCTCAGTAATGGTATACGCGTATCTTTCAACCTGCGTGGTGAATGAGGGCTACAAATTAGTGGATACGAAAAAGAGCCTAAAGAATCTTAACCTTGTGCTAGCTCAACAGGAGCTCGCAAATACTGAACAGGAGAATAGACTCAAATTTGACGAGGAAAAGGCGAGGGAACTGGGACTAATTCCATTAACTAAAAAGAACTTTATTGTTCGCACCAATATTAAAAAGTCCATAGGTAGAGCTAACACGGTAGAAGACCTGTATCCCCTTTCCGATAAGCTTATAACAATAAAGCCGTAGAGAAAGAAAGCTATGAACATAAGCGGTGAAATCAATTTTAACTTAAGAAAATGCGAGATAGCGATGAGGCAAACTGAAGTGACACAAATTTTGCCCATTAGCAGGATGCCCAGTGATTACCGTAAGGTTTCCACGCCCACGTGGGATATTAACTTTGCTACCCTTCCTCCTGGCGGCGGCCAGTTCCCTCTGGCCGCCGTTAGTTTTTCTCAAGAGTTTGTTTTTAAGATCTGTTTAGTCTTTAGTTAGTTTCTAACCTTAATAAAATGGAACGGGTTTATTTACTTAAGGCGGGTATCATCTTCCTATTCATAACTCTTATTGGTGCTAGAAACATCTGGAGTATTCATAAAGTTCAGTATGCTTACAGGGAAAGCCAGAAACATAAATCCATGGAGATAAAAAATTCTGATAAGAAGAGCGTAACTAATGACGTTGATTCCAAAATTTTCTTTAGCGACTTAGAGAGTACCTGGTCTAGAATGGACATTCGACATGCCAAGCGAGGAAGGATACTCGCTAGAGACAAGGAAACAGTACTTGCGGACAATGTAAAAGTCGCAAGAGTAATCGTAGAAAAACAACTTCTTAAGAACGAAGATGAAGTTTACTCAAAGCTTTCATCGTTCTTGAATCAGAGTCCGCAATCAATTCGGGAACTCATAGAGGCAAACCAAAATCTAAAAAGAATCGACTTGGCTTATGATATCCCCCAAGAGACTGCAGAGCAGATAGATGCGCTTTCACTCCCTGGCATCTTTATCAGATATTACTTCCAACGCTATTATCCCTTCAAGGATAATTTTGCTCCTCATATCATCGGATATCGGAACTTGAGAAATGAGCTTTCCATCGGGCTTGAATTGACTTTTTCTGAATATCTAAAAGGTAGGGATGGGATAATCACCTACGAGAGTGACGGAAGAGGAAGGATAATTCCCGCAACGCTCACTTATACTCAACCTCAAGATGGGAATGACCTTGTCACCACGTTAGATAGAGACATACAGCTAGCGGCGGAAAAAACGGTGGCTGAATTAATGAAAAGAACCAGAGGGAAATGGGCGCTAGTTGCGGTAATGGATCCTTTCACAGGGGAAATTCTCAGCTCCGCGGTCAGACCATCCTTTGACCCCAACGAATACTCAAGGGGGCCATCAAGGGGAAAAGAAGCCAATCCGTTAACCCAATTCGTGTTTGAGCCAGGCTCTATTATGAAACCGTTAGTTACCGCTGTTGCCCTTGATCGAGGTTGGTTAAGCGAGGAAGAAAAATTCTACTGCACTCCAACCTTTAGAATCGGAAAGTATGTAATTCACGAAGCGGAACACGACAGAAATCCAGCAGGATTTGGGCATATCCCTGTTAGAAACATCATCGTCCATTCATCAAATGTCGGCATGGCTCAAATTGGACTCAAGCTTGGTCAATATCGGCTTGAAGAAATCTTTAAGACTTTAGGGCTGTATGAACAATCCGCTATTGAACTGAACGGCGAAAAGAAGGGAATTAAGCCAGTGGGATTCAAGAGTGGAAAGAAGGTTTACGTTTGGCCAGATATAACAGTCGCCACATCCGCCTTCGGGCAAGGAATTGCGCTCACCCCACTTCAGCTTATGAGAGCATTCTCTGCCATCGCTAACGGAGGCATCCTGCCAAAGGTTACAGTCGTTCTTAAAGGAGAGGAAAGCCAATACCAACCGAAGGAAAGAATCCCACTTTTACCCGGTGAAAGGATAGTCTCAGCTAGCACAAATAGTGAGGTCAAACTTAATGATAACTTTAGAAGGGTAATTTCCCCTGAGACAGCGGAAAAGGTGAGAGACATTTTGCGCGAAGCTGTAGAGAAAGGCACAGGCAAGCGGGCTAGAATGCAAGGATACACAGTTGCGGGTAAAACTGGAACTGGTCAAATTGCTGAAGGAGGCGAATATCAGAAGGGAATATACACATCAAGTTTCATCGGTTTTTTCCCAAAGAGAGAGCCTAGGTATCTAATACTCGTAGTAGTTAGGGAACCAAAGGGAGACTACTATGGCGGTTTAGTATCTGCGCCAGCTTTTCGGGAACTTGCGGAGAAAATCGTGCTAATAAAGAGAATTGCGCCGGAGACAATAGATGAAACTTTATGAATTGGTGGACGGACTTGAGATTATCGAGCTCTTAGATGTTGATGAATCAACCGAAATTCTTGGCATCACCGAAAACAGCAAGGAGGTTAAAAGTGGATATCTCTTCGTGGCAAGAAGGGGAATCAAGAGCGATGGTCACTTCTATGTAAATGATGCCATCAAGAATGGGGCATCAGCAATCCTCTATGAAACACCGCTAGAGATTTAGACAAAGGCTCCCCGCATCAGGGTAAAAAATTCTGCGAAAGCCCTGGCGCTTCTCTCCTCAAAGTTTTACGAAAATCCAACAAACGCCCTAAGACTCATCGGCGTCACTGGTACAAATGGAAAGACCACAACCACGCTTCTAATCTCACAAGTGCTCCGAGAGTTGGGGAAAAGACCAGCAATAATGGGAACTCTTGGCTTTGCCCTTCCACCTAAAAAGCTCACGCAGGAATATGACTTCAAAGAACGAGGATTAACATCTCCAGACCCGCCTAAACTAAACCGTCTTGCAAAGATTGCGGTTCAGAATAGTTGTGATTATCTCGTTATGGAAGCATCTTCCCATGCCATCTCGCAAGGAAGATTGGACTTTCTTCCATTCAAGGTCAAGCTATTCACCAACCTTACTCAAGACCATCTCGACTATCACCAAACAATGGAGGAATACTTCAAAGTTAAAAAGAGTTTCTTTCTACGCGAGGAGTTCGGTGAATCTGATTATTCCGCGATATGCATTGATAATAAAGAAGGTAGGACGATTTTCGACGAGATTTCTAACACTAAAGTTTCGTTTGGGCTCTCCGAAGATTCTGCGGTAAGAGGTTTGATAGCAGGGCTTAGCCTTAACGGTAGCGATATACACATTCAGTATGACCCGCGCAAAATTCGGGTTAAGAATTTTGAACCGCCAGGGGAGCGGCTTGAGTTCAAAGCTTCCACAAGCCTGCCGGGTTACCACAATGTCTTAAATGTTCTAGGAGCTGTCGCAGTTTCCATTATGGAGGGAATTTCGCCTGAGCTTATCAAGCTAGGTATTCCTAGACTTAAAAAGGTCCCAGGCAGACTAGAAAGAGTTGATAATAAGCGGGGAATTCAAATTTTTGTGGATTACGCTCACACCCCAGACGCCTTAAAACAAGTGTTGAAATCTCTGCGCAACCTTGCCAAAGATTCGCGTATTATTTGCGTATTTGGATGCGGTGGTGATAGAGACCAAAAGAAAAGACCCCTTATGGCACAAGTTGCTGCAATATACTCGGACGCGATTATCATCACCTCCGATAATCCCAGAAGTGAAGACCCCGCTGATATTGCTGAAGAAATCGTTCAAGGCTTGAAGGGACTAATGTTAGCCAGAAGCCCTAAATACTTCATAGAACTTGACCGAAAGACCGCCATTAGACTTGCCATCAATGACGCTGAGATCGGAGATATAGTTCTCATCGCTGGCAAGGGACATGAAGATTATCAAATCTTCAAGGATAGAATCATCCACTTCTCGGACGTGGAAGCGGTGAATGAGATTTTGGAGGAAGGGTAAACAAACGACCAAGCACTTGGTGTTGATACAGCATCGGGACTATTTTTGAGTATGATTTTTATCGTGTATTGCTTTAGACGTGAAGCTTGCGCTTATTTACTCTTTGAAGTAACATTTTGCTAGAAAGTTCATATTGATAATGGAGTATGTGAAATGACTTATCCCTTTGCTATTAGGGATATTCTTGAACCGTTAAACGGCAAGTTAATCTTTGGAGAAGAAACAAATAAGTTTAAGACCTATTGCATTGACTCCCGAACCTCAGAGAAGGATACTCTCTTTATTCCGCTAATCGGCACTCAAAGGGATGGGCACAGCTTTATTTTGGACGCCATAGAAAAAGGCTCATCCGCAGTACTAATTAAAAGGGGGCATCCGCAAATCCCTCATATCCTAGAAGTCCTTAAAGAACGGAAGGAGAAAAACGGAAAGGAAGCGTGTTTTGTCTCAGTAATTGAGGTTCGTCACACCCTAGTTGCGCTTCAGAAGCTGGCAAGTTGGTTTCGCAAGCAATTTCCGAAGGTAAAAGTATTCGCTCTCACTGGAAGCGTGGGAAAGACGCAGACAAAAGAGATAGCAATAACGCTCCTCAAGAATAAATTCCGCGCAGTTGGCACTGAGAAAAACTTCAATAACGAAATAGGCGTCCCATTAGCCATAGGAAAGCTTTCGCCTGAAACAGAAGTCGCAGTGCTAGAGATGGCGATGAGGGGGCGAGGTGAGATTTCTTTGCTCTCGCGCATCGCTGAACCTCACTTCACCTTAATAACAAATACCCATGTTACCCACATCGGAAGATTAGGTTCAATCGAAGAAATAACACGAGCCAAAGCTGAAATTGTTGACGGAATTTTGAATGATGGCGTTTTATGGTTAAACATAAGCGATCCGAACCTTAAATTGTTACTTCATGAAGTAGCAGGAAAACCAGCCACTAGGAACGGTTTGGTTACACAGTTTTTTGACGTTAGCCTCGTAGAAGAATCAATCCAAAAGATCCTTCCGCAGAATCTTTGGGTTGACACTAAAGTTAGCAATCAGCATCATCTAGCAAATAAAAAGGCAGATCTTTACGTAGAGAAAATTGAGATGATGGGCACTCAAGGTTCAAAATTTATCATTTCTGATGGGAGAAAAAGCTTCCAAGTTGCTCTGAAGCTCCTAGGATTCTCTGCGGTGAAAAATTTCCTTTGCGCTTGCGCTATTTGCACTGAACTCGGTCTAGATTTGGAAGAATGTGTTAGATTCACGGAAACAATTCCCTACACTCCCCAGAGGCTAACTCCCTATAGATTAGCGCCAAACTTGCTCCTTATTGATGACACCTATAACAGCGGACCAGCCTCGGTAAGGGAAGCCATTAGCCTGCTTATGCAGTTGCCCCGAGATTGGAAAAGACTTATTGTACTTGGTGATATGCTTGAGCTTGGAAAGTATGAGAAACTATTTCATCGTCAGGTGGCTCAACTTGTATATTTACTTCCTCCATCAAAATTAATATGTGTTGGAGAAGCAATGAGGTCATTTCTAGAAGTGCCTGTCCCGGATGGCTTTGAGGTAATTCACTTTCCCTGTGGCACTAATGAACCACAAGGTAGTCAAAATTTCTTCCCCAAATTAGTGGCTAACCCCGTCCAAGGGGAGTTTGAACGCTTAGCAAGCATCTCCTCGAACCACGATTTAGAGTGCGCCGATGAGAAAACCATAGAAAAGATAAATCAAATTTTACTGGAAGAGGTGAAAAAGAACGAAAACGGGCTCGTTATCTTAATAAAGGCGTCACGAGGATTGCATTTGGAAAGAGCTGTAAAGGCAGTCCTTGATGAATTTAACCTAGAGGAAAAGATACTATGAGTGTGTTAATTACAATATTTTCGGTAAACGCAGCGACATCACTAATGCTAATCTCATTCATCTACCCGCTAATGAAGCGATTCCTTATGCACTCGTATCGCCCCTGGGGTCCAAAACATCACCTTAAGAAAGAAAGAGTTCCTACCGGTGGGGGTATCATTCTTCTCATTCTTTCTGTTATAGGAACTTTCCTTATCGCCATTCTTTACCAAGAAGAGCTTTCCCGATTAATCCCCAATCACTCGCTAACTTTGAACTTAGTGGTCTTTATCCCGCTTTTATTCGGGCTAGTAGGACTTGCCGATGATTTTATGAAGAGCCGAACCGGCACAACCGGTATAAAGGCTAGATACAAGTTAATCGCACAGATTCTCTTGTCGCTAGCGTTTCTCCATCTCGCATATCCAACTAGCTCCACAACGCTAATACCTTTTGTTGAAGGTTGTGTCAAGCTCCCCTACTGGGCTTTTATGAGCTTGGGTACCTTTTTAATCCTTCTAATAGTGAACGGCTCTAATTTCTCCGATGGTCTTGATGGACTTTTAGGTGGACTCTCCCTCATCTGCACAATTTCATTACTTATCCCACTTGGTATTCTCGCTGGAACTCTCATGCCATTTAACATCTCACTTGTCGAGAATTCATTCATCTTGCAGGGCGGGCTTCCTCTTTTTTCCTGTTACTTTCTCGCGGGATTCGCTGGAGGTATTACCTCGCTTCTAATAGTCAATTTTAAGCCTGCCCATTTATACTTCGGTGATACTGGTAGTTACTTCATAGGCGCATTCCTCTCGGTAATTGCTATCCTGAACGGATTTATTTTCTACCTATTCATCCTTGGCGCGGTAGCAGGCATTGAAGTTCTATCAGTTGTCCTGCAGGTAATTTATTTTCGTCTAACTAAGGGCAAGCGAATATTCAAGATGAGTCCCTTGCACCATCATTTTGAACTTTCCGGTTTGAGTGAGCTTGGCACTGTCTTCATTTTCTGGGGCTTAGAGCTAATCACCGCTCTAATCGCCTTCAGCGGATTCTTCCTTTCTCTACCGTAAATGGAGATATCAGGTAAAAAAGTCGGCGTTTTCGGGCTAGGTATCACTGGCAAGGCTGTTGTCAACTTCCTCAATAGGCATAACGCACATATTATCGCTGTCGATGAAACGGAAGATGCGAATCGCATTTTTCAATTGAAACAGTTTGCGAAGAATGCCAATATCCCGCTTCACTGTGGTGATTTTGACCCACAGGTTCTTCTTCCCTGTGACTTACTCGTGGTCTCGCCCGGCATTGATTTGAAACATAAAAAGCTAGAGTTTCTTCGCGAAAAGAAAATCCCAATTATTGGAGAGATAGAGCTTGGCTATCTCCACTGCTCAGCGCCAATTATCGCGGTAACTGGAAGTAACGGTAAAACGACTACTGCCGCCCTTACACATCACATCCTGAACGGAAAGTTCAACGCCTATCTCGCGGGAAATATAGGGAAGGCTTTTGTGGACATAGCGGACAGAGTAACAGCTGATGACATTGTCTGCCTTGAGGTGAGCTCTTTTCAACTTGAGACCTGTATCCATTTTGCTCCAAAGGTAGCAATAATCACAAACATCACGCCTGACCACTTGGATCGTCATACAAATTTTGAAAATTACGCAGAGTTAAAGCGAAGCATAATCAAGAACATGCGCGAAGGCGATTATTTAATTTACAACGCAGAGGATGAGAATTTGCAACCGGAACTATTCGATGAGGCTGAAGTTACCTTTATTCCTTTCAGTGGAGTTTCAGAGGTCGGTCCACCAGGCGCTTACGTTTCAGATGGAATGATGTTGATAAACGTTGCAGATAGGGAGGTACGAATACCAACAAGTGCGCTTAAGGTTCCAGGAAATCACAATATAGAGAACGCCCTATCTGCCCTTAGCGCTGCAAGACTGATGGGTGTGAGCAAGGCTATTATGACAAGCGCGATTATGTCATTTAAGGGCTATGAACATAGACTTGAGTTCGTCCGAGAGGTTGGCAACGTCAAGTATTTCAACGATAGCAAAGCTACCAATCCCGAGGCATCCATTGTTGCTCTCAAATCCTTTACTGAGAGAATAGTGCTGATTGCGGGAGGAAGAGACAAGGGAACAAACCTATCACCCTGGGCTCAACTCGTGAAGGCAAAGTGTAAAACGGTCATTTTGATTGGAGAAGCAACTGAAAGATTTGAAAAGGCTCTTCGGGATGCAGGTTTCCTGTCCACACAGCGCGCCAAAAGTATGGAAGAAGCGGTAAAGAGAGCAGGAAGTATCGCAACAGCCGGAGATGTTGTCCTCCTCTCGCCCGCCTGTTCCAGCTTTGATATGTTTCAGGATTTTGAGGAGCGTGGGAATATCTTTAAGGAGCTGGTGACAAGCCTATGACAGGCAGTATGCACCACGCGATCTCGCAAAAAAGAAAATTAGAGTTCGCGCAGATGCGGGCAAACCTAATAGAAGCAAATAGGACCAAGCTAATAGTCACCACCCTCGTTCTACTCTTCCTCGGACATCTTGCACTATTCTCCGCATCCTCAGCTGCTCTTATCGTTGCTTCAAAATCACCTTACACCATTATCCTTAGACAGCTGACATTCACATCTTTCGGTTTACTTTTAATGCTAGCCCTTGGGAACATTATCATTCCAAGGTTAGGCGAGAAAGCCTTAAGCCTCCTCTCCCTATGGTTGTTTCTACTTAGCTTGACCCTGGTTGCTCTTACCCTAATAAGCCCAATGGGTTCCGAATCCTATGGCGCAAGTAGATGGCTAAATCTCTTTGGCGTTCGTTTCCAGCCCTTTGAATTTCTAAAATTTGCCTGCCCATTTTTTCTAAGCTCCTTTCTGATTAGCTTAGAAAGAAAAGGTGGCATCATTCATATAAAAGACTCTACAGGTAAGTTTCAAACTGAAAGCAGAGGCAAATTACCTATCTTTACACTCTACCTAGCACTAACGCTGAGCGCAGTACTCGTTGCTTTACAGCCACATCTTGGGGGTGCTGCACTTATTTTTTCAACTTCTCTCGCCACCCTTTGGTTAATGAACGTGCCGATGAGGTCAATTCTAAAGTTCATACTGTTAATATTGATTTTAGCTTCAGCCATATACTTTGCGATGCCCCAAAAGTTTGAGCATGCCAGGGAGAGAGTCAAGACCCTATTTAATCCAATGAAAGACCCAACAGGCGAAGGCTACCAAATCATTCAGAGCATAAAAGCCATATCAGAAGCAGGTCTCTTCGGAAAAGGTTATATGAACGGCTTGCAGAAGTACGGAAGACTACCCTTAGCGGATAGAGACTTTATATTCGCGGTATGGACGGAAGAAACCGGGCTTATTGGCGCTCTAATTGTTATTGGCTTATTCCTCTTTTATATCCTCATTATAATAAGAACATCCGCGCTTCTGCCTTTTGGTTTTGAAAAAGTAACCGTAACCTCTCTTGGAACACTTTTGGTTCTACAGGCGCTTTTAAACATCGGTAGCAACGTTCAATCACTGCCTGTTTCCGGTTTGACCCTACCCTTCTTCAGTTACGGCGGTTCTAGTATGATATCCTCCTTAATAACTGTTGGCATCATACTAGGCTTGATTAGGCGTCCCGCTTCGTCAAATTCACGAATTCCTTTAGGAGCAGTGAAAGAAGGTTAGAAGTCAATGTGGCTCCAATTCAATTTCACCTCTTTCTTCGTAGTTCCAGTTTGTGAATTTAGTTGCTCAAAGACTTCAAAAATCTCGCAAATTGACGAAATAGAATCAGAATTTGAGTATAATATTAGTCGTTACCGCAATGGTTTTAACTAAGAAGATAAAGCGCATCCACTTTATTGGCATTGGTGGTGCAGGGGTGTCATCCCTGGCAAACCTTATGTTAGAAATGGGTTACGAAGTTAGCGGAAGCGACCTAACCACCACCCAATTAACCCAAGGGCTTAAATCGAAAGGCGCTGTGATTTTTGAGGGACATGACGCTCGCCACGTGAGAAAAGCTGATCTCGTGATAATGTCAACCGCCATTTCAGAGGACAATCCGGAGGTTGTCGCGGCCAAGCAGATGAGCGTGCCCGTTCTCTCGAGAATTGACTTTCTCTCATACCTATCCGAAAGAGGTTTCTCCATTTCTGTATCCGGAAGTCACGGCAAGTCCACCACAAGCGCAATGATTTCAGTTGTTTTTTACTACGCAGACAAAGATCCAACCATCGTTCTCGGCGCCCAGGTGAAACATCTCTTCGGTAGCTCAAGGTTGGGAAAAAGCCAATACTTCATTTGCGAAGGTGATGAAAGCAATAATTCAATGCTGAGATTTGGCCCAAGAATTGCGGTTGTCACTAACATTGACGATGACCATCTAGACTTTCACGGAACCCTCAACAACCTCAAAAATAGCTTCCTAAATTTCCTTAATAATGACAATAGAGAAGGTATCAGCGTGTTTAACATTGATGACCAGATTCTCAGGGAGCTTTCCACGAAGGTAATAAAACCAAAAATAACCTACGGTTTATCTGAGGATGCCGATATTAGAGCCATAGATGTAACCCTCAAACCAGAGCACAGTCATTTCAAAGTTTACAAGCGTAATTTTGGGCAGATGGGAGAAGTTACCCTAAGGCAACCTGGGATTTACAACGTTAGAAACGCCCTCGCAGCAATTGCGGTTAGCGATTACTGCGGAATTGACTTTGGTGCAATAGCCTTTGGGCTTGAAAACTTTCCCGGTGTGCGAAGGAGATTTGAGAAGCTCCTAGACCGGGATGATGTAATGATAATAGATGATTACGCGCATCACCCCAGTGAAATAGCAGAACTCATTGAAGCAGTTACTACCTACAAAGGAAGAAGAATAAGGGCGATTTTCCAGCCCCACCGTTACACAAGAAGCCAAAGGCTCGCAGCAAAGTTCCCGAACGCTTTCACCAAAGCTGACGAAATCATTCTTACAGATATTTACTCAGCTTTTGAAGCGCCAATAGATGGTATAACTTCTGAATACCTGTACTCCTTCTTTGAGAGAGTCTTTGAGCCTGAAAGGGCTAAACTGATGCTCAGAATGCCGGAAATTTGTAATTACATCAAAGAAACCACTCGCCACGGTGATATTATCCTTACCATCGGCGCAGGTGATATCTACCTTCTCGGCTATGAACTTCAACAACACTTCAAGGACTTGAAGCTAAAGAAAACTTTAGCAAAAGAAGTAGAATTTATTTCAGTCCAAAATAAGAAGAGCTCTCCAAAAAATCTTCGTAACGATAGTGATTAAACCAAGAAACGAGGTTGACCTTAGAAGGCTTTCAAGCCTAAAGATAGGTGGAATTGCAGAATCCGTCTACTTCCCACGCTCATTTTCTGAATTAGTTGAAGTGATACACAATCTCACAGAGTCGCGCCTCCACTTCCATCTCATCGGTAGAGGTACCAACGTAATCTTTAGCAGTGAGAGGCATTCAACTCCCATCGTTTGTACCCTAAAGATGCGAAAACATGAATTTCTCAACTTATCGGGTGAATGCGACTGCGTGTTTGATGAAATCATCAGTAAGATTCATACAGAGAGTAACGGAAGCAAACTTCTCTTTGCGGAATGCGGGGCGCTAAACTCAGAGCTAATAAGACTTAGCATTTCCGCTGGCGTTGGAGATATCACTAATTTATCAGGCGTTCCGGGAACTCTTGGTGGTGCGCTGGCAATGAACGCAGAAGGCATTATGAACATAATGGAAGGAAATATGTGGGTAGCAGAGGTAAATTACCATAACGGACAAGTGATCATCAAGGAGAGCACTGAATATAAGTACGAGTATCGTTACTGTTCAGTCCAAGAGCGGATAGTAGGAGCAGCTCTTCTCAGGCTTTTCCCGAAGGATTCTGAGGCAATGAGAAAGCAAGTGCACACTCTCCTTAGCAGAAGGAAGGCAACCCAACCTCTCAATATGCCCAGTCCCGGAAGCGCTTTTAAGAATCCAAAGTCCGACTTCGCGGGCAGATTACTGGATGTATCTGGCTTGAAAGGCGTTAGAGTTGGCGACGCCGCCTTTTCAGAAAAACACGCCAACTTTATAGTGAACTTGGGCAACGCAACCAGTGATGATGTCCTACGACTTATGGCGCATGGCAAGAGAGTCGTCTGGGAAAAGTTCGCAATCTCCCTTATGCCTGAGGTGAAGTTCATCGGCAAATTTGATGAAGAATTACTAAAGCTTGTTATCGAGGAAATATCTAATTAAGAGACCATAAAGTTTGGTATGCATTCCGCCACTTTCTAGTCAAAAAGCGGATTAAATTCAAAAATGTAGAAAGAAATGCTTATCAACTATGACACGCAACCCTCAGTTCTCCTTGGAGCTGAGGAACTGTTAGAAATTAGAGACAAAGCGCAACAATTCCGAAATAAGCTCAGTTCTTTGAAAATAGCAGTCATCTGCGGTGGGGATTCAAAGGAGCGTGAAGTCTCTCTTGCCAGTGGGAAGAAAGTCCTTGAGGCAATGTTGATGAACGGGCTCAATGCGGAACTAGTTGATTTGAATTATGATACTCTCCAAAGTACTCTGCCCGGCTCCTTTAGCGCAGGCTTTCTCACCCTTCATGGCGGTAAAGGCGAAGACGGCACCATCCAGGGCTACCTGGACGCGATTTCATTTCCCTACGTCGGTGCAGGAGTTCAAGCATCCGTCATCGGAATGAACAAAGCCCTCTTTAAGTCTCTCGTCAACGCACTTGGTTTGAACACCCCCGCCTTCATCCACATCATCGGAAAAGAAACAAACCTTGAGAGCATAACTGAATTTGCCGAGCTAGGCGCAAAGAAATTTGTAGTCAAGCCAGCCAAAGAAGGAAGTAGCATCGGCGTCCATATCGTGGACAGGGACAATCTATTAAAAGTCGCCAGAGCAAATCTTGAAACCTACAGTGAGATTATTGTGGAAGAGTTCATTGAAGGCAAGGAAGTAACTGTTGCGGTATTGGGAACTCGCCAAAAACCAATTGTCCTCCCGCTTGTTGAAATTGCGCCAAAAAGAGAGCCATTCTACGATTATAAAGCCAAATATACAACTGGCGAGACTGACTACATTATCCCAGCTAGAATAAATCCTGAAACTCAAGAGAAGCTCGCCTTAAATTCCTCGGTCATCTATCGATTCATAGACTTTTCTCCCTACGTTAGGTTTGACACCATGATAAATAATGACGGAACTCACTACTTCCTCGAGGCAAATACCCTTCCCGGCTTTACCGACATTTCCCTCTTCCCGCAAGCGTCCGCTTCCGTCGGTATTTCCTACGGTGAGCTTATTATCATTCTTCTATACTTAGCGCTCGCAGACTAAGGTGATGAAGAACAATTACCTCACAGCTTTCTACTTTACCCTCACTATATTCATAATAGCTTTCATTCTTGTTAGTTACTTTGCGGTTTCCCTTGCCGTCCCAAGTAGTAGTGTCAAACTAGATAAGATCAAGAGAATCAGCATTCTCGGTAATTATCTTCTTCTCACAGATGATGTCCTCAAGCTCGCTGGCGTTAATATCGAGAGAATGAGGGGGAAAGTTCCGCTAAGTATTATAAACAAAAAACTCAAGAGTCATCGGCTCATCAAGAAGGCTCATACATATAAAATTGGTAATGCACTAATAATCTCCCTTATAGAGTATAGACCTCTTTTTAGGGTTATAAGCGGTGGGGGAAAATTCTGGCTCTGCACGGACGGAACTCTTCTGCCGATGATACCTGATGAAGATAAGGGTGAAATTTTTGACGCAATCCGAACTCAAGTAACTATCAGAGCTGACGCGAGAGAGGTGCTTAACGAGCCAAAAACAGTTTCCGCCATTCTCTTCAGCGCAAGAAAGTTAGAAAAATTAGCCCCAAGGAAAATAGAGGAAATGATAATTAACGATAATTATGAGATGTCCCTTGTTACTCGTAATCGTCTGCTGATAAAAGTAGGAAAATTGCAGGAAGTTGAAGACATAGGCGCAAGAATTGAGATTCTTCCACAGATTCTGCGAGAAGTTTCCAGGAGATCGAGAAAGGTGAGGTATGTAGATATTCTCTCAAACAACTTCGCTCTCATTAGGTATGAAGCCTGAAATAAAACTAAAGTTATGCTAAAGAAGCGTACACTCTCAAGGCTTTATAAACTAAATCTTCTGTTAAAATTGAGCGGATGAATCCGCTAAGGCGCATAGTTGGTGAAGTTTGTTCCGATGAGATCAGAGGTACAACTGACGAGAAACACCTGGAAGAAACCCTTTACTTGAGCCTACTTGGCGCGGGTAACACTTCTCCAAATCCAATGGTTTCAGCAAAGGTTGTGAAGAACAATGAAACGCTTGGAGTAGGAATTCACCGCTTCTTCGGCAAAGAACATGCGGAAGTTCTTGCACTATCAATCGCGAAAGAGCGCGCGGAAGGTGCGGAAGTTTACGTTAATCTTGAACCCTGCACTCATTTCGGCAATCAACCACCCTGCACCTCCGCTCTAATAGAGGCAAAGGTCAAGAGAGTTGTCTTCGCAAGCTATGACCCAAATCCACTGACCTGCAGACGGGCAATGAAGATACTCCTTGACGCACAAGTTCAAGTTAATGGACCTCTCCTACCCTTTGCCACCGCAAGGCTCAACGATGCCTATTTCTACAGACACTTAAAAAAAGGCGTCTTCGTCGTTCTCAAACTTGCCGCTTCCATTGACGGCAAGATTGCCCTCTCTAACAAAGACTCAAAGTGGATTAGCGGAAAGATAAGTCGCGGTTATGCCCACTATCTCAGGCTCGTTCACGATGCAGTATTAGTTGGTGTTGGAACAGTCCTCGCGGACAACCCGAGATTAACAGTTAGAAAAGCCATCCTCAGCGAATTCCTGCAAGAGGATACGCCAAGGGTGATAATCAGGCATCCCGCAAGAGTAATCATTGACCCAAACTTCTCGGTCCTTCAGGACGAAGATCTGCCAAAAAAGATTGAAGCATTATCTTCCCAGCAGGAAGACGAAATTACAGAACTAGAGCGAATCCCTGCAAGTGATAACCCGATAGAAGAAAAATCTCGTTTCTCAGAGAGCGCCCTAACCCTGCCTCCCCTCAACATTTTCAAAAAAAGCTTACCAATAAGGGAAAATTTGCCCTGGCTAATCTTCATTGGCGCGGAAAAATCCAAACCTCAGGTTCGCAACTTGCCCTCAGGAGTTGAAATCATCCAGCTTGAATCAAAAAATGATACGCTTAACTACGAAAAAGCCTGGAATTCGCTTGAGAAACTTGGTATAAGCTCCGTCCTAGTTGAAGGCGGGGCAGGTGTTGCAAGCAATCTATTAAAACAAAAAGCTTGCCAAAGACTTGATCTCGTATTAGCGCCAATGTTTTTGGGAAGTAATGGCATTGGGTATTCTCCGAAATTAGAGCTTGAAAAGATTGAAAATGCTCCGAGATTATCCTACACTCTTAGCGTTCCGCTTGGCAGAGACTACCTCATAAGTGGCTATCTTGATGATTTCATCACGCCTTTTGCAAAAAGCAAATGACATCAAAGTATCTCGCAAGCCTCTTATTTACATCCGCTCTAGCAGTAGCGCTTGGGCTAGCTGGAATCATTGGCATTCAAAAAGCTCTACCTGAAAAAGAGGATAGGAAAATGAATAACGCTCCGAATGTGTTAATCGTTCCTGTTATGCTGGAAAATGATAAATCAGAATCAATCTCCAAGGATACTCTCACAGATATTATCAATCATCTTTCGACGCAAATCGCATTCTCCTACACAATAGGAAAGATAGAAATTCTCCCAGAGGATTTTCTTGATAAGAAGAGAAATCAAGTAAATGCTCAACTCGCTCTTGGAACTCTAAATTCTCGCTACCGCAAGGAACAAGCTTTCAGGGTCATTTTTCTTATCCGCGAGGACTTGTTTCTTCCCGGATACAACTTCATCTTTGGCTTAGCTCTACCTGGTGGTAAGTCCGCCATTATCTCAGACGCTCAGCTTATTTCACGAAACTTCACGATTTCCGAAAAGGATAAAAGAAAACTCTACTTAAGAAGACTCGCTAAAGTTTCCCTTCACGAGCTAGGACACACGCTTATGCTTTCCCATTCAAAAAACCCTAAAAGCGTAATGAAGTACCACAACAGCGTTTCAGAGTTAGATACCACTGGCGATTATCTCCTTTTAGAAGATAAAGAAAGGATAATTAACCGCTATCCATTTCTGAAAGAGTATGTAAAGTAAATTATTCCAGAGGAGAGAATATTCTAGCTAGCTCTTTGCTATCGCGAGAAATTAGTCTTCTGTAAAAGGGCTAATGAAATTACTTTTAACTTGGTCTTGGTCCAATGCAACCTTCTAGCTCCACTAGCGCCCTTTTAACCAGCCTTTGCCATCATCATTCAAGTCGGGTAAATAAAAGAAAGCGCCCGCAGGTAGTTCCTCAAAGTTTATAAAACCTAAACGGCTCCACTCAAAAAACGCTAAAGGTCGTCGTTTAAGTGGCGAAAGGGCTGTAGAAAATATGCATAAGAGTAGATGCCCATTGGTCTCGTTACAGATGCACTTGGGATAGAAACCATCAGGATTCATTGCGGCGTAAATCTCAACCTGTCTTTGAACAAGGTGGAGCGCTTGTCTCAGTAGCTCATCTCCCCTGTCCATATTACCTAGTTCCAGCTCCTTGTTGAACTTTGCAACTTGGTCTGTGATCTGTTTAATTAGTTCGCTGTACTGCCCTGCAAAAGAAACGGTAGGATAGAGTAGCAAAAACAGACTCAAAAAATAAAAGTACTAAAAATGGCTTTCATTTCCAGCTTCCTCAAACAAAAAAACTTTACCTAGACAGATTCCCAAAAAATTTTAATAGTCGATGTTTTATGATAGACGTAAAACTATCGCGATATAGCGAACGCAAAATCCTGGCTTGATAAAGCTCAAAATTGAACTGAAGCTATAAAATGCGTAAGTGCAAATCTTCCAATCCCGATCAACAAAGAACTTACGTATGGGAGGATGTGCACGCTTATCAGTGCCTCCGGATTAACTATGGAAAAGTTTCTCCGCTTACTGAAATACTCTCGGAAAGAAGTGGTTCATCACAAAGTCTGGAATGCATTTGAAACAAGCAGGTGCGCGACGATATTACTAGTATGGGATAACGACCTCTTTCACCTACTTTCAGTAATTACCCTACACTTCAACTTCTAATTTTTCATCTTCTTTGGCAAGTGCCCACTCAGCCTCAAGCTCTTCCACCTCCGAAAGCGCGTCCTTCCAAGCCCACTCGTATAGAGGGAAGGAACTCGTGAGCTCCTCAACCTTTGCACGAATGTCCTTAGTTTCTTCTTCAGTGCGCTTCCCCAATAGCGCTCGAGTTATAAGCTCCGCAATAACTTCCATCTCAGGTTCCTTCATCCCGCGAGTCGTAACCGCGGGCGTGCCAATCCTTATCCCGCTTGCCTTCATTGGAGGTTCCGTGTCAAAGGGAATTGCGTTTTTATTCACCGTAATATTCACTTCATCAAGCCTCTCCTGTGCTTCCACGCCAAGCAGTCCCTTCGCTTTCACATCTATAAGCATAAGGTGCGTATCCGTTCCGCCTGAGACAAGGCGAAATCCACGCTCGATAAAAGCCTTCGCCAAAGCCTGTGCATTCCTCACAATCTGCCTCTGATACTCTCTAAACTCCTCCGTCATCGCCTCCTTCAAGCAGACCGCCTTCGCCGCAATTATATGCATAAGTGGTCCACCCTGAACGCCCGGGAAGACCGCTTTGTCTATTTCCTTCTTCAAGTCCTTCACGCACATAATCATTCCAGAGCGAGGACCGCGCATCGTCTTGTGAATAGTGCTAGTTACCACATGGCAGTAGGGAACGGGATTAGGATGAAGTCCCGCCACAATTAACCCCGCAATATGCGCAATATCCGAGACTAAGTATGCCCCAACCTCATCAGCAATTTCACGAAACTTATCGTAATGAGTGATACGAGGATACGCGGATGCACCAGCCATTATGAGCTTCGGCTTATGCTCGTTGGCAAGCCTTCTAAGCTCGTCATAATCAATGGTTTCACTTTCCCTATCAACGCCGTAAGGAACCACAGTGAAATACTTTCCGGAAAAGTTCAGCGGGTGGCCATGTGTTAAATGCCCGCCATGGGATAAATTCATTCCGAGAAGGACGTCCTCGGGCGCCATCAAAGCCATATAAACCGCCATATTCGCCTGCGCGCCTGCATGAGGCTGTGCATTCACATGCTCGCAACCGAAAAGTGCCTTGGCTCGCTTTCGCACCAGCCTCTCCGCCATGTCCACATACTCGCACCCTCCGTAGTAGCGTTTGCCGGGATATCCTTCCGCATATTTGTTTGTGAGGCAGGTGCCCATCGTCTCAAGAACAGCACGGGAGACAAAATTCTCAGACGCGATAAGCTCTAAATTCTTATGCTGACGATAATACTCTCGCACCACTACGCAGTAAATCTCCGGATCCGTCTTTCTCAGAAATTCAAGATAATTATTCATATACCGCTCCCATTACGAGCGCTCCGTTCTCAAGAATGCATAAATTGCTTGTGTAAATTATATCAGTATGAAACACTAACGCAGATATTGATTCTTCCGAGCGCTATTAACTTCTCTCTCTGATCCCCTCTGTAGTATGGTTTCACCGCGAAGGAAACCTGTGACCGCCCTACATTCTGAATGAGGCGACGGCGGGGCAAGCCCTCCGCACTACAGTGTGAACCCTCACTACAGGGGGATTTCATTTATTAATGATGATGGTACGAGCCAGAGCTAGAGGAAGAAGATCCTTCTTCTCCCTCTTCTGGAGCAGGCACTATCTGCATAACCGTTTCAAAAATGTCGCCACCGGTTGCGCTGGGATTATCTGAAACTCCTGGAACAAATCGCCAATATTTTATGTGTATGACTTGTCCAACTTCAACTCTGCGCATAAATGCGTTATAGTCAAACACCTGAGTGATAGTGGTATCATCAAGGCTGAGGATAACATCTGCGGGCTTTAATCCCGAAATGTCAGCGGGACTTCCAGGTTCAACGTAGGTGACAAACAGCCCTTGAGAGATTCTCTCTGGGATTTTGTTTAACATTCTGATTTGAGGCGTTAAAACCATTCCTTCCATACCACTCCACGGAGTTTCAGTTTTGCCCGCAATAATCCTATCCGCAATCATTTCTAAATCGCCGACAGGCACTGCGAGGTTGATGTTTGAACCTCCAAACTCCGTCACCGTGCCTGAAACCATTCCAACCACCTCACCGCGGACGTTTACCAGTGGCGCTCCAGTCATTGGAAGGGAGAAAGCGGCGTCAAACTGAATGAACTCTTCCGTTGGAACTTCAACTGTGGGGATTTGTTTTCTAATTGCGGAAATTACACCAACTGTGCTCACGTAGTCCCTCCCAGTCTCCGAGCGTCCAGTGATGGAAATGGGTTCACCTACAGCTAAATCATCAGGCGAAGCTAATTTGACGGGAACAACATCCGCATTCGGTCCCCAATCCACCTCTAAAACCGCAATGCGGAAAGGTTCACTCTTTGCCTTTAACTTTGCCGGATAGGCTTTGCCGTCCCAGGTCACTACTCTTATATACTCTGCGTTATCTAGAATAAAATAATTCGTAATCACATACCTTGGGTCTTTGTAAACAAAACCAGAACCGTAAAGACCCTTAAGTGGTCTACCTCCACGGAAGTAAGCCCAGGGAAGATACTTGTCATCGTTCCTAGGTTTATCAAACCGAGTCTCAACTAAGACGACGGACTTAAGTAGCTTTTCCGCTGCAACCTCAGCCGAGTACTCAAGTTCCCAGCCCTTGGCGCCAGTGTCCTGCGCTATTGCAATGGTGCGCATTGATATAGAAAACAACAGTAAGAAAAGACTCAATAAGCCAATTACCTGAGCAATTTTCATTTTCCACCTCATCAAAATACCCAATATACCATCAATAGGCAAGACCCCAGTACGCTAAATACTTTGCGGGCCTACCAGAATAGATACATTTTACACTATCAGAACTCACGCTATTTTTCAAGACGCGGATAGTTGCCGATGTTTCCGCCTTCACCATATCTTCCGTTTCAGTCAAACCATCCCAGCCAGCGAGCACCAAGCCCCTTCCGGAGCTTATGAACTCCTTGAGATCGTTATAGTTATCAGTTTCGGTTATCCTTTTTTCCAATTCCTCTTTGGCTCTTAATTTTAGCCTCCCAGCATATTCATCAAGCAATCGGTAAAGTGAATCAAATTCAAAAGTTGCGGAGCTAAGATCAAATTTAAGCGGAACCTTTTGCCTTGTGTCTCTAGGAACCGCAATAAGTTGAGAATTGGCAACGTCCTTTGGCCCTAACTCCAGGCGAATGGGAACGCCCTTGAGCTCCCAGTGAGCAAACTTAAAACCTGGCTTTGTTGTTTCATCAAGGTCTGCCTTGACGCGAAGCTTCTCCTCCTGATACTCGCCTCTCTGAAGAATTTTCACCAGCTTTTCCGCAGTTTCAAGGATTTGAGATTTGTTCTCATCGAAAATTATTGGAACAATGACCACTTGGATCGGTGCAACCTTTGGCGGAAGAATAATGCCCGAATCATCGCCATGGCTCATAATTAGACCGCCAACTATCCTGTGAGAAACGCCCCAGCTTGTGGTCCAAACGAACTTCTCAATATCGTCATCATCTAAGAACTTGATGTTAAAAGCGGTGGAAAAATTTTGACCGAGAAAATGACTCGTGCCCGACTGTAAGGCTTTTCCATCGGGCATAACCGCCTCAATCGTGTAAGTCTCAACCGCGCCGGCGAATTTCTGGGATTCGCTCTTCTTCCCAGAAAGAACCGATAAAAGCAAATCATCGCTGGCAAAGCTCCGATAAACTTCGAGTATCTTCATCGTTTCTTCTCTCGCTTCTTGCTCGGTTCTGTGGGCGGTATGCCCCTCCTGCCAGAGAAATTCTAGCGTTCTTAAGAAGGGTCTCGTTGCCTTCTCCCAACGAACCACATTGCACCACTGGTTATGCATTATCGGGAGGTCTCGGTATGACTGTATCCACTTTGACCACATTACACCAATAATCGCCTCTGAAGTTGGTCTAACCGCAAGAGGTTCTGAAAGTTCTTCACCGCCACCATGTGTAACCCATGCCACTTCCGGGGAAAAACCCTTCACATGGCTTGCTTCACGTTGCAAAAATGAGCGCGGGATAAAAAGTGGGTAATACGCTTCCTCTGCGCCTGTTGCCTTTATGCGCCTGTCAAGCAGTGTTTTCACCCTCTCCCAAATGGCGTAACCGTACGGTCTATAAACCATACAACCTCGCACCGGTGCATAATCTGCAAGCTCTGCCTGCGCGATTACGTCTGTGTACCATTGAGAGAGATTCTCTGACTTCTTTGCGATGAACTTTGCGGAAAAAGTGTTCATAAACTTAAATTGTTTATTTTACCAGCTAACGCCCTACAAGGAAATTTTCTACCGCGCGGTTAGAATGAAGGATTTATTCTAAAGGGTTCACACTTTAGGGCGGGGCGCTTGCTCCCTCCGTGCCTCAGCTGCGCCCTACAGGTTAACAACCTCCTCAGTTTCGAATCAGTACAAGATAATACGCCAAAGCCTAAGTTGATTTTTAACTTCTTGGTTTAATAGTGATTAGTTAGCTTCTGTCATAAGCCAAAGAAATCGCAAGTTGGCTCATATTTTTCCCTGTTGACTTAAGGAAGAAATGAAGGCGTAACTAAACTAGCGGAGCTTTTTTGCTCCGCCAAGATCAAACAAAGGAGGTGATACCAATGTGCAATATTCTCATTACATAAATTACTCATTTTAGTTTAATCTAGCTTAATTGCGGTTTTTCGCAGGAATTAAAAGGCTATCACTACAAATAAATTTTGTGATAGAATATAATTAGTTCGTGCATTTAATTCTAGAGAAGGGAGAAAACGAAGGATGATTGGACAAAAAGCCACAATGTTTAGAGAATTTACCCTATTAGGCATTACCCTTTTAATGGTAATAATTGGCATAAGTTTAGGTTCGCAAATGGTTTCCGCGCAGGATCAAGATACATCTACTTCTCAGATTGAGAGGGAAACGCCAGTGAACGTGCCGGAGCTTATTGAGAAGGTTAAGCGCGGAGTGATAGTCGTGCACACCATATCAAGCGCTGATCCGTTTGCCACAAGGGATACTGGCCTTGCGCTTGGTTCTGGGTTCATAATTGACAAAGACGGTCACGCAATCACGAACTTTCACGTTGCCGGCGACTCAGCTATGCTGCAGGTCGTATTTTGGGATCAGAGCAAATATCGGGCTAGTCTTGTTGCTGGCGCACCAGGCTATGATATAGCCCTAATTCAAATACACGACGTGCCGAAGGAAAAGCTTTTTCCGGTAACGCTAGGAGATTCTGATCTTGTAAAACCCGGCGATCTTGCACTTGCGATGGGAAGCCCTGGCTCAACGCAGGGGCAAAACGTTGAGAGAAGCGATTGGCTTGAGACCTGGGGACTCAGGGCAACCGCCACAATGCGCGTGATTACAGGTAGAGACACCACAATGGACTTTCAGATGTACGGATGGAGCAACTGGCGGAGTGGGCTTGGACTGGATTACGCAACAAAGTTGCCATACATTTTCAGAATGCAGGTTCCGATCAGTGGAGGCAACTCAGGTGGTCCTAGCTTTAATAAGTACGGCGAAGTGATTGGCGTAAACACTTGGGGTGGAAGCTGGATACTTGACCAGCAAAGTAACGGTGCAGTGCCGATTAACTACGTCAAGAAATTCATCTCCGATGTTTTGGAAAACAGGCGTCATGAAGTTCCTTGGCTTGGTATTCATGTGGTTTTCCCGCCGAACATTAACGACCTTGAAGGTTACATTGAGTTTAAGGAGCGATTTAGAAAACCTGGTCTTCACATTTACGGAGTTGAAAAAAGCTCGCCCGCGGAAAGGGCTGGACTTCTTAAGGGAGACGAGATTCTCCTCGTTAAGGGTAAAACTTACAAAATGCCAGAGGATTTCCGAGCTGACGTTCTTGAGGGCAAAATCGGCGAGCGCTATGACCTCCTAATTAAACGTGGACGTTATACTCTAAGCGTAACACTCTATACTGAGCCAAAGCCACAGTGGGTATTTAATTTCTCCGTATAGTGCGTTTAAATTGGGCATTGCGCCCTCAGAAAATTTTAGTGGGCGAAGGGCTTGTTCGCATTCGGCGAGCTTGCCCCCTGTAGGACGGGTTCACCCTGAAGGGGGCTTGTACCCGCCATGAACATTTTCAAACTGTTGGAGGTATTCTCGCCAGGCGTGCTACCTTATTCCACGCCAGGGAGTGATAGATTGAGAAATGGATTTTTGGCTGGCTTAATCGCTCTAGTTTTACTTAAGATCTATGAGGTGAAAAATGAAAAAGCTTTTAATAATTCTTGGATTGTCAATTGGTTTTATTTTGATTAGTCATGTAGAAACTGCACGTTCAGCTTTCGTCGCGGAGGAGGTAGCTAAAAAAGTAAGCAAGAGCGTTGTCACCCTAGAATCCGTTAAATTAGGCTACGCCTCAATGAGGTTGGGTGGTGCACAGGTCGCGCCAGGAGTTGCCATTGGAGGGGAGCAAAGGATGCACCAGTTGGTGCGGAATTTCGCCAGTGGATTTATTCTTGACAAGGAAGGTCACATTCTTTCTTCCGAATCTGAGGTTGGTGGCGCGGATGTTGTTGAAGTAACCTTTGCAGATGGCTCTAAAGGAGAGGCGGATATTCTCGTCCTTGACAAAGGATGGGGACTTGCCCTCTTGAAGTTGAAGAACCCTCCCAAAAACCTTGTGCCCGTAAAGTTTGGGAATAGCGACAAAGTTAAGCAGGGAGATTCAGTTGTGGTCGTTGGTAGCGCTGGAGGTTATGGAACCACCGTTTCTTACGGAATAGTTTCCGCCATAAGGGCGGTTCGCCTTCCCAGTGGGCAATTGGTTCAGGATATGATTCAGTCAGACGTAGTCGTCAACGTTGGTAATCAAGGAAGTCCGCTCTTCAACGCAAACGGCGAAGTTATCGGAATCCACGCGGTTAGAGCAATGTCCGGAGGAAGAGGATATTTGCAAAATGTTACGTTTTATCTTCCTTCAAATCTACTCAAACGCCTGTATCCTCAAATGATTAAGGATAAGAAGCCCGCCTTCCGTCCATGGTTGGGAATTCTTCCATTCACAAACGTTGATAACACATTTAGAATGTATATGGGGTTACCTGACGAATACTGGGATGTTGGGGTGGCGATATCTGACGTTTGGGAGGGAAGTCCCGCCTATGATGCTGGTCTTAGAAAACAGGACTTCATCCTGAAGGTTGACGGAAATCTAGTGAAGACCATTGGAGAACTAGAAAGAATAGTCTTTAACTCTGAGAGAAACCAGATTCTTGTTTTTGGAGTTATTCGTCAGGGTCAGTATAGAGAATTTGAAATACAAATAGGAAATCATCCAGAAGAAACCCTAGCGGATTATATTTAACTGGAAACCGCTTGTGTTCCTAGCCCGGTGAAGGGAATAAGCTTCTGACATTTGGAACACCTACCATCCGAGGTTAAAAGCCTAACGCTATAACCTCGTCTTTTTACGATCTCATTTCCGCATGATGGGCAGTAAGTATTGTCATCCACTTCAGGCGCATTACCTATGTAAACATACTTAAAGCCGTAATCTCTTGCAATTTGGGCAGACCTTTGCAATGTTGATAGAGGCGTTGGCGGTTCTCGCATCTCTAGGTAGGGAAAGTATCGTGTGAAATGCCAAGGGGTAGTGTCTGGAACGTTGTCTCGCATCCAAGAAGACATTTCCCTAACCTCTTCCTCGCTGTCATTCCAATTCGTTATCAGGTTTGTAACCACCTCTAAGTGGGTATCAGCCTTTGCTGCAAAGGCAATCGCATCTAGCACAGTTTCAGGTTTATTGTACTGCGTTAATCTAATCATATTCCTTGTGCGAATGGTCTTGAGGTCTGCTCTATAAGCATCTGTTACCTTTAATAAATCGCGCAGAGGCTCTAGTGTTATGAAAGCGTTTGTAACCGCGACCGTGTATAGGTTCGTAGTTTTCTTGACCTTCTCAAATATGTCAAGCACGTACTCAATCCAAATTGTTGGCTCGTTATAGGTAAAGGAAACTCCCGATGCACCGTACTCTTGGCATAACCTGATGATATGCTCCGCTGAAACCTTCTTTTCACTGAGAAGGTGGTAATCCTCCTGATACTTAGCAAAGCTTATCGTCCAGTTTTGGCAGTGCTTGCAACGCATGTTACAGCCAATTGTTCCCATTGAGAGAACTAAAGATGTTGGATAAAAGTGGTATAGTGGCTTTTTCTCAATTGGGTCAACTGCGAAGGAGGATGGTCTTCCATATATGAAAGTTTTTAATTCGCCATCAAAGGTTCCGCGAACACCGCAATAGCCAAAGGAGCCTTCTCGGATTATGCAGAGTCTTGGACAGAGGGTGCACCTTGTCCGTTTAACTTCGCCTGCGTCCTCTAGTCGCGCAAAGTACTTTGCCTTATCTGCAAAATTTAGAATAGCCTTCAGGCTCTGTCCTTTCGACTGAAAACTTTTCGTTACCAATGGCACTTATTTATATTACCTTAAAGAGCGAAGTAATGTTATAATGCCAAGGGACGAGATATGCGTTATTACACGAAGAAGGAGTTGATTCAAAAGATTAAAGAGGTTGCGTTGCTTGAGGGAGACTTTGTGCTCAGAAGCGGGAAGAAGAGCAAGTATTATTTGGACAAATATCTCTTTGAGGGATACCCACAAATTTTGAAAAGTGTTGCGCACCATCTGGCAAGGCTAGTTCCGGAAGATGTTGATCGTCTAGCAGGCGTTGAGCTTGGCGGTATTCCAATAACAGTTGCCCTCAGCCTTGATACAGATATTCCCTGCATATTTATCCGCAAATCCGCGAAGGGTTATGGAACCGAGAAGATGGTGGAAGGAGTTTATGAGCCTAAAGATAACGTTCTTCTTGTTGAGGACGTTGTAACCACTGGAGGACAAGCGGTTGATATGGTTAAACGACTCAGGGAGAATTTCAATCTGAATGTTGTTGGCGTTCTTGCGGTGCTTGACAGAATGGAAGGCTCCGAAGATGCCTTTTCATCAAATGGAATTAGCTTTACCGCGCTCTTTACACGAACCGAACTCGGCTTCTAACCTGTGCGCCCTGTAGGTGGACCACCTGTGAGGCGCCTTGATCCCATTCCTCTTGGCAGGGCACATGTCTCCGCACTGCACCTGCGCTCTGGATGGCAGAGAGCTTGCCTCCCCCCCGCATTTTCCACTTTTCGTTCAGCCCTGTCAGCCTGTTATTGTTACAATCGCCCGTGCTAAAACTCGTATATTCTAAAACTCGGAGATGAATCATTCTTCTTATACACCATCCTCTTCTAACCACACCATCTCTAATTTATGCAATTATTGCTTCTGAATTATCGCTCCTGAATGATGCACAATCACCTGTTGAACCTATCCAAGCTTGCAAGCATTCCGCAGAATGTCCAAACCGTCAGCATGCTACTTCCGCCGTAAGATAAAAAGGGCAGAGGAAGACCGGTAACTGGGGTTATGCCAATCGTCATACCAATATTTATGAACATCTGAAAGAAAAGAACGGAGATAATGCCAAGTATAATCAATCGGCAGTATTCAGACTTAACCCGTCTTGCTAGGGAAAATCCCTTCAGGAAGAAAACGAGATAGAGTGAAAGCGCAGAAATAACGCCCACAAATCCCCACTCTTCGCCGAGAGTGGCAAAGATGAAGTCAGCGGCTTGCACTGGAATGAACTGCCCTTGAGTTTGGGTTCCGTGAAGGAACCCCTTGCCATAAAGACCGCCTGAACCAATGGCTATCTTGCTTTGATTAACGTGGTAGCCAGAACCGAGTGGGTCTTTGCCCGGTTGAAAAAAGCTAATTATCCTTTCCTTTTGGTAGTCCTTGAGTGCAATCCATCCCGGCAGTGCGATTAGAGTTAACCCAATCAGTATCGCAAAGAGATATCTATTAGGAAGCGGTTTCACAGCGATTATGGTTAGAAATAAAACGATAAAGACCACAGCGGTTCCCATATCAGGCTGTTGAAAGATCGGGATGGCTAAGGCAAAAATGATACCCCCTGCTGAGAGAAAGCGCTTCAACTCTTCTCCCTTCGTGTAATCGCTAAAGAAGTAGGCGATTAAGAAAACCGCAAAAACTTTAGCGAACTCAGAGGGCTGGACTTGCACCGGTCCTAACTTCAACCATCTTGAAGAGCCATGAACCGCAAAACCAATAACTAGCGTGGAGATTAAAAGAGCCCAAATGGGCCAGAAAAAGAGATGCACGCTTCTTGGCCGTGTGCCGATGTGAAGTCGCGACACAACTCTATATGCGATTAAACCAAGAATTAGCCAAACCACTTGGAACAGCACTCTTGTTGATGGCATTATTGTGCCGGTATAAGTAGTCGAATAAAGAAGCACAATACCAAGAAGCGAAAGCGCAAGAGGGATGCCAAGATGCCAAGATGGAAGCGGAATTTTAGAGGTGCTTGTTGCAACTCTTTTTATCCGCAGAGTAGATATATCCCTGCTAAGGGTTCCGTATCGCATCACTAATCTTATCTATCTTAGCAGAAGATGATTTGCGCGAAATCTCACGTCTCTCAAATTGCATCAATTTCGTCCTTCAACAAAAATAATAGTTGATAATTTTTCTTTTTAGACGAGCCAATTAGTGAGTGCTATACTGGCAGGAATGGATGATGCATTGATCACAGAATTTCGCTCTTCTCTTGCGGTTGTAAGGCAGGGCATACGCTATCTGAACAATGCCTCAGTCTCGCCACTTTCAGACCAAACAGTTTCATCTGTGGCGGAGGGAATTGAGACACAAAGGATGCGGGGAAGCCTGGCGCAATGGGAGTGGTTTGAGAAGATGGAGCTTGCGCGGGAGGAGTGCGCGAAGCTAATTGGCGCAAATAAAGAGGAAATTGCGCTAATGCCAAACACAAGCACTGGCATCATCAGAGCCCTCTCCTCAATGTCCTTTAAGCCGAATGATGAAGTCATTTATTTGGCGGATGAGTTTCCCTCCCTTTATTGGCCTTTAACTTCCATCCTCCGCCAAAAGGCGAAGTTAGTACCCGTGAAGATGTCCCAGGGTGAAGACCTCACTAGCGCTATTCTATCCGCGATAAATTCTCGCACTCGTCTTGTAGCTCTTTCCTGGGTCGGCTTTTTCTCAGGCGCTCGTGTTGACCTAAGCGCATTATCAGCTGAGAAAAAACGCAGAGAATTTTACCTTCTCGTTGATGGTATGCAGGGCATCGGCTGTCTCCCGATTAACGTATGTGAGCTTTCCATTGATTTTCTTGCAACTCACGGAGCAAAGTGGATGATGTGTCCGGTGGGTATTGGGTTTCTTTACGTTTCTGGAAATGCTCAAAAGCTAGTTCCGTATTTTCACGGCTGGTACGGTCATGAGATAGATTGGGAAGGTTTCCTGAGGCGCGACACGAAGCTTCACTCTGATGCCAGGCGATTTGAAATCGCAAGTCCCGCCTTTTCCTTAATCTATGGACTTATAAGCGCGGTTCATATGCTTAATGAGCTTGGCGTTGATTTTATATGGAACAAGATTGAAACTCTGACGTCCAGCTTTATCACCCAACTTTCGGAACTGCCAGTCAATATACTAACGCCTACTCCCCCGAACAAAAGAGCAGGGATTGTCACCTTTAACTGTAAAGAAGCTAAAACTCTATTTGAAAAATTAGAAAGAAGTAAGATAGTTGTTTCGTATCGTGAGGGCGCTATCCGGGTCAGTCCCCATTTCTGGAACACCGAAGAAGAGCTGAAAGAGCTACTTTCCTTCCTGTAGTGCGGGGGTCTTGCACAAAAATTTGGATCACGCCCGTCCTCCGGCGTGAATGGCTTTTTCATCTATCGATCTTTTGGGAAGTTACCCCCCGCGCGTGGCAAGAGTACTTACGCTTTTGAGCGCAGAAGTGGCAGTTCCCCCCTCTCGCGATGGCGCGGATGTGATTTAGGGAAACCACCAAAGCCAACAGAATAAAACCTCCCAGTATAATTGCCTCAATCATTTCAGCCCCAATAGACCTCCCACTAAAATTACGCTGAGCGCAAAACCGTATGCAATCAGAAAGTAACTCACAACACCAACTCCAAACCAAATCGGGCTCTTCAGTTCCTTATACATAGTAACTGCGGTGGGAAGGCAGGGCATATACAAGAGGATGAAAACAATTAGGGCGAGCGCACTTAGAGCTGTCAAGCCACTATTTCGTGAAAGTTCCCTCAGCAGTTTTTCATTGTTCTCGCTCTCCGTGCTGTAAATTGTGGCAAGAGTAGAAATGAAAATCTCCTTAGCGAAGCCCGCAGAGATTAAAGCCATAACAATCCTATAATCAAAACCCAAAGGTGCAAAGATAGGCTCAAGAGCTTTTCCTAGGCGTCCACCGTAGGATTTTGATATTTTGCTTTCCTCACTCAGATTTCTTCCGCTGAAAGGAGAATCGGCGCTACCGCTTTCAGTCAAACCATTATCAAAGCCATCCACCTCAACCGCCACCGCTCTACCGTTCAAGCTAAAATCCTTTTGCGTGGGAAAAGCAAACAGCGCCCACATCAAAACTGAGATGGCGAATATGATAGTTCCCGCCTTCATAAAGTAATGCCGTGCCTGTCGCCAGGAACTCAATAGCGAACCTCTCAATCTTGGCACTTGATAATTGGGAAGTTCCAGCGCGACAAGAGTATCTCTACCCCTTCGGACTGAGGTTTTCAGTATTGAGGATAGCAATAGTGCGGAGATTATCCCCAATAGATAGATTAGGAACAAGATGGTTCCCGCTATTCTTCGGTCAAAAAATCCTGCGATTAGTAGAAGGTAAACGGGAAGCCTGGCGGAACAGCTCATAAAAGGCAGAGCCAAAATGGTAAAGATTCTTTCTCTAGTATTCGGAATGGTTCTTGCAGCAAGCACGCCGGGCACATTGCAACCAAAGGCGAGAAACATTGGCACGAAAGACCTACCCGAAAGCCCAAACCTTCGAAGCGCACCATCCATCAAAATCACGCCTCTCGCCAAATATCCGCTATCCTCAAGCAAAGAAATAGCGAAAAATAGAACAAGGATGAGTGGTGCAAAAGAAAGCACAGCTCCCACACCACCAAAAATTCCATCCGCGAGCAATGATGCAAGCATCGGCATTCCAACAATCCAACCTTTTATCATTTCGCCGACGAAATTAAAGCCTTGGCTCACCAAATCAGAGAGCGGAAAGCCAACCGCAAAGGTTACCTGAAACGTCACCCACATCACGAGGAAAAATAGCGCGATGCCCAGTACCGGATGAAGGGCGATTCGGTCAAGGCTCTCCTGGAAGGACAAAAACTTAGTGGATGCGGTGGTTTTAGCAATCCGCTCAGGCTCGCTAATCTCCTCGCCTGTGCCCATCTCTAGTGGTTTTTCGCTTTCTTTCGCTCCAACTTGACCACCCTCCTGCGTCTTCACAACCCCAGAAAGAATCCCCCTTATGAGAGCGTGCCTTGCCTCTGCCACAAGAGCAACTGGTGGCGCATTCATCTCCCTCTTGCATCTTCTCCATACCATTTCTATCAGCGTTTCTAGCCTAGCGGCATTTGCCATCTCCTTTATCTCTCTTTTAACTTTTCCCCTGACCACATTTTTTTCTCCATCCTCTGCGATAGTTCGCAACAGCTCAATGGCTTTTAATCTCGCAAAACCACCATCCACTCCGCTCCTCCTAATTATCTCCTCCGCTTCGTTCATATAATCACTCAGAATCCCATAATTCACAAAGAGCCTTGGTGTTGGGCTTCTCCTAAACCTTGTCAAATCGTATTCCGCCAAGTGATTCTTTAGTTCAAGTAGAGTTTCGTGATTAACCGCGTTGACGACAAACACAGGCAAGCCGAATCTTTTCTCCAAAAGTTCCTTATTTATCATTATTCCCGTTGCCTCTGAGATGTCCGCCTTGTTAATGACCAACAGTGGAGAATAACCGTACTCCATAAGTTCAAGAGTTAAGTAGAGGTCTTTTGAAAGGCTTCCTGCGTTAAGAATCTGCAGAACGATGTCAGGGTTGCTTTGAAAGAGAAAATCCCTGCAAACTCGCTCATCTTCGCTCTGCGGAAGAGTGGAAACCATACCGGGAAGGTCATAGATAATAAAGTTGCGCTCACCAATGGAGAAACGTGCTTCAGAAATGTCCACTGTCGTTCCTGGATAGTTGGCGGAATGCGCCATTGAGCCTGATAATGCTGAAAACAGAGTTGATTTCCCCGCATTGGGATATCCTACAATGGCGATACTGACAAGGCTAGCCTGATGGGCTTGCCTCTGGCTTGGATATTTTTCGCATTTGCGACTCTTTTTGAATGTTTCAATCATGAAAACTTCCGACAATAAATTTGCAATTCAATCTCAATGAGTTCCTAAAAAAAAATAACTAATCTCTAGTAACAATTATGTGATTTAGGACACTTCTAGATAACCCAAAGGTTGCGCCATTAATTACCACTTTCATTCCACCAAAGACTTTTTGGCAGGGCTTAACGCGAGCCCCACGAACGAACCCAAGCTCCGCAAGTCTTTCAGCAAAGGCGTCATCGCCATCGTAGGAAACCACAATGTAGGTGCGTCCAACTGAGGCATGGCTAAGTGGAAAGATAAGCTCAGACTCATCCAGCCGTTCATTTTGCGAGCTAATCTCGTCCACTTGGCGTCCCTTCTGCCTCTTTCTGCGAAATCTCCCAACTCTACCCTGAGAAATCATCTCAAATAATAATACATCATATTCTAGTAAATGTCAAGAAATTTAGTGAAAATATTCTCAAATATTTCTCTCCCCTTTCCCCTTGGATCAGTGTCAAAAGATAAAGAGAACCGCTGATCAATCTCTCCTCCATCGAGCTCTCTCAAGCTCTAATATGAATCTTCAGAACAAGTTGTGCTAAACTTCCGCTTGTGCTTTTTGAAGAAGTTCAAAGGAGAAGGAGAATTGCTGGAATAAGGCCTAACAAATCCTTATCCCAGCACTTTCTCGTTGATGACACCGTTTTAGGTTCAATTCTAAAGCATTCAGAAAAGTTCTTAAACGGGGTTGTTATTGAAATTGGCGCAGGGCTAGGAACGCTAACGGAAGCTCTCGCCAAGCGCAGTGAAAGGGTCATAGCTTACGAGCCCGATGCAAAGATGGCGAAGTTCCTCATAACCGAACTTCAGCCATACTTCAAGAATCTAGAGATACGCGAAAGGTATATTCATCGTTACGAACTTGACTCATTGCGAGAAGAGCTGAAAGGTGGACATTTTTCCATAATCAGCAATCTGCCCTACCAGCTAACCAGCGAGTTTCTCATTTGGGTAATTGCAAATTCCGCGTGGCTTGATGGAGCGGTGGTAATGCTTCAACGGGAAGTTGCCAAAAGGCTCACCGCCCATCCCGGCAGCAAAGCCTACGGTTCACTTTCCGTTTACGCGCAAAGTTTCGTTTCCACCAGCGAGCTACTCTTTGTTCCTCGAACCGCCTTCTATCCTGTTCCGCAGGTGGATTCCTGCCTGGTGAAAATTGTGAAGCTTTCTCATCAGCCAAAGATTTCCGATTGGGAGCGATACTTCCGAGTGGTTGAGGGAACTTTTAAGCATAGGAGAAAAACGATAGTGAATGCGCTTCTCGCAACCTTCCCTCATATCAAGAGAACTGAACTCCTGCGTGTTTTAGCCCACGCTGATATTCTTCCCGATAGACGTGGTGATACTCTCACCAAAGAGGAGTTCATCCGCTTAGCGCAGACTCTCTTCCCTCCCGATTAGGAATATTAGCCAGCCATGTCGCAGAAGTCTCACCGTTGATGCATATGTTTCCTGCCCCCCTTGAAACACTAGCTTTATCTCCAAAACAGCCCAGCGCAAGGCAGAGTAAGGATGCTTGAGTTAATCATCAAAAAATTTTAGTGGAACTTTCTATGACGATGAAAGTTCGCAAATGGCTAAGATAAAGATATGAGAAAATTTTTCGGAAATGGGAAGCTTTTAACTTTGCGCCCTCAACTTTTGGACGCTTCTATTCAAGCTTTCAATAAAGCGAAGGCAATCTTCTTCCTTCGCGGGAAAGCTAACCCGAATAAATTTTGGTAATCCGACGCCTTTCATCGGTCTAACAAACACTCCATCCTTCCCCATCTCCTCCGCCAAGAGGACGCAATCAACGCCAGTATCAACTAGCACGAAATTTGTATGGCTTGGCACATAGTAAAAGCCGTACTCATTCAAAAGTGCGCTAACTAAACTGCGCATCTTGGCGTTTGTCTCAACGCTCCTCCTATAAAACTCATCCTCTTCCATTGCCGCCATGAGGCAGGCTTGTGCAACGCTATTTACGTTAAAGGGAATTCTCACCTTGCTTAGGATGGAGACAATATCCGGATGGGCAATTATAGTTCCAGACCGTATTCCCGCCATCCCGAAGATTTTTGAGTAGGTTCGCATAACAATTACGTTTTCATGCTCCTTTATTAGCTCCAAGCCGTTAATGTAATCCGCGTCAGGCTCCACGAAGTCCACATACGCTTCATCGTAAACGAGGATGCATCTTCCGTTAATTGCGTCTAAAAGCTTAAGCACGCCATCCCTCTCCACGATAGTTCCGCAAGGGTTGTTCGGGTTGTCAAGCCAAACAACCTTCGTCTTATCGTTCACCCGCTTCACCATCTCGTCAACATCAGCGACAAAGTTCCTATCCACATCAACAAAAATGCACACTGCGTTCTGAATTTTTCCAACGATATTGAAAATGGGAAATCCTGGCTTGCTCATAATCGTCTCATCGCCCTCATCAAGAAAGACCTGCGCTACATAGTAAATAGCTTCCACCGCGCCAGATGTGGGAAAAATGTAATCCTCATCAATTTTGTAATACTCCGCCAGCTTCTTCTTTAAAAAGTAAGAGCCATCATCAGGGTAAAGGTTAAGGTTACTGGCAATTTCCTGAATTTTTCTTTTTACGCTTTCAGGCACGCCAAGTAGATTCTCATTGCTAGCTAGCTTGAGGACGTTTTTCTCCTCTCTGATTGGTCTACCGGCAACGTATGGTTGCACCTGAAGAAGGTGCTTCTTCATTAGGCGGGTTAAATCCATTTAACTAGCCCTCCGAAAATTCCATTCGTTCCTCAACGCCTGTGAGGAAGTCCAAGTTCCGATTGGATATCCACATCTCCGTAAACTGCGCAACAGTTCTCGTTTGCAGTTCCTCGGATATTTTTTTCAAGCATGTGTCTATTCTTTTTTTGTCCTTGCTGAAGTAAAAGACGTCATCCATTCTCAAGCCGAACTTATCCCGTAAAATCACCTTGTAAAGTGGAACTACAAGCTCGGGTCTATCTTCGCTGATAAGTTCTCCCTTCTCCTCTTTAAGCGCAAGGGTGAAGCGATCCTGAGCTGGTACTTTGGGATCAAGTCCAGTTGTTATTGCGTATTTGAAGTCAGCCATGCTGGTTATATGCCCAGTGAATAGGAATAATAGTGTGGAGAGGAATTTTGCAAAACCTGCCATCCCGTTTCCAATACCATTATAAGTTACTAGAGCGAAGTATTCAAGCTTTAATGCTCCTAACTTTATGAAAGAAAAAAGTCTTGTAGAAAGTGCTAAGCATAGCTCGTGTTGATGGCTTTGCGAAAAGCCTTGCTTTCAATATGTTCAGCCGTAGCTCAAAAATTTGAGGAAGAAGCATCCTCCTATAAGAAGATAGTATCGGCGAACTTACTGATAGGCTACCCCTGTTATAAGCGCAATGGGTGTTCTGTTTTCCTCCATTTAACTTAGCGCTTATGGCAATACCAACCGCTCTTCCCGAAGCAAGGGCATAACTTATGCCATCGCCACTGCTAGGCGATACTAGCCCGCCCGCCTCTCCAACCGCAAGAATATTTCCCTCACCTAGCCAAATGTCAGTTATGCTTCTTATGCGAGTCAGCGGGCATCCGCGAACCTCAATCTTTTCTCCAATTTCAATTCCTCTCTTCCTTAAGTGAAGAACGAAAGTTCTAAGCAAATCATCCGCCTTTCCCTTGATGCTTTTCGGAAATGCTGAGCCAATCTCCGCCAGGTGAAACTTGGAAAATGATGCATCTTCCCTCTCTTCTTTTGTGAAAGTCTTTGGTATCCACCATGCGAAAAAGGGCGTGCTTACCGTATCAAAGATGGCGATGTAATTCTGATAAGGCATAGACTTCAAGGCGTAGGTAATTTGTATCGCGTTATATGTCGGAGCAAGTGGTTTTCCCAGAAGCCTTCTCAAGACCTGCCTCCAACCGCTTGCGTCAATCAAGTACCTCGCGGTAATATTCAAGGGTTTTCCATCCTGAACAGATTGAAGCGCCAGGCGAAAACCCTCTGACAGAAAATCAAGCCCAATCAGCTTCGTGTTAGAAAGATAAAGCACATCCCCATCCTTCTTTCTAAGAGCCCCTTTAAGTAACCAGCTGTCAAACAACCCCCTGTCGCAGTTCGCGTAGGGAACAGGGAAGCTTAAGAAGCGGTTCAGGTTGATATCGTGATATTCAATTTTAGTCTTAAAAGGCTCTGTTCGTACATCCTGAGGAATTTCATCTATTAAAGACTGAGCCAATTTGGTGAGAAGCCCCCCGCATAGCTTTGCTTTGCCTTTGGGATTTAACTTGTCGTCCAAGTCAACGATTGCGACTGAAATGCCTGGCAAAAGGTTAGCTAGAGCAGAAGCCCCCGCAGGTCCCGCTCCTATTATTAGAACGTCAAATCCTCTCTCACACTCCACTGTCTTACAAAGCTTAATTCAAAGTAGGCGAATTATCAAATCCCCTAAAGGTAATAAGCTTCCTCCGCTTCCAACTCTTCTGGCAGAGGCTCCTCAAGCAATCTCTTCCGAGATTTTTCATCCTCGCGCATTGGGCAGAACTCCCCGCACATAGTGCAACCCTCATAGGTTAGCGCGACCTTATCCCTCTCACGATACTGCCGAGCGCGCACTGGGTCAAGCGCAAGCCTAATTTGGTCTTCCCAGCGAAACTCTTTTCTAGCGCGGGAAAGTTCGTTGTCCCATTCCATTGCGCCAGGTATGCCCTTAGCGATATCTGCCGCGTGAGCAGCAATCTTGAAAGCGATAACACCCTCATGAACATCTCTCGCATCCGGTAGGGCAAGATGTTCCGCAGGTGTCACGTAACATAAAAGATCTGCCCCAGCTGCTCCAGCGATAAGCCCCCCCATTGCTCCTGTTATGTGATCGTAACCCGGCGCGATATCAGTAACCAGTGGTCCTAGCACGTAAAACGGCGCGTTATGGCAAACTTTCTTCTGAATCTTCACGTTCATCTCAATCTGGTTCAGTGGAATGTGTCCTGGACCTTCTATCATTACCTGCACACCTTTCTGCCATGCCCGTTTAGTCAAATCGCCCAGTACAAAAAGCTCCGAAAACTGGACAGCATCGCTCGCATCATGAATACTGCCCGGTCTTAGTCCATCGCCCAGGGAGTAGGTAACGCAACACTTCGCTAAGATATCGGTAAGTTCATCAAAGAACTCGTAGAAAGGATTCTCGCGCCTATTTGCCCTCATCCAAGCGCCCATCATACCGCCACCCCTTGAGACAATTCCCGTAATTCTAGAAACGCTCTCAACAACTTTAAGATTGTCCTGAGTCACTCCCGCATGAATGGTGAAATAGTCAACACCCTGTTCAGCCTGCTCCTCCACAACCTCAAAGAAAAGGGAAACAGGCGCTTTTATAAAGCCACCCGGCTTGCCAATCATCCTTCTGCCTACTTCGTAAACTGGAACTGTGCCTATCGGGATTGGGCTAGCATCAAGGATCTCCTGCCTGATTGCCTTAAGGTCTCCGCCGGTGGATAAGTCCATTGCGGTATCCGCTCCTGCCCTGACCGCAACGTCAAGCTTGTGAAGCTCCTCCTTCACATCCTTCAAAAACGCGGAAGTTCCAATGTTAGCGTTGACCTTCGTTCTAACCCCGTATCCTATAGCGGTCGGGCGGACGCTCCTATGATTCTTGTTGCGTGGAATAATTATGGTCCCACGATTAAGCCCGTCAAGCAGAAAATCCACGCTCACTCTTTCTTCTTGAGCGCACTTCTCTAGTTCCTCAATGGTGAAGCTGTGAAATATTTCAAATTTTTCTGAAACGCCACGCGTTGTTGGCAAAGAAACTGTGTGAGTTATGCCCATTGAATATCTCCTCTTAGGATTATATCATCATGGCACAATAATTACTCTAAAGCGAAATATGCTGAGATTTATTCTCATCTTATCATCAAGTTAGAGGATTGACATTCTCAAATACTCTTTGTAGAATTTAAAAATCCACACCAAGGAGATTAGCCCCGAAGGAGAAGGATTTGCCACGAAAAAAAGAGAGGGATAACAGCATTTTAGAAGCCCTGGAAAGGCTAAGCCAGCAGGTTTATATTCTCACAAGCTCATACGGAAAGCGTGCCAACGGATGCACAGTAGTTTGGGTTGCAAGGGCGTCATTCCGTCCACCTATGATTGCGGTTTTTGTTCACCCAAAGCGATTTACCTACGAGCTACTCATAAATAGCGGCGCTTTCTGCTTGAACGTCGTCGGAAAGGATGGCCTAGAGCTTGCGAAAAAAATGGGTTCAGTCAGTGGGCGCGAGAGTGATAAATTTCAAGGGCTAAAGTGGCGCACTGTCCAAAGTGGCGCTCCAGTTTTAGAGGAAGGCATCATTGGCTTCATTGATTGTAAGCTCCAGGCTACTTTCCCAGCTGGAGATCACTCCTGCCTTCTTGGAAAAGTGCTTGAAGCTCAAATTCTCTCCAAAGAAAAACCTCTCAACTACGATCCAACCTACTTTTACGGTGATATCCAATAGATGTCAAGTTGATTCTCTCCTCTAGGCAGGACAACTATTTTCTCCTCGCTTATCACCTCAACCTTATTGACATCTCTCGCCACCAAAATTTTCTCACGGAGGGAAGTATCTATTATCCAGAGGCTTAAATTTCTCTCAGAATCTTCGCTTATCAAAAGGACTTTGAAAGGCGCATCGCATAAACCCAACCATCCTGGCTTCCCATAAATCGAAACTTTAAGGCTACCTGGATACCTATTGCCATCCTTGGTAAGGAGCAGAAGCTCATACACTGACACAGCTGAATCTCCTTCTGGTGTTGAATCAATCCCCTCAAGCTGACTAATAAGCGCGATCCTGCCATTTTTGGAAGCAACTCGCTGTGGGTTGAACTCTCTCCATAGCTCTAAATCTCCACTTTCTATAGAAAACTCGCCAATCTCCAGTGAGGAAATGGCGCTAAATGGCTTGAAATAGCCAACGACAATAAGTTTATCATCTCCCACCGCTATAAAATCCCTGATAACCGCAAAGGGCGCATTGAGCTTTATCGGTTTAACCTGAGCTTTTGCTATATCTATAAGAAGAAGTGGGTAGTTTATAACTTTCGCGGAGAATCCGCGAGAGCTTACAACAATCTTCGCAGCACCAAGGAAAACAACTTTCCCTGGCACAAAAGCGGGCGGAAGTTTAACCTGAAATCGCTTTAACTTTGGCCACTCCGAAAAATCCAGCAGGAGGAGGATTGGAGGATTCAGCGCAAGTAATGCCAATAAATTACCCTCTCTGTTCGCCTTGATGAATACTTCATTTGGATTAATCCCGCTTGGCAGAACTTTCTCTAAGTAGCCCGAGGAAATAAATTTAGTGTAGGAATTTTCATCAGAGTTGAACTTGTAAATGGAATACCCTTCAGGCATATGCGCAATTAGAAAAACCGAGCCATCTCCACTTGATGTGATATCAGTGATGACGCCTCCATTAAAGGGAGCGCTTGAGAGCTTCTTAACTTCCGATTGGATTAAGCCTTCGCTTTTATCTTGAGTATCCCCTGCCCAATCCTTATTTTTTCCTGATTCGCCTCTACCCTTTATCGGTATCGCTTCCTCGCCAAAGGCTATGGATGAAGCTAGCAATGAGCTAAAGATAAGTAGGTAAAAGATGGCTAGAGAAAATCCCAAGATGACATAAAAGAGCCATCCGCGATAAAGCGCACCCATTTTCTGTGTATAGAATACTGATGGATGGCGCCAGAAAAGCCTAATCCCAAAGGAAGTATGCAAAATCTCTCCTCGTGGAAGGTTCCAAGATTGCGGAGGCCTTCCCACATTAAACTAAGCAGGGCTAAAACCAAAAAATACGGGTTATTAGCCCTTTTTCTTTTCTTCAAGAATGTTAACTAAGTCGCCTACGGTTTTTAATTTTTCAGTATCAGTATCACCAAAGGTAACGCCAAACTTATCCTCAACCGCCATCATCAAGTCCGCCAGGTCTAGGGAATCTGCGTTCAAATCCTCAATAAAGCTAGATTCAGCCGAAATAGAGGATGCATCAAGGCTCAGTTTTTCAGCAATAAGCGCTCTTACTTCTTCAAAGGATGACATTTATTCCTCCTAAACGATAGTATTTATGCACCTTCCTCAAGTTCTTCCTTAATCTTGGGCTTAAAGATAATTTCACCGCCATAATACCCGCAAGATGGGCAGGCGAAATGAGAAGGCTTATAGGAATGGCACCTTGGGCATCTCACCATTTCTATACTCTTCAATGTGTGGTAAAATGCGTGGGCTCGGCGGGAACGTGTCCTACTCCTTCTAGTTTTATACTTTGGAAGTGCCATAGTTCTTTTTTATTAAATTATTATTTTATTTAATAATTCTTATGTATGTCAACTGAATTTTCACCCTATCATTTTTGGAGATTAACCAATATCTGTTAATATGAAACTAAGATATGTTCAAATCTCATTTCAAAGCTAATTATTTCGCGATTTTAGGATATGTTAAGTTAGATGCAATTCTCATCCATTCCATCATCATCTTTTCTTCTCTATTCCTCTTACCCGTTAATACGCGGAATTTTGTCGCCATAGCTTCGGAGGTAAAAGAACCTTACAAAGTTTTCTTAACCGATGGAAGCTGGATTGAGGATTACGATTGGTGGGATGTAAATGAGCTTGTTCTTTATGCGGTTAATCCCCATGGGGCGATACTTTGGCTTCACAAGATAGACACTTACGAGCGAAGAAAATTAATATCAGCGACTGAACTTTACTCCATTTTAGGCTCAAAAGCACAGCCAGAAAACATAAGAGTCTCTCTCTCCCCAAACCGAAGGTTCGTGGCTTTTTACGGTGCTCCCAATCACCCCTTAGAATCCTCCTTCCTGAGGGTGGTTGATCTGGGAAAGAAAGTCCCCATTCAAGTTTCATTTTCTAAAATGCCGGATGACTTTGTTATTGGCTTACATGCTTGGGACAGCACGGACAAGTACATCTATGTTTCCGCTAGAGAATTTTTATCCCCCGAAAATGAAATTAGCCTCGGAAGACTTAGCCTTGAAACCGGCTCTTTTATGGGACTAACAAGAAAAAGTAGCGTTGATCTTATTGAAAGCTTGACCTACGACAATTACCACAATGCGTTAATAATCGTCAGCAGAAGCTATATGGGAGATTATCCGAGACATGAGTTCCTGCTTTCTCTAGACCTTGAAACAATCGAGCTAAAGAAAATATTTGAAGCGTATCAATTTAGAGGGGTTCAAGTCACGGAGAAGGGGGAAATTCTTATGGCGATAGTGAATCCCAAAAAAGAAGAGGGGGAAATATTTCCGGGGTTTTTGGTTAATCCTGAAACACTGCCCATTCCGCAGATGCCCGAGGAGGGCAAACGGGAAAGGCTGATAACTAAGATAATCCTTCTATCCGCGAGTAAAGTAGCATCAGCGAATGGTGGCTTATTTGAGTCTTCGGTTTCGTTAAGCTCTTCCGCTCCGAGCAGTAATTTTCAGGTGCTTCTAGATAGCCAAACCAGAGGTTTTGATTTTAACCCCTACCTATCGCCAGAGGGAAATTACCTTCTCTTCCTGCGCTCCTTCTACCGTCTACCCTACGCACTGAAAGTGAGCCTGCCGGATAATAGTGTTTTTCTTTTCCTCAAGAAGAGAGCAGGTTCAATTGTTGATGCAAAGGAGGGTGCAACCTCCGAAAATAAATCCGAGGATAGCAGAGAAGCTGAAGGCTCATCCCCTTCACGATTTGGCGATTCCTGGAGCGATTATGGACAAGAGTTTATGGTAATGCTAGGCGTTGACAGTTATAAAGTCAGTCCTGGTGAAAAATACTTGGCGGTTAGATACTACGATAAATCACACTTGAGGCTCTTCGAACTCCCAAAGTGAAGCTAAAACTTGTCCACCTCCCAACTAAACCTGTAGGGCGAGCTCCTATGGGTCTCCGTTATTTCTTTCATCTTGGCGCGATACGAGTTCGCGCCCTACAAGAAATTTCATTTAATAAAATTATTCTTCTTCAATGAACGAGTGTTTGAAAAGATTGTAAGCTAGGGTAGTAAATGGTGGTGTCCACATCTCTTTCAGAGGTTTATCAGTATTTGCTATTTATGTAGTAAACTACTGATATGAACATCTTTGATGTGATTGTAGTTGGCGGTGGGCATGCGGGATGTGAAGCTGCGTACGCTTCCGCACGCCTAAAGCTAAAGACTGCGCTTGTCACGTTAAGCCTAGATACAATCGCGAAAATGAGCTGTAATCCCTCCATTGGTGGACCTGCCAAGGGGCATCTCACCAGAGAGATTGACGCGCTCGGGGGATTGATGGGTGAAATTACCGATAAGACTTACGTGAATATCCGTATGCTAAACACGGGCAAAGGTCCTGCAGTCCAGACTCTTCGCGCTCAATCGGATAGACAACGTTACTCCGAAGTTATGCGCAAGACTCTTGAGAGCACCCCCAACATTACTCTTTTGGAAGGCGAAGTGGTGGATGTGCTGACAGAAAAACTCTGGTCGGAGGATGATTTATCGCAAGGATACGAGTTTAGGGTCAAGGGAGTAGCACTTTCCGATGGCAGAATCCTAAATGCGCCAAGGGTTATCATAGCGCCGGGAACATTCTTACGGGGAAAACTTTTCATCGGGGAGAACAGGTACTCCGGTGGCAGATGGGGCGAGAGGGCAAGCGTTGAGCTTGGCAACTCCCTTGAGAAAATTGGCTTTGAGTTTGGACGCCTGAAGACTGGTACTAGTCCCAGGCTTGATAAATTCACCTTGGATTACACTGCGCTCTCTCCGCAAATTTCCGAATGGCGCAGGGAAACCTTTAGAAATTACTGTCTCTCGGAGATACCGCCAAGACTTCTTCCCGTATGGCAGACTTTCACAACAGAGGAAACAATCAAAGTAATTGAGGCGAACATTGACAAATCCGCGCTTTACTCGGGGCAGATTGTAGGCAGAGGTCCTCGCTACTGCCCCTCCATTGAGGATAAGGTCAAGAAGTTTCCGGGAAAGTTAACTCATCCAATTTTCCTTGAACCTGATGGCCAGACGACGAGGCTAGTTTACATCCAAGGCTTGTCCACATCTCTTCCGTTGATGGTGCAGTTTGAGATGGTTAGGCGCGTGCCTGGGCTAGAGAGAGCGATGATAATCCGTCCCGGATACGCTGTTGAGTATGACTTTCACAATCCCGTCAACCTGCATAGAACTTTAGAAACGAAGAAAGTAAAGGGGCTATACTTCGCGGGACAGATAAACGGGACGACTGGATACGAGGAGGCAGGTGCGCAGGGACTGGTGGCAGGTGCATCCGCCGGACTTTCTCTTCTAGGAAAACCTCCTCTGCCTCTTGACAGGACTAATTCCTATATCGGCGTGTTAATTGACGACCTGGTGACACGCGGAACGGAAGAGCCTTACAGGATGTTTACCTCAACCTGCGAGTATCGGCTATTACTCAGGCATGATAATGTGGCTCTGCGACTTGGAGAAATCGCCTATGAATGGGGACTTCTGCCGGAGGAAAAGTTCAGAGTACTGCGCGCTCTAAGAAAGAGACTTCTAATCTTCACGGAGTTTGCTGGACGCACGAAGGTTCCTGCGGGATGTTCAATCGGAGAAATCCAATTAAAGGAATGCGTTCCCCTTTCAGAACTACCGAAATTTCCAAGGGTAAGAGAGGATGATTTTACCACTGAGGTTGAAAAGAGGTTGAATGGCGAGCTGGCTATGGTAGAAGAGGGCGAAGCAGATGGCGAAGTCAACCAAGATGCGTTAAATCGGCAGGCTTTAAGACACATCTACACGGAGAAGCGATACGAGGGATACATAGCTCGGCAGATGCAGGAGATTGAGAAGGTGAGGAAGTATGAAGATATGAGAATACCCGACTGGCTTGAATACGAGGGGATAACTGCAATAAGCCTGGAAGGTAGGGAGAAGCTTGCGCGGGTTAGGCCAAGGACTGTTGCGCAGGCGACTCGTATTCCCGGAATCCGCCCTGCGGATATTACGGGATTGGTGTTGGCGCTGGAAAGAATGAAGCGAAACGTCAAGGGGAGCGTGAGTAAGATCAATTGACCCACATTAACCTGTAGGGCTACCAACTGTGGGTCGCCGTCATTACATTCATCTTGGCTTCGCACAGGTCAACGCCCTACAGTTTCGGCGCGATACGAGCTCGCGCTCTACAGTACCTCTATTTGAATCACGGGCGTCCTCTCCCGTGGCATTACCCACGGCGGGGACGCGCTGGGCTAGAGAATTGAAAGCACTTGAGCTCAGCGTTGTGTAGGAAAAAGCAAGTTAAATTAACCTCAGCATTCTTTGTCAACGTGTATAATTGAATAACTCTTGGAGGTGCGAATGTTTTTTATAAAGTGGATAATTGGACTTATTGTAGCCCTAATACTTAATGCTGGCGTTTTTGCCCTGATTGATTACTTCTCCCCAGACTTACTAACAGAGCCTGCTGGTATTGCGTCTCTTGCGTCATTATTATCATCTGCGGTTTTCTTAATTGTTCTCTTTCCCGCTGCCAAAAAGAAAAGAAAGTAGGCTCTACCCGTTCCCGCTAAACTTTATCCATTCATCATTTCCCTTTGCAGGATTGATGCTCTTTCCCTAGCGATTAGCTAGCCTACTGACACAGGTAGTCAATGCGCGGACAAGGTCCTTTTCCTCGTTTTCAAAAACGGTTCTCAGGTCTAGGATAAGCGCGCCCTGTGCCAATTTCGCAATGACGGGTGGCTCAAAATCTCGCAAAAGCCCTGCAAGCTTCTTGAGCTTTTCACCGCTACCAAGGGAAGCTCTAGATATTTGCACAGCGTAGGAGGGAATTTCTTTTCCGGCAATTCCACCGCCAATCTCAGAAGTGGTAGCGACCGCTTTAGCCATCACGCCATTATCAAAAAGGCGCTTGCATAGCGCATCCGCCCGTGCTTTCAGGTTTTTGATATCTTGAGTTATCAAGGAGTAAAAGACAATCTTTTTCCAATTCCCATCCGCGATAAGCTTCAGCCCCTCCTCGAGAAGCGTTAAGATGGTTCTATCAGGGCGAATGGTTCGGTAGATAGGCGACTTTCGCAAGCGCTCAATCAAATCAGCCCTGCCAAGAATTATCCCTCCCTGGCAAAGCCCTAGTATCTTGTCCGCGGAGAATGTGATGAGGTCGGCGCCAAGCCTAATCGATAAAGATGGATGATTAAGCCCAAGCTTGTTGGCTTCATTTTCGGGAATAACAGTCGCAGAACCAATATCTTCAACTAGTATAAGGTTGTGCTTCTTGGCAAGAAAGATAAGTTCTGCGGTCTGAACCTCTTGGACGAAGCCTACCTGCTGGAAGTTACTCTTATGAACCTTGCAAATTGCGGAGGATTTTTCGGAGATTGCATTTTGATAATCCTGAAGGGTAGTTTGATTAGTGGTGCCGACTTCACAAATTTTCGCGCCTGCAGTACTTATAATTTCAGGTATCCTAAATCCGCCTCCAATTTGAACCAGCTCTCCACGTGAAACAATTACCTCCTTTTTGTGACAAAGTGCTCTTAAAATGAGAAATAGAGCGCCTGCGCAGTTGTTCACAATGAGAGCTCCTTCCGCGCCCGTTAAATCCTTTAGTAGCCTTTCAGAGAATCGCCCACGCCTTGAGCGTTCACCCAGGGTTAAATCATACTCCAAGTTTAGGTATCCGCAGAGCCTCTTCCCCGCTTCATTCCAAAGATCTTGAGAAAATGGCGAGCGCCCAAGATTCGTATGAACCAGGATGCCAGTTCCATTGATGACTCGCATTGTCATACTTCTTGAAAGCTTATTTATCCTCTCTACAACTTGCCTGCATGCTAATTCGTAAAGCAAAGCTTTGCTTAGCCTCTTCGCGCCCTTTGTACCTTCGGAAACTCTTTTTCTCCTAAGCTCCTCAAGCGCAGACTTAATCTCATTTTTCACTGTGGCAAGCGGGATTTTCCCCTGTGCAATACTTTTTATCTTCTCCTCTTCAATGAGCGATGCGACACTCGGTATATCCCTTAGCTCAAAGGTTATCTTCTCTTCCATCAAATTTTGATTGTATCAGAAGCTAGCGAGAAATAAATTTTTCCGCTTTCGCTATTTTCCCTTCCTAGATGTAAGCTTGAGCTTAGGAGAATGGATTTCAGGTAATAATATAATTGAGATTGATGTTCACGTTTGCGACAAAAACCTTTGGTTGCCAGATGAACGTGGCGGATGATGACGAGATAGCTCGCCAGCTCGTGGCACGTGGTGGCGTGCAGGTTACCGATGTTAATCTTGCTGACTTAATCCTTGTCAATACCTGCGTTGTCCGTGAAAAAGCTGAGGATAAAGCATTTTCTTTCATAGGCGCGCTTAAGCCGCTGAAGCAAAAAGGCGAGCTCAGCGCGAAGCTTAAGGTGGATGAACCAAAGGTGCATGGCGCGTTGAGTGCTGTGGATGGCGGTATCGCTCGAAATTCAATTGAACCTAAGATTGTAGTCTTTGGTTGCCTTGTTCCAAAGAGTGGAGATTTGGTGGAGAAGAAGTTTCCATATGTGGACCTGCTCGTGAAGACTAGCGAACCTACTATTGTCCTATCTGAGTTAGAGAATGTTTTTACATTTCCGCAAGTCAAGGGTGGATTTGAGATGACTGTTCTTGTAGATGGGGAAAGAAAAGGCGCGCTAGAGAGTTGCACGGAAGCATCAAGCGGAGAGACAAGCCCAACGGAGGAGTTTCCATCTTTGATGGAGACGCGCCACAGCGCGCTCGTGACCGTCTTAAGGGGATGCAACCACGTTTGCAGTTTTTGCATCGTTCCAAGAGTTCGTGGACGGGAAACTAGCGTGCCGATAAGAGAAGTTGTGAAGCAAGTCAAGTTTTTTAGATCCGCCGGCTTTAACGATGTGACTCTTCTTGGGCAGAACATTCTTTCATATGGAAGCGACTATAACTTTGACCCCAACTTCGTTGATTTGATTGACGCTGTTTTAATGCAGACGGACGTGCCGTGGTTGTCCTATCTTACGTCCCATCCATACGACTTGAATGATGAGATTATCAGTAAAGTTGTGGCAAACCCGCGCATAACGCCCATTTTGCACCTACCAGTGCAGGCGGGTTCAGAGAGGATTTTGGCTCTGATGAGGAGGAAGTATACCGTTAAGGAGTATTTAGAGAAGGTGGAGAAGGCGAGAAAGGCACGGGACGATTTGTTCCTCACCACGGATATTATCGTTGGCTTTCCAGGAGAAACTAGAGAAGAGTTTGAAGAGACGCTGAAGCTCGCCAAGGAAGTTCGTTTTAATGACGCATTTATGTTTGCTTTTTCCCCAAGGAAGGGAACGCTAGCGGCCAGGTATAGCGACCCGCAAAGTAGGCTTGAGAAGAAAGTCTGGCTGAACGAGCTTATACTTCTCCAACGGGAAATTTCACAAGAGGTTAACGCTAAATACATCGGGAAAGTGCTTCCCGCCATTGTTGAGGTTAAACGGGATAAGTTCTCAATTGCGCGGACTGCCTTTAATAAACCGGTGGAAATTCCATCAACAAGAAAAAATCCTGGAGAGTTTACCAATGTTAGAATAAATGAGGTGGTAGTTTCGTCCTTCAAGGGTGTGGAGGTTTGAAAGCTGATGCTTCAGACTGAAATTGCGGGTAATAAGAAACTTCCACTTCTTCTCGCGATTTTCTTCATTTTTCTCTTGAAACCAAATTTATTAGAAGCGGAAGGAGGCTTTCTTTACTTTAGGGTTTCTGCAGACGCTCCTATTACCCTTGACCTATCAGAAATCGGCGGTGATAAAAACATTTACGTTTTCCCGCGAGATTTTAAATTTGATGCTAGAAGAACTATTTATACGCTTGAGCCGAGAAGGGTCTTATTCATAAGCCCTGGAACGCCAACTCTTGTGCTGGAAGTGTTTTCTGCTAAGCCATTCTCAAAGCTGAAGGAAGAGAACTTACAAAGAGTTAGACAAGCGAACTTAGAGAGAAATAGTATTCAAAATTCCGTAACACAGTTGCAATATGAAGTTTCTCAAAAAAAGCTGAAACTGCGGACTTTACTTAATAATTTTGGAAATGGAGCAGTTGGTGGACACACACTCTCCGCGCAAAGCGAAAATCTTGAGTTTGCTCAGCCACTACTGGAAATATCAAAGCTTATCTTAGACATAGGAGAGAGAAAGAGGGCTTTAACTTTCAACATTATGAGGCAAAGTGAGCAGGAGCGGAATTACGAGCTTGCCCGCCTAGAGCTGGCAATTCTCTTGAATCTTCAGGCGAACACAATGCATCAGCTATCAGATAATCTAATTTCAAATTCTCCTCAGAAGGTTTTGCAAGATGCCTTAGAGAGAGCTCAAAAGGAAAAGGATGAGCTTACTAATGATGTTAGAAGGGTTTCACTTGAGCTTGCGAAATTAAGGGGGGAACTTTTATACCTGCTTTCGAAAGCGGTAAGTTTTGGCCAGAATGTTGAAATTGAGAGCTTCCTCGTGAAGCTTGCTGAGGGCAAGGTAATTCTTACCAATGAAAATTTGAAGGATATGGCGAGCTTTCTAGCCTTCTTCAAAGCATACGTAGATTACACTGACAAGACTGAGGAAGCAAAAGTTCTTACCGCCAGGATATTTGAACTTTCATCTCTTGAGCGGGAAATAAGAGGCAAGCTTTCAAAGAAAATGAATCCGACGCTCATGATGCCCAAGCCCACTGATTTCAAACCACCAATGACGTTCTCTGAAAGCTGCAAAGGGATATACTCGGTTTCTGAAAAATGGAATGCGAGCGATTGGCAGAATTTCTTGGTTTCACTATCAAAGAGTGTAAACCTAGGTGAGGGGATTTTGGTTAAATTCCCGCGTTATGATAACTCCTTTCTCAATTCAGAGGGGCATAAGTTATATCCGCTAGAGATCTGCGCGTTTCTCTCTGCGATAGAGGGAAGGCTTGGGAAACCGGATGGCGATTTGGCAGAGACGTTCGCATTTGTTAAAAATATGGTCTTAGGGACGAGGAGGATGGGCAAGGATGAAGAAGCGTCATTCTGGGAATTTGTGTATTTTGTGATAAAAAATTTCGCCGCTGTAGGGCAGTGAGCTTACCCCCTGTAGGTCGGCGAGCTTGCACAAAAATTTGGATCACGCCCGTCCCCAGGCGTGCCCTCAATCAATCTGTAGAGCGACCGCCTGTGGGTCGCGGTCATTCCATTCATCTTGGCGGGGCACAGGTCCTTCCCCGATACTCCCAGCGCGATGCGAGTTCGCGCCCTACATATTGATGGACCCCCGCCGTATCTTCAGACTGCCAAGAGAAATCTTAGAACTTCAGCGCTGTTTCAAAGCCAATGCTCCCACGGGCGAAATCGTAATACAAGCCACCGTAATAACTATCAAATTCTCTGGCAACTCCTAAAGCTAAGTTGTCAAAACGCTGAAGGTCATAGTTATAATTGCCGAATATTCTTGCGGTGAACCTTGGCGCTGGAGCTATATTCTTCTGAAAAAGTAGTTGATTTTCGGGAAAGGCATCCTCAAACCTAAAGGGTGAAGAGCCGAATTTGTCAGAATGGATAAACTCAAAAAAGTCAAGCCCATAAGCTGTTTCATTTGCGACTTTCACTCTATGCCTTAATGCTAGAAAATCCATATCCCCGTAATCGTATTTGTAGTAGTGTGCTGAAGAGGCTACAATCGCCCTGGACTTTTTCCCAATTACGATGGGTTTAGAAGTCAGCTCTCCAAATATGTAACCGCGAGTGCTCGCGACCTTTGGATTGTCCTGCTTGATTCTACCGAAATTTATGCCAAAATTGGTGGAGCTAACTTGCGGGATTGGTCCCTGCAATTTCCCCCTGAAGAAAAAATCAAACTCCTTGCCCTCTCCAACTGTTCTTATAAATTTATCCTTCTTTCTTGATCTTCCTACGGAAAAGCCGATTCTAGTGTCATCGTTAGGCTCATAGTAGAAGAACCCTTCAGACCAAACTCCTCGTTCTAAAAAATACTTGTTGTACACATCCGCGTGGAAATTTCCCTTATCAATAAAATTTGAAAAGAGAACGTAGAAACCATCTTCAACGTCACTTCCGGGCAAAATGCTACTATCTCCTAGAAGACCAAAACCTTCTTTAGCTCGCCTCTTGAGTCTGGGAATGTAAAGAATAGTAAGCCCAGACGCGGTTATCCTCAAGTTCCTAAATGAAACTGAACGATTTGGAACGTATAGAAGCTCCTTGACTTTCAAAAGAAAATCAGGTTTATCCGAAGCGCTTGAGGAGAACTCTGCCCCGGTAAATCTAATTCTAGGCATTCCATCCTCTCCTAGGAAGAATTCCAGTTCGCCATTTCTAAGTTTTAGTTTTGGCTCGGAGCCTTCAAGGAAGCGGACAAACCGCATATCAACTAACCCAGTTTCCTCAATAAACAACTCCTTTGGAAGAAGAAATTCTCCCGATATTTTTTTTAGACTTCCACTCTTATCGGTACCGTTAACTATAAGGTTAATTCCAAGAATTTTTACGCCAAAGGTTGGGATGTTCACCTCAACTTCGCTGGGAACTTCAATCAGCAAATTCTTCTCATCAAAAGTCATCTTGCTCGCAGATACTTCAATGATTGCGCCTTCAAAGAGGGATTCCAGGTGAAGAAGGATGTTGCCCGCTATCTCCCACTTGCCCTCGGATGTGAATGTGGCGCTATCCGCCTCAATGAAATCCTTGGGACCGGGAAGCTTCATCTGCTGAAGAGCCTCTACCTGCGCTTGCGCAAACATTGCTGAGCTCAACAAGATTGGAACTACAAAAAGAACGATAATAATCCTCATTAGCTGAACGAGCGGATTATAACACAGCGATTTAGGATATTCATTTCGCCAGCGAAATTCCCTGTATGCTTGCCCGCATTCGGCGGGCTTACCCGCGCCGTTCTCTCATCCCTCTCGGGCGAGTTCATCCTGAAGGCTTCACCCCTCCCAATAGGGGATAACCGTGGTTCAATTTTTGCGCCTTAGGCTTGAAATGTCTTTGCATTTTTTTTTATTACTATCCATATAGTTAAGTGTAGCCCCTCACGAAATTTTGACATTCAGTCGCAGATACCGCTAAAATTGATTGCCAGCTAATCGTTAAATCTATGGAGGACTTTAATGTACTTTGCAATGAATCATATTACAGTTCCAGAGGACAAGAGGGAAAGATTTGAGGAGATGTTCAAGACCCGCGCCCGCGCGGTTGATAAGCGCCCAGGTTTCATCAAGTTTTACTGCCTTAAGCCAGAATCTGGAGATACATATATTATTATGACCCTTTGGGAAAATAAGAAAGCCTTTGAGGAATGGGCAAACGGAAGTCCGGAGTTCAAAGATGGCCACAAACGAGCTCCCGAGTTATCCGAGACGCCCCCTCCCATCACCTCAGATATGAAAGGCTACTTTCTGATAGCAGAGTAAATTCTCCTCCTAGCCTCGTACTCTTATTCGTGGGAATCTGGCACTAGCTCGAGAGTGTCCCTAAGCAACATCAGAACCAGCCTTTTGCTAAGCTCTTTTACCGCTCGCATAACCTCGGGATGAATCTGCTCGCTAATTATCTGATTCTCGCTAATCTCAATAGCGAAGACCTTAATCTCTGAAGGCATCTTAAGTCCAAGCCTTCTGCCAAGTTCAACTGCGGTAAAGAAGTTTATTCCGTGATAGCTCGTGAGATGTTCGGTTTTTTCAAAATCATCCTCGGTTAACTCATAAGTTTGCCCAATCCTCTCACCATCCGTTTTTAGAGTGTCCACAATGATTGCTCTTTCAAATCCGCTCAACCTTTCCGTAAATTCAAGGCCACCTCTCTCAGCAGTTTCAATTGATAACCACTTAGGAAGCATCTCCCCCTTTCCCTCAAGTATAACCTTCACTAGCTCAGCAACTAAAAGTCCCGCCTGATCATCTGAGAGAATTGGATTGCCCACGCCTAAAAGTAAAGTTTTTGGTGGCACGTGCAAATTATAGCTTATCCTTGCTCTTTCAGAGTAATTTCTCATTGAGCAACAACTGGGAACAAATTGATGTTATAGTGAATCCAAGTTTGTTTTACTTATGAGAGTTTAGAGAGGTGGATTATGAACTTTAATTGGAAAGTATCAAGTATAGGTTCTCCCAATTTAAGAGCGCTCTACATCTTTTGCTGAATATACCTAGCAGGCATCTTAATCTCAGCCATAGCCCCGGCGAAAGTATACAGCGAGTATCCTTACTATCGTGAACTCAGTCGGTCTTCAAAATATATAAACAACTCTTCAGAAATCTACAAGCGAATTCCAGATGAGGAAGCCCTGAAAAAGATTAAGGAGGTTATAGAAACGGGCTTCACGTTAGATGAGATCGCCAAAGCAAAGGTTATTCCTGCGAGCCTTCTAGTAAATGGAAAGCGCAGCTCAACGAACCGCCCTTCTATCGAAAATTGCGTCGGGACGCTGATCTTCTTGGAAAATTAGGAGTGGCAAAGGTTGCGAAATTCAAAGACTTTAGCGATTTTACCCCCGCAGAGCGAAAGCTCTTAGCTTAAGTTTCTTTTCAGGATGGCTCTTCCTCAAACCTGGTTGAGAGCGCGATTCATCTTCAGCATACAAATCGCTAGCGCCTTACGGTTGGCAAGGGGTGGAGGTGGAGGTTAAAGGGCTCAAAAGTCTTGGTTGGTCCCTTTAAGAAATGAGATAATCTTTGTCATGAACGGTTTAACCTGGCTTTCTTAGATGTTTGTGAAAAGCCATTAGCGATTTCCATCATGAACGAAACTTTTCATAAATCCACTTGCGCCATAGGATACTAAAAATTCTATAATTTCTCGAGACAAATTCTCGCGTTCAAGGTCACACTTCGCACTTCTGCGTGCTAAAATTGGAAAGCTTCAATCATTTTCAAGCGGAGAAGAACATTGGCGGAAAATCTTTTTACAAGTGAATCGGTAACCGAAGGGCATCCTGACAAAGTCTGCGACTGTATTGCAGACGCAATACTGGACGATATTCTTTCCAAGGACAATGACGCTCGTGTTGCGGTGGAGGTTCTTTGCACCACCGGGCTCATAGTAATAACTGGCGAGGTTACCACCAAATGTTACTCCGATATGAACGGTGTTGCGCGAAAAACTCTTCAGGAGATTGGCTACCACTCACCCGCATTTGGTTTTGACGGTGCAACATGCGGAGTCCTAGTCTCCATCGATGAGCAGAGCAGTGACATTGCGGAAGGAGTTTTCACCTCTGAGGAAGTCCGACTTGGAATTGCGATGGATGAATACGATACACAGGGAGCTGGCGATCAGGGTATGATGTTTGGTTACGCCTGCACCCAGAGTGAACGCGTTCAGCCTGGTACTTTTATGCCACTTCCAATATTCTTCGCCCATGAATTGGCGAGAAGGCTGGCATTCGTCCGCAAGGAAGGCATTCTGGATTTCCTCGGTCCTGACGGGAAGACGCAAGTAACTATGAAATTTGATGGGCTAATTCCAGTTTCGGTTGAACGAGTTCTTATCTCCTGCCAGCATAAAGAATCGATAACGCTTTCCGCGATGAAGGAAAGCATAATTGAAGAAGTAATTGAGAAGGTGATACCACTAGAGTGGTTCCCGGGGGGAAAAATTGATTCTGATCGCGTTCTTGTGAATCCATCGGGCAAATTTGTGAAGGGAGGACCACTTGCGGACACAGGGTTGAGCGGGCGAAAGATTGTCGTTGACACTTACGGCGGTTACGCTCGTCACGGTGGAGGAAGCTTTTCAGGTAAGGATGCGAGCAAGGTAGATAGAAGCGGAAGCTACTATGCGAGATACGTGGCGAAGAATCTAGTGTCCGCAGGTGTGGCGGAAATGTTGGAAATTTCCGTTGCCTACGCCATTGGACGCGCAAGGCCTCTGGGGATTAGCTTTGAAACTTTCGGGACGGAGAAAGTTCCGCTTGAAAAGATTGACGCTCTTTTGAAGGACAAGAGCTTATTTGACTTCCGCCCGAAAGCGATTATTGAAAGGCTTGGATTGAAAGCTCCCATCTACCGCCAAACCGCCTGCTATGGGCATTTCGGAAGAGCGGATTTGGATCTACCCTGGGAGAAACTGGACGCGCTCGGAATCTAATACGATGATGTGAATCGAAATTCACGCTGATGTAAACTTTTCGCGGTTTCAACATCATCGGCGACACACCTTTGAAGTACCCCTTAGCCCAAGAAGAAAGAAAATAAAAAGGAGCTTTCCAAAACCGTGGAAGAGGCGGTTCGAGTGGTTCTCTTTAGGCTATCGGAAGAAGAAAGTAAGGCGGTGAATAATTCCTATCCTTTTGAACTGCACTTCGGATTGGGAATGGCTATTCGCAATGAGCTTGGCTTGTGGGGCGGAGGGCTTGCTCCCGCAGTTCAGAACTTTGCGGGCATCGCTCTGTCCAAATCCTTAATAATATCTTCGGCATCTTCTAGGCCAACGGAGAGACGTAGCATATCAGGCGTAATGCCCATCTTTGCCCGCTCGTCATCGCTTACGCTTTCAAAGAAAATGGAGTATGGGTGGACAATAAGCGTCTTCGTATCCCCAAGGCTTACCTGATGGGAGATAAGTTCAACGATTTCGCACAGGCGCACGCAGGCTTCCGCTCCTCCCTTCAAACCAAAGGCAATCATCCCCGAAAAACCTTCCGTAAAGTACTTTTTGGCAAACTTTGAATCGGGATGGGAGTCAAGTCCTGGATAATTTATCCAGGCGATGCGCTTATCCGATTCCAAGAATTTAGCGACCTTCATGGAGTTTTCGGAATGAGCCTGCATTCGTATTGGAAGCGTCTGGAAGTTCATCGCGAGTATCCACGCGTTCACCGGTGAAAGGATTCCACCAAAGTTGTAAACGGTGTGATGCTTTATGTCGGTGGCAAGAGCGGGATCTTTAGTGATGATGATGCCCGCAATGAGTGAACCATTACCCGAGAGATACTTCGTGGCGGAGTGAACGACAATGTCAACGCCCCAATTCAGGGGCTTGAACAACGCGGGGGTCATAAATGTGTTGTCAAAAATGACAGGCACAGCTTTTTCATGCGCCACTTTAACGATCTCTTCAAGATCATACACGCGAAGAAGTGGATTATCAGGCGATTCAAGGAAAATAGCGCGCGTTCCACCATCAATCAGGCTCTGCAAGTTTTCCAGATAATGCAAGTCGCAAAATCTGCACTCAATACCATACTTGGGTAGAATGTCCTTGAAGAAGCGGAAAGTTCCAGAGTAAAGCATATTGCTAGCGATGAAATTATCGCCCGCATGGCAGAGATGAAGGATTGTTGAGGCAATTGCGGACATACCACTAGATGTTGCGCAACCTCCTCCGCCTTCCTCAAGTTCGCACACCCTTTCAACCCAGACATCAATCGTTGGATTGGATAGTCGAGTGTACATAAAGCCAGAACCTTCACCGCGGGCAATGCGCGCTCCCTCATCCACGCTGGCAAACGCGAACGTGCTTGTCAAATAAATGGGCGGAGTGCCAGAAAGATTTGGATACTTCTCTCGCTTCTTTCCCTGAACCGCTTTTGTTTTTTGGGATTTTCCTCTCATAAATTAGATACTAGCATACAATGGATTGGGGGAGATAGCGAAATGAGAGAAAAAAGCGAAAATCTAGAGGGGGAAATGGTACGGTATATATTAGATTTTCGTCGCGATACGAGTTCGCGCCCTCCAGTACCTTTATTTGGATCACGGGCATCCTCGCCCCAGTCCTTAAAAAATCAACTACAAAGAACTGAAATCTATCCCATAGCGGGAGACGGGAATCGAACCCGCGTAACCAGCTTGGAAGGCTGGCGCTCTACCACTGAGCTACTCCCGCAAAGTTTATGGTGGATGGGGGCGGATTCGAACCACCGAAGCGCGAAGCGCACCAGATTTACAGTCTGGCCCCTTTAGCCTCTCGGGCACCCATCCGCTTTCTTGTTAGCTTCCGCTTTTACTAAGCTCCTGCATTCACCACGCTTATACTTTTACTAACTTTTGCCTTTACTAAGCTCTGCTTCTACTAATATACTTTACCTGAAAAGCAGTGTCAATTGAACATTAGTTTTCAAAGGTTATCTTTGATTTCATCTGCTCGGCTTTGAACGCGCTGAACCTTAGCCTATCCTACCCATCTTTTTCTCTTGAAGCACCTAGATTAATATCTCCGAGAATTTCCTCAGTGTCAAGTTTTTCGCCCATGAGGAGCTTTACCGCTATCCTTCCCCCTGATTCACCCACCGACATAACAGTTGCGGTGATGCGCGAGCTTGCGAACGCTTGCGAATCAGCGGAAATAATGCGCCCAGCCGCAACTGCATTTGCAATGTTGCGCGGAAGAAGCGCTCCAAGAGGAATGCCGTATATGCCATCACCTCCCACTCTGTTTGTCCTCAGCGCGGACGAGCCGGATACGTGAATATCAATTGGATACCCGCCAAGTGCGATGCAGTCCCTAGGCATTCTCCCGAATATTACATCCCTCCCCCGCAGAGTAGCTCTGCCCCTCAGCCGATAACTTTCTCTTATTCCAATCTCTGGTGCAAGCTGATGCAATTCAGAATGCTTAAAACCCGGAACTCTTTCCCTCATAAATTTAGTAAGTTCATAAACCTGAAGAAGCCCTTCAGATTTTAGCTTTGCGGAGATTATCTCCTGTTCCTTTGCGGATTTTCTAAAGTAACCCTTAGGCGGAAAGACCCTCGTGGTATTGACGGTTATTTCACCTTTGTGAGCTCCACCGAAGAAGAGCAATCTATCCCTTGGGCAGGGAAACTTCCCAGCCTCACGAGCCTTTTTAACAAGAGAGAAAAAACCTGAAACCGCGGTAAATCCTGAAATAAGCTCCTTCCAGTTGGGCGCCAGTACAAAATCTTTTGGATGTTTATAAATGTAATCTCTTACCTCCTCCTCGTCAACTGGCGCAAGGGTGAAAATGTGTGTCCAGGCTTGAGGCTTCTCAGAAACTATCAGCTCCTCACCTGCGAGCCTGAAAAGTGCTGAACCGCCACTTGCGTCTATGTAAACTTTTGCGCGAATTTCTAGGATTTCCTTCCGCTCAACTTCACCACATTCGCAAAAAACGCTTGTTATACTGCTACCACACCTCTTTACCTTAATTAACCTAGCACCTAATAGTAGGGTCACACCCTCGCTATGCAATTTGTGAACCAAATGCGCAGAAAGCACTGCGGGGTTTATAGGCGTGATGCTTCCCGCAAAGCCAATCGGGTCAGGAATATGCCCAGCTGATGCTCCAAGTTCAACAAGCTCGTTCACAATCTCTTGTGCGATGCCGAATATGATTTGCCTACCAGACGGATTTTCCCTTGAACCAGCGGTAAAGAAGCCCTGCCAAGGTTGGACCATAGCAAGAGTTGAACACCCTCCAAGCAGGTTCGCTCGCTCAACGAGAACAACTGAAACCTTTTGTCTTCTCGCAGAAATTGCGGAGCAAACTCCAGCCATTCCTCCACCAATGATTACGATGTCTGAATATATTTCAGCCACTGACAGCTCACCAAAGATAACCTACAGCACTTTTCACCTTGCCCGCCATGCACCGTTTAAGTCCCAATCTATCGCGGTTGGACATGAACCTCTACCTCACACTCAAACCATCTATCCCATGGAAGACGCAGCCTCACATCCAAAATTTCTATTTTTCTCTCAAGAAACTCCGCGCCGTTAAACTTCATCCTTGCAAACTCTCTCAAAAAGTTACTCATTTCCACTTCCGCAAGAGCCTGAACGCCCGCATCCCCAGGCTCAATTCCCCCAAACTTCTTCATTGCCCAAGTTCTTAAGTATCCGCAGAATACAACCTCTTCCAAGTACGTGGCGATAATTACTCTAGATAGATTCGTCCAAACCCCTGGTTCTGGAACCTTTCTTTCAAGACCATACCGCAAAACTGTCCCAAGAAAAAAGACATACCCGATACGATTGGCGATAGTCCCGCTTTGAACAACGCAGAGAGGTAGAGTCTCCTCACTCGCTAGCCATTCAACAAGTCTGAAGTTGACCCCGTTAATAGCGGTTAAATTTGCGACAATGCTAAACCTTAGAATGCGCTTAGCAGGCTTTATCTCGCTCAGCAATTTATCCATTGATGGAATACTCTCCATTTCGTTCTTTATTGATAATAGAGGATCACCCCACTCAATTGTTCCGTCAAGAATAATGTTTAGAAAAGAACCTACCCTAGCAGGCGGATTAGTGCTAATCTTTGCTATTTGAATCATTCTCTTAAGAGTCTGCTCCAGTATCGCCCCTTCGTAATGAGGTGTTTTCTGCAAATTTCCTCTGTCTTTTATTTCCAAGGTTAGTTCTTGAATGGGTCTCTTTAAGTAATTTGCCACGGCATAGCAAATTAACAGCATACCCGCTTCATCGCCGCCCTCAGAGGATGAGAAGGTTAATCCCATCCTTTTAGCTTCATCTGAGATTGACTGAAGCTCATAGGGAGTTATTCCTTTACCATCGTTATCCTCTCTGGCGATATGGAGAAAATCAAGCTCATTTCTTCTAAGCTCAAGTAAGGTGAGTACTTCCTTTCTCAATCTAAGGCGGTAGCGAGCAAAATCCATAATTAACGATTTATCCATCCAATCCTCAAGCCCCGCGCCCCTGGAGAGAAGTCTAATGTAATTCGCATAATCCCTATTCCCAGACCTTATCCCCTCCGCAATTTTCAATGAAATTTTCTGCAACTCGCTCACCTTGGCAATTTCTTCCTCCTTAAACAGGTTCCCCCACAACCTCTTCCAAATGTAGAAACCTAAAATCTTGCCATTCCTGCCCACCTTTGACTTAAGATTTCTCATTAACTGAAGAGTACCATCCAATCTATCGGATGATACTGTTGAAGTTCTACCATGAACCAGCCCGCCGTTTAGAAGCGTATCCATAGAAAGCACCAGCACATCATCCGCGGTCACAACTGAATTCAACCAACCTGAGGTTCTCCCGAAATCCGCAGGTCTGTATCTTGTGCCTATCTCATCTTTTGATGGAACCACCACCGGAACAGGTAGCAAAGTGCAAGCTCTGCGCACCCATCCTGTGCTCATCGGTCTATCATCTAATGGTAAATACACCAGTTTCATAGCTACCTGCACACCGCTAGAAGTGTCCACTCTTATAAGATGTTAGGAAATATGGTGGCAATTAGCTCAACTCATAACGTCACACATTTGACACTTTCCTACCACGTCCCCGACCACCTAAATCCCTCCTGCACAATTATACTAGTCCTTCACATTTAGAAAGCCAATAATTTATGAATAAGCTCAAATTCTGCCCTCCGCATCAATTCGTTTTCTGAAGTTTCTCGTAACTGTTTCAATGCTCCTTTGGCTCCTGCCGGTAACAATCACCCCAATCATAATCCCTCCGATATTTTTGTGCACAAGCAGGGGGATGTCATTCGCATCAATCAACTTTTGGGTCGGTATGAGAATCGGAATTGGCGAGCGTTCCGCCAAAGAGTGATAACCCGCGATATCCGCAAGGGTTAACCTGTTTCCATAATCCTCCTCTTTAACGTAAGAAGCCTCAACCATCACCGCTTTCAATGACGAATCTTTTAGCAAGCTTAAATAAGCATCCATTAGTTTCAACTCAGATGCGTTCTTTAGCGCCAAAAATAGATCAAATTTTGGCTTCATTGAGAGCATAAATGGTTTAATGTTTTCCGCAAAGATGTCCAGTGTCCCAATTCCAAGCTTGCGCATCTCCGCTAAATCTTCTTCTGAAGGAAGCGCTTGTCCGCCGGGCATTACAAATACCTCGCACTTTACTGCTTCTATAATCGCTATAATTCGTTCTCTCTCCTCTTTCCACGAGCCAAAGCTAGCCCCAGAAGCCGTGTGAATAACGTTTAGATGAACTTTTATGGCGTCTGCACCACCAGCTTCAGCGCTTTTAGCAAAGTCAAGATTATTTTCTGGAATGGAAACGAGAAGTTTCATTTATCTGCCACCTCTGCCTGCGCCCGATTGCCTGCCTTAATTCCGTCCTCGCTCACGTAATACGAGACAAGCTCCGCAGGTGTCAAATCAAAAGAAGGATTCCATACAGGATAATTCTTCGGAAGCACGAAGCTTCTGCCAAATTTTCTCACCTCATCTCCGCTTCTCTCCTCAATCTTAATATCATCCCCGCTCTTGCATGAAGAATCATAGGAGCTTCTAGGAGCGCAAACGATAAACTTCACTCTGTGCCTATGACAAAGAACCGCGAGTGGATATGTTCCAATCTTGTTGGCGAAATCTCCATTTTCCGCAATTCTATCAGCACCGACAATTGCGCAATCAATCTTAACCCTTTCCAAGACCGCGCCAATTGCGCCATCCACAACGCACCTGAAAGGAATTCTATCTTTGGCAAGCTCCCATGCGGTCAACCTACCCTGAATGTAGGGTCGCGTCTCAAGAACCCAGACCTTTGTGACCTTGTTTTGTTTGAAAGCTTCCCGCACAACGCCAAGCCCAGTCCCAATCCCACCTGTCGCAAGCTCTCCCGTATTGCAGATGGTGATAATCTCGCTTCTAGCCGAAATTAGGCTTGCTCCAAGGACGGCGATTTTCATCTCCGCGTTCAATTCCTCCTGATGTATCCTCTTTGCTTCCTCAACCATTAGTTTCACGATTCTATCCACCCCGATGAGAATATTGTCATCCAGAACTCTCAACATTCTCTCCACAGCCCACTTTAGATTCACCGCGGTTGGTCTCGCTTCCACTAATCTCTGAGCGGTCTTCCTAAGTTTATTCTCAAAGGCAGTAAATCCTAAGTTTGAGTTATTGATAGCAGTTTGGGCTATAGCGTAACCAGCCACTATTCCTATTAGAGGCGCTCCCCGCACCCTCATCTCTCTTATCGCCTTTATGTAATCATCCGCCTCTCTCAAATAAATTAGATGCTCCGAGAATGGAAGTTTGGTCTGATCAAGCGCCACCAGGTAGTCCCCATTCCAGCTTATGGCTTTCACATGCATCTTTCCATTCAAAGTGTATCATAAGAATTCTTCTGAACGATAACGGTCGCATAAAATAAAAAATCACTAGAAATAACCACACTCAGATGGTTCGGTTTGGCTTGCCAGCTGGGCTGAGGGAAAACTCGTCGTCTTTCATACATTTATATGCAGAGCTTCATTACTTAATATGCATACCTAAATAACTTGGACGTGAAGTAGTCCTCAGCCATATAGAATCGAAAGAATGCAACACTTCTCTTCCCCACACTGGCTCGCCGAAGTCTCGCCGGTCTTCTAGCCGCGATAACTTCGGAAACGACAGGCTAGTTTTCACAAAAAGTGGAGATAAATTCTTTCGGCTTTCCCGCTCGTAATAAAAGCAAGATAGCAATGCGAAGAAATTGAGATGCGTGTCGCTATGACCCGCACCTCAACCTTCGCTTCAAAGTAATCTACTTTTGAACGTTTAGGTATATCCGCCTAATGCAAGAGTTCCTTCTTAACTACCGGTATCGCCACCGGCATCATCTCCACCCGCATCGCCATCTCCGCCACCTGTATCGCCTTCACCGGCTCCGCCTCCTTCTTCACCGCCTTCACCTTCGGCTTCTCCACCTGCTCCACCTTCGCCTGCGGTCGCACCTGTCTCAGCTTCACCAGCCTCTTTCGAAGGAGCTTCTGCTTCCGTGGGAGCTTCTGCTTCCGTGGGAGCTTCTGTCGCTGGAGTACCTGGCTGAACCTCTTCTCCACCAGGACGCTGAATACCTGTGCCGGGTTCCTCTTCAACCTTCGGACATCCACTAAAGAGCGCAAGTCCAGCAAAGATAATAGCAAGTGCCACTAAAAACATTACCGTGCGTTTCATAAATACGCTACCTCCTTGAAAATTCTATATTGTTCGGTCGGGGCAAAATAGCCTTGGATAATTTCTCTGCACTCGCTCCGACCAAAAGCACTCTAATCATATAGCACAACGTTACCAAATTTTCAAGCCTACCTCTGGAACCCGCAATTTATGCGACATTTCTGTTTAACCTCAATAATTGTGCTCCGCTCTTCCCTCTATCACGTCTTGAGCCATCCTCCTAGAATACTCCAAAAGCTTTAACGAGTACGGAACATTGTGAATTCCTTTCCCCTTAACCACGAGATGGTAATTGTAACGGGCATCGTCAAGTTTGCGCTCAAGCTCTAAGTATATATCAGAATTCTTTGGGATTTGCGCTAATTTAGCTTCAGCTCGCTTGATTAAAGGCTCCGTAGAATTCACAGCGCTAGTCAACTCAGAAGTCCAGGCGTTAAATGATACTTTCCCAAATTCCCCATGACATTTAACGCAGGTATCAGTACTAGGTTTTGCGGTTAGTTCGCCAAATTCTGGTGGAAGAACCTCTGGGGCAAAGTTAGAATGGCAGGCGATGCAATCAACCTGCGCCAAAAACATTTTTGAAGGCATATCCGCGATGCCTCTTCCTCCAACTCCCATATATAATGAACGTGGACCGATGTGTTTGTTCTCGTGACACACATCGCAGTTAGTCGCGACAACATCAGCCGTCCTTGCCACTTTATGCTCAATTACCTGATGACACTCAAAACACTCGACCTTATGATCAGTCACATGCACCTTATGTAGTAGCCCGGGATCAGAAACCTTGTGTACTCTTTGAAAGTCCGAATGGCACGAGATGCACCCCTGCTCTTGCACTGTTCCAGCTCCCTGCACAACATCCTTGTGGCATCTTTGACATTCCACGCCTCGCTCAACGTAATACTTATGGTTAAATGAAACCGGTCCGACACTAATAGTCTGAGTGGGCGGTTTGTGGCAGGTAGTGCAAAACTCTGCCGATTTAATAGTGGTAGCTCTAAACTCTCCCTTGAAATGGCAGATGAAACAAGTTTCCTCCGTCACCGCAATGTGGCTTCCTATTACAAGTTGGCTATGGCACGAGGTGCATCTGAGCTGGATATTGTGTCGTTTAACCGTAAGATGTCCGGTATGATCAAAGGTAATTCCCTCCTTAAATGGAACCTTCCCCAGAAGCAATCGTGTCTCATGGCATCCGCTTCTAAGACAGCTCGCATCATCAATCTCGGCATAAAAGTTTGGGTCATAAGTCCCATTTATGTAACGTATGACTTGGACGAGCGCCTCAAACTTGGTTTTAATGTGAGCGCGCATTCCGGGCGCATAATGACATTCAACGCACGCAACAAAATTGTGGGATGATGTTTTCCAGGAAACGTAGTAGGGACGCATAACATGACACGTGAGACAAAATCTAGGATTTTCCGTGTAATTGAGTGCCCCTATTCCAACCACCAAAAGAAAAGTTACACCCGCCACAGGGTAAGTCCACTTCGCGTGGGCAAAAAAGTAAGATAGAAATCTCCCGCTGTATTCTATTAGGGCTGAAATTGCAATCACAGACCAACGCTTCAGAGCTTCCTTTAACCCTTTCATTTTTCAGTTACCGTTCTTTTCAAAAGCCTTACTCGCCTCCACGAATAAATGACACTTGGAACAGGATTCATTCGCATAGTGATTCATCTTATCCGAGTGACAGCTTAGGCACACCGCGCGATTAGGCTTAAAATTATGCGCCCTGTGGCAGACGTTGCAATCTTGGCTTTGGTGAAACTCCAAGTTATGCAAGCCTTTTCTATCCGTATGGCATACCGCACAAGCCTGAACCGCTAGTTCCGCCTTAAATGAATGCCCTGAATGACAATAACTACACTCAGCCATTCCAGTAGCAAGCACCTCCTTGGAAATCCCGCCGTGGCAGGTGACACAAGAAGAACTATCCGCTTCCCATCTATGCGGTTTGTGGCAAATGGCGCAATCGCTCTTGACGCCCTCACCTATCTTATCAGCTACATCCCCGTGGCAGACCGCGCAGGTCTTTATTGGTGGATTTGGATTAGGCGTGTGTGGTGATTCGTGACAGCTTAAACAGAAGGGCATGTTGGCTGAATTGGAAGCCTTTGAAACACTGCTGTGGCAGATAGTGCAGGAAAGGTTGGCATCTTCAAGTGTGAAAATGTGCGGTTTATGACACATCACGCATTGGGAATGCAGTCCCGGCGCTTCAGCCCATTCAGCGTCTTCCTTTTCTGGTGGCGCGGTGTGGCAGGCTTGACAGCTCACCTCCGTTCCAATGAACTTAAACGGTTTCATCTGGTGGCAGTAATTGCACTCAACATGCTGATGAGGCGAATCCTCCGTTCGAACAAAGTCCGCCCTGCCCGGATGGCAAGACGAGCAAGACTGTGCAGATGGCATCTTTGGTGCAAGATGAGGACTATGGCACTCTAAGCAAGAGACGCCCCTGTGTGTCGGAAGCTCGTGGGCAAGGTTCTTCGGTAGTGCCTTATGGCATGTGTTGCAGTTAAGAGAGCTCGCCTTGAAAAAATGCGGTTTGTGGCAATTAGTGCAATTTATATGCTCCTTTGGCGCTTCAGCGCTTGCAAGTGTTACGAATGCTTTGCCTTTGCGGTGGCAGGAAAGGCATGCATTTCCGCCCTTAAAAGCGAATTTCTGCGGAGAGTGGCACTTCATGCAATCCCTATGCTGCGGGATTAAAGCAGGCACAACTTTGCCTCTGCCTGCGTGGCATGTATCGCAGTCCCCCGTCTTGGGTAGGTTACCCTTAAAGTGTGGATTGTGGCATGCCTGACAATCCTTTGGATGAAAGGGTAACGTGTGCTCAATTACCCTAGGGCTTGCTTGATGACACTTAGTGCAACTCTCCTTATTGAATTCAAATTTCCAAGTGTGAGGTTGGTGACAGGTGGTACAAATCTGGTGCCCACCGATGAGTATTGTCTTATCCGCGTAATTCCCGTGACAGTTCACACATGAGGTAAGTGGTGTGAACTCCCCAGGCTCATGCGGCTTATGGCAATATCTGCAGTCAATCTTCATCGGTGCGCCAGCATCAAAGAATGAGAAAACAACACGATACTTTTCCTCCTGCTCCTTTGCGGTATGGCACTTTATACAATCCTCGCGAATCGGCAGGTCTGGCTCGCTTGCTGCCACCCTCTTAAAATTGTGGCACGCGGCACAATGATGCTGAACAACGGATGCGTTAAAGCGAACATCTCCATGACAGGAGTTGCATAATTCCGCATCATTGGAGATAAGCTCTCTTCTCGCTTTATGGCATGTGTTGCAAGCGACAACCTTCTTCTTGAAATGAAAAAGGTGCAAAGGATTCTGCCTAGCGTTATCTATATCCGCTTGCTCATAACCGGCTAGCTCAATCAGAGTTAGACTAGCGAATATTTCCTCAGGAGGCATTCGCTCTGGCTTTTTGGTGCAAGCGAAGGCAAAGAAAGCAGCGGTGAAGGCAAACAGCATCGCCAGGCTTATGATATTTTTCACCTGTTTTGAATTCCTGCGTCTCAATTCAGTGCACCAAAGCGCCAATCGAATCGTGGAAAGCGTATGAACGTTTCAAATTATACCACTACAAGATTTAGCAGATAAACTAACAAGAAAATGTAAGATCTCAAATGAAAACGGTCGCAGGATGTGCATTATCATTGGGCAATGGAAGTTCATTCTCCTTTCAAGTCGTCACTCGTTTGTCTGCGAATTTTCCTTGTGCGCGACTGGCAAATCACCACCCCCCACAATAACAAACGTAATTCTACAATATTACAAGTGATTTATGGATCTAAGTGCTGCGCCTGTCCAGCGGATAAAATCCTGCCTGTATCAGCGTAATTCATAATGTTGCCGGGACCATAGGCGCCTTGGGCTTCAGCATTGGGATCTCGCTGAACGCCGGGGTTCGCGTCATCCATATCCGCGCCATCATGAACATCAAAGTCTCCATCACCTCGAAGGTCCATCTCGTGCACCTTCTCATGTGCAAGGGTCAGGTTATCCGGGTCAGCGCCGTTATCCACCGCAACCTGCTGATTGGGCCAGTAAGTTGAACCAAGGTAGCCACCACGAATGCCGGGAACGTAATAGATATTTTCCGTATTCGCAGAGAAATCGTAATACCCCGCGTTCATCGCGTTAAAGAGGTCGTTATTATCAAGAGGATCATCGTAATCGCCATCACCATTCGCATCATAACGGTCCAATCCGTCGCCATCTTCGTCAATGTTGTTCCAATCATCAGCTGGAATTGTCGTGAAAGTGGGAACAAAATCCACGTAGAATCCAAGCGTGCAGGAAGCGGCATTTACGTTAAACATATCCTCCGCAGCCTGAATGTCCGCCTCCGCGTCCTCCTGGGTTGCCGCACCCTCAACAAGATAAACATGCATATTCAAGATTTTCGTAGGCTTCACAGTGATTGGCAGAATCACGAAGCTAAACCCACCAATGGGAGTTGCAAACAAGCCATAGTCGTACGGGATAATTTCATGGTCACCGTTGTAGTGCTGGAAGTAAGATAGAGTTACCGTGGTTGAAATGGGTTCTTCAGACATACCTGGCGGTGGTGTTCCAAACTGAAGGTAGATTGGCCACAGATTCTCGCCGAAATTTTCACCTAGACCGCGGTACTCTGCATAAACATCAAGCACCATCTCCGAACCCTCCTGTCTAGGACCACCAAGATCGTCAACGAACATATCGGGAAGCCCAGGAAAAGTGCCCTTGTAAGATAATGGCGCGGTTTGAGGCCATCTAAACTCCGCCTCAAAGGATTTCCAACCGCGTGTCGCTCCCTCTGGAATGCGCACGTCCAAATCAAAGAACAAATCTTCTCCAAATGGAACGCCTGCCTCATTGCCGGTGAACTGTCCACGAACACGAGGCCTAAACTTCCACGGAGGATAGCCTGCCAGAACGGTTGTGCTCGCTCCGGTAGGAATGTGAGTTATCGTGAAGTTGCCAAGGGTGTAATCGTAGGCGCGGATATTAAAGTAGAACAGGTTATTGCTAAGCGGTGATTGCTGAACCTGAAGCGCATCAAGTTCGGGAATATCAGATGTTATATCAAAATCACCTGGCTGAGCTGGAACTGTGTTTCCGAAAACATCTGAACCGAAAAACATTATAGGTCCATTAGGAGCGCCCAAGAAGTGCGGGTTGACTGACTGAAGCGTGAGTGGAATCATTTCAATGGGCAAAGTGTCAATTAGCTCTCCCACTTTATCGCCAGTACGGTTATCTCTAACAAACACTGTCGCATTCCAAATTCCAGCAACCTCGGAGAAGAACGGAAGCGTGTATGTGCCATCTCCGACGCTCTGCATTTGGAATATACCTCTCCCAGTGTCGCCTGGAACTTGACTGCGAGTGTCCGAGCGTGGAGGACTAACCTCTAGAAACACATCAAAAAAAGGAGTGTAGGCAATGCCAAAAGCATCCCGGGTAGTTGCTATAAAGTTAAATGGCGTTCCGCAGAAAAATGGTGGCTGTTCAAGAGTCTCCAAATCAATTGTGCTGATCTCAGGCGGAGGCGGATTATTAACGTTCACAACTATCTGCCCTTCTTCAATGGGACCAAGATCTCCTGGCTCACCGGGCTGTGGACCGCGCGCGTCGTAAATATGATAATCAATGGTGTGCGCGCCGTTTGGTACGCTACCGCTGTTCCACTGAGCAGTCCATTCGTTGCTTCCAGGCGTTCTAGTCATTTCGCCCACGAGTACGCCATCAATCGTCAGATACACGCGGATAAGCTCGCCTGGGTCAATGCCGGGGAAGCCAAATGTCTGGTCGGTTCCCGCAGGATCAACCTGAACAGTTATATCTACAGGTCCCTCAACCGTGCCACCATCCGTAGGCCCAACAATGTGGTGTTGCAAATGAATCACATAAACATCGCAAGTTTTGTTGGCAGCAGCTCGCCCGTCATCCTTCAGTTTGAACTGAATGGATAGATGTTCAATACGGCTTGGAGGATCCAACGGACGAGAAACCGTGAAAGCACTCCATGATTGTTGAGGCTTTAATGGCGGTGAGGGTGGAGCAGGGGCAAATGGGTCTCTTTCTACGATGTCAGCACCGCCTGCCCCATTGCCAGCGTTACCAATGCCAACCGGCAATGGATTGAATATTTCTCCGAAGCTCTGAATTGTGATATTTCCAATTCTTGGGTCACCCGGATCAACAGGCCCATTATAAATGAGGTAAAGCGTTCCCCGCTGGCCGTGGAAAATTACAAGCGGTTTCGGATAGCACTTGGGATTTATCCCGATTCTGCCGTCACCACCGCCATCTCCGCCATCAACAACGTGATTCGGCGGTGGCGGGGGAATATCAGGAGGTATCCCGCACGTATGAACGACAAAGCTTATAAATGCGTATGCCTTCTCCCCCTCATCATCCGTCGCCTCCAGCCAAACCTCGTAGTTTCCTGGCACAGTATAGGTCACAATCGGCTCAGACGTGTTATCTCCAAAATCACCAAATACTCCATCGCCGTCAAAATCCCAGGCGAGAGTTACATCCCCGCCATCAGGGTCAAAAGCGTTAGTTCTAAACTGCTGGCGATAGTTTTGACTGCCAGAGAGCATATATCCTGCGAGCCAAACCGCAGGCGGATATGACGCTGAAGGAGCAGGCGTGCCAACAAATATGGTCATTCCCGAGCTAGCTTCGTTCCCCTCATCATCTTCACTTGTCATAGTAACGAAGTAGTTCCCATCCAAGGGGAATGTGTGAGCTGTGTCACGCGCTGTATCGCCCGCGGAATTGTAACCAAAGTTCCAAGTGAAGGTTGGAGCAGGTCCTCCATCCATATCTGCGCCCAGTCCGGCTAATGGAACGGTTAATGGAAGCGCGCGAAAATCTCCCCCAACAAACATTAGTGATGACGGCGCCAAATCCGGTATTGGTCCTGTATAGCAGACCGCAAGAGTCAGCTGGGCAAAGCTGAACATTCCTTTATCATCCGTAACTTTCAAGCGAACCCTATACAACCCGCTCGCAGAATATGTATGCTCCACAAATTGACTCGTTGCGACAGGAGTTCCATCGCCAAAGTTCCACTCGTAACTAAGCGAGCTAGTTGATCCGTCAGGATCATCGCCAATACCGATAAATCTCACGGTAAATGGCGCCTGCCCGGTCAAATCTCCAACAAGCGCAGTAGCTGATGGTGGCGCGTTCGTAGGTGTGCCTGTAAACGCGTTCACTGTAACCTTTGCCTCGCTGAAATTGCCCCTTGCATCAAAAACTTTTAGTGTTGCTACGTATGTCCCTTCCTCTGGGAAGGTATAAGTTGGGCTTTGCTCGCCCGCAGAAGCGTTCGGATCCGATGATAAAGCGGTATCTATTATCCCGTTAGAGTTAAAGTCCCACAGATATGAAACATTCCCACCCCTAGGAGTGCTTCCCACACCGTAAAACTTAAAAGTTAGCCCATCGACTTGATTAGCATCAGCCTGAGCGGTAGGACCAAAACCCCGCGTGGGTCCTCTAACACCACCCGCGCCAGCTCTATCATAGGGAAGAAGATAAAAGTATCTAAAATTGCCAACAGCAAGAATCTTCACAAATCGCTTCCTGCTTCCCTCAACACCTTCCGAAAATGGAACTCTCTCAAGTAACTGAAACTCACCGTCTTCGGTTTCAGCGCCCCAAATCTCATATCCCGCTACCTCGGAGAAGAAATGATCCGCCAATGGCTTAACATCTCTAATGTCAATTCTCCCATCAAAGTTCCCATCAATTACCTCATCATCGTCATCATCCCACTCCCCATTCTCCAAATTATGGAAAAAGTGGCGAGCCAAGGGACCCACGTCACGAATGTCAACTATTCCGCTCTGGTCAAAGTCTCCTACATTTACGTATGACCATTCAAATGTATAATTTCCGTCACCATTATCGTAGAAGGTAAAATCAGTAACCTCATTCTCAGTTCCGCTCGGTGGGGCGGAAACAACTCTTTCAATTGATCTGCTCTTCAGCTCCCGTAATAGCTCTGCCTTCACCTCGCCGAAAACTTGCGGACTTACGTCCTCTGGAGGCGCAAGCTCCTCAAGCTCCGCAATTAGTTCAGCCAAAGAAACAGACTTAACAGGTTGTGGCTCAAATGGTGTTATCCGCTGATTCTGAGCTCCTATACCCTGATTGAAAAACTGAAGAGCGGATTTCCTCCCACCACCACAAGTAGAAATTGCAGCAACAATTGCAAGTAGAGCTACCGCTCGCCCCACTCCTCCTAAATTCTTCCTATTCATCCTAATTCCCATCCTAAATCAACCCCCTTTGGTTTTATATTTGCCTTGGGAATGAGAGTAAAGCTTGTATTATATTAACACAGCTAGTTAGCTTTTGCAACAGATAATCAAGCTAAATTAACACCACTTCCCAACAATCCTATGCTTTATGGTATAAATAAATTCCTATGAGCCTAAAAGGAAAGAAAATTCTTATAACTGGCGGTTCTCGAGGAATAGGTAGGGCAATAGCACTTAGGCTTGCGCGGGAGGGAGCGATAGTCGCCATCAATTACCTAAGAAACATAAGCGCTGCTGAAGAAACCGCAAAGTTGGTTAAGGAAGCAGGTGGAGAAGCCTATCTTTACCGCGCCAACGTTGGAAACGTGGAGAATATAAAAGCGATGTTTGAGAAAGTTGGAGAAGACTTAGGCGAGCTCTATGGCTTAGTGAATAATGCGGTATTAGGAGTTCTTAGGCCCATTGACCAATTCCCAGAAAAGGGATGGGAACTGACGATGGATACGAACGCTAAGGCAACGCTATTCTGCTCTCAAGAGGCATCAAAGCTAATGAAGGACGGCGGAGTAATCGTGAGTATCTCAAGCATAGGCAGTCATCACTGCCTGCCCGGTTACTCTGTGCTTGGCTCAAGCAAAGCGGTAATTGAGACTTTGACCCGATACTTGGCGTTGGAGTTAGGACCTAAGGGCATCAGGGCGAATGCGGTTTCCGGGGGTCCCGTTGAAACGGACGCACTGAAGACCTTCCCCAACTACGAGGACGTGGTTCGGCATGCCCAACAGCATACACCCCTCGGCAGAATGGGCACGCCCGATGATATTGCAAAAGTCGCGGTTTGGCTCTTTACCGATGATGCCGGCTGGATAACTGGCCAAACTATAATCGTAGATGGCGGCCTAACCCTTTGGTAAATTTTCCTCTCAATACTCAATCAGGAGCAAAGATTGGCTTGTACTTTCAAAACCTGTCCCCACCCGCTATATGAAATGCCACTCTTTTAGGAGGACTTCCGAGATTCATATGTGAGTATTGTCAACCGCTACAATATGGGGTATGGCAATTTTCCCAAAAGAGGACTTGATGAAGGTAGAGCAAATCTACCAAGAGCTGAAGAGGCAGTGCAAGTGGCTCGCCACCGCGGAAAGCTGTACCGGTGGGCTTCTCTCCGCAACGCTCGTTGCATTTGCCGGCATAAGCGAAGTCTTTAAGGGTGGCGTCATATCCTACTCCAACTATGCGAAGGAGGTTCTGCTCGGCGTTGACCCGCGCATTCTCGCGGAGAAAGGCGCGGTCAGCGAAGAGGTTGCTCGGATGATGGCTGAAGGCGCCCGCCAAAAATTGCAAGCGGATTACGCCATTGGCATTACTGGAATTGCAGGTCCCGAAGGCGGAACTAATGAAAAACCTGTGGGGCTAGTTTACGTTGGTTATGCAAGCCCAAATGAATGCAAGGTCGGTAAGTATCAATTCTTCGGCTCAAGAAATGAGATTCAGCAGGCTACCGTCTCAGAAGCACTGACTCAGCTCCTTCTCTTCATCAAATCAAGCTAGCCAAGTCCTGATTTTCCTACTCTTTCATTCGAAATCAACAACTCGAGGAATACAATTTATTGATAAGCTCTCAAGCTGAAGCAATCAGCCCTTCTTATCCTGAGGGAGACGTGGCTTATTAAGGCACTAACCAGATAACACCAACAAAAATCGCGGTTAAGCCTGAACCTAATATAAGCGCCTTATAGGCGAGACTTCTTCTTAGCGATAAACGAGTGGAAAGCGCTCCAAGCGCGGTTGAAAATCCAACCATTGCAATAATTGTCCCGGCGATGAACCCAACAACATAGGCAAACGCTGACGCAGTTGTAGGCAATGCAAGCGCTGGTACTACCGCAATGAAGTGCGAACCACCCGATATCCCGTGAAGAATGCCAACTCCATAAATTGCGTGTGTATGCGTGTGCATAAGCTCCTCGTGCCTCTCTCTAGGAGAGACGTGGGAATGAAAATGCTCATGCGTCTCATCGTTATGGGTATGCTTATGGCTGTGAATCCTAATTGGAAATACTGTTAGGAAGCTCCTTAGCCCGATAGCTATAAGTATGACGCCCACAAGCCATTCGCTATACATAGAGAGAAGTTTTGGAATCCCGCTGTTCCTCAAAAGGAAAACTAAAAGCGCGACTATCACAAGGCCAGTGCTATGCCCAAGTCCCCAGGAAAATCCAATTTCCCAGGCGCGTTTGCGATTCTCAACTGATAGCGGTGCGACTGCGCTTAAATGGTCTGGTCCCGAAAGTGTGTGCACCAAACCAGCCAAAAATCCTAGTGACGAGTAAATCACATTAAATTCCTTTCAAAGTATTATCCCTCTGCCTACTCACCCAAATCACAAACCAAAGATGAGCGCTCACTCTGCAACCATTCTCCGATTGGAATTTGCGCCAGATCATAATTCTTTCCAATCTCCACCTCTATTATGAGAAGCCAAGAACTCGGCAACAAGAGAAACCTCAAAGGGCCAAGCATAAACTATGGGGATATCAGGATATTTTTCTCGCGCCTTCTCAGGGGAGCGTGGAATATCAACCTCCGCGTGAACTCCGCCGGAGGTTAACATCGGAGTGAAAATGATAACTCTATCCGCGTGCATATTCACCGCCTCATCAATCGCCTCCTCCACCGAAGGCGTGCAAAATTCGTTGTATCCAACAAAAAGAGGCGCGTTCAGCAGCACGTTCAGGTGCTCCGCTATCTTGAGAGTTGAGAAGTGAAATGGGTCATTTTCGGGCGTTCTCTTCCATAGTCGCATCTTGAGATGAAGCTCATCATGGCGCTTGATAAGCTCCTCCTTCTCAGCGCCTTCAGCGGCTTCAATTCGCCCGTGCAGTGAAAAAAGCTCCCCCGCTTCCTGCTTTGGAAAATCACTTGGAGGCATTCCATGCCCCGCTAAAACGATAACATAATTCAATGGTTAAACTCCTTTATATCATATGTGATGGTTTTCACTAAATTATTGCAATAAGAGTAAGTATAGCAGGATATTGATACTCAGTCAAATTACCATTTGAACTTTTTCACCGACCAAAAAATCTCGCTCGGAAGTTACGCAAAAAAACCTAAATCGCTCTAGCTTTGGAATATGGAAAAATGGCTTCGCCTAGACTTTCTCAGTAAAACTATAAGAGTTGAACGAGCAGAGGTTATATCCATCATGGTTGTAAAGGTACATCATTCTTTGGCCAAAGGGTTCGTCCTTGGGCTCGCAGGAGATTTCCACCCCTTTTGCCACAATTTCAGCGTGATAGGAATCTACATCGTCAAGTTCAATATCAATAATCATCGCGACCGCTTCTGCCTGGCGGTGGAAGGTAATCGGGATTTAAGCCTTTATCACGTGAAGAAGGATGCGAGCCTAGCCATAGCGCACCATTGCAACTATTTCTTTGTCTGCCTCGTGCTCCCTATCTTCAAATTCAACCTCAAAGCCAAGTTTATCACGGTGGTATGAGAGCGACTTTTCATAATCGCTAACGTAGAACACAATAGTATGAAACTTCTTTGGCATACTTCTCCTCCTTTCAGGCAATCACTTCTAAAAGCGTTTGCTTGCCAGCCCTAGCAACTTGGATACTTCGTAGCGCATTCACTGCGCATTAGAGTTTACTATGATATTGATACAAAAATGCAATGAAGCGACTTAATCCTCAGTCAAGCTCTGGTAAGGCCTCAGAAGATTTCCGAAGGGTTCCCTCAGGATGGCGAACTAGCAGGCCTGTGGAATTTCGGTCTTTCCGGTATGAAGGGAACCTCCAAGTTCCGCGCCCTTCTACAAGTAATCCTCAATTTCCTCAACCCAAAAATGCACAAGTGGCAAGCATTTTTCCTTCACCTCGGGAACCTTCATAAATCCTCCGCTTACCCCTCATCCTCCCTGAAGGGTAGATGATCATCTCCTTAAGCCTGAAACTCCCCTCCGAAGAGCCCTCTAAAAAATTCCTTGGTGCGCTCAAAATCCGTTACGCCCCACTAAATATGACAGATAGAATTAAAAGCCAGAGTCTTCCTCCTGCATAAAGAAATGTGTAGCAATCATAGCATAAGAGAGAAGATCTGCAGAAAAAAACTTTCCGCAAAGTTCACCTGTAGGGCGGATTTATCCTGAAGGGTCCCCCCTAATGAACTGATGGAAATGACGAATGAGCGCAGTTGCGCCAAAGAAATTTCTTGATGTTACAATGAAACACAATGGCAAGGATTTCAGCTTTTATTTCCGGTTCCGCTCTCCTAATCCTTGAACTACTTGGTCTAAGGCTTCTTACGCCAGCCTTTGGCTCTTCCATTATTGTTCTCTCTTCTGTTATTGGCGTTTTTTTACTCTCTATGTCGGTTGGTTACTTTGCCGGCGGTTGGATTGCTGACCGATTTCCCACAAGACTCACGCTATCAATCGTGCTTTTCGGTAGCGCAGTTCTTATCTCAACCTCCGCTCTCCTCTCATTTCCCCTCGCATTTTCCATATCGTACTCAGAGCTAAACAAATGGCTCACCCCAATCCTTGCAACCTTTATCCTTTTCTCGCTTCCTTCCTGTGTTTTGGCAATGACATCGCCAATTGTTATTCGCCTTGAGGCGCGAAGGATTGAAGATATAGGAAAGGTTGCTGGCAAAATTTATGCAATCTCAAATCTTGGAAGTATCCTAGGCACCTTCGCGGTCCCCCTGCTAATTCTCCTTTACCCAGTCAAATATAGTCTATACCTGACCGCAGGCGTTCTTTTAACCATCTCACTAGTAGTATTAATACAACCTAGGCGAAAAAGCTGGCACCGCCTTTGAGCTTTTAGAGAATCAACGTCCCTCCTTCACTAATCCTTCACCAGCATTACCTGCACTACCTAAATAGTGGAAGCAACTCCACCGGCGCGTAATTATCAGTTAAGAGTGGTGCTACGCTCAAATCCAAGGTGGAGCTTTGAGCGTAAGCAATTACCGAGCTTATGCTAACAGGTAATCTTCCGTAGTATCTATCAACCTCCCTCGCATTGGCTCTTAGTCTTTCCATTGATGGAATTCGTCCATCCTTTGCGCCCACCACGACAACGTTCATCAGCCTTCTTGCGGGAAAGAGGTACATCTGCCCAAAAACACTGCTCATTGTCTTATAAATAGCTGAAAGAGAGCTAGAGTTCCAGCCGTTAATCTGCGCTGTTACATTGTAAGCAACGACGCCCCCATCACTTAAGTTTTTGCTCACGAGTTGAAAAAACTCTTTAGTAGCAAGGTGAAATGGAACATAAGCGCCGTAATAATCAGCAAGGTATGCGTCAATGAGAATTGCGTCAAATCCTCCGCCAGATCTACTTAAGTATCTTCTCGCATCCTCAATAACAATCTTATGGCGAGGACTTTCCGGGACATAGAAGAACTTCTTTGCCACTTCAACAACAACCGGATCAATTTCCACAGTTGTAACGCTAACATCTGGATACCTATTAAGGAAAGCTTTTTGCGTGGAGCCACCACCGAGCCCAAGAACAAGAACCCTTCTCAAGCTGGGTTTGATTGCCAAGGCGGAGTGAAAGAATTCCGTATACTCAAGCGCGCCAGAGCTTGGATCGTTAACATACATCGTGCTCTGCGGGCAGTTGTTAAACCATAGCGTCCTAATTCCCCCGCTATCTTCAACGCGAATGTGGGAGTATAGAGAATCCCTTTGGTAAACGACAGTTGCGGAAATTTTGGAAGGCAAAGACGTTACTATTATCGCTAGGCTAAAGAGAAACAGCAATCCTCCCTTGATTCCTCTCATTTTGTTTACTCTCCTCATAAATTATAACTTCAATTGCTTAATGAAATCCTATAGGGCGGGGACTTGTACCCCTGAGTTCCCATTTGTGAACTTGCATACTAACGACGTTCTTATCATTTTCAATCAATACGTTTACCTTATAGCTCATACTAAAGAATTATACAAGTAGCAAACACTGAATACTACTATTTCTGCCTTAGTTCCTGCATCACTAGAAGCTCGGTAAGTACTTAATCGACCAATACTCAGAAGTCCTCACGAAGAACTGGTTCGAGTGTAGAAGGAGAATACTAAGCTAGTTATCCTCCCCACCTCCAATCATCGTGAGCGATGAAAAAGTTAAACACGTTGTCGCAGAAATACTGAACTCCAACGCAACCGTATCGCTTACTCTAGATGCCGCTCGTTTACTAGCAGAAAAAGGATATCTGTTCAAAACTTTTGTGCTGTTTGTGTCCGCAATTGGATTGGCATTGCGTCTGGGCTTACTTGCCATTACCAATAACTTACATACGTACTTGAAAGGTAAAAGGGTGAGGATAAACCAAAGGAATGTTGACGACCTAAGTGTGAGGAGTATCCTGACTCTAAGACGGGAATTAATAAATGAAAACCGCTTGTCAGCCATAGATAAAGAGTTGCTGACGAATTATTCGAACTAAGAATGGTTTAAGGGTGCCCTAGGCATCTACGTCCCTCAGCATATGGCAGTTACCAGGTGAAAAGCGTACCATAGGAGGAGATTTTATAAGGATTGTTAGCGGCGATAAGGATCGACAAAAAAGGCTTGAACATATTCTTCCAATCAAATTTGCGGAAGTCATTCTAGCGATTAACCATATATTTATCGCGCATATTTTCGATACCTTCATGAGGTTTGTAAAAGAACACGTAGATGAATTGCAGAGCCGACAAATGAAGAAGGATAAGGTTCAATCTTTGATTTCGACAGTTTGCTGTCTAGTTTCTGTTATTCAACTTGTATAAGAGTGGTTTTCACCTGGTTAGAGTGAGGATTTTTAGGATGGACGATACGTGAAACAACGTAAATACGTTTCCCTTGAATCAGCGTACCTGGATATTCTCACGTCAACCAAACTGCATTTTGGACCTAAAGGCCTAAGGTGCAGGTATGAAGTGTTTGCCGCATCCTTAAGGAAGGATTTTAATGATAGCATCTTACAGCTTTTACCAGCCCGATTGAAGCCACGTTAACTTAGTTTTTCTGACCGAACTCTAAGGAGGCTCACTCCGCGAGCCCCAACTGCCAAAAGAGAAATAGAAATTCGTCCGTCTCTCGCTCAACCCATTCGCTCATCATGAGGCCGCCGGAGTGACCCGCCTTCGTGTCATAGGAGAGAATAATGGGCTTCTCCTTAGGATTGGACGCGCTCGCCCATTGGAGTAGCGCGGTCATCTTCCTCGCGTGCATTGGGTCAACGCGAGTGTCAAAATCCCCCGTGACGAAAAGAACCGCGGGATACTCCACCCCCTCCTTCACGTTGTGGTATGGCGAATAAGCCCGCAGATACTTAAAGTCCTCAAGCTCCTCCGGGTTGCCGTATTCAGGGACCCAGAGCGCGCCCACGAGAAACTTGTGATAGCGCAGCATATCCAACAGCGGATATGTGCATACAACCGCGCGGAAAAGCTCCGGTCGCTGTGTAAGCGCCGCGCCCACCAAAAGCCCGCCGTTACTTCCGCCGACTATCGCAAGTTTCTGCGGATTCGTATAGCCCTCTTCAATCAGCCACTCCGCCGCCGAGATAAAATCGTCAAAGACGTTCTGCTTCTTATCTAGCATTCCCGCTCTATGCCACTCCTCGCCAAACTCGCCACCCCCGCGAAGATTTGGCGTAGCGAATACTCCCGCCCTTTCAAGCCAAAGTGCGTTCGCTCCGAGAAAGTATGGCGTGATACTTCCGTTAAATCCCCCATAACCTGTAAGTAGCGTCGGATTGTTGCCATCCAGGTTGATGCCCTTCTTATGAACGACAAACATTGGCACCCGCGTTCCGTCCTTTGAGTTGAACCACACCTGCTTCTCCTCAAACTTATCCGCGTCAAAGGGCACCTCCTGCTTGAACCACACGTGAAACTCCCCTGACGCAACCTCGTAGCGATAAATCGTTGGTGGAGTATGGAAAGAGGAAAAACTAAAGAAGCCCTCTTTTGAATCCCACCTGCCGTGCATTCCCGCAACTGAACCAAGCGCGGGGAGCGGAACATCCCGCAGAAACTCACCCTCAGATGAAAATTCCCGAAGAATTTTCGTTGCGTTATGCATGTAAACCCCATAAATTCGCCCGCCAACAAGGGAGATAGACTCAAGCGTGTCCTCGCCCTCTGGAATAATCTCCCTCCAGTTTTCAATTTCTGGCGAGGCAAGTGGAGCTACGCAAACCCTACGCCTCGACGCCATATAATTGGTCAGAATGTACAAATTCTCCCCGCCGATGTAACCCTCAAATGTCGCATCCCGCTCGGTAACAACCGGCTTAAACCCCTTATCCTTTCTCAGCTCGCACAAGAATAGGTCATTTTTACTCCAGCCATAGCCAACGCTCGCCAAGAGGTAGTTCCCATCATCAGTCAAATAAATGCTAATGAATTGCTCGCTTCCATACTCACCGCCGAAGATAAGCTCATCATCCTTCGGATCGTTCCCAAGAACGTGATAGAAAACTCGCGGACCTTCTTTTAGATGATTCGTGTAATACATAGCCTTTTTGTCAGGCGTGAAGTATATTTCAGAGAAGTGCATATTCGGGAAAACGTCCTTCAAGTCCTCGCCGGTAGAAACGTTCATCAATCTAACTTCCACCTCGTCCGCTCCACCAATGCGCAGGCTATAGGCGATCAACTCGCCATCCTTTGATATAGCCTCCAATCCCACGTTGATTGAACCATCCTCCGCAAACGAGAAAGGCTCAAGGAGAAGCTTATCTTCGCCATCTAAGCCCTCCCGATAGTAGATTTTAGAAAGCTCATCCTCCGCTAGGAGCTTGGAGAAGAAGTAGCGCCCGCCCCGTTCCGTCGGAATTCCGACGGAATCAACTCTTCTCAACTCCGAAATTCGCGCCTTGATGCTTTCGCGCCCAGGGATTTTGGAGAGAAAGCTTCTAAAGTACTCATTCTGCTTGTCAATCCACTCCCGAGTCTCCTGACTTTTGCTCTCCTCCAACCAGCGGTATGGGTCAGTAATTATCTCACCGTGAATACTCTCAACGAACTCTTCCCGTTTTGACTCAGGTGGCAAGGGAAAACTCCCTCCAAAACTTGTAAAGCTTGCCAATAACCCCACAAGAGCTGATGCAGTTGCAAAGCAAACTCCAAAGCATTTTAATTTTATTCTCATTGAAAATCCCTGAAAAGATAACAAAAAGAATGTATCAGTTCAGCAGGTGCTTTTCAAGCCAAAGCGCCGAGGCTTTCAGTGCTTTTAGGTAATTTGCGGGCTTGGTGAAACCGTGCCCCTCATCTTCAAAAACCATATACTCCACGGTGCGCCCCAGCGCGCGGAGTCTCTCCACCATCTGATCAGATTCCGCCTTCACCACGCGCGGGTCGTTAGCGCCTTGAATGATTAAAATTGGCGCCTTGATGTTGTCAACGTAATTTATGGGGCTTCGCTCCTTAAGCATCTCAGCATCTTCCACCGGATCGCCCACCCACTCCTTCATATAGCGCTTCCAGAACTCAGGAACAGAGTTCGTAAAAGTGATGAGATTTGAAGGACCAACGATATCCACAGCGCATGCCCAGTAATCGGGAAGACGGCTGACGCATGAGAGCGTGGCAAATCCGCCAAAAGAGCCTCCGAAAACGCCGATTCGTTTAGGCTCAACCCAGGAAAGGCTATGCAGATACTTAACCGCAAACTCAAAATCCTTAAGTTCCGCTCCGCCCCAATCGCGGTGGATTAACTTCTGATAGGACTTGCCGTAACCGGTAGAACCGCGAACGTTCGGCGCAAGAATGCCAATTCCGCGATTTAATAGATACTGGTAAAAGCCGTTATAGGCATAGCCCACGCGCTCCTGTGCCTCAGGACCGCCGTGAATTGAGAGAACCACAGGCGCCTTTTGCCCCATACCCAAATCCTTTGGCTTGTAAAGAAAAGCGGGTATCATCTTACCATCGTGGGTCTTATATCGGACAAGCTCGGGCTCAACCATTTCTTCTTCCGGAACCCCGCCAAGGTAACTCTGGGTAAGTTTCCAGAACTTGCCGCTCACCACGTTGAGCAAATAGAGCTCCGCGGGGCGTGTAGGCCTCGTAATGTAGAAAGAGAGTAATGGCTCATTAGGACTAAATGTTAGATTGGCGTAAACTCCTTTCGGAATATCATCAAAGCTCCTCTCTTTACCGTTAAGATTATCAATTACAAAGAGCCGAGAATATCCATCCTCATTCACTGAGTAAGCGATAAATCTTCCATCCTTTGATGCATCAGCTCCTTCAATGTTCCACTCGTGTGTTCTTAGAAAAGTGATGCTACCACTATTAAAATCCATAGCGCATAACGCGGTGAACTCCCTATCCTTGTCCGTAAGTAGATATAAGCCCTTCCCATCTGGCACAAATGCGACTGGCAAATAAAGGATTTCACCGGTATGGGGAGTGAGATGCATTATCTTGCCATTACTTAATTCGCAAAGAAAGATGTCAGAATCCGTATTAGAATTCCAACGGTAAACTAGAAGATACTTCCCATCCGGAGAGAATGATACCGCAAAATAATTGGCGTCACCAGAGATAACAGTCCTAGTCCTTCCTGTCTTCAAATCGCGAACAAGGACATCAAGGTCTTCGGCACTTCACTCGTCCGATAAGAAAGCGAGATAGCGCGAGTCGGAACTGAACGGTTTATCCCCAAGTATGTAGCGTTTTTCAAAATTTTCCACGATGGGATAGTGCCAGCCATTCTCCGCAGGAACCTCGTATATCTGATGTCGCTCATTTCCTTGAAAATCTGCGTTTATCAAAATCCTCTTCCCCTTCGGATTAAAAACGCATCTTCTCGCGACCTGCTCGGTAAAGGCGGTCAACTGAATTGGCGCAAGGGGCATCTTCCCACGTCCAAGATGAATCCTCTGTTTCCAAAGATTCATCTGCCCACTTGCATTTGTTATGTAAGCTACCCATTTGCCGTCCGGACTAAAACTGAGATCGGCGTAATTTCTAACCGCCGAAAATTGTTCATAGGAGTACTTAGG
>JBBIRS010000002.1:71248-370893 GCA_037441675.1 Planctomycetales bacterium | reverse complement strand
GCAAATTCTTGTAGCGTTCCGCTGTCTGCATCTGCTGCTGGAAATGCATTTCATCCAGAAGATGAAATCATTCTTCCTTCATATCGCGTCAAGTGGGGTAAAATGCGCTCCCTACCTCTAAATCCTCATGGGCTGGTTCTTGGCACTGATTTTAAGATTTTCTGTTTGGCACAACGTGGTGACTACCGCGAAGTAAGATACTTAGCCAATAAAGCGTTAGCCATTCTAAGGGAATGGCCTGAAGGCACTTTCTTCATCCCAAGGTTCATCCTAGGTAAAGAGGATGAAGGACCGATAGATTATATTAGTCTTAGAAACATAGAGGCTAGGGAGGAGTTTTTACCAGAACACCCAGAGATATCTGTCGAAATTGTTCAGGCAATAGCAGTTACATTAAACCACACGAATGATTAGATTTAAGAAAGGTAGGTGCATCTTAAAATGAGTATAAATTTTCAAGCATTAACTTTAGGTGAAGGCGAACTTTACCTTGACGATCAGAAAATAGGTCCGGTAACCGACATAAGGATTACCAAGGAAGTCCAAAGGTTTGTTGTAGAGACAGCGGATCGTGGTGAGTTTGTCTCAAGTTACCTTGTGCCGGTTAGAAGAGGGTATACGATCTCAATGAACGTGAAGGAGCTAGCTCCTCCCGCCTTGTCATACTTCCTATCGGGTGGAGAGAGTACGAAGATTAACGGTGGTTCATCACCTGTTAAGGAATATCTGCGGCTTTATCCGGAATTTTCCGCAGTGATGAAATATGTCCCTTCAGATTCAGTTGCAGTTAAGAGTCTCAGCACGGGTATTACCTACGCAGAGGGCGTGGATTATGCGGTTGACGCACTTAATCGCAAACTCTCCCGTATCTCTTCCGGAAGTATTATCCCCGGAGAACTTCTTGAGGTTACTTATAATCATCAGTTCCCTCCCTCTAGAGAGATAGAACTTTCGGAACAGCAGGTGAAAACCGCCAAGGTTGAAGTCATTCATCGCTACCCTGATGGTGAAAGCGTTTTATCAATAGTTTTTAGGAAGGTTGAGTTGGATGCGTCCGGGATTTTCTCCATTGAGGGTGATGAATTGATAGGTGTACCTATTTACGGTAGATGTCTTGCAGATAACAACGAGCCCAATTCACCTTTTGGATATGTGCGGATTTATGGAAACGTAATGAGCAACATGAACTTGCCTGAGTAAGAAGATGAATCTCTTAACAGCCCTTAAAAACGCAAAGGATGGAAGAGTACTTAGCGTCCTACAGCCTGGAGCAACGGTTAAGCTAGAGTGCGGAAGGACAGTGCGGATTAAAAGGCTAAACTTAAGGAAAGCACTGACAATTCTCGCTCTCATCACTCAAATACTTGAGCGGATCGGGTGGGAAGATCTATCAAAAAAAAGTTTAGTCCAAGCAATATTTGAAGCACTCACCGTGGGTCAATCAGAGTTCGTTCAGATACTTGAACTACTCACTGATGAAACATGCGATATTCTGGAAAGAGAGATGACACCTAGTGACACAATCCGGGTGCTGATAACAGCTCTAAATCAAGAGTTCGCACATTTTCCGAAAAGTGAAGTAAAGATGCTCTAGGAGTATTTTATGCGTGATTACAATTTCCAACCCTGGCTCATTCTTCTTTCACCAGATTTAGCACTATATCTAGGATTAACCGCGCGCTCCCTCGGCATAAGTATTCCAGATCTACTTGAAATATTAACACCAGCAGATTTACTGAAATTTATCCAAGAAAAATCTGTTGCTGATTCACCCACTATGCAGTCTATAGCAATCACAATAGGAAATGATCCTCGTAAGGATTCGAAGCTCGGCGATTTTATTAGCTAGATTAGTGAGAGGAAAAGAAAATAATGAGCCCTCAATGGTTTGACAATTTGGAAGATAGACTTAGCGATGTGGAGAGTAGGCTAAGGGAGCTCGCTGAGCAGGTAGAGGCAACGTGGACTTTCCTGACATCTAGAAAACTTGCAGATTTACCAGTGATAAGGGAAAGTCTTGAGGGGCAATCATTTAGGCTATTTGAACTAGACATAAACCGTCTTGCTAGAAGAATAGGATTTGCAGTAGTAAAAGGAGAGGGATTTAGTGGAATTGAGCAAATAATATCTACCACCCTGGAAGCGACATCAAACCGAGCATTGCAGGCTTTCCTAAAGAAATCATTAGGCGCATCTCTTCTATCGGACTTTGCAACTGGCGCAGGGTTCGCGCTGATAGACACAATATTTTCTGCAATTAAGAGAGGGCTAAAACCGAGAAAACTTAATCTGCCTTTGCTAGAGCCGGTTGCTGAAGGACTATTCCCTCAATTTGCATCCTGGAGGATGCTGTTTCCTCAAGAAGAGCTTCGCCCAAAAAGCACTCATACCACTGATAGAAGATGGGTCTCTACATACACCACTGCTAGCGAGTTTATTGAAAAGGCCCTAGTGGACAGAATGAGTGGATTTGGAGGTTAGGAGTTAAAGAAATGTTGAGGCTTTGGCTAGGACCGACAATTGATTATGCAATTGATATAAATTTCCTCTCATTCTACATAGACCATGGAGAGAATTATGAAATCGCATTAGACCTTGCGGGTAATGCGCATATTACGACCTTTTCTGACACCGCTTATCCAATAAGGAGCTTTATTTTAATTCCCACAAATCAATTTACTCTTAAGGATAGCTTTGGTAACGATTTACGTTCAAGACTAAATCTATTCATAGAAAGTGGGACAGCACTTACTATTTTTGAGAGCACCTCAAACAAGGCTTACAAACTTTCTGCATTAAAACTTAAGCCGGGAACAATTGGTGGAGATGAATTCCCGGAAAAAGTATCTGCCACTCCCATTGAACTAGATGGCATAGTTGTTGCAGATGGAATTTTCACAGATATAGACTCCATCGCTAGCGTCTCATGGAAGGTGCGAAGCTAATGGCTTTTACCTCCCAAACAGTTTCTTATCTAAAGAACTACGAAAAGACCATCAAGTACAAGTTAGAGGTGAGGAGTAGTCATCCCGAATCATCCATCTGGAGTGAAATTAACATCCTTCCGGGAGGTTTTACCATAGTTCGGGATAGAACACAGCTTGGAAGCACCCTTATTGCTCAAGTTCCAGGGGAAAACTTGCTTTACTTTGAAGAAATAGAGGCAGCTAACCCTCTCGCCCTATTCTCCGAAGTTAGACTAACTTGCCAAGTTGGAAACGAACAGGGAGTACTATTTTTGGGTTTTATCGTTGAAATTAGAGAAGAAGAAGGAAGATTTAGTCTGCTCGCGATAGATCACTGCTATCGTTTAATGCGCAGTCTATGTGAAATAGAGGTTGATGGCGAACTAACCACAGAGATTACCAACGCCCCACTATACCCATTACCTGATGAATTTGACAATTACACTTTCGGACTTAGGCAGGAAGAAACCCCCTTGGGTTTTTCCTCTGTGGGAAAAAGACGCGCTTGGAAGCCAAGCGTATATAAGATTGTGGAAGCGGGAAAGGAGCTATCACCTGACTTCTACCGCGTTTATCCAAATAGTGGAGTAGTACGGTTCTTAGACCCAATCCCCTCAAGCCCAGTAATTGAAAGTATTCACTGTTACATAGAGGGAACGAGTGACGTCTCCGAGGCAGTTTCTCAAGCATTAACTTATTCTAGAGAGTTAGGGGGGCAGGAGTATTAGCAAATGAGCTAGAGCTACCCAATCTCTCCATCGATCTTAACAGGCTATTCATACCACGTGGGCGGATGCTAACAAGCGAGCTCTTTGACCTGCTAAGTGACTTTGTCCCAAATAACTACTACTTCTTCTACGATGCCGAGGATGGGAAGTTTAAGCACACACTCATCTCACAAAAGCCCCAAGCTGATAGAGAAGTGATAAACGTAGCAGAATTTAGTCGTTTGAGGATGCGCGAAAACGTCTTCACAAGCGTAGCGATACGAGGAAAACGCACCGACCCCAACAACCTAGCCCTTTCCGCCACATTAACCGACCTGCAGGCAAGCACGGGGGAAATATTCCGATGGAATGGAAGCGAGAAAATTTTCGGAGAAGGTAGCATCAACCTTACCCGCGATGGTGATGATAACACAGACTTTGGAAGACATAACGTTCCTTACCAATATACCTTTTACGATTTTATTCTTTTTGAGCTTCCACTGGATAGTTATGGTAAACCACCAATAATATCTGCGGTGGGAATAACTGCTGCTAATTCAAAGAACGTTAACTCCCAGAGTAGCTCTAACCCCAAGTTCAGCTATGGCTATGAAGTACTAGGAAGCAATAACGGCTCAAACTATGAACCAATCTCCGAACAGGCTAGGGTCCTTTTGAGACCGCTAGAAAGAGTAATAATTCCTGCTTTTGAAGAAAGTAGATACCGCTATATCAAATTAAGGGTGAAACCGGCAAAAGATGGCGTGAGTAATGATAACGATCCCGGGCTTGCGGTAAACGAAGTAAGGATTTATGGGGATGACAATTACCTAGTTCAGGTCGGAATTCAAGGGAATGACCCTCAAGGGAAGTTTTATTACCCTGAGCTATTAGAAAAGACAAATGGGGTTGGTTTCCAGGTTTTATTACTAGATGTAGCGGATAAGTTAGCGGAGGCGGAAGCCAAGAAACTTGCGGAAAGTATTCTTCTTGAAAGCCTAAGAGATTACCTTGCCTATCAAATTACAAGTATAACAGATCCCGCAGTTAAGATTGGGCAAACGGTGAGTGTGAAACATCCTGTCACTGGTGAGATGTTCACATTTCTCGTTGAACGCATTGAGATAAAACCAACATATTCAAAGATTTATGGACGTGACCTTAATGCGGAGGTTCTCAGATGAAAGCTAGGCGAGGAGTCAGGGCGGAAGTTAGCAAACTTGTTGAGGAAAGACTTAAGAAGGAAAAATTGTCAGTTGGAAGAGTTCCTGCAGTCATTTATGCAAGCCCGCCGCTCTCGCCTACTCAAGATGAGGATAATTACGACCCGACAGGCGTGACAGGTCTACGGACTGGGGAAAACAGTTATTTAACTGGTAACGTTAGTATTAATGGCAAGCTTGGGTTAACAACTGAGCAAATTGGGCAAGAAATTCAGATAGTCTCCACCAAGGTAAAATTCCACCTAACCCAAGAACCCCTCTGTTACTTTCAGAACCTAGAGCGCTCATGCAAAACACAATTTACCTGCATCCATTAGAACTCTCTGGCTTCATTAAAGTTAACAAGCTTTACCTGATAATTGAGAAAGAAGGAACTCCAGAAGATGCAAGTGTGCTTTTAGAGCTAGCGGTCTATAGAAGAAACGATTCAGATAATGGATTCACGAAAGAAGTACAGCTAGGACCATTTTCCTTTAATGAAGCCGTTCAAATTTACGGCGATCTTAGAGCGTTTTCACTCGCCACCGCCCAAGAATTAAGTGCCGGACAACACTATATAGCTTTCCTTTATAAATATACAGGACCCTTTAGGTATCTCATTCACGTTTGTCCCGCCGGATCAGTAGTCTATCCAGATTCGGGGATATATTTGCCTGGCGTGGCTTCGTCTTTACCCGCAAATGTCTTTGATGCTGATTTTTCGTCATATATGAATTTTCTGCCCTGGATTGAATTGGAGGGTGAACTATAAAATGGAGGCGTTCTATAAATGCTGAAAGAATTTGGGAAAAAACTTCTAAGGTTTTTAATTCAGAGCATATTCGTACTCTATGAAGCGGAAACAAACTTGCTCTTTCTTCTCGTTTCTGAAGCTGAAGCTCAAGGGTTGAAAGGAGATTCCGCTAGAAAGTATGTTCAGGAAAAGTTCAGGGAGAGGTATAAAGAGGAGTTAAGGGAAAGCCTTCTTAACTTTCTCCTAGAAAGCGTAGTTTTATCAACGAAGCAGTAGTTATCTCTATAAGTTTCCTAGTAGAAGAAAGTGCTGTTGCCTAGAAAGTATCTAATATTGACTAATATCAAACCAGCTCTTCTAGGCTTATGGTTGAAATGAAAGTTTTGCAAGTTCAGCAAACTCCTAAACGAATTCTTAACTGAGGCAAAGATGGTTGAATGGATTCAACTCTTAAGTAACTTTGGCGTTGGCGGAGGGCTAGCTTTCCTCTTTGCTTGGTATCTCATAAAGTCATTAATACCTTCACTTGCTCAGGTGAATGAGAAGCAGAGAAACGCTTTCCTTGATGCTTTAAGAGAACAACGGGCAGAGTTCTTATCCACTCTTAAAGAGATAAGACTCTCCCAGGAGAAGTTCTCCAAAGAAATCTCCTCAAGCCTTTCTGGTTTAACTGATGAGCTAAGTATGACCTCAAGGATAATGACGAGCCTTTTCGGAAAAGGTAATCGCTCTCAATAGAAATTCTTAGTGTAGGACGATTTAATTCCATGCGGATAGTAGACCTCAGAGACAAGTTAGTAACCCATCCCTCGTTGCGCTATAAGAGCCGAAGCCTTGCGGAAATTAAATTCATAGTTTTACATCACTCTGGAACCAGAGAAGGTTCACCCCAAAGCTTTGCACGTCATCACGTATTTAACTATGGCTGGCCGGGTATAGGGTATCACTACGTGATTACAAAGAATGGCATCATCAATAAAACAAACTCTCTCACGACCATAAGCTACCACACGAAGGGGTTGAATCAAAGTGGTATAGGTATATGCTTGATTGGAAATTTTAATCGCTCCATACCCACTGCCTTACAGATAGAAGAGTTAAAAGTTCTCATTGGGATATTACGCAAGTATCTTACGGACACAAAAATCATACTTCATCGGGATGCGCCCTTATCAAGAACCACCTGCCCCGGCAAGCTTTTCCCCATAAAAGAAGCCCTCTTGAAGGATGAATTTTGATCAACTAAAGTTCTAACTCAAGTCTTCGAAGAAACTCATTCAGGTAAGTTAGGGGGAGTTTCCAGCCTTTGTAGGCTCCACCAAAGTAGCCGTGCCAGTCGCTACCACCTGAGATTAGTAAATCCCGCTCTTTCGCAAGCCTAATCAGTTCTTCTTCCATCTTCTCTTGCTCAGGATAGAAAACTTCAATTCCATCAAGGGGTAGGGCAAGCGCGCTTTCTCTCATCTTCTGGCTAATAATTTTCCAAGGATGGGCAAGAAACACCAAACCATTATGATTCCGAATAAAGTCTATTCCTCTCTTAACATCCAATGGAGGTGGGATATACGCGGAGCCACCAGGTCCTGTAATGCTAAGAAAATTGTTAACCCATTTCTTAAGCCCTCCAGTGGCTAGATGAAATAGCCCCTGGCTAGGGTGCCTAATTAAATACTCCCAAATAAGGTGGGAGACCATAATTGGGTCTTTCTTGGCGCGTCGCAAAAGGTTTTCAAAACTAAACTTAAAACCCAGCTCTTCAAGCTTATTCACCATCGTTTTAATATGCTGGTCTCTTTCCCTCTTAAGTTCATTTAAGTCATCAATAAGTTTTTGGCTCCATCTAAGCCCGTAACCTAGAATGTGAACTTCCTCTCCAATTCCACCCACATCCAACCAACAGCTAAGCTCAATTCCGCTAATCACCTTTATCCCTGCCTGACTCGCGCATTCAAAAAAGTCCAGAAATCCGCCCATAGTGTCGTGATCGGTTATTGACGCTAGTTTAATCCCACGGCTTTTTAGAATGCGCACAAGCCTTTTAGGACTAAACCTTCCATCTGAGTGGTAGCTATGAATATGTAGGTCACAGGGTACTTCTGACACGGTAGATAGAAATTTACCTAATTATCGCCAATAAGACAAACAGGAAGATTTTTCTTGAATTATCCGCGTCTGCACGGGCTAAAATTTTTGGTTTATTCAAACACTAGGCATAAATAACCATTAACAAGCCAGATTTGGCGAATAGATCAATTTGTCTATGATTCTGATACTATAATTAACACTGAGTAAATGAGCGCTCTTGACCTAACATTCTTAGGAGTGGGGATTATCCTCATTTCTTCCATTATCTACGGCTTAATCACTGGTAAGGGTTGACGTTCCTGCTAGTTAGCCGTCCGTGTGACGCTAAATACTTAAAGAAGATAATTAAGTAGCGCAAGTATGAGAATCGCAATTACTAGCGAAACCGCAATTCCTGCCACTCCTCCTTCCGTACTAAACTTAAGGTAGTACTCAATGTTTCTCACGATAGGTTGAAAGGCATTCCACCTAGCTTCCAGCCTTTCTCTAAAGATTCGCATAAACTCTTCGTTTTCCATCCGCCTTCTCGGGTCTTCAAAGTAACGGTAATATACATAGGCAAAAATTGAAGAAAAAACGAGAATGACTATTAACGCAACCCACTTAAAGCCCGTAAAGAGCGAACCAAAGAAAAGCACGAAGAAGAGAATGAAGGCAAACTTCACCTTGGCTGGCTCAAAATACAGCATATTGCAAAACCTACCTCATCAAGCTTAGATTCTAAATAAATTCGTTTAACTTAAAGCTAATGGCTCTCTAACCTGCTTAAACTTACCTTCCCAAGTTTTACCAGCTAGAAGTTGAGCCTGTGCTTTGTAAGACTCAGCATTTCCGCTCTGATGTTGTGTGCCTGACGCCTGTCCAGCTCTCCGTCACGCTCGTAATGTTGCCGTTCCAATCGCTCGTCTCGATTGCGCTGTAATTTCTACCCGGATCCGCAATTGATACCAACATACCCATATGGTCGTAACTCCAACTAGAATAGTTTACCATCCTTGGGCTGGAAAGCCAGCCCATTGCTGGCAAGCCGCAAGTCCGTAATTAAGACCAGCGCCGTTCGTATGCTGGTAGCAGGTGCGGTTCCCCGCCTTGTCGTAGTAGAAGCTCTTCTGATAATTGCGGGCAAGCCTCAAACATTGGTCATCCTTCAGCTCCTTCATCTGAGTGACCCAGCAGGCTTGACTTGAGAGGACTTCTCGTTAGTAGCCTTTCCTATATACCTTTTTTATACCTTAAGGGTGAACTTTCCTCTTCTGGGAGGGCTCTCAAGAACTTCGTTAGGCGCCTCCTCCGATGCCTTATCGCCAGACTTTGCCAGCTACTGGCTTGTTCGGATTGCTCACCTACTTTCTTGTTTCAACTTTTAACTATGCTTTTCTCCCTTCTCTTTGCCTGCTTCCAGCAAAAGTGAAACACGAAAATTTAGAAAAAATTTAGATCTCAGCCTTATTGCCCATTAAATTCCTTATGAATGCCTCCGCTTCCTCCCTCGTCTTTACCTTGCCCTCTACCTGTGCTTCCAGAAGCGCCTCCTTGAGCTCACCAATTTTAGGGCCCCTGGGAAGTCCTGTAAGATCCATTATCTCATCACCAGATAATATAGAAACCGGAGCGGTTACATCGGTCTGGAAGAAATGGTGCCACAGAATTTCGTTCACAACCTCTTGGTGAACGCGCTGAAATTCCTCTCCACCAGCTGGCCCACGGGTTGCCCTTGCATCCGCGAGCGCATGAATAGCGCCCATTACGGTAGCGTCTCCAAGTTTCCGTTCGTATCGGTAAATCAGCTTTGGGCTTATCGGAGCTTCGTTGCAGTAAAAGCCTACCCTGAGGTGTTCTTCAATTAGCAAAAGGACCAAATCCCGCTCACGCCCGCTCATTCGCAGATTCTCAAGTATTGGTCTTGCAAGTTCTGCACTTACGCTCTGGTGCCCATAGAAGGTGACCTTACCGTCAACTTGAACCTCCCTTGCCTTTGGTTTGCCTAGGTCATGGAATAGAAGAGCGAGTTTCACAAGGGCAAAGCGTGTTCCCGGCGGAGTAACCGTTTCACTAAAATGCTCGGTCAGTTTATTCGCCATCTCCGGCTTAATGCCATCCCATCCCTCCGCGAGAGCCTCAAGTTGACGAATACATTCTAAGCTATGCTCGTAAACGGGAAGATGATGATACTCATTCTGGGTAACATCACGCATATTTGAAATCTGTGGAAAGAGAGCCTCCAATACTCCTAATTCGCTCATCAACTTGACCGATGGAAAGGAATGAGAATTATTCAAGGTAAGTAAAACTTCCTCGCGAATGCGCTCAGCTGGGGATGAAGGAATTAAGTTCGCGTGATGGCATATTAGTAACTGGGTGTTATCCTCAATACTAAATCCAAGCTCAGCCATAAAGCGAAAAGCCCTCAAGAGGCGAACGGGGTCTTCCCGGAAGTTATTTTCAGAAATGACACAAATCTCTCCATTCTCAAGACTTTCTAAGCCACGAGCGGGGTCAATTAAATCTTCTCTTGTTAATGCGTCACGAGACTTCATAAGAGGTATCGCAATCGCGTTTACACTAAAGTCCCGTCGGAGAAGATCGGATACGATGCTAGAGCCATAGAGGGGAGAAAAGTCCACGGTGAAATCATCAATGATTAGCCTTTGGGTTCTGAACCTTTCACCAAGGTTAAAGGCGGAAGTGTTAAATGCTAGCTCTGCGCTCTTAACCGCTAAATCTATTTCACCCTCTACTATGATGTCAATATCGGAAGATTTCCTGCCAAGAAGAGAGTCGCGAATGAAGCCACCAACCAAATAGCACTTTGGCGGAAGAGCGAACTTAAGCTTTTCAATTATTTCGTTCCTAGAAATTTCCAAGAAGAGCTTGTCAAAATCAAGCGCCACTAGATGGAAATTCTAGCAGAGGTCTCTATTTGATTACTATGGTGATAAAAGTGCCTCAAGCTGATAAGATAAACACTTGCCCTAGAAGAGCTTTGGTACGTACGAACGATCAACTATCTCCTTGAAGTATTTCTTCTCCTTCGGAAGCTCTGGGACAGGAGGAGCGACGTAACCCGCATAGAATCCTACCGCGATTACTACTTTCTCGCCGTAAATCCTGTAATACATAAAGTATACATGTTCTCGGAGGAAGTTTTCCTGGTCCCTCCCATTGACGTTTTGCCAAAGTATATTGGTTACCATTGGGTCAGTTAGAAGAATGAAGTATCCAGCTTAGAGAAAGTGGGAGTATAATGCCTCATTAGATAGAAATCCGCCATCTGTTTCTTAATAAACTTACTCCACCCCTCATTAGAAATTCCAAGAGGACGCTTGGTGAACTTTTCCGTATACTCTTGAATTGTGTAAAGTTTTTTCCATTCCTCGTCAAAAATTAGGAATTCGTTCGTTATTTTGGCTACTTGCTCCTTAACCTGTTTATCCGTTAATCAGTAAGCGTATGGGCTCTCGCTTTGGTACCAGACCCTTTGTTTCCCAAGATGCACAGGTCCTAGTTGATTTATGTCAATATCGCCTCCCTAGGCTTGGGCTTATTTATATATGCGTAATAATTTGAAAACACACTATAGCGCTTATCAGCCATTCAATGCCAAGAAAATTCCTCTACTTGCTGACCTATGACTAGAGAAACCCGAAAAAGAGAAACGCGATTGTGGTAATCATTGAGAAGATAAGAAATGCTAGCGCAAGGAAACCCATAACTTGACCAAACTCAATCCTTGCAATAGAAAGAAGCGGAATTGCCCAGAATGGTTGAATCAAATCTGTAGCCATATCGCCCCAGGCGTAAGAGATAACTGTTTTTGAAATTGGAACACCTAAGGATTTCGCAGCCTCCACGAGATACGGCGCCTCAATTGCCCACTTACTCCCTCCAGACGGCACGAAATAATTTACGATTCCGCTGTACCAATAAACGATGAGCGGAAAGGTTTTGGCAGAGCTTATTGCTACAAAAGCGTTTGCGAAAGTTTCTGCCAAACCACCGCTTTTGATAATTCCATACATACCTGCGTAAAGTGGAAATTGAATTATTACACCGTAAACCTTCTCACCCCCAGCTAACGCTGCTTGAGAAAACGCCTCCGGTGATGGATGAAGGAGTAGTCCAAGGAAGAAAAAGAAAAAGTTAAGAATGTTTAGATTAAGCGAAAAGCTATTAGAAGTAGCGAAATAATAGATCAAATATGCCATTCCCATTAAACCAAACAAAACATTCAACATAGGGCTCTTATCCCAGAATTCAGCAAACGTTTTGATGCCCTTGTCTGAATGTTTAGTCATATCTAAATTCTGGACAACTTCCTCAATATCCGCAAGGCTTATCTCCAAGATGTCCTTCGTGTCCCGTGGGTGAGCTAGGAAGACAATGAGTGCCATCACAATTACCACGAGCAAGAGAAGAACGAGGTTGAACGGGGCGAATATCGTTTCAGTGACGTTAATTACGCCCATCTGCTTTTCCATAAAATGGCCTGGAGTAGCGACAAGAAGTGGTGCGCTTGCGGACAGTCCCGCATGCCAGACCACGCCCATCCCAAAGTATGCGGATGCAACAAGCAGTCTATAGTCAACTGCTTTGACACGTCTTGCTATGTAGCCAACGAAAATCGCAGATGCAATTAGGGATATTCCCCAATTTATGAAGGCAAGTGCCATCGATACAAGCGCCATTGTAAGCACCGCAGTTGGACCAGTTTTTGGAATTTTTGCCACCCAGCGAAGAAGACGAGAAACAAAAGGTGAAACCGCAACAATGTAGCCTGTAACGATAATTAAGCACATCTGCATTGCGAACTCAAGTAGCGTCCAGAAGCCATCGCCCCAATATTTAATGAGGTGAAGCAGGTTAGCCCTACCTAACCCATCCGGCGACTTCCCCCAAAGAAGCCCAAATATGAAAACTATTATGGTCAGAATAAACGCGATTGAGAGCGCGCTTGGGACGTATTTTGAGGTCCACCTGGTGAGTGAAAGCGCAAACTTAGAAAGCATTCCCATAAGTGAATTATAATTTAATCATCGTGAATCATCGAGCACATTTCCACTAGTCTAGGAGTCAATCGGGTAAAAGTTCCAAAGATTTTGCTATGGCGATTCCTCATTCTAAACTATCCATGTTAGAATATGATTTACTCTCAGCATAGTAAGAAAATACTTCGGATGTAAGAATGGAAAGGCTATGCAAAGTTTTGTTGACGTGGTTTGCTTTTGTAAGCTCTTTAATGCCATTTGCTGTTAATGCAGAAATCAAGAATTACCGGCACATTGAAGGTGATGAGATGGTTCTCGGTCTCACCTTTGAAGAATTTTTGACCGGACAACGAGAGAGAAGTATTCGGTTTGAATCGGTCAATCAATCTGTAACTTTGACGAATGTCGCATACGTTTCGTCTTCTCCTAGTGTGCATGCCTCTTCCAACTCATCAATTAAATTAGTTCCATCTGCGCCACCTTTGGGGAGAGTCGCCTTATGGCTTCTTGCTGGGATTTTCTCTGCATTCTCACTTATTTTCGTGGTTCTACCTATATCAGCCTCAAGCTTTGAAAACGGTCCTTTTCTAAATGGAGTTTACAAACCGCTTGGTTATTTTGTTGTAATCTTAACCGTGCTGGGCGTTCCAATGCTCTTGAGTCTTGGAGGATCTGCAGGTGCTTACACGCTGGGGCTGTCTGTTGTTGTGTCAGTCTTATGTTATTCAGTTAAAGCTGTAGCACCCGAAAGGTTATATTACGCGTGAATTTATAAAATTAACCGACCGCTAATAAAGTTCCGTTAATGGTACGCTACTTCCTTGAAGTAATTCTGGATAATTCTCTCTTATCCATTTCTCAACTTCCGCCCTTAGAAATTTCGCAAATTGCAACATCTCTTGAACTTCACGATCAGAGACCGCGCCAGCACTGTTAGACAAAAAAGTGTTTCACCTCTCGGTTGTAAACCATATATTTACGGCCTTCGCAGACAAATCATCTATGTTCATTCTCTAGTGGGCGGGAGGCTTGCAGGCGACTCCCCGCCGCCTAGTTCAGCGTATTGAGTTAACTTGAAGGCAAAGTCCTGAAAGTGCTTACCCACATCACTATATTTATTTGCGGCGTTTTGAATGTGTCTGCCAAGTGTCTCAAAGTCCTCCTGCGCCTTGCTAAGGTCTAGCGCGAGCGATCCCAAATGCTCCCTTATTTTCTTGGCGTGTTCCGCCACGCGCATACCCTTCAGCCCGTAAGCCAGAGCAATGAGATACGCGTAAAACGTGAGAGGCGAGACGGGAATGACCTTCTTCGCCAGCGAGTACTCAAGTATGCTATCTCCTCCTTCATCCCTCGTTACCGCCTCGTAGTAAACATTATCCGCAGGGATATACATCAGGGCAAAATCCACTGTTCCAAGTTCAGGCTTGATGTACTTGCTCGCAATTTCGCTGATCCGAGCTTTAGCGTCCTTGAGAAACTCCTTACGGGCTTTCTTGCGTTCAGAATCATCCTGAGCCTGGGTAATCCGTTCAAAGGCGGGCAGGGGAAACTTACTGTCCACGGGAACTAATCCTTCAGGCATTCTCACTATGGCGTCCACACGCTCCGCACCAAGGGAATACTGCATTTCGTAGTGTTCAGGCGGGAGAACATTTCCAAGAAGCTGCTCAAGTAACACTTCGCCCAGCCCACCCCTGGCTTTCGGCGCGATTAGAATGTCCTTCAAGCCTCCGATGTCCTTCCCAACCTCTAATATTCTTTTGCTTGCCTCGCCAAGCTTACCCAACTCATTGCTAATCGCAGCAAAAGTATTTCCCATATTCTCAAGGTTTTTTGTAAGTTGATCCGTAAGAAGGCGGGAACTTTCAGTCAACTTCTCATCAACCTTATTTCTAAGCGTTTCCACCGTATTGATTTGAGCCTCCGTAAGCCCTTTAAGCGCGCCCATCTCTATTTGTATCTGCGGTAGCTGGGATTGTATTTGAGATTGTAGTTGAGCAAGATTTGACTTAATATCAAAAAGTTCGCTCGGTGCCTGCGTCGTGGAAAGCTTGCGCATAATCGTAAAAAGAAGTATAACCGCAAGAAAAAATAGGATCCCACCTATAATCACAAAAATCCACACTAATCCTGTGCCCATAAGAACTTTACCTCCACAAAAAAGGTATATCAGAGTATAACAGGCTTAGTCGGTTATGATAATGTCGGATATAATAGTTGGTTGAAATGAGCGTAACTAAGGATAAGCTAATCTTTTCCAGTGTGACTGCGATTGGAAGTATGCCAAATAAATACCCCAAGCGTAGGGAGGTAGCCATTGGTAAGGTGGTCATTGGCGGGGATAATTCCGTCGCCATTCAGTCAATGACAACAACCGACACGTTTGACGTTGATGCAACGCTAGCGGAGATTCGCCGATTAGAAGATGCGGGATGTGAGCTTATTCGCGTTAGTGTCCCTGATAAGCGAAGTGCAGATGCTCTACCCGCGATTAAGAAACAAATGCGCGTTCCACTAATCGCGGATATTCATTTTCATCCAGAGATGGCACTTGCCGCCATTGAAGCGGGGGTAAATAAAGTGCGATTGAATCCCGGAAACATCGTATCAGAATGGAGACTAGAACCTGTGGCAAAAGAGCTTGTCAAACGCGGGATACCAGTCCGTGTGGGTGTAAATAGCGGTTCCATCGCATACGACCTTCAACCACTCTACCGTGAAGACCCGGTTGCCGCAATTGTGCAAAGCGCACACAGATATGTGGAAATTCTAGAGAGCTATGGAATAAAGAATATTGTTGTATCCTTAAAGTCCAGCGATGTTCCGGTTACTGTGGAATGTTATAGAAGATACGCTGCTGAAAGCGATTATCCTCTTCATATTGGAATTACCGAAGCTGGGCCAGGGATAATTGGCTCTGCTCGCTCTGCTCTGGGAATAGGACTATTACTAGCGGAGGGAATCGGCGACACCATTCGCGCCTCCCTTGCGTCGGACGTGGTGGACGAAGTAGTTATCTGCAAGGAGATACTATCAAGCCTCGGCGTGCGTAAGTTTCCTCGCATTATTGCTTGCCCAACTTGCGCCCGCGTTGAATTTGACCTTATTAAGATGACTAACGAAATTCTCGGCGAGGTAATCTCACTTAATACACCTATAAGCGTTGCAGTGATGGGATGTGCGGTAAACGGTCCAGGTGAAGCGGAAGATGCGGACGTGGGCATTATGGCAGCAGCGGGAAAGTTCGTCGTATTCAGAAAGGGTAAGATTACGCGTAAAGATCTTACCCTTGAGGAAGCCCGCGAGGCACTTAGAGAAGAAATCAGAATTGCGGAAGAAGAATTTCGAAAAGAGAATCCTAATAGCTCGTAGAGTTTTCTAAGAAGCATAAAGATGCAAGAGGTTTTTACTATGACCGCCAGTCTTATAATCCCTGCCTTCAACGAGGAAAGAACTATTAGAGGTGTGTTGAAACCTGCAGTTGAATCGGGTATCTTCAAAGAAATAATACTAGTTGATGATGGGTGTACAGATAAAACTTCAGAAATTTTTAGTAACTTTGCAGAGCAGGTAAAGTCTAATAACCCACCTGGAACAATTCTTCCCACATTCAGAACTGTAACTCACGCCCACAATCTTGGCAAGGCAATTTCATTAAGAGATGGCTTAAATCTTGCGGACTCTGATATAGTGGTATTTTTGGATGCCGACCTAATAAATCTGGAGCCTAGACATATCAAAGCCCTGCTAGAACCGCTTCTGGAGGGTGGCAAATACCGTTCTTCTTTGGGGGTTTTCACAGGCGGCAGGACATTCACCACACTCGCCCAAAAGATTTCGCCCTTTATCAGTGGTCAACGGGCTTGTTTTAAGAAAGACCTTACGGGCTTCAAGAAATGGGAGTACGTTGGTTTTGGCATAGAAACTGCGTTAAATCGTTACTTTCAGGAGAATAATATAAACATTCGCGTAATAGAATTAGACGGTGTCTCTCAACTAATGAAAGAAGAAAAGAGGGGCTTTGCGAAGGGCTTTATCTCTCGCCTTAGAATGTATTGGGAGATATTGAAAACTTGGCTTTCCACTAAATTCACAAATACTCAAGTTGATAAACGACCGTGAAAAGTCTCATTTTCTCCCTTTTGCTTTTAATCGCCACCTCTTTGCAGGAGGCAGTTCTTGCGTTACCCGCTAGGGCATTTAACCCAATGGCAAACTTCTCTATTGTCATTGAAAATGTAAAGGATGGGCGCATTCTTATTTGGCAAGGAGAAGAAGCGATTCAAGTTGGCAAAGTAATAATACCGGTTGGTGCGGTCAATAATGATGGATTCACCGCAAGCAAGTGGAGTAAGGATGGAACCGTGTGCGCTACCGCAGTTAACGCAATTCACGTCAAAGTGCGCAACAACCCGGAAACTGGCAGAGGAGTCATTTTCTCAATTCTACCAAGAGAATTTCTGAACATTGATCCCGCTGAATACAAGAGCTACCTAAACAAAAACACATCCCTTTTCACCGATATTCCCGCTGGGACAGGTATCTTTGGCGGAGGGTTTGCGCCGGTTGTTGGTAGTCAAATTCGGGTAGCGGAGTTGCTCCCCGAAAATATGAGATCCAACATTTTATCTGACGTTCTAACTCAATCCAAAAGCGGAATGGAACAATTGTTCGGTGGCAAATCGGAAGTTATGCCAGAGGAGTACATTCCAGCAGAGGGTGACGCTTTGATAATTATGGTCAGCCATCCTACCACACCGGTTTATATTGAATTTGAAAACAAGTTTGGCGGCCTAATAAAAATTAAATACCTCGGCAGGGAGCCTGAAGCTCTCGGGCAGGTATTAAAGCCAGTCGCGGGCGTGGGACGATTTATGGGAACAACTTATGCTCGTGTTGGAAGGATTCGCGCCAACCATCCAGGCGTCATTGATATAAGCACGTCACCATTGGGTCAGATTGGCGGATTCCAGATAATCCCACGTGAGCATGCAATGTCTCCTGAAATGACCCTCGCTCGCACCCTGACTCAATGGATGGTGGTGGGACCACTAAACGCACTAGAGCCTTCCTGGGAGGGTCAACCACCGCTTTTCTCCGACTACCTTTTCCCTAGCTTCATCCCGCTTCTTTCCAACTCTCCGGAGCACAAGGATATTTCAGCACTGAACAGATTACTTTCACGATTTTATGTCTTAGCCAAGATGCGAGGAAAAGATGAATGGGGACCACTTCCGACTGTGATTGGGCGCGATGATACCGCCCTCGTGGATTTAGAAGCTATTAGGATTTACTTCCCAATGCCGGTAGGGGAAAGTGAATAACGAAAGCCTTCCTCATCAAGGTCAATTTAACCTATCTCAGACTTTTACCGCTCTTCATCCTACCTAAGCGAAAAGCCAATATCACTTAGAAAAAGCCTACGTGCAAGGCTCTCCAGCCCATTCTCAAATTGCGTACCAGACTTAAGTTTGAGGAGAGCAGATAGTCTCGTCTCACTTCCAAACATCTCAAAAAGCTCAAAGAGACTAGGCTTCTTCTTGTATTCCACAACTTCGGCGTCTTTGGGAAGCTTCCCGAGCTCTCTTGCTTTTACTTTAGCATCTTCAAGTCCACCAACAGCGTCCGCCAGACCAACCTTCACCGCCTGTTCACCTGTCATTATCACCCCAGTTGCCACAGCCTTAACCTTACTTTCATCTATCTTTCTACCTTCTGCAACTGCCTTGATGAATTGATGGTGAACCTGGTCAAGCATCTCTTGAAGTAATTCGCGTTCCTTTTCTGTCATCTTCCTCCATGGGCTTGCGATATCCTTGAACTCTCCTGCTTTCAGTGTTTGACTAGAAATGCCCACGTTCTTCATAAGCTCAGAGAACTCAATGGTGTCAAATAGAACGCCAATGCTTCCAGTAAGAGTTGCGGGATTGGCAAAAATATAGTTAGCAGCGGAAGATATGTAATAACCACCACTTGCCGCCAAATCGCCCATACTAACTACTACTGGCTTTTCTTCCTTGAGCTTCTTGATAGCGTTGTATATCTCTTGACTTGCAGCTGCGCTTCCGCCGGGAGAGTTCACACGTAACAAGACTGCCTTGACACTTGAATCTTGCCGAGCATCTTCAAGTAGCCGAACCGCTTCAACGGATGAGACTAAGTTACCACTGAAGAAATCCGCCCCTCCTTTGGAATCACCTACAATTATGCCCTCAAGGTAAATCATAGCCACCTTTGGCACACCGACCCTTAATTTGCCTCGCGAACTAGACAAACCAGAGATTTGCCCAAGGCTTATCATTGCGGTAATCGCAAGACCTATAAAGAATATTCCAAATACTATGAACGCAATCCAAAATTTCTTGCTCATAAATTTACTCCTGACTAAATAAATTCTACACCAACAAAGTAGAAAAGGAGCATTCTCTGATAGAATAAAGTAGTGAATGTAACGGTTGCACATACGCCTGATGCTGACGACGCGTTTATGTTCTATGGATTAGCGTCCGGCAAAATTAATACAGAGGGATTTGAATTTGAACACATTGTAAATGATATTCACTCCCTTAACCTAGATGCACTAAACTCAAAATGGGATATAAGTGCAATAAGCTTTGCCATTTATCCTTTAATTTATAAGCGCTATCAATTACTTCCATGTGGAGCAAGTGTGGGAGATGGTTATGGACCTGTTGTTGTGGCTAAAGCTGGATCAACTTTTGAAAATCTTGCCTCAAGGAAGATAGGCATCCCTGGCATAACAACTAGCGCCTATTTGGTTCTACTTCATTACCTAAAGGCTGATGAGCCTCAAAATGCTGTAGAGATGGAGTTCACCGAAATTCCATCACGTGTACTCGCCGGCTCAATTGACGCCGGCTTACTTATTCATGAAGCTCAGATTACATACAGAGAAATGAACCTGGAGCTTGTGGTTGATCTTGGTGATTGGTGGAAGAAGGAATTTGGCATCCCACTACCTCTTGGTGGCAATGTGATTAGACGAACCTTACCAGAAGAGATAAAGAGAAAGCTCGCACTACTTTTACGAAAGAGTATTGAGTTTTCTCTCTCAAATCCAACTGAAGCAATGGCATATGCAATGGAATATTCAAGAGGGATAAATGCTAATAAGATCCAATCATTTGTTTCACTTTATGTTAATGAAAATTCACTTAACCTTAAACCAGAAGTGGTAAGAGCGCTCAAGATCCTCTTTTCAAAGTCTAATGTAGCATTTGGTAAGAAGTTGCAGGAAATTGAAATTGATCCAGTTCAAATTGACTAAATATCTAGGTTCGATAAGACTATTTACTAGAGTAAATTCAAGAATGCAAGATTAAGATAAAAAATAATAATAAAATAAATAATATAAATAGAGTAGTAGTTGTAGAGTTGTTTAATTTCTTGATAAGTTAGCTAATCCTTGAACTGAAGCGGTGTAAAACATCGTCTTCAACATGAATAATTTATTGATTGATGGTTATTTTTTATTCTTTCTATCTTTAACAAACTATAGCAAACAATTTTTAGGTAAGTTATCGATCAATTAAATTCAAAATACGGGATGGATACGCACCTCTTATTCACAACGAAATAAACAAAGTCAAGTCGCATTTTACCTTTACATAGTAATTTGAACAGTTTATGTTTAGACCTCGTCTTTTAGAAGCGGAATTCTAAAAACATCGTTATAGGCTTCTCGTTATCTGAGCTGAGATTTGATTTGACTTCCTAGAATGTGATATTATGTTATCAAGTTCACCCTAAAGGGAGGCTTTCTATATTTCTAGGAGGCTAATGAGAAAGAGATTAACCATAATTACTTGTTCCCTGTTTATTACAATTGCGATTTCGCTTGTAAGCGGACGAGTTCGGGCGGATGTTCCTGCCCAGATCATTCAAGAAAGGGTGAATCTTCGCAAGATTCCCTCTGCATCAGCTACAACCATTTCTACCCTTGAATTAGATACTGAGGTCTTCATAATTAAGGAAAGAGATAACTGGTGTTACGTCTTCGTCCCCATAATAGGCGAGAAAGGATGGGTTCTAACAAAAGCACTGAAGAAGTTGGAAAGCTTATCTTTTACGGGATATTCTCCTACATTACCTTCAAAAGCTGATTATAGCTCAAGCGGGAATGGAGGAAATGCTGACAACGAGATTTCGCAGGATTCGATCAATACATCCAAGTCAAGAAATAGTAGTAGTAACAGTGAGTCAGATGAGAGTGTTAAATCTAAAGATAAGAAAAGCCCTGATGGTAAAGATACCGCCCCAGTGCCGGTTCTATCTCCGGAAACCGCGAAGGAGTTTTCCCCCGAGCATCCGCCAATTGCCTTGATATCCGGTAACGAGGTTAACTTGCGTGCAGAACCCAACCTCAAGAGCGAGGTTATAGCTACTCTTGAAAAGGGATGCAAGGTATACTTAGTCGGAATTTCAGGCCCTTGGTATCACGTTAGCGTACCATTCTTGGAGAAGCGTGGTTTTGTTTTTGGAAGTTTTGTATCCCAGCTTCATGAAGTTGAGATAACCGCAGATAACGTTAATTTAAGAGAAGAACCTAGCCTCAATGCCCCTGTTATTACCACCCTTTCTCAAGGCGAAAGGTTTGTAAAGAAGGGGGAGTTAAGTGGTTGGTATTGGGTTGTCTCTCCCAAAACCGGCTTTGAAGGGTGGGTAAATGCGCTTTACGCTAAAGTTTCACCGCCAAGACTACCAAAATACAAGGTTGTTGGTGATGTGGTGAACTTTAGAGCCACACCGAACGTTGACGCTGATATCATAACTCAGCTTTCTCTTGGCGAGGAGGTTAAAGTCCTAGGCAGGGAGCCAAAGTGGAGTCTTGTGGAGTACTCTGGCAAACAGGGCTGGGTTTACAGTGAATACCTAGTTCCCACTGAGGATTTTCAGCTCTCTGCTGGAAGAGATATTGGGCGAAAGCTTGCTAAGCGTGGATTAGACCTGCGAGGAATTCCTTACCGCTGGGGTGGAGACTCGGTATCAGGCTTTGACTGCTCAGGTTTTGTCTACTTTCTGTTAAGGGAGCAGTTTGGCTTAAAAAATCTCCCGCGCAGAGCATCCGAGCAGTATTACGAAATGGGTAGCCCCGTTGACAAAGAAGACCTAAGGGTAGGCGACCTTGTTTTCTTCACCACATATAAGCCTGGGCCTAGCCACGTCGGCGTCTATATTGGTGACGGTAACTTCGTTCACGCAAGTAGTGCTGGGGGAGAAGTCCAAGTGAACACAATGAGCGAGGGCTACTACAAACGCCGTTTCTTTGGCGCTAGGCGTATAACCGAGAAGGATTTGGAGAAGTACAACGGTAATCACGGAGATTAGGGGATAGAGAGCGTTTGCTAACTAGGAAGTGTAAAAACCTCGCTTATTTGATGAGCTAGCGCGAACTCAAATTCCTAGTCCCCAAGTTCTGCGAGTATTGTGTGTGCAAAGGCAGGTTATCAGAAAGCGGGGAAATGTTCTTGAAATTCTTGTTCAACTCAACGGAGGTTGAAAGGCACTGATCCCCAGTCCCAAAAAGGCAGATGAACCCATCACCAAGGCTCTTCATTATCTCGCCATTATTGCTTCTGACACATTAGGCGATTAGCTCGTTATGCCCCGCAATGGCATCCTGATACTCTTTGGGGAAGTACTAAACAAGATAACTTGAGCGATATATATCCGTTAACAGAATGAACGCCCTTCGCTAGCTCCTTGTTACCTTAGTTTCCTTCCTTGCCCCACAAAGAGTATATCTGAAGTTAACTTAAAAGAATTTTGCGGCGCTAATCTTTTACTAACCTAAAAGCTCCTCTACCAGCTCGCGAGTGTCTTTAAGGTATTTTTCTAGTGTTATCTGCTCGGGTTTTCCTCCTTCCTCCCAAGCGGAGAATACTTCATGAAAAAGTCGTTTTCGCTTTTGCAGAATTCTCATTAAGTTCTCTTCAATTGTTCCGTTCATAAGAAGGTTTACCACGTTAACCGTTCCAGCCTGACCCAACCTATGCGCGCGTGAAACCCTTTGATCTAACTTGGCTGGATTGAATGGCAAGTCAATATTGATAACCAGATTTGCATTCTGAAGGTTTAGCCCAACACCTCCTGCGTCGGTTGAAAGAAAGACACTGTATTTCCCAGCTCTAAACTCACTAACAATGATTTCCCTTTCCTTTGCGTCAGTACCGCCGTGAAGATAGGCGTAGGGAAGCTTAGCATCCTCAAGCTCTTCCGCGATTAGCTTTGCCATTCTCGTCCATTGGGTAAAGACTATCGCCTGCCTAGCTCTACCTTCCACCTGTTCCTTAAGAAGCACAATAAGCTCGCGTTCCTTCGGTGATGGTTTTTCCTCTGGAAAATGAATGCGGAGGCTATCGCAAATTTCCCTAAGTCGAATAAGCTCAACCATAACGTTCTTGAGAGTTAATTCGCTCCACTGCTCTTTAGTTAGAACCGTTCTTATTCCTCTTTTGACATCCTTGTAAATTTTTCTCTGCTTATCGTCCATCTCAAGCCAAATTGGGGTTTCAATTATTGGCGGAAGCTCAGAGAGTGTATCCTCCTTCGTGCGCCGAAGCGTTATTGCGGAAATTTTGCGCTGAACCTCAAAGATATTCTTGTACCCGCGAACCTTGCCAAACGCATCAAATTCGCAATATCTCTCACGAAACTTTAGTGGATTCTCCGGAAGAATCCCCGGTTTCACAAAATCAACAATGTTGTAAAGATCATAAAGTTCGTTTTCTAGCGGAGTTCCAGTTAGTGCGAAGACATACTTGTTAGGCAGGCTCTTAATGGCGGAATATGTTTGGGTGCGGAAATTTTTTATCCTCTGGGCTTCATCCAGAATTAGTAAGTCCCAATCTATTTCTCGGAGAGCCTTAGTATCCCGGTAAACAAGCTCGTAATTTATAACGACAAAGGTTGGCGCTTCATTCCCCTTCAAGGACTGGTAGATGAACTCACGCTCCTTTGCCTGACCTGAGACTACCTTTACACTTTCTTTAGTGAAGCGCATTATTTCCTTTTGCCACTGAAGCTTGAGAGAAGCGGGGCATATTATAAGAATGTGTTTGACGTTAGCGTAATATTTGAGCACCAAGGCTGAAGCTATTGCCTGGACTGTCTTACCAAGTCCCATGTCATCCGCGAGTAACGCCCGACCTCTATAGGCTAGGAACACGACCCCTCTCTGCTGGAAGCGGTATAAGTTAGCGGAGATTGGTAGCGCAATAACTCCTTTTTTCAATGTGTTCTCAAGCGTTTCGTTCACGGGCTCTCCCTTTCTTATCATCAAGTCTTCCATCATCTCCGCCTGAAGCGCAATTTTCTCTGCCTCTTCGTGCACTCTAAGCTTCGCTCCAGCTTCCCTAGCCCGCTTCAGGAATTCCCTAAGTTTTATCTGCTCTCGCAGCAGGTGAAAAGCATCGACATAGTCATTTAATAACTCTCTCAAAGCAGGATTTAGACTTGCGCGAATGTGTCTCACTGCGATCAGCCCGTAAAAAGATTGGCTTGGCTCAATTGAGAGCCTGTCCTTCATAAAGATGGGGAATAGTTTCTTAAAGTTCTCTAAATACTCAATTATCCCGCCGGCAAGCTTCACTCTTTCATCTAGAATAAAAGCGTCTAAAGGGTCCTTAAGAATGTAATGTTCATTTGTGTATTCACGCACGATTGTGTTAATCGTTTTTGTAAATTCCTCTCCTTTTGGGGCTGCTGTCACTAGTAGTCTAGTCTTGCGCTCGTTCCCGCCAATCTGTTCAACTCTCGTATCAAGCGTAACTGTCCTTCTTTCAATTTCAGACTGATAAAACTCGCGCGCTTTGTCCGTTAGCTCAACGGAAAGGTAAACCCGTTCCGCATCTTTGAAGAACTTCGGAAGAAGTCGTAGGTCATATAGAGTTCCCCATCTGTTAAAATAGCGCTCAATAACGAAATTCTGAGGTCTGTTCAGGTATCTCCTGCTTCCAGAAAGTCGCAAAGCTCTTCCCCTCTTCTCCTCAACATAAATTGTGAGTTGAGACTTTTGTCTGCTGAATCGCATAAGCCAAGGCACATCGCAATTCTTTCATTTTCTTTAGCAAAGATAAGGCTCACGCAAAAATACATCCAAAACTGCGATGGTGCCTCTTCTAGTTTACCGTTATTCTAGGATAAAATGAATTCCCTTACCTTCTTCGTTATCCTCACGAACCTGCAATGCCATTCAGAGGAGATGAACGCGTTTCCATCGTCATCTACAACCGGTGGATGCCCCCACAGCTTGTCTAATCACGTGGGTTAGAGCCACGTTTTGATTTTGTGAAATGTTTGAAATGATAAGAATCGAAATTTTTGAAGAAACATCCAACATATCAATTGTGAAGGCAAGTATTCTATCTGCAATTTTAATCCTTCATCAAGTCCTCTAGGTGCGCTCGCTCATTAAGCGAAAGGCAAGTGAGCTTACCCTCGCTAGCTTCAATTACCGAAAACGCTCCGTTGTCGGTTCTTATCGGTTGTCTACCAATTGGTTCTAACCCAAGAACAACGAGTAGAAGAAAATAAAGCGCACAAGCATGGGAGACAGCGATAACCGTCTGATTTTGATGCCTCTCTTCCATCTGCTTACAGAAGTTCAACATCCTATGCCTCACTCTAAGCCTCGGCTCACCGCCCGGCGGACAAAACCACCAACCTTCCGTATCTCTTCTCCTTGCGGTTTCGGGATCTTCCTTTTCAATCATCTTCCAGCTTTTTCCCTCCCACCTTCCAAGGCTCTGCTCGCGCAGGAGAGAGCTCACTTCAAACGGGATGCCAAGCAAATCCGCGATGATTTGCGCTGTTTCTTGTGAACGGACTGCGGGAGAAGTGTAAAGCTTAATCGGTTGATACGAATCCATCGCTCTCCCGGCAAGCCTCGCTTGTTCACGTCCAATCTCAGTTAACGGCTCCGGTGAATCCCCCTGCATCAACCCAAGTTTATTCTTCTCTGTTTCTCCATGACGAAGGAAAGCAATCCGTGTTGGCATTCTTACTTGGACAACTGCTCTAGTTGGATGTAATCAATAATTCTCTTGACGAAATCCCCAACGATGGGAATTGTCTCCGCTCGGGTAAGCAGATAAACAAAAAGGCCAACAATTACTGTTGACCCAATTACGATACCAAAGCCTAGCGCCATTCCTCGCGCTAGACTGGGTAAAACCCCAAGGGTTCTAGCGTTAAGCTCAATTTTTTTCGCCAGCTTTTGTTGAGAATCTATCAGTTCCTCGATTCTCTTGGATAACACACCAAGGTATTCCGCTTCTTCAAGCACAAGAGCCTTTAACTCTTCTGTGTTCGCAGAGGAGTTGGCGAATTTGCCTCTTGGGATGGATGGCTCAGCTATCGCTTCAGTCCCTATGTCTTCAGAATCGGCATTGTGGCTTCGCCGCCCGAAAGTATTATTAACCTCAGAAGCTAAGCCCATTTGAGCACTTTCGTCACACTTTTTTTCTTCTAGCACCTGTTCCAATTTTAGCAGGTAATTGCTAAAGTTTCCTACCTATATAACACCCATTCCTTCTAGTTTTCAATTTCCAAATAAACTTGAAAGCTACAGGGTTAGGAAACTTACTTAAGCCAGAAACCGCTTGGCATTAAACGTGAAATTAACCAGAGTGGTGTTTTGAATTTCTGGCGTAAGGCTGAACTGATATTTTCCTGGTTCATTTCAATCTCCGAGAAAGCCTTCTCTAAACTTATCTCTGCCTCTTGTGGTGCGGATATTGGCTCTTGACTGACCAATGCTTGGTCCGCAATTGCCCTCCACAAAGCGGTGGCAATCACAGGTAAGTCTGATAACTTGCCAAGTTCCAGTGCGAGAGCTTCTCCTTCTATTGATAATTCTAGAGTAGATTTATCTCCCAAGTGAGTATTACTAACAATTCCGTCTAACTTCTCATAGGTCTTCAGGTAATCTAAAGCGCTTTCCAAAGAGCCTGTAGCTGGACGGGAAAAATTCTGTACAAAGTAAATCTTTAGCTCAGCCTTCTCTTCCTCATACCCTTCCAAGAGTTGCAAGACCTTAAAGCCGTCCACCCCGTATCCCACATCAAGAATAACATTTTGATGTTTTTTAGTTGCAAAACGAACGGCAGGGGCAAGGATGTTCCCTGTTTCTCCCGGGAAAAGGCGCTCAGAAGCGTTTGTGAGCAGTGTTAAGCCTGGGACCGCTTGAAGAGCCCTGGTTAAAGGTAAATTCAGTGTGTAACACGGCTCAACAATATCTAAATCAGCAAGTGCCACCTCAAGCCCATCGCGCGCCAACCAGAGGGCACGCGACAAAGCAATCTCGCTTTTCCCTGAACCGTGTTCACCCACATAAGCTTCCAGCAATCTCCGCTCGTTTTTTCCCACGGCACTAATCCTAGCAAATGATGAATTTTCTTATAAGTATGCTTTCATTTCGCTTTCACTATGCTATATTTGTGAACGTGGCAACCATCTTGGTTAGCCTTTATTTGCGGTTATATGATTTATGAATAATAAATCTCAAATAGACCTTGAGCAAAGCCTGATAAACCATATGGAATCAATCCGCCAGGCATACCTCCGTCGTGATATCCACGGCTATCTAGCTGGATTTGCGGATTGGTATTGCTCATTCAGGTTAGGAGATGCTAGTTGGCTAGAGGATAAATCTGCCCTTAGGGAAAAGATGCTCTCTGAATTTGAACGCTATGAGATTCTTTCAATGAATTTTGAGGTGGTTCAAGTTTACGTTGTTGGTGAGCGAGGTTATGCATACCTATCTTACGCTAGTAAACTGAAACCTAAAGAAAATAGTTCAGCTATTCTTAATGATATTCGCAGTAACTTAATTATTGCGAAATATCTTGGTGAGAGCAGATGGTTAATTGAGGCGAAAATTGTCATTTCAGCTAATAATTACTTTGAATAGTCCAGTTTTTTCAAAATGCAATTTTCCACAAATTTTACGATTAAGAGAAGGAAATGTTTCGTAAGATACTAGCAGCAAACTGGAAGATGAATAAGAGTCTTGCTGAAGCGGAACAGTTTATTGACCGCTTGCTCTCAGAATTACCGGAATTAAAGAAGCCCGAGAGTAACACCGTGGAGACAGTCATCTTTCCTACCTTTGTACATCTTGTTCCGTTAGTACTAAAGGGTAAGGAGACTGCGATTAGCTTTGGCGCGCAGGACTGCTACACAGTAGCGGAAGGCGCTTTTACCGGAGAGGTAAGTGTCACGCAGATTAAAGATGTGGGTGCAAAGGCAGTTCTTATTGGACACTCAGAGAGAAGGCATAAATTTGGTGAAGATAACGCATTGGTTGCAGAGAAGTTCAAGGCTGTTATAAAAGGTGGCCTCACCGCATTTTTGTGTGTCGGGGAAAGCCTAGAGGAAAGAAAAGAAGGGCTCTCTTACTCGGTTGTAGAGGATCAATTGGCACTACCGCTTTTTAACGCTGAGCAAGTGAACTCGTCCAACCTAGTTATCGCTTATGAACCAGTATGGGCGATTGGAACCGGTGATAATGCAGAGCCCCATGATGTGGACAAAATGGCTGATTTCATTAGGGATTGGTTAGCTAATCATTTTGGCGAGACATTCAGCTCAGAAATTCCAATTCTTTACGGTGGTTCCGTTCGCCCAGGGATACTCGCGGACTACTTAAGGAGCGGAAAAGTGCAAGGTGCGCTTGTTGGCGGGGCAAGCCTTGACGCTATGGCATTTGTAAAACTTTACAAAGAAATGTTGTAGTTCCGTGACGATAAATCTATGAAGACGTTGTTATCGTTTGCTCTCTTATTGCTAAATGCGCTTATTATCCTAGGGTTACCTACAACTCTTTGCGCCTCTGAGTATGAGGATTTCATCTATTTGAATGTAGATTACCTGGCATCCTCTGGAACTGAAAGCACTCTCCCAGAAAGCCCAAGATCATTTATTGCTAACCCTGCTTCTATTTCCAAATCGTTTCTTCCAATTTTCTCCCATTCACACTCCGCTAGGCATTTTCCGAAGGAAAGTATGTATGACCCTGAAATGGATCAACTAGACAGCGACATAGAGAGCATCATACTTCCGCTACCAATTGGAAGATTTGGATACGCATTTTCACTCAAAGATGAGCTAGGCTATGATTACACCAATCATCCAGAGGGAAGGTTCGGTTTCCCACCGGAAAAACTTGAGGGTTCAGATACGCTTGTTAGCTATGCATTAGGAGGATTTCCCTTAAGCTTGGGCGCTTCCCTGAGGCGATTTTATTACCGATACTATGTTTCCCTAGGGCGCTCGCAATCTGGAACTCGTTACCCCATCTCCCAACCACAGCCCTTCTATTCACGATGGACTAAAGAAGGTCAAACAGAATGCTGGGGTATTCTTGCTGGTGTCCCTTCAATAAGAGCTTCTTTCTCAAGCCTCAAAACTGAAGTTGTTAAACTCATTCATCCATCTGGTTTTACGGAACCATCAAAGAGGAAACAGATTCGTTTGGGTATAAGGCTCTTTCCGGTTCGCTGGCTTTCAAGCGCAGTAGAAGTAAGCCGCACTCTCTTCAGTGCAGGAAATCCTTCAGCAGGTAAACTTGACAAAGATGTTCGTAGTGAGAAATCCTTTTCGATAAACATTAGTCCTGCGGGCTTTCTTGAAATAGGTATCGGCAATTGGAATGGTAACCGTTCTTTTGGCGTCAGATTGTCCCTTGGTGGGCTCATTATAAAATATTCGGAGGTAAAGGATATGCTTAGAAAGATTATTGGAAAGGGAGGAAAGTTGATGCAGGATTTGCACTTTTACGGTTTCACATTTATTTTCATATAATAAAATATATATGTGGTGTTGAAGGAATATTTATTGGGAGGCCTAAAAACACAACCTATTTTTATCTCTTCGAATTACTGTTATATGGCTTCGTGCATACCCGTTGATAAAGATTCAATCCATATCCAACATGTGAGAGGAGATTTTCAATGCTTCCGGTTGCTTTGGGCAAGAGCGAAGCTAGGATTAAATCGTTTGATTTCATAATTGTTAAAGGGGAATAAGGGATTTATTTATATCCCATTTAGGTGCGCTGTAAAAAACTTTTATAAAGGAGAAAAATATGGGAATATTAAGGGAAAGAGCTACAAGCCAGTTAAAGCATCTTACGACCTACCACTGGGTTATGTTGATAATTTCCATTCTCGCAATCATTCTTGGATTCAGTGTAAGTGGTTATTGGTTCATACTGCTTTTTCTGCCTCTCATTCTAACTCCAATAGCTAGGGAAACTGGATTGGTGGGTGACGGTGATGCCAAAATTGAATATGTCGCTTACCAGGGAAGTTACATAGCTTTTTATCTAATGTTGCTCATTATCACTGCCCGTCTTGTGAATTTACTGGTCAAAAATAAGGGAGAGTTTCCCGAAACAGATGTAATCTTCCTGTTACTTTTTATCGCCCCCTTGCTTTACAAGTTTTTGTCAACCTTAAGCCTTTCCTACGGTGGAAAAACTGTTGGTTTATTCTTAGGTTTTGTTGTTGGACTTATACTTTTAATTGCATCTCTGGTAGGCATAGCCCGCAACGGCATCACCCCTGAGTTTGTTATTTCAATCTTGGTGATTGTTCTATGTTTTGCTTCGGTTTATGTTGGGAAGTTAGGCGGCGGTCTTCTCGCCTTGGTCGGAACAGGTTATTTCGTCACTATATTTGACCGTTGGCAGGAACTAGGTGGAGCCTTTTGGCTAGCTTTACTTATTGGTTCTCCATTAATTCTTGCCGGTTTACTAATCTACTTCCATCGCAGGATAGAGCTTGAGTAAAGCTACTTCCTATGCTTATTCTAAGTTCGGTATCTAGGACATCTACCCATTTCAAAGGGGACATCTCCATGCGTTAAGCGGAAGTAATGTTGCACACCGCAACTCATTTATGCATGGAACCTTCTCTTGCTTCCATGAACACGAGCAGCGAATTGAATTGGGTCCCCAGCCTGAAAGAATCCCTTTCCCACTACAACAATATCTACACCAAGTGATTCCAGCATCATTACATTTGATTCATCAATTCCCCCATCAACCTGAATGGTAAACATCAGATCGTGCTCTTCGCGATAACCTCGTAACTTTTCAATCTTATGAAGAGTTGTTGTTAGTAATTCCTGACCATAAAAACCTGGATCTACTGTCATTAAAAGGACATTATCTACGACAGGCAGTATCTCTTCTATACTGGTGAGCGGAGTGGCAGGATTGAGGGACACGCTCGCTAAAATGCCTGCATCTTGCAACTTCTTGATAAGCCTTGGCGAGTGTAATTCAGTTTCAATATGGAATGTGAGCAATTGAACACCTATTTCTAACATTTTATCAACATAATCCTGCGGACGTTCTACCATCAGGTGTACATCAAATGGTATATCAGTCATCCTTCTCACGAGCGAAATAAAGTGTGGCCCAAAGGTAAGGTTAGGCACAAAGTGTCCGTCCATCACATCAAAGTGAATGTACTCGCACTTCGCCGCCTCAATGAGCTTTAAAACTGATGGCATGTCCGCAAAGTTAGCAGCAAGTATACTTGGAGATAGTTTCAGACTCTTTCCTCCCTTATAAGTTTTCCGTTCAGATAGATCCTCAAGAAAGCCTTACCAGTGGCGCTTATACTCTGTTCAACTAAAGCGCCAGGAAGGACATTCTCTTTCAACACTTGGCTCTTACCGTGTGCGTCTTCAACTTCAATTACTAGTTCTCCAGCGGGTAAAGCAACTGGGTGACGATACTTAACTATAAAAGTACTCCCCAGCTTCTCCGTATCTTCTTCACCTAATCCCACCTCAAGAAAGACCTGTGAACCCAGGCGTACTTGATCTTGAGCAGGTGGTTTTTGACCTATCACAATACTCATTTGGCTTGAATCCGAGTTTACATAAGTTACTTTAGCCAACTGCAAGTTAAGCGTGAATAACTCATCTTCCGCTCGTGTTAAACTCTTGCCCACGAGATTAGGCATAGAAAGAGTTTCTGTTGGTCTATTATCCGCAACGACAATGTCAACCTTAACCGGCGTAGGATAAGTTTTAAGCGGTTCAGGGGTTTGTGAAATGACATTCCCCCTTGGATATTCTTCACTGTAAACTTTACGGATTTCACCCACTGAAAATTTAGCTTGTTTTATCTTCAATTGTGCTTCTTTGAGATCAGACCCTACTACCTTCGGAACTATTAAATTAGTCGAACCCAAACTTTTCACTACTTGAATGATTCTCCCTTCTTTAACTTTACTATCCGCAGAAGGAAATTGCCATATGATTTTTCCCGCAGGAACATTTTCAGCAAATGCGCTATCTTTTACCCTTAATCCCAAGTTCAGTTGGGCTAGTATTGTGTTAGCGGTATCAACGTCTACATTATAAAGGTTTGGGACAACAACAGTTTTATAAGGCGCTGTTGCAAATAGTCCTGAAACAGCTTTACCAAGATACACGAGGGCTATCAAAGCAACTATTGACATAACTACTATTGCGATAGCAAAGAGAGATTTGAAGCTTTTATTTCGCCCAGGATAGTTTGGTCGCCTTAAATGCCTCATTTTGAATCATCCCAAATTATACCTAAACACTGATGCTAGTAATTATTTAGCTGTTAGACTATACTTTTCGCAGGATATGAGAGGTTTTGTTGCAAGAGTGCTTTCTACCCTCATAGGAGGGCTTGTGGGTTTTATCGTCAGTTCCTTCATTTACCTGAACTACTCTAATCTTTTTTCCGAGTTGCAAAAGAACATAGCCGAACTGGCAAAGTTTATTCCAGCTCAGTTTCGCGTACAAGAAGTTGAAGAGCTGGAACAATCCTGGAAACTTCTTCACTTTTATGTAAATGTTATCCTAGCATCAGGCTTCTTTATAGGTTACATTTTTACTCCAGCGGTAGACTTTTTGTTAATCAGGCTAACGACGTTCTTAGCTTCAGTCGCAAAACGCACTTCCAGGCAAAGGTTCATCATCACAGCCCAAGGGGTATTTGCTGGAATCTTACTTTCAGCTCTTATTATCAATGTTCCACTCTTCTACTATTTGACTAATCTGCCTGGAAGCATTTTCTCTCATCCGTTCGTTATGTCAATACTTCACACTCTAGTTTTAATCACCTTTGGGTATGCGGGAGGCTTTTTGGCTACTGTAGTCTTTTTCCCCCCAACTGGAAGGGAAAGTATTTTAGCAAAGTATGAAATTGAGCAAAAGCCTAGAATACTTGATACTTCGGTTCTTATAGATGGCAGAATTGTGGAAATCCTCAAGACCGGCTTTATTCCAGGTTTGTTAATCGTTCCTAAGTCAGTCGTTCACGAATTACAATTAGTTGCCGATTCTTCTGACCAGCTTAAAAGGAACAAAGGTAGGCGCGGGTTGGAGATACTGAAGAACTTGGAAGCATCAGTTCCAAATCCGGTGCATTTCTATGACGATTCTCATTTGGATACAACTAGAATGTCAGTTGACGATGTTTTAATCGAAATAGCCTCGGAGCTAGGAGCAGAAGTTATCACCAATGATTATAACCTTAACCGAGTTGCTGCGATTAGAAAGGTTCCTGTTCTTAACATTAATGAATTGGCTAACGCGGTAAAACCTATGCTTATCCCGGGGGAAACTCTGAATGTCTCAATCGTTAAACCTGGAAAAGAGTCTGGACAGGGAGTGGGCTATTTAGAGGATGGAACTATGGTTGTGGTTGAATCAGGCGAGGACTATATTGGAAGCATCTGCGAAGTTGACGTCACCTCTATAATGCAGACTATAGCTGGAAGGCTCATATTCTCCAAGGTCAAGCGTGTCTTAGGTGGTAATGAAAAAGATGTGGGGTAAGAATTCATCAGCGATCCCCAGCTCTTTAGGGTTAATACTTCTGGGGGGAGGTGCAAGCAAGCGTTTTGGGGGTACTCTCCACAAACTGCTTTGCGAGCTTGACGGGGAATCCGTCCTTGTCCGCAATTTGAAAACTGCCTTAAGCCTTGAATTTGTGTCGGAGTTAGTGATTGTAGCTAGAGAGGAACTTGTAAAAGATTTTAGGATAGCCTTGAAAAGCTTAGCTGATTCTTTCAAAGATTTCTCAGGTGAGATTAGTATCGTTTTAGGCGGAGCAACAAGGATGGAGTCTGTTCTTAGAGGCATGAAAAAAATCAGCTCTGAAGTTGTACTTATTCATGATATGAGTAGACCCTTAGCGTCACCTTTATTGTTTAGAAAGGTATTCTCCGCAGTGAAGGAAGGAATAGGTGTCATTCCTGTTGTTGAATGCGCCGATTCCATTCTTTTCACTGACAGTAAAAGAAACGTTAAGGGCTACCATAAAAGAGACAAGGTTAAACTAGTTCAAACCCCACAAGGATTTCTCACGTCAGAGTACAACACTGCAAGACGCATTCTAGGTGATAAAGCGGAGCGATTTACTGACGATGGTTCTCTCTTCCTTTCAGCTGGATACAAGCTGAAAACAGTTATGGGCGAGCGAAAGAACATTAAAATTACTTACCCTGAGGATATTTATATCGCTGAAACTTTACTCAGGAAAAGAGTTAAACAGGATTGATTTTATGTCTCGTTTTCGTATAGGTTTGGGTTTTGATATTCATCGGACAAAGAAGAACATTCCGCTGATGCTTGGTGGTTGTTACATTCCATGCGAGTTTGGTTTGATATCAAATACTGATGGAGACGTAATTCTTCATGCTGTCATTGATTCACTTCTTGCCCTGATTGGCTTTTCCGACATCGGAACCCTCTTTCCACCAGAAAAGCTTCTTGAGGATAGAACACCTAGTGAAAAATTGATGAGAACTGTAATGAGTTTAGAAGAAATAAATCATCTTACTATCCATCAAGTTGATGTAACAATTCTTGCCGAGGTTCCTAAATTACAGCCCTTTTATGAGAAAATAAGAAACTCCCTTTCAAGACTATTGAATATTGAGGCTGATAAAGTAACCGTTAAGGCGCGCAGTTTTGAAGGCTTAGGAGAGATTGGAAGAGGGGAAGCGATTGCAGCTTATGCGATAGTGCTAGGCGAGAAGGTTGAGCGAAAAACAATGAGAAAAGAAATATCCTCGGTAACCAAGAGAGAACTCAAACCATTGAAAATCGCGGATTACCCCGGTGAAGTGGGTTTCATCAATATATTTGTCGACGGTGCCAGTAAGGGAAACCCGGGACCGTCCGCTTGTGGTTTTGTGGTTTATTCTGCTGAAGGTAATGAAATTGCCAGTCGCGTCAAATTCTTAGGACAAAGAACTAATAACGAAGCAGAATATGAGGCGGTTTACGCTGCGCTTCAATATTTGAAAGAGAGTTTTGATAGCAATGTAACGGCAATTGTCAATACTGATTCCAAGCTTGTATTTAGCCAGCTAACAGGTCAATATAAAGTAAAAGGTGAGAAGCTTAAAATATTGCATGAAAAGACTCTAAATATTGCAAGTTCATTTACTAATGTCGCTATTCGCTTAATTGGAAGAGGTAGGAATTCATCTGCAGATTCGCTAGTTCATAAGGAGCTAGACCGATTCATCGGTATCAATTAGTATCCCTTATTTTTAGAAATCAATCTGCTATATTCAATAAAAATTTGCGCTAATTCTTCTCTAACTTTTTTCAACTTCTTACGTAATGTTCTTTGCGATATACCCATCTTCTGTGCTATTTCTTTTTGGGGGAAGCCAAGTACATAGAAGGCTTCAAAGAGGAGAAAGTCCGGTAGAGTTTTTCTCAAAGTTCTAAATAACAGGTCAAACTCAACCGATTTATTGACCGGACGAGGATCAGGTTTGTTTTCAAGCATGACGTATTATTGTTCATTTAGCATAATATAAGCAGTATTTATTAGATATCTTGACAAAATATTAATTATATTATACCATATACATTACATTTGTATAGCGGTGATGAAAAATGAATATAAAAGATTTAGTTAAAATCAGGCGTGTCGCTATTGGTTTGTCCGGGAGGGAACTTGCAGAAAGAGTTGCCGTCTCACATTCTTATATCTCTCAGATTGAAAGGGGACTGATTAAAAAGCCCTCACCTTCAGTTCTCAAAAGGCTTGCGGATGTTTTGAGTAATACCACCGTTAATGAGTTATTAGTCGCTAGCGGATATCAAGTTGAGGATAGCTTGAATGGTTCGGATGCATTATTAAAGCCTATTGTGGGATTAAAAGGTGCACAAACAGATAGGTCTCTAATAGAAGAGCTTATTCGAACTGCTAGATCTGCACTCCAAAGAGCTGAATTGCTTGGTCTTGAGATAAAACAAGAAGGCGAAATGAAGATCATACCCCTTTTTAGTACGATTCCTGCGTCATTTGGTACTCCTTTGCAAGACACGATTAACCATTACGATGAGTATGAGACAATGAAAGTTCTAGAAAGCAAACTAAATAATGATCCACATTGCTTCGCCCTAAGGGTAAAAGGTGATTCAATGGTGGGCGCAGGTATTTTGCCCGGAGATATTGTTATTGTTTCGCCTAACACGCCGTACGAAAGTGGAGATATATGTGTCGTCAGGATTAATGGTAGCGAGCATAGTATCAAGAGAGTTCTGCTGTTCGGTGATATTATCATACTTCAACCCGCAAATCCCAAATATGACCCCATCGCGGTTGACCTAACGAAGGGAAATGATCTCTACATTTATGGAAAAGTAATTTATGTAGAGAGAAGCCTTAACTAACTAGAGAGAAGGAGATTTAGTGATATGATTTGATATACGATGCAATCTAAGTCGCCGATGTCATCCTCTTTTGTTTTTTCTCCGATTGGTTTTATGAGAACGCCATTTAGAGATGTTGCTAACATCCCACAGGGGCTGGGAGCAGAGCATTCTGCTAAAGGTTTTATTGAGCTTGCCCCGAAGTTTGAGGAAGGATTAAAGGACATTGAGGGGTTCTCTCATCTTTTTGTTATTTGGGTCTTTCACCTAGTAGACAGTTTTGAGTTAATTGTGACTCCTCCATCAGATATACACCCTCACGGTGTTTTTGCTACTCGCTCGCCTTACCGCCCGAATCCCATAGGACTTACCGTGGTAATACTCATTGGGGTAAATAGAAATTTACTCTATGTTGAGGGAGTTGATATGGTAGATGGGTCCCCTGTGTTGGATATTAAACCTTACTTAAGTGGAATTCCTGCTGAGGAGGTTAGGCGGGGTTGGCTCGCTGAGGCTGAAAGTAGGTAGTAGTGAGATGTTTAATTATCCATTTCCGGTTTCAGAATTTTAATTCAAATGCTGTGGGTTGAGGGTGAATGTTTCACGTGTAACATTGTTGATATCTCGTTTCTAACGGTTTACCTTCTCTAAATTATCACTTTACTAAAGCACATAATGGAGGGTAAAAGTAATTGCTTTAGCAAGAGAGCTATGTATCAAATTAAGAACTGTTAAATTGCGGTGAAATTACTCTCTAAGCTTACTACTGAAGCGGGGTGTATTAGTATAATCTATATGATTTTTTGTTGATTATGCTTAATCTTACAGTATTATAAAACTACCTTAGCGTGAATTTTGGAACCAAAATGGAGGCGTACTGATGAAATTTAGCAAACGTGTTACCGAAATCCCACCATATATTTTTGCTGAAATTGATCGGGCAAGGGAAAGCGCCCGAGCAAAAGGGATGGAGGTAATTTCTATGGGAATTGCTGATCCGGATTTTCCTCCACCCGATTGGCTATGTGACATTCTATCAGAGGAAATTCGCAGACCGGGAAACAATCGTTATCCCGATTACCGAGGATTACCTGAGTTCCATAAGGCAATAGTTCAATGGATGAAAGAACGCTTCGGAATAGATGGTTTAGATGAAAAAAGTGAAGTTATTACTTTAATCGGTGGGAAAGAGGGGGTTGCACATCTTCTCTGGGGGTTGTGTGACGTAGGTGATGTGGCGTTAATTCCCGAACCTGCCTATACCGTTTACAATACGAACGCGATATTCGCAGGTGCGGATGTTTACTTTTTACCTTTGACGAGGGAAAATGACTTCTTAATTGATTTGACGAAGGTTCCTGAAGAGGTCGCTCGAAGAGCTACTGTCATCTACGTAAATTACCCGAACAATCCCACCGGAGTGATGGCGTCTATGGACTTTTATTCGGACCTCGTGTCCTTTGCAAAGCGTTACGATATAGCTATAGCTTCGGATAACCCCTATTCAGAAATATATTATACATATGATAAGCCCTTGTCTATTCTACAAATACCCGGAGCTAAAGATATTGCCATTGAGTTTAACTCATTCTCTAAGCTTTTCAATATTACAGGCTGGCGCATAGGTTGGGCTTGTGGTAACAGTATGTTGATAGAAGCTTTACTGAAAATTAAATCTAACATTGATTCCGGTGCCTTTAATGCGATTCAGATGGCAATGGCAAGAGCGCTTTCTCACCCAGAAAGAGATAGCTGGATAAAGGTAAACCTAGAGAGGTTCAATAGAAGAAGGGAAATTGTCTCTTCAGCTTTAGACAGGATGGGAATTTGGTATAAGGAGTCTAAAGCTACATATTACTTCTGGTGTGCTATTCCTGAGGGGTTCGAAGACTCCGTACATTTTGCAAAGGAACTACTTGAGAAGACTGGATTTGTAGTTACTCCTGGTTCTGCTTTTGGAACTCACGGAGAAGGTTATTTTAGACTTAGCATTACTACCTCAGATGAGGAAATTGTGAAAGGCTTATCAAGATTGGAGAGCTTTATTAAATCTTATGGTGTTAAGTAAAAGAAGATATTACATAGCTCTAATTCGTTCGATTCTATCCCAGATATTTGGATGAGTAGAGAAAAGTTCCGCAAACCAGCTTCGTCTTCTCTGCCGTTTTAGTGGATCTGAAATAAAGAGATGCGCAGTAGCGCCGGTAGCGGTCCTGACAGGCATAGTGTAATTAGCAATTTTTTCCAATGCGCCCGCAAGTCCCTCTGGGTTTCTCGTAAGTTTCACTGCGGTAGCATCAGCCAAGTATTCTCTCTTTCTTGACATTGCGAACTGGATTATCTGAGCGGCAATAGGAGCGAGGATCAAGAAGATAATCCCGATAGCGAATAGGATGAGAGCAGCGGCTCCCCCAACGCGGTCTCGGTTTCTCCCTCCGCCACCGTACCACATCATTCTCCATATGAAATGGCTAACTATTACAATCGTGCCAACTAGAACGCTAATTATTGTAGCTAGAAGGATATCGTAATTTAGAATATGGCCAATTTCGTGTGCAAGGACTCCTTCTAATTCGTATTTATCAGTCATTTCAAGAAGCCCGCGGGTGACTACAATGGCAGAGTGTTGAGGATTGCGACCAGTTGCAAAGGCGTTCGGAGATGGGTCTTCCATTATATATAGTGCAGGGGCTTTCTCCAATCCTGCTGCAAGCCTTAAGCCTTCCACTAAGTCAAAAAGTTCCCTATCAATTTTTGGATCTGCTGGCTTTGCGCCTACTGACGCAATCACTATCTTATCAGAGTAATAGTAGCTTATCCAACTAGAAAGTAAGCTAAAGAGTAAAGCTCCAATAAGGAAGACTACAGATATTGATGGATCCCCAAAGTACTCTGATACTACAATTCCAACAAAGTAAACAAAAATAGTGAAAAAAACTATAAAGCCGAAGATTAAAAGCTGGGTGCTTCTTATATTGTTTCTTATTTGATCCTCAAAAACAGTTCTTTTCATGAATCCCATATTCTATCTGAATAATTTTACCAATTCTTGATTAAAGTTTGTGTTAAATTCTTCGCGAATCGGGTAAATTAATTTTTAAGAGTAATCAATGTAACGATTATTTTAAGGACGTTATTAGGAGGGATGATGTTTGGACGTAATTCCAGGAAGACTGAGTATAGTAGTTGGTGATATTTCACTCTCAAAGGCGCGAGCAGTTGTAAATGCGGCAAATACGGAACTTTGGATGGGAGCTGGCGTTGCTGGGGCATTGAAAGCTAGGGGAGGTGAAATAATAGAAAAGGAGGCTATCCATCAAGCTCCTATTAGACCCGGCGGGTGTGTTCTTACCATTGGCGGAAAGCTTTATGCGGATTATGTTCTGCACGTTGCAACAATGGATCCCGGTGGTACTGCAACAGAGAAGTACGTCAGGGCAGGAACCCTTGCTGCTCTTTCACTCGCCAAAGACAACGGAATAGAGAGTATCGCATTCCCAGCTCTTGGAGCCGGTGTTGGTGGACTTTCTTTGGATGTATGCGCACGCACGATGTTGCCTGTTATATCCAAGTGGTTGAAGGAGAATGATTTGCCCTACTCAGTTGAGCTCATTTTATACGATGAGAAGGCACGCTCTGTTTTTGAGAAGGTTTGGAAAGAGCTTAAACTTGAAGGCGAGCTCTAGCTCATAGTTTGATTTCCTATTGTTTCCCACTGTTGCTTTTAGCTCATCTTCTTTGGGTCGAATAGACTAAGAGTGGATTAAGAGTGCTGACCATGTTAAAGGCCTAGCTCTCCTCAATCTCCCACTCGGTAGAACCTAATGTCTTATCCGCCTTTTCGACCTCGCCCTTACCTAGCTTCTCTATTGCCTCAGCAACAAGGGTTGCATCGCTCACCCTTCCAGCTTGAAGAAGTACCGTCTTCGCTCGGTCAATTATCATCGTTGCGGTCCCGGCATCCTTTGAAAGAAGTTCCTTAGCTCTACTTATCTCTGCAATCACATCTTTAACCCGCATTATCTCGTCAACCTTGTGGTTAATTGCGCCAAGAATCTTGTTCTTATCCTTAGTAAATTCCACAATTGCCTCTGCGGAAAGACGGCTTCTTTCAATTTGCCCAAGATACTCAAATGTAAGCTCTACTTCCGCAACACGAAATCTGGCTTCAATATGGCTATCAAAAAGAAGCTTAATCAGATGATGCTGGGCTTTACCAGCTACGAGCTCTGGCAACTCTGTTTCAAGAATGCCATTTTGAGTTGACACTTCCCGACCATAGAATTTAGCAAGAGTTACACCTTTTGGTAATTTTACTATTAGCCTTATGTTCTTGGCTACAACTTCAAACAGTGTTGCTAGCTCCTCTTCAAAAACTCTTGGGATGTCGCTTACCTGCTCAATGTAGTAGTAATTACCAAGAGTGTTTTTCGCAATACCCTTCATCAACTCTTCGTTATACTCTATTCCAACACCAATGGTGCTTACTGAAAGGCCATCGCGCTTAATTTGACGGGCTTTCGCGATTATCTCGCTGTATTCAGTGATGCCTTCGTTAGCTTCTCCATCGGTTAGAAGGATAATTCTGCTCAAGTGTGTAGGAGCTTTAACTGATGAAAGTTGATTAGCTCCTGCTACCATACCACCATGCAGGTTGGTTGTTCCTCTGGCTCGAATTAAATCAAGTTGAGCCTTTATTTGTTCTTTTCTGGTAACAGGTGATTGTGCAACGACTATATCAACCCCTTCAGCAAAGGTAATTATTGAAAGTGTATCAGCAGGCCCAAGTTTATCAATGACTTGCCTGCACGCTTCCTTAACCTGCTCAAGGGGGCGACCTTCCATTGAACCTGATTTATCTAGAACGAGCGATAGATGTATCGGAGGTCTAACTAATTTTTGCCCTTTGAATTCACCCAATAGTTCAATTAATAGATAATTTTCAATTTTCGCTCCAGAGAGTGCGTAAGGATTGTGAATGAGAAGGTTGGCAGATAGTGTAGGCTGAAGCTCATTCAAATCAACAGTTGTAAGAGCCTGTGCCAGCTGAGTAACGTCACCAACGCGTGGTAAACCTACCAAGGTTGCCTCACCAGCCGCTTCAGCTTGAATAGAGGCGGTTCCCGCAGTCTCTGGTGCAATTATCGTTTTATCTCCGTTCACTTTTTTCTCTGTGTGCATATAAGTAGACTACCACCGAATCAAGAGATTGTAAAAGGGCAAACTAAGACTTCCATAAATTAGGTGTCTACTTTGGTAAAATTTCTTTAATAGCAGGATTGAAGTTGTTGTTGGGTAGTTTAACTCTGGGATTAAGTGTATATGAGATCCAAAGAGGATAGAAGTTTTGCGATTGCGGGAAAGGTGTTCAAAAGCCGATTAATCCTCGGCACTGGTAAGTACGCAAACTTTCAGATTATGAGGGAAGCAATTGAAGCGAGTGGAACTGAGTTAGTAACCGTCGCAATTCGTAGAGTGAACTTTGAAAATCCACAGGAGAACCTCATTAATTACCTACCCTTAGATAAAGTAGAGTTACTTCCCAACACCGCGGGCTGTTATACTGCGGAAGAGGCGATTAGAGTCGCTCGTCTTGCGTCTGAGCTTTGCGATACAAACCTGATCAAGTTGGAAGTTATTGGTCACGAGAAAACACTCCTCCCGGACATCTTGGCTACGATTGAAGCAACAAAGATTTTGGCAAAGGAAGGTTTCATTGTAATGCCCTACACTAACAGCGACCCGGTTGCGGCGATGAAACTTTTAGAAGCTGGTGCTGCGTGCGTAATGCCTCTTGCCAGTCCGATTGGCTCCGGCCAAGGCTTCTTGGACTTTACAAGCATAGAGCTTCTTATGGAAATCATTCCTAGTGATGTGCCCCTCATAGTTGACGCTGGTATAGGTGTTCCCTCTGATGCCTCTCAAGCAATGGAGCTTGGCGCGGATGCGGTTCTAGTGAATACCGCCATCGCAAAGGCTCAGAACCCAGTTCTGATGGCAGAGGCGATTAAGCTAGGCGTAGAGGCAGGTAGGAAAGCTTTTCTCGCTGGCAGAATTCCCAAAGTAAGATACGCTTCTGCAAGCTCACCACTAGAAGGAAGGGTAGGTTCTTAATGTTTTTAAATACTCTCAGGGAGGTATAAAATGCCACCAATTTCACCAGTTCAGTGGATGGTAGCCGGTGCATTCGGAGTTTTACTCGTCATTTCTGTTATCCTGAAGTACTTTGAATGGAAGAAAAATCAGGCAAAGAGAAAGATCGCCAAGAAAAAAGCATAAAACGTGAAAAATAGCTTGTTCAAATGATTATCCTCTCAAATTAAAGGGATAAACGTTTACAATTTGCCATAGATAAAAGAGTTCATTAATCTCTATCATTTCAATCTGCTTGGCTAGGAATAAAAACACAAATTTTTGGAAGTCAAGTGTTTAAAGAGATTTAATTGTATGTAGAGTGTAAGATATTTTGCCTACTTTTATAGCTTTATAAAGGAGCAAGAAGTGATAAAGCCTGACTCTTGGATTAGAAAAATGGCAATTGAGAGGGGAATGATTGAGCCTTTTGAAGAAAAGCAAGTTAGCGATGGGGCCATCTCATTTGGGTTAAGTAGTTTTGGATATGACGTTAGGATTGCGGATGAGTTCAGAGTACTTTCATATGTAGAGGGGGGGATAATTGATCCGAAGAGTTTGGGTAAGAAAAGTTTTACGACTTTTCGTAGTGAGAGTTGCATTATTCCGCCTAATTCATTCTCTTTAGCTCGTTCTTTTGAATACTTCCGAATTCCAAGAAATGTGATAGCGCTGTGTGTGGGCAAGAGTACATATGCCCGTTGTGGTATCCTCGCAAACATTACTCCACTTGAACCAGAATGGGAAGGCTATATAACTATTGCGATTAGTAATATTTCGCCTTTTCCTACAAGAATTTATGCCTTTGAGGGAATCGCACAAGTTCTGTTCTTTGAATGTGATACGGAACCAGAATTTTCCTACGCGGATAAGAAGGGTAAGTATCAAGCTCAGAAGAAAATTACTCACCCCAAACTTTGATTTATCCTAGATATTCAAGTTGGCTTTATGAGAATTATCCGCCGGATGTTGCAGTGAAGACAAGCTTCACGGTCAAAGGAGTTTAGTTTCACTAATTTCATCTTCTCTTTCCGCTTAAGCTCTCTCTTCGCAAATTACTACGCCCACAGCGTACTCCTTCTCATGGGTGATACTTAAGTGAAATTGAAAGAATGAAGGGTCTCTATGATTTTCTATTAGTTTTAAGTAACCTCTATCGCTAAACCTAAAGAATGGCTTGCCATTCTCCTCATGGTCAACGAAAATATCCTGCCAACCTAGACGGACTTGGGTTGCTTTGAAGAATGCTTCACGAGCTGCGAAAAATCCTGCAAAGCTCTGATACGCCTGAACGCCTTTAGCCTTCGCATATTCTATCTCTTGAGGTGTGTAAGCTTTTCTGGCGAATGGCATATCAAAGTTACTTCCAACTTTCTCCTTTATCCTTGAAACCTTTATGATGTCAACGCCAATTCCTACTATCACTAATCCCTCCTGAAATTTAATCGTTCTTTTAATACTAGTAACACGAAAAGTAAAAAATCTAAGAAGAGGTACATTACAAGATACCAAAGAAACCAAGGCATATAAATGGTGAGCCAAAGCTCACTTCTAGCAAGATTTGGGAATTTATTATTCCAGAAGTAAACATCATTCAATCTCGCAAAAAACGCGTTCTCGTCTCCCCTTGATGAGAGCCAAGTTATAAGAATTGATAGTGCTAGGTAAAAAATTATGGAACCGGAAATAGCCATAATTGACCAAAAACCGTTCTTATCTTTTTGCTTGAGAAGTAAATACACCGTTGGTATGCATACGACTGTGAGCAATAAGAAAAATGTTCTCTGAAGGATTGTAACGATGTATTGGAAATTCAAGATGCTCATAGTCAGGATGAGACACAGTGCAACCAGAAATAGGATTAATACAGAAGCTAGCCAAGTTTGCAGGATGGACTCTTCATTTAATCTGCAGGATTTGTATTCAGATGCCTTGTATCCATATGATAGGCTAGCTCTCTTGAATGCTTCCCAAGCAAAGAAAGTCAAGCAGGATAAGACTAATACAATTTCGATGACGATGGAATACCGTGCAAGTAACACACCTTCAGTTATCTTTGGGCTATTTCCAACTGTTGAAAGGCGGTACTCAATAAATATCCCAGTGAGTAAAACTATCCAGAGAAGTGGATTTGCAAAATGTCTAATCAGTATCTTCTCAACTCTACTCGTCCATAGAATAATTCGTTCCACGTAGCTATTATAACGGTCTAATCATTGCTTATATGTTATAGTTGAGGAAGCATTATGAAAGATTTAGGATCATAGTTCTGTTATCCATATTTGATGGGGAGCGAGTTTTTGAATGAACGATTCGCTTAATTTACTAGTTACTCTCAAAGATGAACAGGCAGAGGACTTGATTAGCATTGCTGTAGCTTTCTTACTTTTGAGTATTATTGTTTTGTTTTTATTTTATTACCTGCGCCAGAGCTTCCGTTTATCGAGATTTGCCTTACCCGACTATCTACCTAAGCCTGAAGCTCCCAATGATTCAGCATTCGGAAAAACTCGAGCATACTTCGGTGGTAGCTATATTAAGAACGCAAGATATTTAGGACTGCCCATTTGCTTGCTTGGCAAAGGGCATTCAACTAAGGGTATGGGGCACGTATGGCTCGCCTCCGAAACTCTCATATTCAAGCCTTATCTAGGAAGGAGTTCGGTTCTTATTCCTTATGCAATTATTCAAAACGTTGAGATAAGAAGAGGTCTATTTTACGGGAAGTATATTGGCGCAAATTATATTCAGCTAATATGGGGAAGAAAGGAACTACCAATAGGGACCGGGCTCGTCATATACGGCGGTATCAAAATGATGAAGCACTGGGTTGAAGAGATATTGCGACGGGCAGATGTATCGAAGCAAAAATAGGTGATTTACGATAAATTAGTTAAATATTCTTAAATTATAAAGTTATGTCTAGTTAAAGGTTCCCCACTTGGCAGGAAAGCAACTGGTAAAGGATTCTGTTGCTTCTCTAGTGCATACACGGCGCTTCCACTTCCGGTTAGACTGACGAATGGAAATTCCGCACTTTTAAGAAAATTCACTATGCTTTTTACTTCGGCCGACTTAGAAAAAGCAATCTCCTCAAAATCATTTCTTGCGACCATAAAGGCTTGCTCAATGCCTTGCCCACCCCAGTTCTCTATAAAGTCAACCGTACAATTGAAGCCAGAGAAAGATTGCAGGTTTTTATACATTTCTTCAGTGGAGAACCGTATCTTGGGCACTGCTAGAACTACACGATACTCCTTTAGTCCTGGAAATGATACTTTTTCTACCATTTCTCCAAATCCACGAATTCTCACCGTCCCATCCTTCAAGAGTGCGGGAACATCTGCTCCGACTTCAAACGCTATCTTTTCAATTTTCCTTGAATCTAAGTTTGTAATAGCGGTAGACACTTTTTCTGGAAGGGCACTAGTTTTCTTTGCAAGAAAGTAAATGAGCTTTATGAATCCTGCGGCGTCACTACTAGCGCCACCAAGTCCAGTTCCTACGGGAATTCTTTTTCTAAGCTCCACGCTCAACCCAGGAAGCGGATAGTCAAGTTCCTCATTTAGCTTGTTATACGCCTTTAGAATCGTGTTCTCCTTCTCTAGGGCTTCAGTTCCTATGGGATCTGTTACCTCCTTAAAAATTTTGAGTGTAAGCCCACTCCTTTGGCTCACCATTAGCTTAAGCTCATCGTAAAGGTCAATCTTTGCAATCACTGAATCTAGAAAATGAAGACCACTCGCCTCATCACGCTTCAAGATTGAGAGTGAAAGATTTATCTTCGCGGGACACTTATAGCGGTAGACAAGCACGGATATCATTATAAGAACTTTTAATGGAATGGGACGACTAAAAGTTTAGGTCTTTATGACGGAAGAGTTAGCTGGCGTTTTATCTCCTTTCCAGTTGCAAATGCTTACATTCTCGGAAGGTACTTTCGGGTGGCAAGATACTTTGAAAATGCAGGCGTATTCCCGTTCCCATCTACTCGCATCTAGGCTGAAATAAGTACGCTTCAGAGTAAGTCCTAACTTGAGAATAGCCTGATGGCTACTCTACAAATCCCTTCTTCTAATGTTTTGTGTTTTCCTTAATGGGAGATGCTTAGCGTTGACATTAGGAAACACTAGGGGTATATTTTAATTGTGGGGTCGTTAGCTCAGGTGGTTAGAGCGCGTCCCTGATAAGGACGAGGTCCCTGGTTCGAGTCCAGGACGACCCATATATCTCACTCCTGCCCCTTATCCTCATGGCTAAGGAATTATTCTCGTCCTAAATTTTCCTGTCCCCCGATGTCTTAAAGGTTGTAAAATAAAGAAAGTATGAGGGTTGGGAATTATCTACTACTTATTCTAGCTTTGCAATTAATCAAATGTGCTCGTTCCGAATACTCGGATGAGGATTTTGGCCTGGGGATTAAGTTGGGTTTGGGAATTGATCAATTCTATGAGAATGTTCCAATCTTGAGAAAGATTTATCCTGCAGCACGTGCCTCCGGTGGTGGTGAGGCTTCGCTACAATTACTGATGAGAAACTGGAATTTGTTCTACAGTTACTGATATAGATTTGGATAAGAGAATTGACAAGATTATTTTGAGAAACAGGGTATACGCTCGCTCCCGTTACGCTCTAGGAGAATCAATTGAGAAAAAAAATACTTTGCTGAGATTCTAAGCAAGGAGAAGCTTGAGAAATTTGCCTTAGAATTTCCAAAGATTGCTCCAGGCATAAAGACTAAGAAAGGAATAACACCTGGCTCTACTAAGTCAGATGTCCAAGCTAAATATAAAGTGATTCCCCATTTCGCTTGGCAGAAAGGTATGCGCTCAATACGTATATCAGAGTGCTAAGGATTACCTTGCCTTCGTTCTCTATAGTGGCAGAGTAGTGTAGATTTTTGTTTTGAGACTTCCATTGAATGTACGTCTGGAAGATTATCTCAAAGAGACCTCTCCAATGAAACTAGAAGAACCTGAGAAGGTTAGCATCTTCAAAGAGTAAATCTTTACGAGAAAGAACCGTCAATTGTTCTTTATTTCCGATTTACTAATTGAAGAGCTGGCAGAACATTTTTTGATATGTCAGGCTTACGGATATTTACCTATAATACTTTAGTCTAATTAATAGACTTCACATTTTACCTGATTCGAAAGTTTCTCTTTCTTCAACGACTTCAGCGGTTAACCTAATCCTTCTGTATTTGCCATCATACTCACTGCCATCCGCATGATTGTCTTCGTCTATATACTCAATTAAGCCTAATTCTCCTAGTAATCTCGCAATAATAAAACCGCTCATATCAGTGTAACTTCCGTCTACATCAAAGAAAATCTCTCCATACTTATTTATATTTATCCGGTTAAATTCAAACTCAGTGGTAGCTAACATAGATTCTCCCTTTGAATAATGGTTACCTTAAGCACTATTCTTTACTTGTATCATAATTTTGTTATCTTGTTTTTCTCCCAAAGTATCTTTAGGCCGAGAAGTGTCAAATTTGGTTCAACCCTATCAATCCTTTTAGAGGTGCTCTTAATTAGCTCTGCAAATCCCCCTGTGGCTATTACTCGAGTCTGAATATTTCGTTCCTTTTCTATCCGTTCAATGATTCCATCAGCCATAACGCTATGCCCTAAGATAACACCACTTCTGATGGCATCTTCCGTGTTATCTCCAATGGCACTAGCTGGAATAAACATTTCCACCTTTGGTAATTTAGCGGTTCTATTGATGAGGGCTTCCATGGAAATAAAGAGCCCAGGCGCAATTGCACCTCCCACGTAATTAGCCGGCGGAGTAATCAAATCAAAGGTAGTAGCGGTTCCAAAATCTACAACTATCAAGGGAGGCTTTTCAATTGAGATAGCTGCAACGGAATTAACAATTCTGTCAGCGCCCACTTCTCGCGGGTCATCATAAAGGATGTTAAGCCCAGTTTTAATACCAGGTGATATGACAAAAACGTCTACCTGCGAAATTTTTTTGAGGGCGCTTACCAGTTCAGAGGTAAGTGGTGGAACTACACTGCTCAAAACGCATCCATCAAATTTCTCTAAAGGTAGCTGTATAGCTGAGAGAAGGTTGGAAATGGTAGCGATGTATTCATCACTTGTTGCATCCACCCTGGTGTGGACACGAAACCTTGCCACAAGGTTCTGATCCTTCCATACTCCGATAACAATATTAGTGTTGCCAATATCGCAAGCTAGAAGCACCTAGATATTACCCTCCTTAGTTATTTCAAGAGAAAAGTTCAATGCAGGAGCCGATTGAGTTAGCCAACCACTGCTGATAACGTGTATACCGGGTATTGCATACTCGTCAATGTTTTCAGGAGTAATTCCACCTGATACCTCAACCCTTGCTCTACCTGCAATAAGCTTAACCGCTTGCCTTACGTCATCAGGTGTCATATTATCCAAGAGGATCGTTTGGACACCAAGCCTCAGAAGCGGTTCTATTTGAGAAATATCCGTTACCTCAACTTCCAATGTATCTATATGGCGAAGTTGTGATAGAACCTTCCTGACTGCCGCATCAGAACCATTTGCAAGCTTGATGTGGTTATCTTTAATCAAGAAGGAATCAGAAAGCCCCGTCCTATGGTTCATTCCTCCCCCATCTCGCACAGCCTTCTTTTCCCAGTATCGCCAAAGGGGTGTCGTCTTGCGTGTGTCGGCAATTTTTATGGGAAGCCCCTTATCTTTAAGCCTTTCCTGCAGGTTATAAGTTGCAGTTGCGATTCCGCTCATCCTCATCAGGAAGTTTAGCGCGACACGCTCCCCGGCGAGAATCGCCTGCGTCTTTCCAGCAACTCTTGCGATTTCGTCACCCACCTTAACTTGAGAGGCATCGGGCTTGATTACATCAATCGTAGCGGTAACATCCAAGAGCTGAAACACCCGCTGAAACAAATCCATTCCGGAAACGACTCCCACACCTTTTGCGAGTAGGCTGCCTTGACACCTGTGCTCCTCAGAAAAAAGCGCAAGCGTGGTTATGTCGCCGCACTCAATATCTTCTCTTAAGGCGAGTAAAATTAGGTCATCCCAAATTTGCACCCTTTGATTTTATCAAGAAACCGAATCGACGCTCAGAGAAAAGGACTAAAGGGTATTCTCTAGTTTCTATCGATCAGGAGAAGCTAATGAAACTATGTAAATGTATAATAGCCATCTATGAAGCTAGTGGATTATTTCCTTCTTCCGATACTAGTTCTTGTTTTTCTTCTAAATGTGCTTCGGGTAGCCTTCGCCCAGCCTCCTCTATGGAGCGAGGAAGCAGAAATTCTTCCCCAGGGAATTTCGGAATTGAGGCTTGGGGGAGATTATGCGATAGTGAACTCTAAGGTGAACCAATTTCGCCTTCCAGCGATATATTGGAAAATCGGGCTTGGAGGCATAGCTGAATCTATTGTTCTCTTTAATCTCGGGGAATCAATAGAGGATGGAAAGGAAATGGGTTATGATGTGGAGACTCTTATCCTTGCGACGAAGATTCAGGTTCACAATGGAGAAGGCTCTTTACCGCAGATAGCTCTTGGATTTGGCGTTAAGCTACCTTCCCAAGACACAAGAAAGGGTCTTGGCCCAGATACTACGGATTTTTATGGGCGTGGAATGCTCACGGGAAAGTTTGGCAAGACGCGTCTGACAGCCAATATTGGGCTTGGCATTCTGGAAAAGACATCACAGTCTATAGGGCAGGATGACATCTTTCAATACGGCATCTCTGCGGAAACAGCCTTAAACGAAAAATCTAACTTTCTCATTGAATTTAACGGACATACAAACAGCTCTCGCCAGCCGACGCAGAACTTCATTCTTCTCGGTTTGCGCTCCAAGCAAGGAGATAAGGGGTTCTGGGATATGGCAGGAATCTGGGGATTAAACCCTTCAGCGGAGGATTTCCGCATTACTATAGGCTATACAATCGTCTTTAAGCTCTTTTGAATTGAATTAGATAAATTCAGATAAGAATGAATTTATTCTCCATCTTCACATTCTGTTATACTCAGGTCTGTGACTATTAAGGTGATGTCAATTATCGGCACTCGTCCAGAAGCCATAAAAATGGTTCCAGTAATTTATGCTTTGGAAAATGCACAAAGGTTTCCCAACCAAACTGGCAAAAATTCTTCTCAGGGGAGAAAGCTCTTCAACCACCAACTTATAGTTACAGGTCAGCATAGAGAATTACTTGATCAGGTTTTAGCCCTATTCAACGTAAAGCCCGCTCACGATCTGAATATAATGGAAGAAGGTCAGCATCTTGACCAAATAGTTACAAACGCGCTTGCTCGCCTTGGGGAGATTATTCGTTCTGAAAGCCCTGACTGCATACTAGTACAAGGAGATACTACCACTGCACTCACAGGAGCGCTAGCTGGTTTCTACAACAAAGTTCCAGTTGGACACGTTGAAGCAGGTCTTAGGACTTCTGACAGGTTAATCCCTTACCCAGAAGAGATTAACAGAAGATTAATTGACCAGCTTTCTGACTACCACTTCTGCCCAACCGACGGTGCGAGGAATAATCTATTAAAGGAGCATTTCGAGGCGGATAATATTATTGTTTCTGGAAATACGGTGGTTGATGCATTAAATCTGGCAAGAGGAATGCCTTTTGAGTTTGATGCTAAGATTAAGCATTTCATCAAAAAACATCCTGAGTTTATAACAGTTACCACCCATCGTAGAGAAAATTGGGGTGAACCCTTAAATAGGATTAAGGCTGGTCTTAGGAAATTTGCTGAAGAGCACAGAATGACTGGGATGATATATGCTTTACATCCCAATCCAACTCTTAAAGATGGCTTAGGATCAACATTTGATGACTTGCCAAATGTCTTACTCATTCCTGCGCCTGATTACGTGTCCTTTGTAAACTTGATGGATAGGTCTGCACTCGTTGTTACGGATTCTGGTGGCATTCAGGAAGAAGCTTGTGGGTTAAAGAAATTCACTCTAGTCTTAAGAAAAGAAACTGAGCGCCCTGAGGCAGTTAACGCAGGTTTTGTAAAAGTAATAGGAACAGATTCAGAAAGAATAGAGGCTGAATTATCACAAAATCTTGAGCAAGTTCGGGCAGGGCATATTCCTCCACGAAACGCGGACAACCCTTTCGGCGACGGAAGGGCAGCAGAGCGAATAGTTGGTTTTTTATGTGAAAGACTGCAGAACTTGAAGGAATAATCATTGGGTTGATTAAAATTTTGCAATAGAGCCTAATTGGCATTAGATTAGGTATAATATTAATGAGGATTGTCTTCCTCAGTGCACATTGAAATGGGGGTGGGTTTGGTTTTGACCGGAAGAGTTGACGGAGCGGTTGCGGTGGGTGGAAGCCCACGAGACCACCAAAAAAGTCAGTGGGGACGCTATCAAGCGCCAACAATTTTGAACTCGCTGTCGCCTAAGAAAGTGGCGACACCTCAGCGTCCGAGTGTCCGTGGCGGACGTTTGGGGCAAAGAAGCGGACTTGCCTACGGAGGTGGCTGTTCCGTGGGGACATTAAGGCTTGCCGCAAACTATAACGTTGGCTCACGGACCGTTTAGTTTGCGAAAGAGCCTATTTTGTTAGGCAAAAATCGTGAGCTATCACCGTAGAGACTAATCCGAAAGCTTCCCGGGACGGGGGTTCGACTCCCCCCACCTCCACCACCTGCGATATCTCTGCTTTTAAGAGAATATTTCCATCAATGTAAGCCTGCTTAATCTAGTGAGTGGGATTATAGTTGCTATTTTTTATTCTCATTACGATTTTTGAACCAGGCATATGTTCGTCTTAGCCCTTCCCTAATCTCTGTCTCTGCAAACCATTTGAAGTCTTGAAGGGCTTTCTTACTTGACAAGGCTGACCTCCTTACTTCACCTTGGACTGGTTCGCGATAGATTCTTTCTACTCTATTCTCCGTAACCTCCCCTAGGGCGTCAATAATCTGATTCACACTTGTCTCTTTAGAAGTTCCCAGGTTGTAGCATTCCATCTTTGGAGAGGTAAGTATTGCCAGATTCGCCCTAACAATGTCATCAACATATATAAAGTCTCTTGTTTGATTGCCATCACCATTTACAGGAAGGCATTCGCCTCTGAGGAGTTTACCAATGAAAATTGCTACAACCCCTGCTTCGCCGTGTGGATCCTGTCTGGGACCATATACATTACCATAGCGGAGAATCGTGTATGGAAGCGAATATCTTTGGTAGAAAAGCCTTATATTATCCTCAGCGACTACTTTAGTAAGAGCATAGGGCGATAGAGGCTTAAGAGGCGCATCTTCACTAGTAGGAATCTCTTCTGCATCGCCATAAAGGGCACCACCTGTGGAGGCGAATATGAAATGTTTAACGTTATTCTTTACAGATAACTCTAATAAGTTCAACGTTCCAAGAACATTAACATCACAAGTTTCATAGGGTTGTTCGAAGGAATTTCTAACACTTATGAACGCCGCGTGGTGATTGACCACTTCCGGTTTTACCTTTTCAAATATCTCTTTGACATCTTCGGATCTTATATCTACTTTGAAGAAGCTCGCTTGTGGATTAAGATTCTCAAGGCTACCGCTGGTAAGATCGTCAATAACCGCTACGCTATGTCCTTCTCGTAAATAGGCGTCCGTAATATGTGAGCCTATGAAACCTGCACCACCTGTAAGGAGGATCCTCAACCTTTACCGCCCTTTAGCCTTTAGCACAATCCAGATGGTTCTAAGAATAATTTCAATATCAAGGGGGAGCGATTGATGCATGATGTAGTAAAGATCGTATTCCAATTTCTCAATCGCATCTTTAACTGAAGCTCCGTAGTGATAATTAACCTGCGCCCAACCCGTAAGACCAGGTTTTACCAAATAACGCAAATTATAGAATGGAATTTCTCTTTCAAGTTTTGGCTCAAGTGCTGGTCTTTCAGGACGCGGACCTATTAAACTCATCTCTCCCTTGATGATGTTAATAAACTGCGGGAGTTCGTCAACCCTTATTCTGCGTAGCAAGCGCCCAATGAACGTTGCTCGCTCATCTCCTTCTTCAGCCCAAAGGGGCTCTTCGGTTTCAGCATTTTCAATCATCGTTCTAATTTTAATAGCGGTAAACACGCTCCCTCCTAAGCCTGTTCTCTTCTGGAAGTAAAGCGCAGGACCCTTACTTTCCGCTTTGACAAAGATAGCGACGATTGCAATCACTGGAAGGGACAACAAGAGGCCCACAGTTCCAAGGATGACATCAAAAATTCTCTTCATGAATCTAAAGCCGGGTCTCGGGTGTTTCGCTACTGCCTCTAATATCCAACTCGCGTTTACTTGGTTCACCGGGAGTCTTCTAAGACTATTCTCATAGAAATTAGTAGCGGTAATAAAACTAACGTTAGGCATTAAAAGCTCTGTCAGCTGCTGACTGTTGATTGGATTTCCAACGTACTTTTCTGCAACCACGAGTGTATCAACCTTATTAGCACGTATCAGAGATTTCGTTTCATCGTCTTCAAAGGAGGGCAACTTTAGTACGCATCTATAACCGAACTCTTGATGGCTCTTTAACGCTTGTTCAAGCTTATCAATTAGAGGATCGTTTCCAATTAGAGCTACTCTTTCTTGGAGATTGTAAACATTACAAATTTTGTTAAAAATGTATCTCCATAAAATGCTTATCAAAAGAATAATTAAACCAAGTAGTAAGGGGTTTAATTGCGCAGATTTTGATTGCCTGATAGCAAGCATATTAAACGTATAAATAAGGATAACAGCAACAGTAATTGAGCTAATGAGATGAGCGCTATGTTCAATAACACTCTTTATCCTCGTATCCCTGTATAATCCTCCTAAAACAAAGGCAACTATTAAAATTACTAAATAAGAAAAGGTGGAGGTAAAATCTAAATTTAATAAAAGAAAGGCTCTATCTGAGGATGCAGAAATCAGCATAGTAATAAACAAAACGAGGTAGATGCCTACAACATCTCCAGCTATTAGAAATAGTTTAAGCCAGACGTGCTTCACAGCTTCTCCTTAACTTATTATACATTGCAGTAAATCCCCGCAATTTTTCAAAGGTATTGATACAAATATCTGTTTCTTCCGGATGAAATTGTAGATTAAACATAGTTAATGAGAGTAGAGAGATTAATGCCAAAATAAGCATCCTTGAATTTGCCTTAAGGATTGAATCAATTACTAAATGTATTGGGCAAGAACAGTTTTATTGCAAGCGAAAAATTTCTTATATTTTATAGCGAAATTAGCCTTACCCTTTCCTCGCCAGCGCGATATTGGATAGCCTCAGCAAGATGAGATACCTTAATGATATCGCTTCCTTCAATATCCGCAATGGTGCGGGCAACTTTTTTAATGCTTTGAAATCCCCTTGTGGTAAGCCCAAGCTTCTCTAAGGCACGCCCTAAAAGTTTCTGACCGCTATCGTCTAGGGTGCAAAATCTATCAATTCCCTTGCCCTTCAAATGACTATTGAATCGAACTTTTTTAGATGAAGCTAAGGAAACTTCGGAATCCGTGGCCGAATCTGTTTTGTAGCGAGCAACTTGAGTTTTCCATGCTTTTAGAACACGCTTCCGAATTTCGGCGGAGGTTTCACCTGCAGGTGATTCAATCTTTTCAAGGCCGAGACGAGGCACTTCAATTACCATATCTATCCTATCAAGCAGAGAACCAGACAACCGCTTACGGTACTTCTTGATGTCACCCATGGTACAGTGGCAAGGTTTACTTGGATCTCCATAAAATCCACAGGGACATGGATTGGCGGCAGCCAACATTAGCACTCGGGCTGGAAATGTGATCGAAGCCTTTGCTCTACTAATTGTTATTTCACCATCTTCCAACGGTTGTCTTAATAGGTCTAGAATTTTGGGTGCAAACTCATAAATCTCATCTAAAAAAAGCACTCCAGTGTGTGCGAGGGATAGCTCGCCAGGAAGTGGATTTGATCCACCTCCAACAAGACCTGGCCCGCTGATTGTATGATGTGGATGCCTAAAAGGACGTGTGGATATTAAAGTACGCTCTTCACCTAACTTCCCAGCTATAGAATAGATTGTTGAAACCTCAATTGCCTCATCAACAGTTAGTGTAGGAAGTATTGTTGCCACGCGTTGAGCTAGCATAGTCTTACCCGAACCAGGGGGACCGATAAGTAAAACATTATGCATTCCAGAAGCTGCAAGCTCCAAAGCACGCTTAGCATGCTCCTGCCCTTTAACCTCTGCAAAGTCAACATCATAGTTGGCTTGAGCTAATAAATCTTCAATGCAGGTTGGAGGTTGTGGAAGGATTTGGATGGTACTCCTGAAAAATGAACTTAATTCTGCTAGATGCCTAACTGGATAAACCTGAACCTCCGGAAAGCACGCTGCTTCTTTTGCATTCTCAAAAGGCACAATAAGTGACAGCATTCTTTTTTTGCTGGCGAGCTTTCGTGCCATTAGGCTTACAGAGAGTATTCCGTTTACTGGTTTTACAGAGCCATCAAGAGCGATTTCGCCAACAATGATAAATCTCTCAATGGGATCAATTGGGATCTGATGTGAGGCGCATAGAATCCCAATTGCTATGGGGAGATCGTACCAAGTTCCGCTCTTCCTTACTTCAGCTGGTGCTAGGTTTACAGTGATACGTCCACTGGGGTATTCAAAGTCAGAATTCCTTATCGCCGCTCGGACTCGCTCCTCAGATTCCTTCACGCTTACGTCCGGAAGACCCACTAAGTTGAAAACATTCTGGCCAAAGGTAACATCAACCTCCACAAACACCTCTTCTGCACTCATGCCAGCTAGAGCAGCTGTTTTGACCTTTGCAAGCATTTTTCAATATTTACACTTAATGAGGAATTCACTGAGACTGAACGCCTATTACATCTGCATGCAATTAACTATTTTCACCTTCCTCTTCATCTTGCGTCAGGACAAGGTAATCAAAGTCTTCCGTAATGGGATTAACCAAAAGCTTTTCACAGATATCATTTAATAGTGAAATAGCAGTATCACCATCATCTGCTTCAAAAACGATATCAATTTCCTTACCAACACGAACATCAGTTACGCTCTTAAAACCAAGCTGGTGAAGTGCGCTCTTAATAGCTCCACCCTGAGGGTCTAGCAGATCCTTTCTAGGCATTACGTAGACTTTTCCTGTAAACTTCACGCGCTTAACCTTGAAAGAACTTCCTGATATGCGTCAGCTACTCCACCCAAATCTCTTCTAAAACGGTCCTTATCTAGCTTATCTAGGCTTTTTTTGTCCCACAGCCTGCAAGTATCCGGTGTGATTTCATCCCCAACACATAGCTCTCCCTGTCTGGTATATCCAAATTCCAACTTGAAGTCTACAAGAATAATTCCACGACGTTCCATAAAGTCACTTAGCAAATCATTAACTCTAAGCCCCAGTTCTCTGAACTTCAACATTTCGCTTTTTGTAGCGAGCTCCAAGGCAGAAATCAGCTCTTCAGTGTATAGAGGATCGTGAAGCTCGTCAGACTTATAGTGGTATTCAATCACCGGATGCTTGAAGGGAGTTCCTTCTTCTAAACCAGTGCGTTTAGCAATTGAGCCTGCCGAAAAATTTCTACATACTTGCTCCAGCGCAACCATTTTAAGATGCTTAACAAGAGACTCACGAGCTGATAGCTTTTCAATAAAATGCGTAGACACATTATTCTCGTTAAGAAAGGTAAAAATGGAAGCAGAGATTTGATTGTTCCACTCTCCTTTCCCGGTCATCTGATCTTTTTTGGTTCCATCAAAGGCGGTTAGGGAATCCTTAAATTCCATAATTAGCAGATCAGGGTCATTAGTCTCATAGAGCCTTTTCGCTTTTCCCTCGTAGAGAAGTCTAATTTTTTGCATTTTGTTTAACCTAGTAATTTGGTTTCAAAATTTCAATATAAAAAAATTATTATAAGCTATTGATGAACTCAGGGCAAAATCCACAAGAGTTAATCTTATCAATAAATGTTCCACGCCTGAGGCTACTCTTTTACTGACTCATTTGTTTGATTTTACATTATCAACGCTAGAAAGTTTCAGAATCTAGTAATGAAATTGACACGAGAGGGTATAAGTGAAAATTTTAAGCATTTGATGAATATTTATTTATCGTCCCCACTTGAGAGAGCGCGTGAAAATATTTCATCTATATGAACCAGATAAGGCTTAGGGTCAAAAAGCCTCAAAATTTCCCGGCTAGTCAGGAGCTCTCTGACTACTTTATTAGCCTTTAGGACTGATGACAAATGCTTACCTGATTTCACCGCTTCAATAGCAGTGGATTGCACAATCCTATACGCTTCTTCTCGACTGAGACCCTTTTCAGTAAGCGCGAGAAGAACCCTTTGAGAGTAAATTTGTCCTCTTGTCGCTTCCAAATTTTTTTTCATCCTCACTGGGTCAACTTCAAGTCCGGAAAGAATGTAATTCATCTTTGAAAGCATATAATCCGCGAGAATGAAAGCGTCCGCGATTGCGACCCTTTCCGCACTGCTATGGGAGATATCCCTCTCGTGCCAAGTTGGTTGATTATCCAAGGCAACGTGAGCATAAGCGCGCATAAGCCTTGCAAGCCCGCTCATTCTCTCGCAAAGAACTGGATTTCTCTTATGAGGCATAGCGGAAGAGCCCTTTTGGCCCTTGCCAAATGGTTCAAATACTTCCCCAATCTCTGTTCTTTGTAGGTTTCTTATCTCCAAAGCAATCTTTTCCAGTGAACCAGCCAAAATGGCAAGAGCACATAAAGTAGAAGCATGCCTATCACGCTGAATTATTTGGTTAGAAACGGGCGAGGGCTTTAGTCCAATCTTTCTAAGTGCGTATTCTTCCACTGAAGGTGGTATATGTGCATAATTCCCTACTGCACCAGAAATTTTCCCGAAGCAGGTTTCTTCACGCGCAAATTCAAGGCGCATTTTCGCTCGCTCAATCTCTTTGAGCCATATAAGCGCTTTCAAGCCGAATGTAATCGGCTCCGCATGTATCCCATGCGTTCTGCCTATCATCAATGTGTATTTATGTTCTATCGCAAGCTTCTTGATGGTTTCTAATAAAACTTCCAGCTGATGAAGTATTAAGGAAAAGGCTTCTTTGATCTGGAGCGAAAGCGCGGTATCCATTACGTCAGAGCTTGTTAATCCAAGGTGGAAGTAGCGGGATAAAGTAGGGGACTTAGCTTTCTTAAATGATTCAGAAACACTTGTTGTGAAGGCAATAACCTCATGTTCTAGTGTTCTCTCCAATTCCCTGATTCGTAAAGGAGAATAGCGAGCGAGCTTCTTTATACTTCTATAGCTAGCTTCAGGTATCCGCCCTTCCTTTGCCCAAGCCTCGGTTACTGCAAGCTCAATCTTAAGCCAAAGCTTATATCTATAATCATCAGAGAAAATCCTGCTAATCCTTTCACCAGAGTAGCGTTTAATCACGGAGTTGAGTATATGCCTTCAATTACTAAAGGTCAATAACTCCTAAGGATTGCAAATCTTTAGAATCCGAATTCATTGCATCTATGACATTTCGCAAGGCGAATTTCTTGAGGAGAATACTTCTTAATTTATTAGCATTAAGTGTTGCTTGGTTCTTCTCACGTGATGTGCGGGGAGATAGCCATTTTTAGAACTTTTTATTCCAGTTTTTCTAAGCACATCTTAGTATGGCTTAGATAGAGGCTACTTATTACGTGTTCGTGTAAAATACCTGCCAATATGTCTTCAGAAGAGAAATTTGACGTGATAATCGTTGGTGCGGGTTTGGCAGGGATAACTTGCGCTCTAGTCTGCGCTCGCGCGGGACTATCGGTAGTGGTCTTTGAGCGTGGAGAGTATCCAGGCTCTAAGAATCTCTCCGGTGGAATTATTTATACCCCTGTGATAAATGAACTTCTGCCTAATTTCTTTGAAGTGGCGCCACTCGAAAGACCGGTTATAAAACGTGCATTTGCCTTTTTATCAAAGGACTCTTCCCTCAAAATTGAAATGTCCTTTCGCGAGTTTGCGGAACCACCTTTTAATCATTCATTCACAGTTCTACGTGGCAAATTTGACAGGTGGTATGCAAGTAAAGCGGAAGAAGAGGGTGCCTTCATTATAAATGAGACTGTCGTTGATGACGTGATATGGAGAAATGGCAGGGTAGTAGGTGTTAAGGTCCGCCGTGAGGAAGGCGAAGTTTACGGCGACGTTGTTGTCATTGCGGAGGGTGCTAACTCCTTTTTAACAGAAAGAATGGGCTTAAGAAAACCATTTACGCCTGATGAAATGGTTACTGCTGCCAAGGAGGTTTGGTCTCTACCCGCGCAGACGATTGAGGAGCGGTTCTGTCTTGAGCCTGGTGATGGCATTTCTATGGAGTGTCTCGGAACTGGCGCATGTATGGGAATGGTTGGTGGTGGCTTTATCTATACAAATAAAGATTCAATTTCCATTGGTATCGGCGTCAATATTGGTGACTTACTGCGAGAAAAGGTAACCCCTTATAATATCCTTGATTACTTCAAGAGCCATCCTGATATTAAGGGGATTCTAGCTGGTGCTAAGCTCGAGGAGTACTCCGCACATATGATTCCTGAGTATGGCTATAAGAAGTTTTTCAAGTACTACGGTAACGGCTATCTAGTGGTTGGGGATGCGGCTGGCTTCATTAATACATCCCTATATCACGAGGGCACGAATTACGCTACTGCCAGCGGAAAGTGCGCTGCGGAAACAATTATTGAGGCTAAAGAGAAGGGCGATTTTTCCGAAGCCACTCTTTCATCCTACCATTTAAGGCTGAAGAATTCATTCGTCCTTCCGGATATGAAAATGTTTAAGGATGTATCTAGCTTTATCCACAAACATCGTGAGTTTCTCGGAGTTTACCCAGATGCATTAATAACCCTAGCGCGAAGTTATTTCACGGTGAGAGGCGAGGCAAAGGAGAAATATTTAAGGCAGATGGCGAGCGAATTCAGAAAGAAGGTTCCCCTCGTGAAGGCAGGCATTGCGAGCCTTGGCTTGATGAAAAAAGTTCTAGGCATTGACCCTAAGTGGTTTCTCTTCCCACCAAAAGGCTAGTCTCATCTCGCCCTCTATTATGCATTTGAAAAGGACTTATCCGCCAATGTAGAGCTTGCTTTCATCAAGCACGTTCAGATAGTTTGAGCTTCACATCGCGTTATTCAGCAGGAAACCTTTACCAAGCTAGCACTAAGTGAATTTGCAAGGTTGGTAGCGCTCAAGACACAGTTTTACCTTTTCAATTCCCCCAAAAGGGTAAATCATAGGCAAAACACGCTCCAAAATCGGTAAAATATAGAGCGAGTTATGATATACTTGGACGCATTCTCAACTGGTTTCCAAAAAGTTAATGCTAATTGGATATTTATGAGGTTTTTTATAAAGGATATTATCGGGAAGCGAGTTTCTGAAGGAGCTGTAATAGTTGCTCTTAAAGCGATTAGGGAGTGTACTTGAAAAATAATAATGCAAGAGGTATGACAAATGAGCTTACGAAAGAACTCTATCAAGTATTTATTGCTTTGTCTAATGCTTGCGGTATCGTGTGGTAAAGGCGCCACAAACCGCTACACGTCAAGGTTTACACAACCAGGCTTGGGTAATTTGCCTGCAAATACTAACCCGACGGAAGAAAATTCTTCGGCGGTGACTGAGATAGCTCTAGATGATCTAGACGAGAAAATTAGACTGCAAGAATCGACAAGTGGTGGTGATGTTATCGTCCTTTCACTTCTCTCCGCACTAAGGGAAGAGCTCTTTGCTTCCGGTAAGACGAGGTTCGTGGCTTCTCCACCCAAAGGCGACTTTGGCGTGGTTTCTGATCTTGAGGTTATACCAGCCTCAGGCGGGAGCTATATCCTAAGGTGGAGCTATAGAAACGTAGGTGATTACAATCAAGATGGGACCGTTGATATCAGTGATATTGCACCTCTGGCTTCAAATTTCTTAATGACTACTTCTCAGAATAATGAATGGATCGATGGTAACGAGGACAGAGTAATCAATATCAGTGACATTGCTCCTATCGCATTAAACTTCTTTGCTCAGTGCTCTGGTTACAGCGTTCAAAGAGGCTCATCTCCTGAGGGGTCATTTTCTGAGGTTGCTTACGTGCCGCTAAGCGCTGCGAGCGGTGAAGGAAGAAAAAGATTTTCCATGACCCTTTCGCTGAATGTGGGAGATTATATTCTTGTTGCGCCAAAGGACTTCCGGGGCGAGATGTCTCTAAACTCGCGGAGTGATCCAGTGCAAGTCCCACCACCGGAGAATTCGCCACCCGTTGCAATTCTCACTGCTGAGCCTGCTTCGGGCGTTGTGCCACTTACAGTGAATTTTGACGCAAGCGGAAGCTATGACCCAGATGGCACAATTGTTAAATACGAATGGGATTTACAGGGTGACGACACTTGGGATTTAGAAGGAGAATTTCTTTCCAGCGTAGAGTTTACATATGACACTCCAGGCACATATTCGCCTAAGTTGAGAGTTACTGACAATCAGATGTTATCTTCTTCCATTTTTAGGAGTATTGTGGTTTTTCCAGTTAGCGAAGTGACCTGTGGAGATTGGTGGATGTTTGGTCACGACCGTAAACACACTAGAAGAAGTCCCTTTTTGGGTCCTCAGACCCCGACCTTGAAGTGGGCATTTCAAGCTGCAGACAGCATCGGTGCAAGTCCAGTTATTGGTCACGATGGTACAGTTTATTTTGGTAGCTATGGCTATGAACCATACTTTTACGCTGTAAATCCGGACGGGACCCTTAAGTGGCAGTTTTCCTTGCCATACCTTGTTTACAGCACTGCAGCCCTTGCGCCTGAGTGCACAATTTATTTTGGTTCATGGGATCATAAGCTTTACGCCTTAAACCCAGATGGAACGGTAAAGTGGACCTTTGAAGCTGTGCAGGCAATTGAATCGAGCCCTGCTATTGGTGTGGATGGAACAATTTACTTTGGTGATGATGCAGGGTACTTCTATGCCTTGAATCCTGACGGCTCTGAAAAGTGGAGGTACCTAACGGGCGCTTGGATAATTTCTTCGCCAGCGATTGCGGATGACGGCACCATATACGAGGGTTCTTACGATGGTTACCTTTACGCTTTCAATCCTGATGGCAGTTTGAAATGGAGGCTCTGGCTTCAGATAATTGATGGTTCAAGTCCAGCTATTGGTCCCGATGGAACCATTTATATTGGCGCTAAGTGGGACGACTTGTACCAAAACTTTGGCGTTTATGCGGTATCCCCAGATGGAGAAATTAAGTGGAGCTACGAGGATAACTATGGAGAAATCACTTCTAGCCCCGCAATTGGTGAGGACGGGACGATTTACATTGGAACGGAGGACATCCATGGACGACGGCACGGACTCCTTGCCTTGAATCCCGACGGTACGCTGAAATGGAGATATATAACATGGCCTGCAGACGTTGAATCAAGCCCCACTATCGGCGCTGATGGAACTATATACTTTGGCTGCTGGGATTACAAGGTGTATGCGATTGATCCTGACGGCTCACTTAAATGGAGTTACGAGACTGGAAAGCAGATAGTTTCAAGTGGTGCGATAGCTCCGGATGGTACGCTATACATTGGAAGTCACGATGGTTTTCTCTACGCCTTTCATGACTAGGTAAGCTTTGCTCTTCTCCCTAATGGATTTACCGGTGCCCTGTGCGAGCAGTCCCCATATGCCTTTTAACTTTCTTGCAAGATAGTTGAGCCTAATCAGTTCGGCACGGGAAAGGTTGGTGTAAATTGAGTTCGCCACCGATAACTATTTCAATTTCTACTGTCTGCGGACTACTTGCTATACAAGTTCTCTTAATAACTGAGGTGCAGTTACTTCTCGATTATTAAGTGTTTCACATCATTTTCCGATGCTCGTGGTATTATGAAGAAAGGCTTAATGGAGAAATGAGATATGCCCCAAGATAAACTTGAGCTTTCAAAGGAACTTATAGAGAAGAATAATGCTGAGCTTGGGAAGGGAGGACAGGGTGCAATTAGAGGCGTTCCACAGGCAGATATAAACGCATTCGCCCCCTGTCAACCGATAGGCGAGGTGAATATTCGCGTAAATGAGAGTAAAAAAGTCCTTCTTTCACCTATAGAAAGCCTACCATATGAGAAACTCACCCTTGAGGATAAGCTCGGCAGGACTAAGTTTGTTACACGGGAAGGCGACCCGCATCTAATTGTGGATAACGAGATTTGCAGGAAGTGTCCAGGCCAGTGGTGCTTGATTGTCTGTCCAACGCAGAGATACTCAAAGGATGCGGAAGGCAACATTCACGTTGATTATGAAGGTTGTGTAGAGTGCGGAACTTGTAGAGTTGCTTGCCTGCCTGGTGGAGTTTACTGGAAGTATCCCCTTGGCGGTTTTGGTGTAAGCTATAGGGAAGGTTAGATAGTGCTTTTGTGAAAGCTCCGAAGCTCCTGAGCCAATTGCCCTACTCATTCACAATCCATTCAAGAGTGTGTCCACTGATATCTTGTCCGAGGAATGTTTTTGCAGTTGAGAGGAAGTTTTCAGTAATCTTGCTTACAAAGAAGACGTCAGGATGTGGAGGATCCGTTCGAAGCGCAGGAATTTCCGATAGTTTCTCCTTAACCGCTTTTGCTACCTCAACCGCGGGGTCAATGAGGACTGCACCATTTACGTACTTCTCAATCACCCGTGAGAGCAAAGGATAGTGGGAACAGCCGTAGATAATGGCATCCGCTCCCGATTCGGTAATGGGAGTAAGGTACTCTCTGACGGTTGCTTCAATCTCCTTTGTGGCGAGCTTACCGCTCTCAATCATTGGAACGAACTTTGGGCAGGCGGATTGAACAACTTCAATGCCATTATCAAGGGAGGAAAGGACACGCTCATAAGAGCGGGTTTGAACCGTCGCCATCGTCGCTAGGACGCCGACCTTTTTTAATCTAGTAACCTCCACTGCACGCTTCGCACCGTATTCAATTAACGTAAAGACAGGTACCGGTATAGCGGTAAGCTCCTCTTTGGTAAGAACACTACTACTTATATTGCAGGCAACGACAATCGCTTTTACCTTTAGTCTTAAAAGGAATTTTATGGAATTTGTTGCCCAGTTGTGAATTATCTCTGGAGATTTATCTCCATACGGCAGATTCCTTGTATCGCCAAAGTAAATGAATTGCTCATTCGGCAGAATATGCTTGAGTTCCTTAAGTACAGTAAATCCACCTACTCCGCTGTCAAATAAGCCAATCGGATGCCTAGAGTCCAACTTCCAATCCATTTAGATAAACACCACACCTGCTACGCAAGGAACTTGCCAAACCTTCTAACTTCGCGTTCCAAGTCCCTTTTCTTTATCTCCTCACGCTTATCAAGCTTTTTCTTTCCGCGTGCAAGAGCAATCTCGATTTTGATTAAGTGTCTGACATTATACACCCTCAGGGGGATAATTGTAAGTCCCCGCTCCGTGACCTTTCCCAAGAGCCTCCTGAGTTGAGTTTTCCGTAAAAGAATTTTTCGTGGCTTAGTGGGAGAAATGCTTTTGTGCGTGGACGCCCGCTCATATGGGGATATGTGACAATCAAGGAGGTAAAGCTCTGTATCCCTAAATTTGCAGTATGCCTCCGCAAGTGAGATCTTGCCTGCGCGAATTGACTTGACTTCCGCACCCTCCAGCACTAACCCAGCTTCAATCTTTTCAAGAATTTCAAAATTGAAGCGAGCCTTTCTGTTTACAATATTGACCTTCTCACCTGACAAGGTAAGTTAATTCTAACCTATAACGAAACTTAAATATTTTATGCGGTGCTGGAACAGGTTAACACAAAATGGTGAACGTGGTGAAGAGATTAAATTGCGGGATTTATGAAAATCAAGAAAACGGGGGAAATATAACTTATAGCATTTTTTCCCCATTTTTGTCTACATATAAAATTAAATTTTGTGAGCCTAGCTTCTTCTTGCTGATTTACTACCACGCTGGTAAATTTGTGGTTGATTTTTATTCAGTGAAAACTATGAATATTTGGAGGGATAAACTGTGTCTAAAGTAATTACAAAGGATGTGAAAACGGATGAGAGAAAAACTCTTACAAGGGAGGAAGTTTTTGAAATTGTTGAACGGGAAAAGGTTACCGTAATTTGGCTATGGTTTGTGGATTTAGAGGGAAAACTAAAAAGCTTTGCAATAACACCAAGCGAGCTAGAGCGTGCCACAACGGTTGGTATGAACTTTGATGGTAGTAGTATTACAGGTTTTAACGCAATTGAGGAAAGCGATCTAACCGCATTTGCAGATGTCTCAACTTTTGCAATTCTCCCTACTCTTCCCGGAGAGGAAATTTCTGCTAGGTTATTCGCCGATATTCGGAACCCGGATGGTTCTCCCTACGAACATGACCCAAGACTTATTCTACGAAGGCAACTTGATAAAGCGAAAAGGCTAGGCTACACATACTATTGTGGTCCAGAGCTTGAATTCTTCGTTTTTAAGTCTCCTGAGCTACCACCTGAACCAATTGACTTTGGAACTTACTTCACCAGCCCACCAGTGGACGCAGCAAGCAAACTTAGAACGGATATTATTGCCTCACTTAGAAAGATGGGTGTAGCGGTTGAGTACCACCATCATGAAGTCGCTCCAAGCCAACACGAAATTGACCTGCGTTATGCGGATGCAATGACCATGGCGGATAATGCGATTACTTATAAAACAATTGCTAAGCAGATAGCCAGGTGTCATGGTTGCTACATTACTTATATGCCGAAACCTTTATACGGGGTGAACGGCAGTGGGATGCATGTACATCAGTCCTTGTTTAAGGATGGTGAGAACGCATTCTTCGACGAGGAAGACGAGTTTCATCTTTCCAGTGTTGCCAAGAACTTCATCGCTGGTCTATTGAAATATGGCCACGAAATCACCGCATTTCTCGCGCAGTATGTAAATTCATACAAGAGGCTTGTTCCAGGATTTGAAGCGCCTGTCTACATTGCCTGGAGCCCGGTAAATAGAAGCGCGCTCATTCGCGTTCCAGCTTATGTTCCAGGCAAGAAAAGCAGTGTCCGTTGTGAGTTGAGATGCGCTGATCCCGCATGTAATTTTTACTTCGCCTTTGCCTTGATGCTCGCAGCAGGTCTAAAAGGGATTGAAGAAGAATTAGACCTAGAACCACCCGTGATGGAGAACCTTTACGAGCTAACGGAATTAGAGCGCGCCAGAAGAGGTATAAGAAGTTTGCCTGCCAACCTCCATGAGGCTCTTCATTTTGTTAAGAAGAGCGAATTAGTAAAGGAAGTGTTGGGAGAAAGGCTTACCGATCTATTTCTTGAGTTAAAGTATGCGGAATGGGCTGAATTTCAGTCTCGAGTGACCGAATGGGAGCTCAAGAGGTATTTTGCAGTGCTTTAAGTTATGTTTTAATATTCCTCTCCCCCACTTTCCGCTTACAGGGTAAAAGAAGCGGTCGGATAAATGATTAGCTATAAATTTGAAGTATGTTCATTTCAACATACTAAGCAGGTCTCCAAGATTGCTAAAGTCCATTCCTTGTGTAGGTGCGACAGAGGACATTACTTCCTCGTATAGTTTGTTAGCTTGAGCAAGAGCGGAGTTTGTAGCTGCGAATATTAAGTCCGCGAGCTCCTGCGCGGTATCTTTTAGATTGGTTTCAGCTGAAAGGAGTGAGTTATCAATTACAAGTGAATTAAAGAGCTCTGGCTTAACGGACACACGCAATAGTTCACGCTCACCATTCATCTCAACTTCAATCAATTCACCACCCGCGGAACCCTTAACTACCGTGCTTCTGAGCTTATCGCGCGCCTCTCCAACTCTCCTCTGCATCTCGTCCTGCATCGCCTGTATCTGCTTCATCATTTTACTCATATCAAATCGCATAGTAACTTAAATTCTAACACGAGAAGCGTTTTATCTGTTTACCTCAAACACATTGTTCCTAGCCTATTGCTCTTTAATACTAATTATCCTAAATATTTTTTATGGTTGCTATTCAATACTGCCACAATTATGTCTTATACAAGTGTTATGCATAGATTGCGTGGATAAGATTTCGGAGGGGCTAGCTATTACCTTAGCTCACAAATAACCCTCTTACCTTAACTTGCCAACATCGGTTCTAAACTGCATTCCTTCAAAGTGAATGTTGCTGACAACTTCGTAGGCAAGTCTTCTCGCTTCGCACAAGTCTTTTCCACGCGCGGTTACGCTTAAAATTCTCCCACCCGTGGCAAAATACTCCGCTCGTTCTTCACCTGGTCGCAAGCTTCGCGCAACATCTGCGCAAATGCCTTCAGCCTCGCTTACGCCAGTAGGAATAAAAGACGTGCACTTCGTAACGCCAGCAAAAAATACATTTACCCTTGGAAGTCTACGATATATAGTTCCATCAGGCCATTCGTCAGCAACTTCGTTAAAACTGGCAACTCGTTCAAGCCCTTCTATTCTTGCTGGAGGTGAACTTCCAAAGGGGTAATTTTTGCTGGCAAGAACAACCGTAACCGTTGACTCAGGAGAAAATTTGGCTTCTGCCCTTCTTAAACGACAACTTTCTACTGCAAGTAATATCTCAAGCAAGTCGCCTAGCAAAAGGGGCATTACCGCCTGAGCTTCAGGATCTCCCTGCCGAACATTAAATTCAAGAACCTTCAAGCCATCATTAGTTACAACTACTCCAAAGTAAATAAAGCCACGGTAATCAAAACCCTCTCTCTGACATCCAACCAAAAAAGGCGCAACTATCTTTTCTCGCCATTCTTTGATTACTTTCTCGGTCGCGTATGGTGAGGGGCAAATACAGCCCATACCGCCGGTATTTGGTCCCTCATCTCCATCTTTCAGGCGCTTATAATCTGAAACCGGTGGCGTTTCCAGGATTTCTCTTCCATCAATAAAGCAGAAGAAAGAAATTTCCTTGCCTTCTAGGAACTCTTCAACGAGTACTTTCTTTCCGGCGCCCTTAAACACATCTTTTATCATTAGCTGATCTAGCGCTTCTTTAGCGTGCTCAAAATCTTGGCAAATTATCACCCCCTTGCCGGCAGCCAAACCATCAGCCTTTAGAACCGTTGGATAATGGCAAGTTTTTAGATAATTTTCAGCGGATTGAAAATCGGTGAAAACCTTTGCTTCCGCCGTTGGAATATTGTATTTTTTCATAAAAGATTTGGCGAAGGACTTGCTAGCTTCAAGTTGTGCGGCACGTTTATCAGGCCCAATGATTCTAAGACCCTCCGAGCGAAAAGCATCAACAATACCAAGAGCAAGAGGTGCTTCAGGACCCACTACCGTAAGATGGATTTCTTCGGATAGTGCAAATTTAAGAAGAGCATCAATATCTGTGGAAGGAATGTCCTTAAGAAAGACCCGCTCACGCCCAAACGGATCAATGACGCTAAAGTTCTCCGGCGTAATGTAAAGCCTTGAAACTTTAGGAGAAACCAGTAGAGTATTGGCAATTGCGCTTTCTCTACCACCATTTCCTACAACCAAAATTCGCAATCCTGTCCTCCTGATTTTGTTTTCCGTCTTGCGCTAACAATGTAGATTCTATCTAAGATTCAGCTTATGTGTTACCTCTTGTGGTGTTTATATAAATTCATTTGTAGAAAAGCAAGATTCTCGTGTCGAGATTCTCTCCATCTTGATAAACCCACTAACCCAGAGGTGACATTTGCTTACTTAATACTCAGGGATAGATACATCCTCGCCAGTGTAATTCTCAAAACGCATAAAGGGCAAAAGATAAGTAAGGAAAACTATACCAGTTGGACCATTTCTATGCTTAGCCACATTTAATTCCACTCTAGTAGCTAATTGCTCTTCGGCATAAACTTCTCCTTTCTGCTTATCATAGTAATCTTCACGATACATAAGGATAACCACATCAGCGTCCTGTTCCAGCGCTCCAGATTCTCTCAAATCGGAGAGAATGGGCCGATGCACACTTCTATGTTCAACCTGACGTGATAATTGACTACAAGCAACGAGGGGAATATTTAACTCCCGAGCAATCTGCTTAATTCCGCGGGAGATTTCAGTAACCTCTTGAACCCGACCACCCTCGCCTGGTTTTAGTCCCTCCATTAGTTGGAGATAATCCACAAAGATTATATCAACGCGATGGTGGGCGAATATGCGCCGTGCACGGTTTTTTAAGGCGCGTACATTCAAAACTGAAGTATCATCAATGAAAATTGGCAAATTAGCCAATTCTTCATATCTACGAGTTAATCTCTGAAGTTCTTCACGTGTGAAATCTCCTTGGCTTAGCTTGTCGCTTGGAATTTCAGTTGCCATAGATAAAAGCCTGAGAGCGAGCTGTTCCTTGCTCATCTCCATACTAAAGATGCCCACTCGCTTACCCCTTAGCGCCATTTGATAAGCAAAGTTTAGTATAAGCGCGGTTTTACCGACTCCCGGACGAGCTGCAACTATTATCAAGTCTCCCTTTTTCAATCCCCCAAGCTTTCTATCTAGTGCTGTAAAAGAGGTCTCAATCCCACGCGCCTTTTTAAGGTTCATTCTAACCTCGCCGTGCTCATCCACAATCTCCTCAATCTCGTAGCTGTTTATGAATTCTTTAATGGCTGTGTCTAGGTCGTAGAATTGACCTCCCGCAAGGCTTTGATCAAGTTGGAGAATATTTCTCTCCGCCTTGTCCAGTAGCTCTGAAACATCGGTACTTTGCTCATAAGCCTCCTTAGTTATTTCATTGCATTCGTGAATAAGCTTTCTGAGTAAATATTTCTCGTGTAACAAGCGAGAATGGCTTTCGATAGCTGACGCATCAGGCACGCCGGCAACCAGTGCGTAAATGTAACTTTCACCACCAGCGTGGGCTAATAAATCCCGAGACCGTAATTCCTCAATCACCGCCAGCGCGTCGCAGGGAATACCGCGCTTGTTCAGCCTTATACAACAGTCGTAAATTATTTGATGGCTTTCATAATAAAATCCATCAACGCTTAGAAGTTCTTGAGCAGATGGAAGAGCTTCGCCAGGTTCCTGCATTATCGCGCCAAGAACTGCTTGCTCAAGTTCCTTAGAATGGGGTGGAACTCTCATAAGGAACTCAGGAGATTCCGAACCGTAAAATTTCTCCATATCTAATCCCATACTAATAGTTTACATACGTATGGTATAACATTACAAAATACAGATGGCAAGGTGCATAACAGGAGCATAAACTTAGATGACAATAATCTCTAGAATTAAAATCAATCTGCTGAAAGCCCTCCTGCAGGTATTAATCTAAACAAGAGACCTAGGTCTTGTAAACCGATTCTCTGATTAAATAAGCTAAGCGTATTTTCAATACTTTATTCACTAAAGGCGTTGATAAGATTAGGGGACTACCTAAAACTCTTTAATTGGTTTGACCGAAGAAGTAGCCTATGACCGTTAAATCTCTTTCGTCAATTATAGAATCACCATTTGCATCAATCCAAGGTAAATACGATTGATTTGATGAATCTAAGCCATAAAAAGTTAATAGCGGAGATATGTCCATTTCGTTAACACTTCCATCACCATTAGTATCACCCCGCAAGTTGTAGAGAAGTATCGGTGTAGAAACCGCAGGTCCTAGGAAACCGTTCTGAGCTTTTGGTTGTAAAACGAGGTCTGCCCGTTGGTTTTTGTAGGATGTTAGGTCAAGTACTAAATTGAGCGGGGATCCGGTTATTTCTCCCTGAATCGTTCCCTCTACTGTAATTAGCCTATAGACAATGCTTTCTGGGTTATTGGCTACTTGGGGAACGATGTTCAACTCCGGTTTTTCTGGTACAAATCCAAAGAGATCGTTAGCGCGAAGGCCGGTATTGATTATATAAGGGACAGAATCAGCGTAATCAGCTGCCACAACGATATTATCAATCCACCAACCTGCGGGAGAGCCAGCTTGCTCACCTGCCACCGCGGAGTCAGATACAAATCTGAAACCTATCCTAACTTTTTGGTTTGCCCATTGATTAAGATTGACTTCGCTCGTTCGCCAAGTATCCCAATAGCCAGTAAAGACTGCAGCTGAACCTCCTCTTGTTCGAGGAATATCTCCGAGTGTTGCAAAATCATCAGTGCTTACACGGACTTCAACAAAATCCTTCGACTGTTCCAGGTTGAAGTGCTGGCGGAAAACAAGGGTTGGATTAGTCACATTAGTAAGGTCAATTAGCGGTAGAACAAGAAGCCCCGTCGTGTCAGGGAGATATCCGCCCTCCGCAGCATTGTAAACGCCATAGGAAATAGGCGAACCGTCATAACCTCCAGTCTGCACCCTAAAGGGACTTGCTGTGGTAAAGCCTGTGCCGGCAACTTGATAATTCCCACGATCAAAGGTTTCCATTAAAGGAAATGTCCCGGTTGTATTATCAACTATGATATGGAGGATTACTTCGTCAGTATCGTCCGTAGCAGATCCGCGAGCTAAGGCTCTAAACTCGTAGCTTCCAAAAGGAAGGCTGGACACATCATATTCAAAGGTAAAGGGACTTTCAGTAACTGTTACTACCGGACTTCCGTTAAAGGTATATTCAATCTCGGAGACATTTGCGGCAAGCGTCGGCTCAAGGGAAATGTATCCCGAAAAAACTGCCTTTGGGAGGTCAAACTCAATATCTGGAGCACCAATTGAAACGTCAATGAGTATGTCTGCTCCATCACGGCGAATATTCGTTATTGCTATCGTAGGTTCGCCTGAGTACGAGTTAGAATTAGGGATTGTCGTGGAGGTAAAGCTATTATAATTTGTGCTGTTAATAGTCTGTGGCCATGGATCGTATGTTCCGCCATAATACTCGTCGTGGTCAATTATGGATCGTCCACCATAGCTGAAGGAGTAAGAGGCTGAGGATTCCTCCATATCAATGAACTTTCTCTCCTCGTAGTCATTACAACCAAAGCCAAAATTCCCAACCTCATTAAACACGTTCTCCTCCACGTGCCATATGATCAGCCCCGCCGGTAGGTTCCTAAGCTCTATCCCGCTAGAAAAGAAATTGAGATACAAAGCACTGGGATAAACACCTGGAGATTTATAAAGCCACTGCCCACTCGTGGAACGATTTTCAATTAAGAAATATTCCGGTCCGATTTCACCATTCTTCCAGACACGGTAAATTCTATTGCGACCACTTTCCACCGGATATACACGTAAATTTTTCACGTTAGAGGTCAAATTTATTGGTTCTTCCCACCCTAAAATATACTTGCTTACCGCGCTCAGATTTTGAGGAGGCCAAGTATAATTTCCAGCAGCCATCATCTCCCAAAAACCGTTACCATTACTCTCATCGCCATCAGGACCTGGATCAGGTGGCAGTGCATCACTCCCGTAGTCATAGAGGTCGGGCAAGCCTAAAATGTGCCCGAATTCATGGAATATAACGAAGTGATTGTAATCTTCAATCACTTCATGTGCCAAAAAACTTGCCCTAAAAATCTGCACGCCATCTTGCTGAGCTGCATTCCCAAAGTCGTTCCAAAAAGGTCCAACGAATTCCCTGAAATTTACCTTGTAAAGAATGAGTAGTGCGTCAATTTTGCCACTGTTATCAGCGTCGTAGTCCAGGAAATTGATACCATCCGCGTCAGCTTGGTTAAGTAAATTGGTGGCGGCAGTGACAGTTAATGGTAGAGTTGGGGAGCCGGGCAAATGATAGTAAGTGTTGTCCTGAGGGTAAATGTCCCCAATCAAGTTCAACTGCCCTTGAGACTGCCTAAAGAAGTAATCTCGGAGACTACCACCAGGCTTGTCACTGTTTGGCTGGAATAAAGCCCTATTAATTTCGCTGTTCGACCAACCGGGTAGAGCTCCTTGACCGTCAAACTCAACCTTTAGAACCAGAACTCTAACAGTTCCAATTGAAGGAGAAATAAAACCGTAATTGGAGATGTCTATAGCGCTTGAGGACTTGCTTCCATCTCCAGTTGAATCTAGTGGATAAATCCCAGGCTTGATGCCAGCCTCTTTCAAAAACGGATATTCTTCTAACGTGTCTTGAGTGTATGCAATGCGGTTGTTAGGAAGGCGGTATGGACCCTTATAGGGTCTCTCAAAAGGTATTTTCATACTTGATCCATTTGCTGGTGTGAACAATTCACTAGAATTGCTAGATGTTTTTCTATCGTCAGCTGATAACACGGAGTTGTTACTGATGTTATTTCTGAAAGAGCAGGAGCTAACTGTCAAGAGCAAGGCAATCAAAAAAGTAAAGATGGTTGAAAAACGAGAATGTCTCTTCATAGAAATTAAATGGGGCTCAAACATATGTTCAAAATATTCTACCATTATGATGCCTTGGCTAATTTTAATATCTTATTTTCATCTGCTGAGTTCGTTATTGATATATTAGTGATATAATTAATCTTTCAGGAGGAATGAACAAAAGCTTCCCTCTCATCCACCAAATAGTAGGTTAGGTGAAATTGGATAAGATATCTAGCGAAATCCTAAAAAAATCAATTTGGCTGGTAATCGGGCTAATTATTTCGTCCTGTCAGTCCGTTGGGCCAACTGGCAGGGCAGTTCAGCGAACTGAGCCGGAAAAATCAGCCGAGGAACTATTCGAGAAGGAGCTGGGCGCAAATTCTGCAAGGAGATTGGTAGGAACTTTCGGCGCAGAAATCACCATTCGTCACTGTAAGCTCACGATCCCCGCGAGAGCTGTTGATGGTGAAGTTTATGTTGAAGTTGCACTAGCCAAGGATGCTCCCCAGGGCTCTATCCGTGAAACAGCTTATAAGATTTCACCAGATAATATGACATTCAAGAGACCCGTCCTACTCCGCTTGCACTATTTTGATGATGACTTAAAGCCTGGCGAGAACGAGGAAGATATTGTTATGGTGAAGGAAATTGGTGGGCAATGGTTTGAAATAGCTGGTTTTACCGTTGATACATTTAATAACATAGCCTCAGTGGAAATTAATCAATCAGGCACGTACGCGCTGAAAATAGGGAAATCAGGCGAACCACTTGTGAACATTCCACCCATAGCAAAGCTTAGCTTCAAGCTTTTAACTGAGAAGCCTTCAACAGAGGAAACCTCACCCCATGTTGAGGGCGATTCTCAGATACAGGAGGGCGGTAGGGAAAATATTTCAGAGACATCGGAGGAAATGGAGAAAGCCTCTGAGAGTTCCTCGCCTGCTAATACCAAGATAAATTCAAAAAATGGCGGCGAACCTAAAGCATCTGATTTACAAGCAAATGGGGTATATAGCGAGGTTCAGCCTTTCGAAAAGACGCGACAAGAATCGCCTCAAGATGGCTCGCTGTCCACTTCAGGAAATGCTAAGGAAGATACCAAGACTTCTACTGTTAATTCTAGAAGTGAGGAGATTCCCCGTGATAAGCTCGTTAGACCTGAAGATGGCGAGAAGCGCTCTTTTGTTATAGAAAAAGCTCCGGCAGAAAAGAACGGGAAATCTGCATTTACGACTGAGTATAAAGTTGCCTACTCTGCAGAAGGCTCGACAGACCCCGATGGCAGGATTAGTCGCTATTCCTGGGACTTTGATAACGATTCTGTTTTTGATGTTATTTCAGGTGTTCCTGAATCAACAAAGACCTACCTTGAATATGGAAAAGTTCTCACACTTCTTAAGGTTGATGATAATCACAAGCCACCCAGCTGGGATTTAGCCTATGTTTCAGTTGAGCTTCCCCAGGACCCATCTGCTCCTCGGCTCCCCCTAAAAGCTTCTGCCACTTTATTTCCCAACCGATTGCCTCTAGGAGGTAAACTCTTTGCTGGTGTCAGTGTAAGGGGGGGAAGTCCGCCATATAAATTTAACTGGGAGTTTTCTAGTGGTGAAACTTCTGTTCAACAAGCCCTTCTTATCTCTCCACTTAAGAAAGGAAATTTTTGGGCTAAGCTAACGGTCACCGATAGCAATGGAGTTACCGTTAAAAAAGAGCTTTCAGCTGAGATTACTGCGGAATATAAACTACCTGACAAGGGGTTAAAAGTTAATATTTCCCCATCAACCGTGAATTTAGATGCCCCTGGTAAAGTTGATTTTACGCTAAATGTACAAGGTGGGGTATTTCCACTCAAGATAAGAGCGGAGACTTCGGATGGCAAAATTGTTCTTACGGAAGGGAAATCCTTTACATTTTCCTTTGAGAATTCAGGCTACGATTTTCTGAGCATAGCGATAACCGATTCAGCGGGGCAAAGCGCAAAGTTATTCCTTCCAGTTAGAGTCGGTACCGCGGAGGAGCTGGTAGGCTATGAATTTGGTAGCCCTGCTCCCAAAGTTAAGGTTGAGTATGATAACGATGGACAAACGGTAAAGCTTACCGCTACCTCTATCCCTAAAGGAGCAAAGGTGACTTGGGACTTTGGGGATGGTACATCTCAAACTGGCTATGAAGTAAAAAAGAAATATGCTAAGGCTGATGTCTACAGAGTTCGGCAAATAGTAGACGATGGTTTCAGACTGCAAATGAATGAGATACCCATTCCCATTTCCGGAGGGAAACTTTCTTGTGCTATTAATTTAGCTGAGAAAGTTATCGGTACTATTCCATTTGTAATATCTCCCAAGGCGAATGTGTCAGGAGGCAAGTATCCTCTATTCTTCCGTTGGACGATTGGTGACCTTTTCAGTGATGAGGAAAGGCCTCGTTTCATTCTTGATAAGCCAGGCTCCTATCAACTTCAACTTAGTGTTGTTGATGGCGCTGGAAATTCTTTTGACGCTAATCCTGTAAAGGTAGTGGTATATAGTACCCCCCCCGATTATAGGTATCCAATTGCCTTTATAACCTCTAGCGAAGAAGCGCAAAGCGAGTCAATACTTAAACTTGTGGAGTTTGATGGGGCTAGTACATTTACTTTTCCACTAGTTTTCGAACCAAGAAAAGTCTTCCTTGCCCCTGGTGCAGAGGAAATTGCGATAGTTGGAGAATCAGGATTTAGCGTCTTTCATATCTCAAGTTTGAAAGAAACACTTAAGTTCCTGCCAAGTCTTGGATTAGTTGAAGAAGTGTTTCCTACTAGGGGTGGCGAAATAACATATTTCAATCTAAAGTTTGATGATACTGAAGCTGGAACTCGCGGTTATCTTTTCTCTACTCAAACTGGATATATGCCCATCGGTGAGGATAGCGAGAGAATACTGGATGTTTCTGCGAATGGGGAGAAAGTTTTGCTTGTTAATGATAAGGGAATTGGAAAAGTAATCTCGGTAGATTCATTCTCAGGTTCTCAGCGTAACCTGTTAAAGCTTGATCTCTATATAGTCGATGGTGCAATAGCTGAAGGGGGAAACAGTGTTTTTCTCATAACTAGGAATAATGAGGTGGTAAGAATAAATTTAGATACTGGCGCAAAGGTGTATTTGGCTGAGGATGGTGCAGCAAAGTCAAATCTACAAGCAAGCATAAACGGCGATGTAATAGGGTGGAATCTGGAGAATGGTGAATTAGTAATATTTCAGGCTGATGTGGAAAAAGATTCGCATTCTTTTCCAGTAAACATCTCTGAGATAATCGGCGTGAAGCCTAAAGATTGGCAATTAAGTCCTGATGGTAGGTTGTTGGTGTATTATTATGATGGGGATAAAGGCGTAGGACTATACTTAATCCAGCTCGTAGAAAAATTAGCGAATGTTGCCACAGCGGATCTTACTCCACATTTTCTCGCAAGCTCAAGCAGTGAATTTTCCGTTTCAGCTAGCCTTGCTCCCTTTGATATTCTTATTGAGGATAGCCCATAACTTGTTGCATTGTGGTTTATTCACCAACTGCTAATTCCCCTTAGTAAAATTCTTATATAGCAAAGTCAACCTTGAGTAGCGATTACATTGGAATAACAGAATTCATTCTAAACCAACGGAACTTTATACTCTCTTCACTTCATCCTCACCCTTGAGAAGATTTTAGAAAATGAAGCATTCTACGACAATATTCCTAGAAGCCTTAATCCTCGTCGGTATTTAGTTTCCAAACAAGGAACAAGGTTATACGTGCTTTCAAGTTTCTTTCCAATCTCAAGAAGTAGATCTTCGCCAATACCGTGGTCCTCAATTTCAAAAAAGTTCTCGCTAATTACTCTTTCAGGCTCAAGTAGTGATATGAATCTAACCTGGTCAAAGGAAACGTTTAGTTTTTTCCCTTCCTGGCCAAGGTGAGCTTCTTTAGAGGTTTCCTCAATGATGAGTTTGTAAGAGAGCTCCTCATTCACTAAATTAGACGACATTTTTCCAAAAAACTCGCCAACAATTCCGAAATCATCAGCGAGAAGTTTCATCTTCATCTCATCTCTCACTAGCATTATTGGATGCTCTCTTAGGGGAGACTTAAATGTGAGTCTAATTTGTGAACCTTGGTAAATATCCTCCAATTTTAATCTCACTCGTAGAGTGCAATTACGCTCGTAAAGATGAAAACTGTCGGTATCCAAATACATATCCTTTACATGTGTCATTCCGCGCTTTATGAGCTTCAGTTTCTCCCAATTAGTAATCCGATCTAGTATTTCGTCAAAATCTATATTCGCAAGAGCATACTCTATTTCCGATTCTATCATTATGGACCTCCTTTTTGTTCTAGTAATTCTAACAGAACAGACCCATCTAGGATAGTTTCCAGAACAGTATTCTTTTTGTTTATTTTCTCTTAACATAATAGCTTTCGTGGCTTAGCTAACTAAAGTATTGAGGGATTTTTCCCTTGGGGCATCATCTTGAACAATTTGGGTTGAAATCAGTCTTTTCTAATGGTAGACTTATTCTTGAAGCATAATTCTGGAGAGCTAAGTATGCAAAAACAAAGAAGCTTAAAAATCTGGAGCCTTTCCGGTCTATTTAGCCTTGCCAGTTTGTTAATAGTAGCTTGTACTAGTACAAGCTCAAACGTTTCAACCAACCCATCCTTTGAGAGAGATTACCAAAGTGCAACCCGCTCTAGGCAAGCATCAACCGGTAGTTCCCAGGAGTTTCCTCAAGAGAATTATCGTCCGCCTATCACCATAATGATTGTGGCGACGAAAACAAACGAGATGTTGCCCGGTGAAACTTATCCAATTGTAGCTGTGGTAGATAATCCAGAGAATCGTGATTTAACTTACAGATGGACAGCAGAAAGTGGAACATTCTCGCAAGTCCCGGAAGGAATGCGAAGTGATATCCTCTCCTATATCGAGGAGTTAAAATCCAATAAAGGATTGGCAAAAACGACGGAAACCACTACTTCTGAAGCTACTGGTGGTGAAAGTCAAGCACAACCGACTGCAAGTGAGGGTGCGCCTCCAGCTAAACCGACCTTGAGTAGCCTGCCAACTCCGTCTAAGGAGAAAGCGAAAGCACAAGCTCCTAGTGTTTCCACTCCAACAGCAGAACAACCGAATGGCGCCAAACCCACATCCGATAGTAATGCAACTAGCAAGGAGAGTAGCGAAAACACTGCTAATAATAGCAGCGAGGAATCAAACGTTAAAGAGAGTGGAGTTTCGGAAAAGCCCTCTGAATCCACTTCTACTGATGGAACTTCAACATCCGCTACTGGTGCTAGCTCTAACACAGAAGAAAAAACCGAGCCAGAAATTAAGTATGCAAGATATGCGTTTCGCCTGCCTCTATTGAGATTCGCTGTTCTAGGTGAAGTGGATTCTGGAAGCGAGGAATTGGAGGATAACTGGCCGGAACCTCAGCCAAAGGTTAAGGTTGAGGCGGAAAACGAGGATACAGAAAAAACCACTGAGGAAACGCCGAGTGAGAACGCTGCTTCGGAAACCGCAACAGAAGATGGCTCAAGTAAATCTAAGGAAGCTGAAGAAACAGCGGGAGCCGGCGCGGAAGTGGATAAAAAAGTAGAGGAAGTTCAAAAGGAGAAGGAAGAATTTGAAGGCTTCAAGCCGGCGCCAGGCACCGGTAGGTTAGTTGAAGTTGAAGAGAGTGTTGAGAAAGAATCAGAAAAGGCGGAAGAGGCGAACCAAGAACCCTCGTTGGTTAAGTTTGAAACAGACCAACCGTTTGTCCTTTGGAAACCAGAAAAGGTTGGTGGTTACTCTATACGGTTGGTTGCGTTGGACAACAAGGGAAACGAGGTTACTGAGGAGCGCTCTCTTCCAGTAACGGTTACCGAACCTCAGCCCAAGACCTCCCTAGTTTGGAATATATCGCGGAAGTTAAACGAGGATGATTTTCTCGTTGTTGAACTAAGGGGAGAAAATATCCCAGCCTTCTATAAGGGGCTTTTCACAATCAACTTTGATGCAACAAAAATGTCCTTCAAGATAGCAGAAATTGGTAACTTCTTCCCGTCCAGCGCACAGAACAGTATCTACTTTGCTGAACCGCCAGGAAGTAAAGGTCGAGTCACTTTTGCGATTGCAACTGAAGCGTTAGAAACCCCAAAGGGTGATGGAACCCTGGCTAGGATAATCTTCAAAATCAAGGAAGCTGTGGACAATCCAGCGACCCTCTCCATTTCGGAGGTTAGTTCGGAAGAAGCTAGGTATATTCTAAATACGAATGGTGAGAACATTCTTCCCGCTCCTCTTATAAAACCCGTGTTCTCAACTGAGTGGAAAGAGCCTCCACCGCGACCCACTCAAAACCGACCCACTACCCCCGCTACTGAAATTCCATCAACTCCTGGTCCGCCTACTCAGCCCGGGGCTGAGCGTCCTTCATTTACGCCTTCAGGTCCAACAACTCAAGGCACTTCTCAATCGGAGCAATCAACCACAACTACTCAGCCTCAAGCTACACCATCAACCGGGACATCCGCCCCAACTTCTTCCCCTTCTCCTCCGCCCACCGGTCAGATATCCGAGAAGGAAGCTCTAAGTAAGGCGCTTGCAGATATGGAGAAGAACCGAGAAATGATAGCGAATAATCCTGAGCTAACGGAAGAGCAAAAGCAAGAGGAACTTGCCAGAATGGATGAAGCTATTAGAGATATGAGAGAGCGCTTATCAAGTATGAGCTAGATGTTGCCTAATGTCCTGGTCAACCTGCTATTGTAATAATTGCATTAAGTTTGCATGAGTGAGCTTAGGCTTACTCATTCTTCTATTTCGTATTCTCTTTTTGCGCCTGCAATAATGCTCTTGGCAATTTGAGGTGGTACTTCCTCATAGTGGCTAAACTCCATCTCGTAGCTTCCTAACCCCTGCGTAATTGACCTCAGTGTGTTAATGTACTTATAGACTTCTGCTAGGGGAACTAAAGCCTCAATAACTTGCATATTTGCTGTTCCCAACGGACTACTCTTTTGAACCCTACCACGCCTACTATTTAGATCACCCATAACATCACCCACAAATTGTTCGGGAATATAGATTTTAAGTTGGTATATCGGTTCTAGGAGAATGGGTTTAGCTTCGTTGAACGCTTTCTTAAAGCCCATTGAAGCAGCAATCTTAAAGGCAAGCTCGCTTGAATCTACACTATGATGGCTTCCATCATAAAGGGTTACTTGCACACCGGTAACAGGGTAACCAGCAAGAACACCATTTGCCATAGTTTCCAAAACGCCCTTTTCCACTGCTGGAATAAACCTACTTGGGACAACTCCACCAACCACTTTGTCTATGAAATTGAAGTTCCCTTCGGAGTAAGGCTCAAGCCTTAGCCATACATCTCCATACTGTCCTCGCCCGCCAGTCTGTTTCTTATATTTCCCCTGAGCCTGCGCTGTCCCAGTTATAGTTTCTTTGTAGGGTATTCTAGGTTTAGTCCATTCAATCTTTGCTCCATATCGCTCAGCAATTTTGTCTCTAACTACTTGCAAGTGAAGCTCTCCCATCCCATAAACAACTAACTGTCTCGTTTCTTCGTTCATCTCTACTAATAGAGTTGGGTCCTCCTCATGAACTTTATTCAGTGCGGTCGATACCTTTTCAAGGACACTCTTATCTTCTACCTCAATAGCCTCAAATGATACAGGTCTTGGATAGATTATTCTGTCCAATAAAATTGGAAGTTCCTTAGCGCATAAAGTATCACCTACATGCGTGTTCTTAAGTTTGACAGTTGCGATTATGTCGCCTGCACTCGCCTCAGTCAAATCTTTTCGTTCCTTACCTCGCATATGGGCAATAGCTGATATTTTTTCAGTTTCTTGGGTGGTTGAATTATATAGCGTTTCTCCAGGTCTTAATTTTCCCGAATAGATACGAATATAGCTTAGCTCCCCTACATGTGGTTCGTTAACAATCTTGAAAACGCGACCGCAAAAGGGTGCTTCAGGTATGAGTGGACGCTCCGCAGGTTTCTTTGTGTTTGGGTCTACTCCAGTAATGTTGCCTCGCTCGTCAGCTGACGGAAAGTAATTTACAATAGCATCAATGGTGGGTTCTATGCCTATGAAATTCAATGCGCTTATGCAGAAAATCGGGAAAATCTCACAGGAGCATACCCCTTTCCTGAGAGCTTTTCTCAGCCCCTCTTCGGGAATTTCTTCCTCAGCCAAATACTTCTCAAAAAGAGTATCATCCTGTTCCACAATCGCTTCAATTAAATTGAATCGTAGCTGTTCAACACTCTCTAATATGTTGGTCGGAACTTCAAATGAGGTTGATTTACCAGATTCTCGTGAAATGCCTTGTTTGCTAATCAAATCTATCAAACCAGTCAGCTTTCCACCGCTGTAGTATGGTGCAAAGATTGGAACGCACTTATTCCCAAAGCTATCCTTTATTGAGTTGACGAGCTTGACAAAATCAGTATTCTCCTTGTCCATTTGGCTTATGATGAAACCGCTTGGTAGAGCTCTTTCCCTGGAATAGGTCCAGGCTCGGTAGGTTTGGGATTCAATACCCGCTGAGGCATTTACAAAAATGAAAGTTCCCTCTACCACGGAAAGCGAGCTAACCATTTCACCCACAAAATCAAGGTAGCCTGGAACATCTAAAATATTCACGTGGCACCCTTGATAGCTAATAGGTAGAACTGTTGTTGCAATACTATGGTGACGTTTAATTTCTTCGGGAGTATAATCTGAAACAGTATTTCCATCCTCAACTCTTCCCATCCGTGTCGTCAAGCCAAGCGCGTATAAAACTGCCTCTGAAAAGGTTGTTTTTCCACTTCCACCATGACCTATCAATGCAACGTTGAACTTCTTAAATACTTCAATTGCCATTACTTCCTCCGGGAGATACTAAAGATAGTGAGCATAAGAGAGTTTAATGAATATTCATGTAGCTTTGATTATATCAATTAGTTGACTATTCCAGCAATTAATCTTTGAGTTACTGAACCTCTAAAGCATTAATGAGAGCCAATGATTGCAAAGTTTGCGATTCTTAAATTTAATCCTCAGGGAGCTCCTTCTTAATCTTAATCTCGCCGGCTATAATGGCTTTAGTGTAATAGTCCAGGGTTTCTAGAAAGTCAATTGGCAAAGAATGGAATCGCTGATAATCTCTAAACCCAGAGGTTGTGATCAATCCATCCTTCAACCCCACTTGGTATACCCTTGGACCACTAGGGTATTCTTGTTCTTGCGAATCCACCTGCGAGGCAGTTGTCTGTCCTTTTGATGGTATTTGAGCATCCTTAATTAAAGGGTAATTTCTGAATAACTGTAGCTTCTGTTCATTTTTGACAAGGAACGCTGGGAGAGATGAAAAATCGTAAAGAAGCGATGTTACGAAAGCCTTTCTTGACTTTTCCTCTCTGTAAACCAAACTTGAAATGACTGGCGTTCCCCCTTCAGCAAGGGAACGCATAAATTCCTCCCCTAGAGCGCCTAAGAACGAAACAACAACATCTATCCCGAAGCGAGGGTCTAGTCCCTTGTTTGCATTCTCAAAAAGTGATGCCAACTTCTTACTGTTTTGAGGAGAAGCGGCATCCTGGCGGGATATTCTTAAATCTCTTACGTGTGCCCCACGTCGCTCCAACAACAAGCCTTGTGATAACCCAGCCACCATCAAATCGCTGTAGTAGTCATCGCTAAAGGCAAAAACTGCTACATTTCCAGTAACTGTCAGCTGGGAAGCCATTATACCAGCTAAGAAGCCGATTTCTTCAGCATTAAAGCTTAATTCAACAACTCTAGGAGAAGTTTTGGCAAGAGGTGAAGTGAGGGCAACTACTACTGTTAGATTAAATCTCTTATCCCATGCGAGCTCTTTTAGAAAGGGAACGTAAGCATCTCCAAAGGTGAAAACTAAAACTTTTCTTTTCACAACCGCATTAGCTATTTCTTCTCCCCACTTAGTAAATAGTATCTTGGAGAGATCTAGCTCCGTAAATAGCCATCCCGCCTGGTTAAAAGTACTTTCAGCAGATTTGCGAAAAGCTTCCGCAAGTTGCTCCCGCTCTGGGTATAATTCGTTCTTTGGTGGTGGCAGAAAAATCACTTGGGCAACATGAGGCGCTGGCGTCGTTGAAACAGCTTCCGTCTTTTTTGCCTCACCTTTACCATCCTCAGGTTTTACCCTAGGTTTACAGGATGCTGTAATAATGCTAAGTGTTATAAGGGTTAAAATAACTGCTTTGTTTAATAGGTTCATCACTAAGATTATACTTCTTAACAATCCTAAGCCATTTCACCTTTCTGAGAAAGGGGAAAATCGCGAAAATCGCGTTGTTGAGAAAAATTAAATAAATTGAAATATAATCTCATATAGTTAACCCTGAAAATTTATGCATAAACTCTTAAAAGTGCTAATCTATTTTTGAATCCAAATGGAGACTGTAAACACATTGGATAAATTGATGGAGAACCTAACAGAATTTATTACTGAGCCAGAAGTTACTCTTCTTGGAATAACAATGCCAATAGACGGTGAAGCTAGAACGGTTGAGGAACATATTGAAAGGAGCGCGCGGGAATGTTATCAAAGCCATGCGAAGATGGAACCAGCGGAGAATGCACGGTTTCTTCGCGGAATAATTTTGAGAGGACACGAGAGCGTTCTTGAGCACGCTTCAGCCACTTTTAGGGTACTCGGCGGAAGCAGGGCTTATACCCACGAGCAAGTTAGACATAGGCTATTGTCCTTCTCTCAACAGAGCCAAAGGTTCGTAAATGAAGCGGAATTTCGAGCAATACTTCCACCAAAGATTGGTAAACACAAGGAGGCGCTGAAAGTTTATCAAGAGGCGATTGAACAGGCTAGAAGAGCATACGGTAAGCTGAAGGAACTGAAGCTTAAAAACGAGGATGCTCGCTTCGTCCTGCCGAATGCTGTAGAAAGTGGTATCGTGATTTCGGGAAATTTTCGGGAGTGGCGACACGTTCTCAAGCTTAGATGCTCTAAATCAGCGCAGTGGGAAATCAGGCGCATCTGTGGAATGATACTTAAAGAAATTAAGAAACACGCTCCCAATGTTTTTAGCGACCTCATATTGGACGAAGGAGATTGGACGGTTAGCCATATTTCCGAGACTGTTACCTGCGAGGAGGCACAAAATAAAGTTGCGGTTACACTTGAGGAGCTTAACTTAAAGGGTGAGAAACCGAATAGGATTTTAAAGCTTCTTGGAGATGACGAAATTTACAGAGCCCTTTTCCATGTTAAACTGTGCCTTGCAAAGGGATGCAAGGATATCTTTAACGCTTGCGGAGACTTGAAATAGCTCCTATGGCTTTTTTATCTCATTTGCTTAGCTTCCCTAACAATCTTCTACATTTAAAGTCAAGCCTTTGCCTTTTGCCACCGCTCAGCGTTTAGTTATCCTCTAAGCCTTCGTTTTCTTTATTTCAATGCTCTTGCTACGTAAGTATGAATTTTACGAGAGAATTGATAAGGTTTCCTATTAGTTTATAGTCGCAGGTTTATAATCCATACTATCGGAAGAATGTTGATTAGCGCAGTTATTTGTCTTGTAACTCTTTATATTCTTCTACTTATTGGAGCTCGCTTACTTGAAAACTCCTTTATCTACTTTCCAACAAAATATCCCTTAGGTCGCCGGGAGCCATCAAAATATTCCTTGAATGTTGAAGACATATTTCTCACAACTGAGGATGGGATAAAAATTCACGGATGGTACGTAAAAAGGCATGCTAGAGATTCTGGTAGAGTTGAAAACCAAGAATTGAGAAACGCAAATAACAACCATAAAAGCGGAAAGTCACATTCAAGCCAAAACATAAGGGATGATTTAGGAAAAAACTCTACTTCAAACCTAGAGGATAGTCTCGCGGTAATTCTCCTCTTTCATGGTAATGGTGGAAATATCACAGATAGAATTGAGAAGCTGAAACTACTGTCAGAGCTCGGTGTTGACGTTTTCATCATTGATTATCGCGGATACGGTAAAAGTGAAGGTAGACCGAATGAGGATGGTATATATAAGGACGGATATTGCGCATATAGGTATCTTACCGGTATTCGCGGAGTTCCTGAAAACAGAGTAATCGTAATGGGCGAATCCCTTGGTGGTGCAGTTGCTTGTGAGGTTGCATCAAAATTTACCGTTGGTGGCTTAATCCTTGAAGCCACAATGAAGAATGCCAGGAGCATTGCCCTTCGCACTCTTCCAATTCTTCCACCTAGCTTGTATTTGAAATCGCAGTTCAATAACATTGGTAAGATCTCCCAAATCCACTGCCCCGTTCTTATCATCTATGGCACAAAAGATACCACCATTCCCCCAAGCCACAGTGTCCAACTTTACAAGTCTGCAGATGAACCTAAGGAAATAGTAGCGATAGAGGGTGCTTCCCATAATGATGTTTTCATCGTTGGTGGAGATGTTTACCTAACCTCATTGCGAAACTTCTTTGAAACTATCCTACAGCCCTCCTAATACCATGATAACCTTGCGTAACGAATTAACCATTTCATCTATCAACTACCTATTACTTCTCTGGCTTTCTCTGATGAAAGCAGAATTTATACTCCTCTCCAACATAAGTTAAGATAAATGGTAGCATTTTCACTGAGAAATCTAGCGTATTCAAGTAGGACTAGGCAGTTAGTACGTTTTCCACAAAAGTCTTTCCTTTTAACTAGCGCTTAGGGCGATTCTAATTATGAGCCTTGAACACCTCGCCGATAAATTCCTAAAGTATATACTCTGCGAGTTCTTTTTCAGCTAGAATTTCTCCAACTTGCCTTTCAACGTAGGGACGATCTACGATTACTTCAATCGGCGCATCCATAGGTGCAAGGAAGCTAACCTCTTCTAGTGTTTTTTCCATAATCGTATAAAGCCTTCTAGCGCCAATATTTTCCATTAGGCTATTTGCCTTCTCCGCAAGTTCAGCCATCGCTTTTATCCCATCTGGTGTAAATATCAAGTTTACACCGTCCACCCTTAGGAGTTCAGTGTACTGTTTGGTAAGCGAGTTTTCAGGCTCCGTGAGAATTCGTTCAAAATCTTCCCTCGTCAAGCTTTCAAATTCAACACGGATTGGGAACCTTCCTTGAAACTCTGGAATTAGGTCGCTCGGTTTACTAACGTTGAAGGCGCCTGCCGCAATGAACAAAATGTGGTTTGTTCTAACTGGACCATACTTAGTGATCACTGTTGTTCCTTCAACAAGTGGAAGCAAATCTCTCTGAACTCCTTCCCGAGAGACATCTGGACCAGCCGATGCCTTTTCACTACCCGCAATCTTATCAATCTCATCAATAAAGGCTATACCAGCCTGCTCCACCCGCTCAATTGCTTCCCAGATAACTTTATCTTGGTCTATTTCTTTATTGACTTCTTCCTCTAAGAAAATTCTTTTAGCCTCTTCAATGGTAACTTCTCGTTCAACCCGTCTAATTGCTCCCATATCAGAAAACATCTCTTGAAGATTCATTCCTAACTCTTCTAAGCCTTGAGATGTAAAGACCTGCATAAAGCGAGGATGAGATTCAGGCACCTGAACTTTAATCTTTTCACTATCCATAGCTCCGCTTTTTATCCTTTCAAAAAGTTTCTCGCGAACTCGGTTAAGCTGTTCCATTTGTTCCACGTAGTCTGTGCCTTCAGCAGCAGAAGAATTGTTAAAGGTTTCAATTAAAGTTTCTTGATACCTACGTCGCCCTGAAGGTTTTGGTTGAAGAGTATCTACTATTCTCCAAATTGAGCTGTCGATAAGATTAACTGAAAGCTCTTCCATCTTTTCATTCCGCACCGTCCTGACGGCTATCTCCGCTAAATCACGCACGATAGAATCAACGTCTCGCCCAACGTAGCCAACTTCGGTAAATTTACTAGCCTCAACTTTGATAAATGGAGCCTTTATAAGTTTGGCAAGTCGTCTTGCTACCTCTGTCTTGCCGACACCAGTTGGCCCAATCATCAAAATGTTCTTTGGAATTATCTCGTCTCTCAGATGCTCACCGACCTTTGAACGTCTAAATCTTGAGCGGATTGCGATAGCGACTGCGCGTTTCGCCTTGTCCTGGCCCACAATGTATTTATCCAATTCCGCAACTATCTCCCTAGGAGTAAGCTTTTCCGCAATTGTTGCAGACAAGCTCCGAGAATTACTACGAGTGTTTAACATGTCCTTCTAAGTCTAACATACTAGCAAGCAATATTCTAATTATTAAACAGCATTGCCAACGTTTCATTAACAAATTAGGAATATCGGGTAAGGTGAAATCTTGAGGAATCTTCTGTAATTCAGCTAACTTGTTTTATGTTTATTCCACAAACCATAATTCTTACTTTCAGAGGTATATAATTTTGGAATTAAAGGTGAATTATGCGAACATTTTTTGTAGATATTGACACTCAGTTTGACTTCCTAAATCCCCAAGGTGCCCTTTATGTACCGGACTCTGCATCCCTTATCCCTGTGTATGAAAAGCTCTACAACACAATAAAGGCAGGTAATGTTCCCGTCATTGGCTCGGTGGACGCGCATACCAAAGACGACCCTGAGTTTGAAGTTTTTCCACCGCATTGCGTGAAGGGCGAGCCTGGGCAGTTAAAGATTGACGAAACGATGATGCGTGGTCTTACTTTTGTGGAGAATGTGGAGGGTGGGCTTGAAAAGGCGCTAGGTGCTAATTGGCAAGATAAGCCCCTTGACGAGCTCGCGCCCCAGATTATCTTTGAAAAGCAAACTTACTCCTTCTTTGGCAATGTCAACCTTGAAGCATTTCTTGAAAAGCTGAAGGCGGAGGGCTTCAGCAAGGCAATCGTCTTCGGCGTGGCAACGGACTTTTGCGTGAATGCTTCGGTTCTTGGACTTCTTGAGCGCGAGATCATAACTTATGTCATCACAGACGCAATTAAGCCCGTCTATCCCGAAAAAGAAGCAGAGATATTAGATAATTGGCGTGAAAAGGGCGCGAAGTTCATCACCAGCCTTGATGCGTTGAAGATGGTTTCAACTTAAGACAAACTCTCCGCGTCTCGCCGTGTCATCCTTCGCGATATACTCTGTTGAGCGGTGATGGGAAACCAGCATCTGTAAATGAACTTGTTGTTGCAGTACTCTTAGAGTACCGTAGGAATCACCCGCTCAACACTTCCACCATCACTGAGAACTACGAAACCAACGACCTCAACTCAAAGAACCCGTTCGCTTTTCTACTTGCTGCGTGCATTGATAGAGGAGCCATCGCGGAGAATTATTGGTGCATCCCTTATTGGTTGAGATAAAAGCTTGGGCATCTTGAGCCTGCTAAGATTGCGCTTATGTCGGTTGAAGATATGGCTTACCCTGCGATCCTTGCCTAAACGACCACGATTTCCGAAGCAGGCGGCACGAACAATTCTGGATTGTGCGAGAATTGTGATGAAAACTACGACGGGGACGCCATTGGATTCTGGAATTCGACAAGGGTAGCGGAAATTGTGTCTAGGCTCACGAGCATTTACGGCGTTGGGAAAGGCATTGCAGATATGGTGGTTAACATCCTCATTAGTGACGGGAAACTCCGTCTCCCGGAAGACAAATTGGATAGATCGATGTTAAACCTGACGTTCATTGCAAAGGGTTTTTTATAGAAGTGGCTTTGCACCTGCTGAGGATGCGCTGACTGCAATTTTGGCAGCACGGATATTTTATCCTGAATACTCCGGGCACTAGACCGACCCGCTTGGCGGATTGGGCGTGAATTTTGACACCCGAGAATGCCTAACTGAATGGAGTGCCCACTAGATGCAGTCTGCCCCAAGGTTTGAGTAAACAGACTTGGTGGAGATGACCGATTGTCCTCTGCGGAGAAAGGGAATGAAACCATAAATAAACTGACAAGAGAGGATTTTAAGAAAGAACTCTAGGCAATATTCGCGAAGGCGGAGAAACTAGGTCAATATCATGTGGAAATAGGCTGGGGCGAACTTCATAAGAGAGTAGGTAGCTATCCAGGAAAGGACAACAGGATACCGACGTGTTGTCAGGTTATGTATGACAAGATGAGAACTGAAGACGAAATACTTGATAAACCTAGAAAGAACAATGGCGCGCGCCTCCGCATACGGTATAAACTACCTAGAGGATAGGACAATTCACGCCTAACTAGTTCGCAGAATCCGTGCCTTGCCCAAGGACACAACTCTTACTACTAACAGCCTACAACTGCAACCCCTTCCGTATGGTCACTTCCCAAACACAGAGGTCCAAATTTACGGTATAATATAATGGTATATTATAATGGAATCAATTACTGACACCATAAATTTCACGACGAGGCTCCCCGCCAAACTGGCGGAAGAGGCGAAGAAGCTTGCCAAACGCCGGGCGAAGTCACTCAACCAGTTAATTGCCGAGGCAGTTAAGGCAGAGCTCGACCGCGAGCGCGACAAACTAGCCCTTGAGGGATACGCGTATTACGCGAAAGAGGATGCCCACGAAACTGAGGAAGGATTTGACGAATAAGCGGAGGAGTGAGACCGCAAAGATGCCGTGTTGTAACCTGAAACTACACAAGGGCACGATAGTTTATGTTGATATGAATCCGGTTAAAGGCAAGGAAGTGCTCGGAAAAAGACACGCTGTTGTTTTTGAACGATTTCCCGGCGTTGGTGGAACGGTTACCATTCTTCCACTTACAAGTAAGGCTCCCCCGAAGCCTTTCCCATTTCTTGCGCATATCCCCAAAGGAGTAGCAGGACTTGCCAAAGATTCCTGGGTTAAATGCGAGCAGATTAGGACTGTTTCACTTTCTCAGGTGGGCAAGATTATTGGTAAACTTCCGCCAAAGTATATAAGCTCAGTAACAGAAGCCTTGAAGTATCATTTGGGGCTGGACTAGCAAGGTTAGTTTTCCCCAGCCTTACAACTTTTCTAAAAGCCAACGAGTTATAAGCGACAACCACCACGCCATCAGCCCCCGCGCTTTCCCACAGCGAAGTTCTTGAAAATCTCCTCAGGCGCTATTTCGCATCACTTGAGTAATAGTCTCGTCGATAAGAGCTCACCTTGTGCGAAGTGCGAGTATGTTTAACAAAGCCTTAGGTGATAGTCTAATCTCCACTCTAATTAATCATGTATCGGAGAAACAAAACCCCATTATGCTACTCCAATCACTCTTGCAAATCCTATGCATTGACCTAGTTAATCGGCGGGGCAAAAGCTGCAATGGTGCAAATCCAAACTATGTCATTTCTAATCCTGTGCAACCGCGAGGTAGATGGGTTTCCAGATTCCGCCCGCCCCGGTCCAATCAAGGACGTGAATAACAATTGAATTTACTTCGCCCGCTTTGAGAAACTTACCAATCTTTGTTACAGTTCGCTTCAGCCAGACTGAGCCCTCCGGGTGCCCTAGTTTCAAATCTCCGTGAAACTTCACGAACTTACCATTTACGTAAACCTCATAAACGTCATCAATGCCCTCAGCAATTAGCTCTATGTTCTTTCCCGCTAACTCAACAGGAATTTCAACGTTGCGTCGATACCACGCCCAGCCATCATAATTAATTCCGAAGCCCTCCCAATGACGAGAGACGGGCAGCTCCTGCCACATAGAATCGTCAAAATCGGGCAAGTACCATCTCTCAGCTACACCAACATTATTCGCATCAGGCTGGAATTTCCAGTTGCCAAGAAGTGGAATGAGGGCATAGGGCGTCGGAACGGAGAATGAAAGGGCTTCCTCATAACTCATTGTTTTGCCTTGTGGAGTTGATGTGAGCAGGCGGTCGATCAAGCGTGAAAGTAACCACTGCCCAGCAGGTGTGGAAAAATCTAGCGATGCAACCAGAAGGCTTCCCCTGCCAATCCTCGCCTCAAAAAGCTGGTCATATACTATCACTTCGGAGAGATCATGAGTGTCAAGAAGGCGAAGCAGTGGTTGGACCTTCTCGTGAATATTTAGTTCCTGAGTGGGAACCACCATTGAGTAGTTTTGGACAAGGTCATAGGATTGAAGCTCAAGTATTGCCTGAGCCTCTGTCTCCGTCCAGGCGGTCCGCGGAATGAAAGGAACATCCCTCCAGTAAGAATGCTCAATTGCAGAGAACGCGCCGGGCCAGTTTGAGGCTAGAATTATTACCTTCCCTCCACCATTCACGAAGTCAAGTAATTTTCTTGTGAACACATCTGCGAAGATAACTCGTGCATTTTCGGGTAATGGTGACTTCGTTTCATCCCAAATTGGTGCTGAAGGTATATACTTTGCGATATCGGCATATCCTGGGTAATGAACATAAACGTCTTTTTCAGCGTATTCATTCCAGTTAGGGCGTGGGAGGAACCAAAGGCGTCGTGAGTTTTTCGCTGTCCCCTTCAATTGAAGTTGGAGGTCAATTGGTGTAGGAGAAGTTGCTCCATCAACTGATAGCAGGCCGGAGGTAACCGTTTTCACTTCACCAGGATTAACAAGCTCTTCCAGTGTTGTTAACGGAGTGTACTCCAATTTTTGTATTCGTGTTGAATTACCCTCTGCAATAGATGAAGTTATCACAAGGTTTTTCGCCGAAACTGCTCCATCTCCGAAATTAGAAATACTAACATTAATAGGAATTTTCTCGCCAAGAAAAAAGCCATTTCGTTCTTCTGGTGTCTTTGGGAGGATGGATACGTCTCCCTGAAAACTCCAATCATCTTGATTCCAGCGAAGACGCTCCAGGTCATCGTAAAGCCCGCATCGGATTAACGGCATATCGCGTATCACATTCACAACATAGCCAGTGTTGCCGGGACGGATACGGAAAAGTTCTATTTGGAACTTTCGATGCAGGAGCGCATAGCGGTAAGAATCTTTAAGAAGTGTTTCTACTGCGTTAGTGCCATATTCAGCGACAATCTTTTTTTCAATTTCTAAGGCTGAACCAAAGCACTTTGGTAACCACCAAGGACGGCTATCACCAATCTCCGCAAGTAGCGCTATACTGTCAATCCAAGTATTAAACGCCATTGCCTCTCCTAGAAGAAACGGCTTTGGCTCTTTTTCTGCCATTACCTTATCCAGGTTTTGGATATAACGTACCCATTGCGGATTTGTTAAATACGGATGCTCATCCCAGTAGCCTGCATATTCGGGGTTAGAAAGCCAGAACCAAGATGAATTATCCTCCAATAGGCAATTTGGGATTATCTTCTTACCTAGCGCGTAGAGCTCTCCCATAACTTGCTTGTCAACGCCTCCCGATTCGCAAGTTATGCTTCTTAAGATTATGCTTGGATGGTTTCTATCCTGCCGATAAAACGCTTCATACATTCGCAGAAGCTCATCCCTTGTAGTTTTGTCAATGGGCATATGCCATAGTGGATATTCTTGCCAAAGCAGAACACCCATCTCATCTGCAATTTCATAGTATTTTGGATTCATAATTACCAGGACAAGCTTTACACCGTTGAACCCAAGTTTCTTAATCTCCGCGAATTGTCTTCGGATAGTTTCCTCATCAGGCGCAGGCGCTACTTTCTCCTTGTAATATCCCCAATCTAGTACAGCTCGGAAAGTAATCGGTTTTCCATTTAGCTTTAGATATTCCCCCTCAGCCTCAACCTTCCTGAAACCGAACTTAACGCTTTGCTCGTCAGAGACTTTCCCCTTTATGTTGAGCAATCTAACGTGAAGCTCGTAGAGGTATGGATTCATCGGCTCCCATAATTTTGGGGACGAGTCCATAATAAGCACATTGGAAAACTCGCCCCTTTGCGTATCCGCAAAATCAATAGCGCTAGCAAGCCTTCTAGAAGATCCCACTTTGGTGATCCAAACCTCATAGGGGAATTGTCCGCCTTCAACTTCGCCATCAAACGCGACGCTCACTCTTACGCGTCCATTGTCATAATCTGCATCTGCGAATATGCCATCCACCTTTATCGCAAGCTCACCCGTTGAAAAGACCCGCACGTGTCCCCAAATTCCACCATGATGCAGGCTTATAGAAGATAAGAAACCCTGGGTTACATGCCCAACCGCCTCATCCACGCGGACCGTTAGAACATTTTCTTCACCCAACTTTACTCCATCTGTTATCTCAAAACGAAATCTGGTGTAATCGCCAGTATGGCTACCAATTTCGTGTCCATTCAAGTAGATAGTTGCGATTGTTGCAACTCGTTCAAACTCAAGCCATATGCGCCTCCCCTTCCAATTTTTGGGTAGTGTGAATTCTTTCTTATACCAAATAATACCGTCAAAGGACTCTCCCGCAAATAGCTCCCCCGCAGATGGAACAAGAACCTCTCTCCAAGAATTACCTTTTTCATCAAGCCACCAGTTCTCGCTCAGTCCTAAATCTTCACTATCTTCCTTAAAGAGCCAAGTCCCGCTCAAGGAGATTGGGTTGAAGCCGGTGGTTTCAGCCCTCAATAACCTAGAATATCCCAGGAATACAAAAATACTGAGAAGAAAAATTAACCAAGGTGTCAAAAAATGAACGCCGAATGATTGTTGCTTCATAGAAACTCCTATACGGATTATACAAAAGCTTGGAAGGAACTTACTTGCGTGAGAATACACTATTCAGCGGATTAATAAAAATATTAAAAATTAATAAGCAGGCTAGAAACGCTTTTTAGGGGTAATATGTTGGCTCCTATTTTGGATGTCATTAGACTTTTTTATTCGCCACGTTCACTAAACATAATCCGATACCCATCAGGGTCGGTGATGATGAATATGCGGTCTCCCCATGAACCTAAAGAAAGTTCCCTAAATATATGAGCCCCTTTATCCATAAGAGACTTGTGTAACTCTTCAATATCGTTACCGACTACAAAGTGTAACATTGCTCCAAGATGGTGCCATTGGGGTGGCCAGGCTGGTGGTTCTTGCAGTAAGAAGATTCGCACGTTGCCATTGCTCATATGTGCCATTTGGTGTCCCATAAACTCCTCTTGATCATCAAGGGAGAAACCAAGAATGGATGAGTAAAAATCTATGGAGCGGCTAAGATTACTAACGTGAATTACAAGCTCGCGAAAGTGATATACAGGCATAAGGCTAATATTATACACTTGTAGCAAGAAATGTGGAACCTCACCTTAAATTGAAATTCTCTAAACAATGCTAAAACAGAGAAGGCAGGGCTAGAATGGTATAATCAAAAATAGAAAAAGCTATATGGCTGAGCAACCTGTCCAAACTGGTGTAAAGGATTCTTCTACCCCTCCCATTCCGGAGCAAATCCCAATCCTTGCACTTAGAAACGTTGTTGTATTCCCGAATTTAGTTCTTCCAATTCACGTATCGCGAGAGAAAAGCGTCGCCGCAATTGAGGAGGTCTTTCAGGGCAACAGGCTAATTGGTCTTCTTACGCAAAAGGATGAACAGATAGAGGATCCTCATTTTGAGGATTTATTCACCATTGGGACCATAGCGCTAATTCTACGGAAGCTGGTTTTGCCAGAGGGTGGAACGAGAATACTGGTCCAAGGATTATCAAGATTTATGGTGAAGAGGTTCACGCGCGATACCCCATATTTTGAGGCTCGGATTATGCCACTTATTGAGGAGAAGGTAGACAATCTTCGTATACAGGCGCTTATGCGAAGCTCAATTGAACAGTTTAAGGAATTCGTTAATCTTTCCCGTTCTCTCCCTGCCGAAATTTTAGTTGCGGGAAATAACATTCGTGAACCTGGTATGCTTGCGGATTTTCTTGCAACTCACATCAATGTTAAGCTGGAGGAAAGGCAAAGAGTACTTGAAACAATTAGCCCGGAGGAGAGATTAACCCTTGTGAACTCTCTACTATCAAGGGAGATTCAACTTCTTCACATGAGCAACGAGATTCAGAACCAGGTTCAGGATGAGGTTGGTAAGAGCCAAAGGGAGTTTTTCCTGAGAGAACAACTAAAAGCCATCCAGAGGGAGCTGGGAGAACTAGACAGCAAAGAAGTGGAGCGTCAAAAGTTTGAAGAGAAGATAAAGCTTGCCCAGATGCCTGAGGATGTTGAAAAGAAAGCATTTGAAGAGCTTGATAGGCTGTCAAAATTGCACCCGGAATCTGCTGAGGGTGGGGTAATTAGAACGTACCTTGATACCCTATGTGATCTTCCCTGGAACAAGCTTACTGAGGATGAAACCAATATCAAAAAAGCGAAGAGCATCTTGGATGAAGACCATTACGGCTTGGAGGAAATTAAGGATAGATTGTTGGAGTTTCTGGGCGTAATTAAGATGACGAAGAAACTAAAAGGTCCGATTCTTTGCTTTGTTGGTCCGCCTGGAACTGGAAAGACTAGTCTAGGTAAATCAATTGCTCGAGCTTTAGGAAGGAAATTTGTGCGTATGAGTTTAGGTGGAATACGGGACGAGGCAGAGATAAGAGGACACAGGAGAACTTACGTTGGTGCTCTGCCGGGAAGAATAATCCAAGGAATTAGGACTGCCGGGACACGAAATCCAGTCTTTATGTTGGATGAAATTGATAAGGTGGGAATGGACTTTCGTGGTGATCCTAGTTCAGCTCTTTTAGAAGCCCTTGATCCGGAGCAGAATTATGCATTTTCCGACCATTATCTAGAAGTTCCGTTTGATGTTTCCAATGTGCTTTTCATAACCACCGCAAACATATTAGATACAATTCCCCCTGCTCTTCTTGACCGAATGGAAGTTATACGGCTCTCCGGCTACACGGAGATGGAGAAAGTTCAGATTGCGAAGAAATTCCTTTTGCCAAAGGAGTTGGAAGCTCATGGGTTAAACGCTTGGCAGTTAAGAATTTCTCAGCCAGTGTTGAGAAAGATTATCCTTAATTATACTCGGGAAGCGGGAGTCAGAAACCTTGAAAGAGAACTCGCGAAGATATGCAGAAAGGTCGCACTGAAAATTGCTTCCGGCGAGATTAAACAGGAGAATGTTAATAATGAAAAGAAGCTTGTTGAATATCTTGGAGTTAGAAAGTACGAGCTTGAAGAAGAAAAGATAAAGGGACAAGTTGGCGTTGCCACTGGAATGGTTTGGACTAGCGTGGGAGGAGATATTCAAGTTATAGAGACAAGCAAGATGTCAGGAAAGGGGAACCTCATTCTTACCGGTCATCTTGGGGATGTTATGAAGGAAAGCTGTCAAGCCGCATTAACTTTTCTCAAGAGTAACGCCAAGGAGTTAAATGTAGATCCTGCGGCGATAAACGAGTGCGATATCCATATTCACTTCCCCGCGGGAGCAATACCCAAAGATGGGCCATCAGCAGGTATAACTGTTGCCACCGCCCTGATATCCCTTTTTAATGGAATTAAGGTTCGGAACGACACTGCAATGACTGGAGAAATTACTCTAAAAGGTCGCATACTTCCAGTTGGAGGATTAAAAGAAAAACTTCTAGGTGCTAAGCGTGTCGGAATTAGAAGAATTATCTTGCCCGCAAGAAACCAAAAGGACATTAATGAAGTTCCAGACGAAATTAAAAGTGGAATGGACATTTTCTACGTGAAGCACTTGAATGAAGTATTACCTCTTGTGCTTTACGACGAATCCCCTAAGACTAATGGTAAAAAAACGAGGGGAAAGAAGCTCGCCATTGCCAGAAAAAACTCCAAAGCTAAACGGGCATCTTCCCTCGGAACCCCAAAGGTGGCAAACACTAAAGAAAAATCTAAGTCAGTTAGAAAATCGCACTCCCACAAATGAGAAATATATGCTAGGAAAATTGTTTATCTAGAATTTTCTTCTACAAATATTAATTCGCAAAATCTTCCTAAAATTAAGTGCCTATTAAGTTGTTTTAGGTTAATTTGTTATGGCTAAAGGTTATTAGCTTTAATTAAACGTTATTTATCATACGGAGCAGAATTAAAAAAAGATTTTGGGATAGACTAACTCTATTGAAACATAATGGAAATAAATCCACTTAATCTTCATATATTTTTTGTCCAGTTTCCAGTTGTGCTAAGCATCTTCGGCTTGATTATGTTCATTCTTGGAATTATCCGGAGAGCTAGTGTAATGTTGGAAACCGCCTTTTATTCTCTGGTTGCGGTTGCAGTTTCCTCTATGTTTGCCTTCTTATCTGGAAGATATCTGAGCTCAAGTGAAACATCAAGCTTGCTACCCGCACCTGGGCATAAACATGTTGCATCCCTATCTGTCCTACTCGCTATGATTATAGGTATACTTGTACTCTGGTTAAGGTACCTACCAGTTAGACGTGAGAGAGTTCTAGTTCTCTTGGGATTAACTCTATTAAGCTTGCTACTTTTGCTTACCGAAATGTTAGGTCTTGCAAATTTGGGATAAGAAATGAATAGCAAAAGTCCTTTAGTTTACACTTAAACTACCTCTCCTTAGGCGCGTAATCGGCAATTTTATGTGTGCGGAGTTAATTGAAGAATTGTCAAGTAAATTGTAGATACAGGGGGAGTAAAGTGGTGCTTCTGGATTTTCAAGTGGAGCTAGATTTAATTAACTCGCAGAAATGTATAATTAGGATTAGTTGAAAGAATGTTGCAGTAATTTTTGGGGTGTAGCCAAGCGGTAAGGCAGCGGACTTTGGATCCGCGACCGGAGGTTCGAATCCTCCCGCCCCAGCTTGCCTAGGTTGCACCCTTAATATCTCAATTTACACTTTTTACCCTAAACTGGGTGTTTGAAAGGCTTGTGAATTATCTAACTTAAACTCAAGTATAAATTCTCGTACTGGGAAACTAAGTTCTCGTAGGGGAACTTTTTCTCAGGTTTTAATGCGCAATTTTCGCTGAGAGTTTTAAGAAGCTCTTTTTCTTCAATTAGGGTTTTTGCGTAATTAACCATACCGTCAATGTCATCCTTCTCGCATAAGAAACCATCCACGCCATGATCAATCACTTCGGGAAGTCCGCCAACCTTGCTAGCGATAACGGGCGTTCCACAAGCCATTGCCTCAAGCGCCGCTAATCCAAAGCTTTCCGAAATTGATGGCATTAGGAAAATGTCGGCTGCAGCTAGGTATGGCGGCAGATGAAACACGCTATCCAAGAAGGTGACCTTGTTGGATACTCCCAACTCTACCGAACTCTGGTAAGCTTGGAAATGTTCTGGCCCTTCGCCAATCATAAGAAGATGCCCAGGATAGTGCTTATTAATTTTGGCGAATAATTCTACGACTAACGGAGCTCGCTTCACTGAGCGAAAATTACTTACGTGAATGAAAAGAGTTTCTCCCTTTTTCACATACCTTTGTTTAACCTTCTCTGCCTCAGGTTGATTGGGGTGAAATAGTCGTGGGTTTACAAAATTATATATAACTTGAATGTTACCCGTGTAGTTAAAATGTTTTACCGTTTCTCCCTGCAACCAGCTAGAGACTGCAGTGACTTTGTCCGACTTCTTCAGTGCAAGATTTATCATCTCCTTGAAACCAGAATCAATGCCCAATATGGTTATGTCAGTTCCGTGAAGCGTAGTGACTTTTACTAACTTTTTATCAACTACCTCACTAGCAAGAAATGCGGCAACAGAATGGGGAATAGCATAATGAGCATGAATTATCTCTATGTCATAATCTTCAACAACTTCCGCAATCCTTCCAGCAAGTGCAAGTGTGTAAGGCTGATAAGTAAAGATGGGGTAACTTGAAGTCACAACCTGATGTAGATGAACAAAGCCCTCCGTAATTTCTTCAGGGGCGGCAGAGGAAAGACGCGCGGGCGGGGCAGAAGTGATGAAATGAACATCCCATCCTCGCCTAGCTAGGGCAAGCCCAAGCTCCGTCGCTAAAATTCCAGAGCCCCCAAAACTCGGAAGTGCAACTATTGCTACTGCTTTCTTGATGATTTGATTATATCAGCTCTTTTAAGATCCGATTTTAAGCTAGTAATTGAAAGTACTCATTTCTTAACAGATACGTGGTTTAATCTTTGTGGTTGATTAAAGCATGAGTTCCTCAGATAGAAACCAAAGGTCAATTAAACTGGATAAAGTGATAGCCTTGCACAGTGAAATGATGCTATTTAAGAGCTACGCTTGAGGCGGTTTTTGACCAGGTCGAGGCGGAGCTTGGACTACTTGCGTTTTTGCTTGCATCATCATAGAATTTATGAATCTTACTTTCTCAATCTCTAATACGGATATCACACGCATATCGTTGGTTTGCCCTGTTACTTTCACCTCTAATCCGCCATCACTATGAAAGTAAACCTCTAAGCTGTATTTCCCAATAACTTTTTTTACTGATTTCTCCATTATCCTCCTCGTAATTATTAATTTTTAGGATTAGCAACTTGACCAGCCGAAAAGCAGGTCATTTTTTTCTGAAATAAGTTAATTTCCGATAAATACATTTTCTATGTTAACTAGCCTATGAATGAGAACTGACTTTGGCGAGACTCTCCCAAACATAAAGGCTCTAAGAAAGCGATTACTTTCTCGAGCGCTCTTGCTCTATGACTAACATGCATTTTTTCCTCTCGGCTCATTTGCCCGAAAGTCTTACCGGCTTTTGGATAAAAGAATATTGGGTCATAACCAAAGCCATTTTCTCCCATAAATTGAAATGTTATAAATCCATTTACCTCGCCTATGGCAGTAAACAATAGCTCTTCGTCCTTTGCTATAGACATTGCGGAAACAAAACGCGCGGCGCGGGATGGGCGGGTAATTCCTTGCCAAATTTTCATATCAACTCCCTCAAGGACATCTACTGGTGTTAAAGTGTTATTTTTGTCAACTTCATTGAGCTTTTCTAATACGATTCTTATCCTATCCCTATCAGTTTCGGCAATGCGATTACTTCTGATACCAGGGTAGCTATCTAATAGAAAAACTTCCAAGCCCGAATCTTCTGAGAGAACGTACCAACCCTTTCTGCCTGTATTTAATAAGCATTTTGAATAGTAAGTAGCTTTACCAGCGGAAATCTCAGAGAAGCTCACTCCATCCTCCACAAAATCCGGAAATGATGGGAAATCTTGAAGTGTGAAAATATGAGGAATTGCTAATTTCTTCTTTAGAACTTCCACTACCTCATATGCCTTATGAATATTTCTAGTGGCAAAAAGTAGATTCATTATTGAAAAACCCGTGTTTATAAGATTAGAACCACTAAAAAAGTGATAGTATATTATCACGCAAAGAGAAACTTTGGATTCAGTATAGGCGCGAGTAGACAGATTTAGTCTGTGAAAGCGCCTTTTGTTTTATGAGATTTGAAATTATGTTTAGAAAATAAAAGTATGGTAGTTTGGACAAGAGTTGCGCGGAACTTCTATCCGCTTAATTGGTTCAAACTAGGACTGATCGACAAGTACACCCTACATTGGCTAATTCTTACGTCTATTTTAGATGGTTTAGCCATGGGGGTATTTGGGCTGGCTAGTTTTGTTGTTCTGAAATCTCTTTCTGGCTCGTCTATTCACGTCACAATCCTTCAACTTTCGGGCTCAGTTGCGCTCGTTTCAGGCATTTTCTTTACCGAGTGGATGTTAGGTAGAGATAAGAGGAAATTCCTTCTATGGTTTGGAGTTCTTGGAAGACTAACTCTTTTGCTAATGCTTTTTGTGTCTACGCCAACCTCATTTCTTGTCGTTTGCACCTTAGTGTTCATATTCAGCTCGGGCATAATTCCCGCAACCAACGCCATTTTACAAGCTAATATCTCAAGACCCCTGTTGGGAAAGCTTTACTCAGTAACCGTGTCTATTGCAAGTTCCGCAACTATGATTGGTACTTTTATTGGAGGACTCGTCCTGGAGGCGCATCAGAAGAACTTCCAGTGGTTATTCGCTTTGGCAGGTGTGGTTGGATTCATTGGAATATATCTTAGATCAAAGGTACATATACGAGGTGGAGCTCCTCGTAAGGGTGAAAAAACTCTCTTTCTGCGGGGAGAACCGCTTCTAAAGGTATTTTACAGAAGCGTTGTTGTACCTTTAGTTCACAGCACGAACGTTCTTAAGCAGAATCCTACTTTTGCTACTTTTGAGAGAAATTTCTTCATTTACGGACTTGCATTTATGATAATGGCGGTTGTCGCGCCAGTATTTCTAGTGGAAGAACTGGCAATTAGCTATACTCAGGTTGGAATTTCTGGTTTTTTCTTTCAACTAGCAACCATCGCAACTCTTCCAATCTTCGGGCGTTTTTACGACAAGAATGATCCAGCTAAATTTAGTCGATGGGTATACCTAATCCTAGCCTTTTACCCGCTAACTCTATTTTTAGCTAAGCCACTTGCAGAGTTGATATCAATTCCTCCTATTATTATGGTTTACCTATCATCAATCATATTTGGTGCTGGAATGGCAGGATTAAGCCTAGTATGGTCTCTTGGGAACATTTTCTTTGCTGGCGAGAGAGATGCAGCTCCTTTTATGGGTGCTCATATTACACTAGTAGGCATAAGGGGAGCAATGGGTCCAGTTATTGGATACATACTCAATACATTTTTTGGTCCATACCCCGTGTGCATTCTGGCAACTCTTTTATTCCTAACAGCTTCATTTCTTATGCATAAACTTTCCTATCATTTGGAAGATTATCAATCGGCAAAGAATATACATCTATCACCAACTAAAGTCTCCGATATCCGAATATAAACTACAACTTAGAGGCTAAAAATTTGCCTTTGCATCCTAACGCTAGTCAAAATTTCTATGTGTGAAAACTACGAACAAAGTGGTAAAATTTTAATTATATAAGTTGCAGTGGTCTATGCAGTTATTTCGTATTAATTCCAATATAATACTGGATGGTGAAATAATCATCCATTGTCTAAGATATTCATTTATTCAGTTAAACCTTAATTGATATTAAAGGAGAGAGTGCAAATGCAATTGCTTGCTGAAAGTGAATTTACGGAAAAGGTTGAAAAGAGCGAACTACCAGTTCTCTTGGATTTTTCCGCAGATTGGTGTCCTCCTTGTAAGATGCTTCACCCTGTGATAGAAAAAATATCAACGGATTACAGTGGGAAAATTAAGGTGTATGAGATTAACACTGACCAAAGTCCCACCTTAGCCCGAAGGTTTAACATTACTTCAGTCCCAACAATTATATTCTTCCGTAACGGCGGAGTAGTTAAGCAAGTTGTTGGTTTCAGGGAGTACGACGCTTTGAAGGAAATGATTGAATCAATCCTGTAAACCTTCATTCCTAATTCTTATTGGATGGATAAGCACGGGGCAAAGCTTAAGTTCGGCTCTGATGGTTATCGGGGAATTATTGGAAGGGACTTTACTTGGACAACTGTTGAGAGATTGGCACTAGCCACAGCCCATGCAATTAAGCAAATTTGCCCAGAATCATACCACCCAATCCCCGTTGGCTACGACACCAGGTTCTTGGCTAAACAGTTTGCCATAGGGGTATGTTATGTTCTTGAGAAGGCAGGCTATAAGCCTGTCCTATCCAATAATTTTTGTCCATCCCCTTACATTTCTTTTGCGGTAAAAGAATTCACCGCTCCGCTTGGCGTAGTCATCACCTCCAGTCATAATCCATTCTATTACCTTGGCTACAAGATAAAGGGGAAAGAGGGTGGGAGCGCATTACCAGAAATTCAGGAATTAATATCAACTCTTTCAGGAGAGGTTGATGCTAATTATATAGATTCGGAGGAAATATTTGCTAACGCTTATTTTCCGGAAAAATTCAATCTCACCAATAGCTACACTCAACATCTCATCAAACTGCTAGACGCAGAAGCTATAAGAAAACTGTCTTCTGTGACCATAGACTTTATGCATGGCGCGAGTTCTGTCGTGAACTGTGCGGTACTGAACGGTATAGGGGTGAATCATCAACCTATTCGGACTACCCCTGACCCACTTTTTGGCGGTGGCAGGCCAGAGCCGGTAGGAGATGAACTAAAAACCTTGTCAGCGTGGGTTGAGGCGGACGTTGAAAAAAGTTTTGGTGCAGCGTTTGATGGAGACGGGGATAGGCTTGGGTTAGTTGACGAGACTGGAGAGGTGATTCCACCTCACGAGGTTTATGGTATTCTCCTGCTTCACCTTCTTGAGAATAGGAACATGAAAGGCAGAGTAGTAAAGACGGTTAGCTTTTCTAAATTTATCGACCGCATAGCGAGCGCTTTCGGCGCTCAAGTTGTGGAAATACCTGTAGGTTTCAAATATGCTACAAAAGAGTTGCTCAAGGAGGGAACGTTAACCGCAGGAGAGGAAAGTGGAGGGATTGGCTTTGGATTTTACTTGCCGGAGAGAGATGCTCTTCTTGAACTTCTACTTGTGCTGGAAGCGATGGCGATAAGCGGGAAGAACTTGCGCGATTTAAGGGAAGAGATTTGCGACAGGTTTGAAAAGAGTTATTTCTATCATGAGGATATCCTCCTTAAAAATTCCTCCGAGGTAGCGAGAATGAATCAGCTAATCTCAGAGTTGAAGGACACTCCGGAGAGACTTCAAATAAAATACGAGAAAGTTTCAACCATTGATGGATTAAAACTTGACTGGGATAAAGGTTTTCTCCTGCTTCGGCTTTCGGGGACCGAGCCATTACTCAGAATATACTGTGATGATACTAATAATGGGAGAGTAGAAGATTGTGTAGCTCGTGCAAAACGGATTTTGCAGACGGCATGATTGTGCGAAGTTAGATTTACCCCCTGAAATGTAAGCGCACTCCCCCGATAATAACATAGAAACTGCCTGCTAGTGCGATTCATTTTACACAGCTTCTGACGATAAGAGGATTATTGTAGTAGTCAAACGAATTACTGCTTTTCCGTAATTTGCGTTTTATATGTGAAGAATGTATTAGCCCAAGTTGCAATGAAATTAAATATGACGTAATAGAAGCAAACATGAGGCTTCATGCATCCTTTAAGTTCCTAATTACTTTTTACTTCTTGTGTTGATGAATTTGTCCCTCAACTATTCTAGAGCTTGCTTAACTTTTTTGAAGGCAGGTTCAAAAAAGATTTCCCAAGTTAGGGGTGTGACCGCAATGTAGCCTCTGGATAACGACTGCACGTCTGTATCCTCATGGCTATCCTCTTCAATTCGCTCGCCGGCAATCCAATAAAATGGTCTACCGCGAGGATCTGTCATCCTTTGAATGACATCTTTATATCCCCTAAAGCCAGGCTTGCAAACCCTAATTCCTCTTACCTTATTAATGGGCAGGTCAGGTATATTTACGTTAATAAAAAGCTTCCCACCGAATTTTGCCTTAAGCGCATTTATATCAACCGCATACCACTGTGATACATTGCCTGAAGAGAAGAGCTTAGCGATGATTTCTTTCACGAAATACGCCGCGGTATCAAAGTGTCTTGCTTCAGATCGTGCTAGACTAACTGAAATGCTTGGAAAGCCTAGTATTGCTCCCTCCATCGCCGCGGCAACGGTTCCAGAGTAGGTTAAATCTTCCGCCATATTGGGACCATCGTTTATACCCGAAATAACAAGATGAGGAGGTTTGTCCTTCATAATCTCAAGAACTCCAAGCATGACGCAATCGGAAGGAGACCCAGAACACTTGTATGAGGTACGGGGATGGCTAGAGTGAACATTCCAGGGAAAGTCGTTAACCGCGTGAAGGCGCAAGGGTTTGTGGAGGGTGATTGAGTGGCTGACTGCGGAGCGTGGACCATCCGGCGCAACGATGGTAATATCCGCCAGTGGGGATAGTTCACGGGCAAGTGCTAATAAACCCTCTGCATATATCCCATCATCGTTTGTGAGAAAGATTCGGAAATTATTCTCTCTCCGTTCAGGTTGGTCTTCTTTTTCTCTTTCCTTTCCGATTTTAGGATTAGTTTTTGGCTTCTTCTGCGCCATTTCTCTTTGCGGATTTTACCACGCTTAAGATTGGTAAACTAGAGGAGTAACTGGTGGTAGGATAAATGTATGCGGATTAGTTACCTTACCGAGGATACAATATGCGCGCTCTCCACGCCGTATGGGACTTCTGCGCTGGCGATTGTTAGGGTTTCGGGTGAAAGAGCTTATGATATCGTTGCGCGGATAATTGATAAGCCACTTCCCAAGAATTGCGCTGGTAAGCACTTCTTAAGGCGTGTAGAGTTTGCAGAGGGACTTTTTGTAGATGGGGTTATCATTTGCTTCAAGGCTCCAAATTCCTACACAGGCGAGAACGTCCTTGAGATTACACTTCCCGGGAATATGCTCCTCGTTGAAAGCCTACTGGAAAGACTTAAATCTCTCGGAGGACGCATAGCGGAGCCTGGAGAGTTCTCCTTTCGCGCTTATTTGAACGGCAAGCTGGATTTATCTCAAGCGGAAGCGGTGAATGATACTATCCGCGCTGGGTCCGAGGAAATTCTGAGGCTTGCGGTGCATCAGCTTTGCGGAGAGCTTTCCGCGCGCGTTCAAAACTGGCTAGACAAGCTAAACCGCGTTTTGGCTCATATTGAGGTTGTCCACGATTATCCGGGAGGCGTAGCGGATGCGAGTATAGATGAAAGGGAGGCGCTGGGAGATGCAGGAAGTGAGGTGGAATTTGTCCGCTCCAATCTTATGCCTGTTATTCAGGAACTAGAATCCGCCATTGATTTCTACAACCGTTACTCGCGCCTGCGTGAGGGGTTAAAAGTGGTGATACTAGGGGCGCCTAACGTGGGCAAATCTACTCTTTTTAACAGACTTCTCGGGTTTGAACGTGCGATTGTTACAGAAATTCCCGGAACTACTCGGGATTACCTAGTGGAAAGCGTGAAAGTTGGTGGAGTGAAAGTCCTACTCGTTGACACCGCTGGGCTTCGTGAAGCAAAGGAACTTGTTGAAATGATTGGAATGGAGTGGGCAAAGAAACTGATGAGCGAAGCAGACGCGCTTATCATTCTTGAGGAGGTCGCATTCCTCAATAGCGTCTCCGCTAATCCACTTCCGCGTTTGTCTGAGTTGGTTAATAGCGCTAAGAAGGAAAATCTCCCCTTCTTTCTTGGAATAACTAAGGCGGATACGATTCCTCCGGAAAACTTGCGAATGGTCCAAGAAGTTACGCATAAAATCAATGCTCATCTCATTTCCTCCTATACTGGTACAGGACTAAATGAACTTCAATTATTTCTGAAAAGCTTAACAGAAGTGAAGGAAACAGGCATAAGGTATTTGTTAACCGAAAGGCAGAAGAAACTGACAGAGGTGGCAGCGAATTCTCTTAGCCAGGCACTTTCAGCGGTGGAGAATGAAATTCCACTGGATGTTATATCTATTGATCTTTACTCAGCTCAACGCGCTCTATCAAGTATTCTCTGGCTCGAATCCCGCGATATGGTGCTTGATGAGATTTTCAGGAACTTCTGCGTAGGAAAGTGAATATATGAAAATTGATTCCTCTTGCCATTTAAGATTAGTCTTAAACAGATGTTTTTTATTGATTGTTGGAATTTCGAAAAAGCGAAAGGATGTAGTTTGTTTTTTGCGAAATAATGAGAAACTAGCGAGGAGGGAGGCTTGCCTTTAAGGGTATGTTTATTACTATTGGAATATTGATAAATATCACATGTGAATTGGGTATATAATTACAGTCTGGATTAACGGGATATATGGTTCCTAAGGTAATTCATTTACAGCAGAATGCATTTTCATCTCTGGTAATAGCAGCAGCAGAGGCATTCAGCCATAGATATCGCCACGAAATGTTCGCTGCGCTCTTGGGTGTGGTAGCAGATGGTGAGGTTTGGGTTGAAGCTGCTCAGGTCTTCTCCACAGCTGATGCAAGCAACCGTGAGGTTTGGGTTCAAGATAGGAGTTGGGACGCAGTTCAAAAAGTCTTGTCTGAACTATCAGGCGAGAAAGTCGTTGGGGAATGTCATACTCACCCACAAACTTGGAAATCTGATACTGAAGGGAAGAAGCCAAGAGCTTACGCATATCCCAGCTCCTTTGATATAAGGCTTTGGCGTTCGGTTGAAAAGGAGCGTGCGGGTCAGGTGTATATGATTATCGCTATTAATGAAGGTAGAGGTCCTTTTGGGTTTAGGTACATAAAGAATGGCTATGAGCTAGTAGGTAGATTGTCGGACTATGACTTTCGTTTTAGAGCTTATGGCTTTTCAAGCCCTAGATTAGTGAAAGTTGAAATACTCTGTCCATTCGCTCTCGGTTTGAAGGGCTAAAAATTTTGTTTAGCTATTTAACAGATTTATATCCAACATAAAATAAGAACTGCCGAATTACTACACCTTTTGAAATTGTTGTTCAAGGTAAACATTATGTCTTGACTTGTTAGATAACCAACTGTATACTTATTAACGCGGGGTGGAGCGGCTGGTAGCTCGTCAGGCTCATAACCTGGAGGTCGAGGGTTCGAATCCCTCCCCCGCAAGTCTCCTTCTCATTTCTTATCGTTTCCGAAGAGTTCCCCGCCACCTTGCTAGTTTTTACATTTCTGATAGGCATTTAAGAATTTTAGTTTCCATTTATTGGTAATCTTAGTAGTTGTAAAATTGCATCGTTACAAGTTTTATACTCCATAGAGTATAGCGTTTAATAAATAGGAGTTCAAAAAGATGCAGAGTTATCTAGCTTATGGTGAAATGACACTCAATTTTGCAAGAAGTGTTCACATTTCAAGCCCTAGGATACCCTTCTATGGTTCGTCAATATATCAAATTGATTTGTGAGTTTGCCCACTGTGGATACCCTAATTGAGAAGACTGATTTTACAAGCGCGAAAAGAGACTTTATTGCTGATGCTTTAATATACCTGCTTGCGCGCATTGTCCCAGCATTTTTGGGGTTCTTCAGTACTGCAGTTTACACTCGCCTAGTGTATCCCTATGAGTACGGGAATTACGCTTTAGTGGTTGCCACATCTACCTTAACTATGGATAGCCTTATTGCTTGGACTTGGACTTCCGGCTTTAGATACTTCCAGAGGTATTCCAGCGATGAGATTAAACGGAGGCAATTCTTATCATCGCTAATTTTTTCTTTTGCAATATGGACGTTTTTTGTATTTCTAGTCTGGTCAATCCTACTAATCTTTTTTTCTAAATTCGTTAGCCCCGAAAAAGTTTATCTATTCTTTCTCGGCGGATTACTACTCGTTGCCAAGTCAGCCTTAATGCTTGCCCTTGAGCTTGCCCGCGCTAGTTTCAGTACTCTAAAGTATAGCCTTATCTCTCTCTCTCGTCCTGTGTTGTCCCTATTATTTGGCGTAGGCTTAGTGATTTTCTTTGGAATGGGTGCGGGAGGTATGCTCTTAGGTTTGATATTAGGCTTCGGAATAATTGGGTTTGCTGATATTTTAATTTGGATTCGCAAAGGCTCTCTAAGCATATTTTACGTTTCTTCTAATATCGTCCGTGAACTAATCCGATACGGGGTTCCTTTCTCTATGACTCTTCTCTTTAGCTTCATTCTTCGGGCGTCGGATAGATTTATGATTAATTACTTTGTAGGACCAGAACCCTTAGGTTTATATAGCGCAGTTTATGACTTAGTGGAAAGCGCTATTCTGCTTTTCTTCGGGATAATAGCGATACCAGCCTATCCTTATTTGACCTTAATGTACGAGAGAGGCAGAATTGATGAGCTAACTCGCCTTATGAGATTAGTTGCTGCAGGCTATATAGTGATAGTGATGCCCGTCGTCATCATCGCCTCAATCAAGGCGGGAAGCCTTACAGCTTTACTACTCGGAGCACGATTTAAGGAAGGATATATTTACGTCCCGTGGGTAGCGGTTGGTGGTTTCTTTCTTGGGTTAATGAGCTGTCACTTCAACAGAATCTTGCAGTTAGCGGAAAAAGTTAGATTAATGTTAATGCTTATGATTATCGTATCCATATTTAATGTGGCTTTGAACCTTTATCTCATACCCAAGTTTGGCGCTATGGGAGCTGCGTATTCAACAACGCTATCCTACCTTTTAGGGTTCTTGGCTACCGGATTATACGCCCGAAGAGAAATTCTAGTTCTTTGGCCATGGCACTCTACCTTTGTCGCATTGTTTGGCTCGGTTGTAATTGTTCTCGCATTGTCATTTACCGATGGCTGGAGGGAAACGGCAATTTTCCTCTTTGGCAAAATTGGACTTGCTATGACCCTGTATGTGATTGTGCTCTGGCTCTGCAAAGAAAAGTTTATGCGGGCTCTAGGAGAGTGGATTCGAGCTAAAAGACTTTTCAAAGAAACAAGCTAATCCTTATAACTGGGCAAGGTCAAGTTAATCCATCTTATGATGGGCTTATTCAGCAAGCCGATTATTCTAAGCAAGTTCTATTTGTTCAGGGCGTTTTTCCGAAGGGAAGCGAGTAAACATGCTCATAAATTCGCTCTGAAGCACGGGAGCAAATACTCTCACTCTCATAGTAGACATTGAGAACGTTTTGCCTTTCTCTTTCAAAATGCTTCATATATTCTGTACTTGAAGCCAAACAGGATTTCAGCGCTAGCAACAAATCTTTAATTGTGTAGGCCTTTTCGCCAGGAGTAAAGGAGAAATAATCAAAATAAAATCTTCTACAGTATTTTACATATTCATCATAGTCATACGGATAAAAAATAATTGGCTTATTAAGAAGCAAGAAGTCAAAATACACAGAAGAATAATCTGTAATAAGCACATCAGCCAGCGTAAGAAATGGGTAAGGGTCTGAAAGCGGATTTATAAAAACAACATTTTTCTCTTGAAAGGGGGAAATGATTTCAATCTTGCTCTGATGAGGTTTCACTGCGAGAACTGCGTTAAGCTCAATTTAATATTCTGCGAATTCCCCCATTTCTATCTCGGGATTGTGCTTTGTTCGCTGCACATCTCTAAAAGTTGGCATGTACAAAATGATGTTTTTATTATTTTCTTTAGCTTTCTTGAGACTTTCATAGGCGGTTTCATCCCCCCAATTAAAAAGCCATCCGGCAGATTGAATAGTGAATCGTTTCTGGGAAGTCCCGCAATTAATATGCTTTCTCTTCTCGCACGAAGGGCTGAAAGGAAAATGTCTCGTATAGCTTCAGATGGCGCAGCGTAAAGTTCTTCCTTTTCATGGGCCCGTTGCGTAAATAGTTTATAGATGAGAAAGAGAATCCCAGTTGCTGCAAATCGTTCAACCTTAGAGTCCCATTGTATTGCCTTTAAGGGTATACTGTGCCAAAGCTCTACTTTAAGTGCGCGCCGAGATAGCCAAAAGGATATACGAGCTAACATGTGGGTAAAGAACAATACTTTGCTTGTTAAGGCGAGGAGTATTCCCTTAAGGGAATAGAGTATTCCTCGCGGGAACCCTGGTTTACGAGCTTTTTCACGAGATTCCTGTTTCTTGATATCCGTACTAGCGTTACTGTATCTTTGTGGTACTTTGAGAGGTGAAGATAAAGATACTTTGAGTTATCTCAGATCGTTTCCCCACGATAACACCAAATGCCCAGATTCTAGGGTTGCGAGGGAAAAAGCCAAAAGTATTCGCATACTCAAGGTCTTGGGGGAAGTCCACTTCAACACAATTGAGGTCGGTAACATCAAGCGGATATATCTTTAATCCGTTTTTTATAGCTAACTCAATACCTTTCTCAAAATAATCTGTGGCTGAGCAGTTAATTAAGCCATTCCTTAGCAAAGAAAAGTTGCAAGCTTTAACAAAGTTTATGCCAACCGCTTCTCCCAGTGCATGAGAAATATCCTTTGAAACTGCTCAAATTGATCCATCATCATTCACTAAATACTTGATTTCCTCTTCCCCTACGGATGATGTGTTTACCGCCATGCAGGAAAATGGCTTTGTGACTAGCCTTTCAATAATTTTATGGTCAAATACCACGTCGCAGTTTAGCTAGAGAATATCCTCATTTTCATTACCCTTAAGCCAAGCAGTAAACTGCGTGCAGTGTTGGTTGTTTCGAAAGATTCGTTCTTGACACACTTTATGTCGGGGTAAAGAGCGTTAATCATCTCCGACTTATATCCCACCATAATCCTTATATCTTGCAGTGAAATGTGCTTCTGTAGATTTTCTAATTGGTGCTCAAGGATAGTTTTTCCAGTCTTCAGCTTGATAAGGCTTTTGGGCAAATCCATGCCCAGTCTTGTTCCCATTCCGGCTGCCAGTATTATTGCTTTCCATTTGGTAGTAGAGAGAGGTTAAGCTAAAGGTAGATTATATCAGATGTATTATCCATAGCCTGACGAAATTTTCTAACGCTACTTTACTTTTGCAATCTAAATTATCTTTCGTACTCTACCACCTCTGGAAAATTGTGGGCTAAATTCTGATAAAATTGTCAGTTTGATAATTTCTCCATTTTCGAACTTACAATGGAAGAGCATCCACTTGTTTCAGTACTAATAAATACTCGGGAGAGACCAGATACCCTATTGCGTTGCCTGGAAAGTGTTCTCGCTTCAGATTACCCGAACCTTGAGGTTATTGTCTTAGATGATTGCTCGGTGAAGCATGATGTATGTGCTCGGGTAAAGGAGAAAATTACGGACATTCGATTAAGGTGCATTAGAAGTGACACTCAACTTGGCGTCGCAGATGGAAGAAACCTGCTGATGGCAAGCGCTTCTGGGAAATACTTTGTGATAATAGATGATGATGCTACCCTTGACGACAAATTGACCCTCAAAAGAATAGTGGATACTTTTGAAAAGAACCCCAAATTGGGGATATTGGCAACTAAGATTATTAATCATAGAGATGTGAAGTATAACTTCCAGGTGCCCTTCAGCAAGAAAGAAATCAGAAAGGATCCCGAAATTGTAAACCGAGCCACAAAGGTTTCCTACTATATAGGCGCACTTCACGCCATCAGCAGGGACGCCTATGAAAAGGTGGGGAACTATCACTCCGGGCTAGTTTTTGGAGGTGAAGAGCTAGACTTCGCATATAGAGCAATTAAAAGTGGCCTGGAAATTCTTTACTGCCCAGAAGCAATTGCCCATCACTTCCCAGAGAAATCTGTTGTAAGCAGTGGAAGCAAAAGGGGGGAACTCTACTACTATATTAGAAATCGCATTTTACTCTGCTACAAACATATTCCCTTTCCTTACATTCTAACTTACATCACGTTTTGGACAGCATTTTTCGGTCTCCAAGCGGTGCGAGAGCTGAAACTGCGTGAGTTTTTCACGGGGCTTAAAGATGCGATTACAGGCCTAAAAAAACTTAAGCGGGAGCCACTATCTGGTGAAGCTCTTGAATATGCCAAGAAGAATTATGGGAGGCTCTGGTACTAAATATTCTGGTACTAAGAAAGAATAAGCGTAACTAATGAGAGATGTGGCTTTGATGATAAGTATTTACCCCGAATACTTCAACGTTTCTTTGCGTAGACTAAATGACGATAGTGGTACATAAAGAAATGTCTGAGCAATTTGGCACGGACGAGAATGTCCGTGCAAATCAAAATCGCAATAGCGGAAGAATTATCTGTAGGGCGCGAAGTCGTATCGCGCCAAGACGGCGGGGCACAGGTCCTCGCCCTAAAGGTTAACCCTTCAGTGTAAATCCGTCCTACAGCCGCTCACTCCTTTGGGGTGACGCGCTTGAGGCGAATGACGCGCTTTATTTTCATCTCCTCAACCGCGATCTCCATAAAGGACTCCTCCAACAGCTTCGCGTAGATGCGCTGTGCCAGGTTCAAGCCAATGCCAGGGACCTTTGCAATTTCCTCCACGCCTGCCTCCCGCATCTTAGCAATGCTTCCGAACTTAGCAAGCAGACGCTTGCGTTTCGCCTGACCTACGCCCTCAACCTCATCCAATGCGGAGTGGTAAACTGCTTTCTGACGACGTGCGAGGTGGAGTTTCCTGCAAAACCTGTGCGCCTCATCGCGAACCTTCACGAGAAGCGATAGCCCCGGATTCGTCTCGTCTAGCTTAATTTCCCTGAACCCCTCACTACACTTTTCACTGCCATCGTCGTTGTTTTCAAGCGTGTCAATGAGGATTTCCTCCGCCTTGGCAAGCCCAACAAACTTAATTTCATTGAAATGCGACTTCTGCTCGGTTGAGAAGCCTGGGTCTTCCTGAAGCTCCCTCACCACGCCGAGCACAGCGGTTACCTGCCCCTTTCCGCCGTCAAGGAGGACGAGGTCAGGGACCGCCTGCCACTTCTCATCTGTCATCATCCTCACTAACCTCCGCCTGAGAACCTCCCGCATCATTGCAAAATCATCCGGCGTTTCCTTTAGTTTGATGTTGAACAGGCGGTACTCCTTCGGATCAGGCTTGCCATTTATAAACACCACCATTGAGCCTGTCGCCTGCTTGCCACGGATGTTGCTGATGTCGTAGCCTTCAATCCTAATTGGTAACACTGAAAGATTAAACAAATCCTGAAGGATCCGCTCCGCCTCGCCCGGCTCCGCCTTGCGCTCGCCTCTGATTTTATACTTTCGCATTCGCTCTACCGCGTTTTTTTCAGCTAACTCAAGGATTTCTGATTTGTATCCGCGTTTAGGAACTAAAATTTTCACGCTTCCCTTTTTCTGCATTGCCAGAAACTTCTCAAGGAGTTCTAAATTTGTAGGCTCCATTGGAAGCAGAATCTCTCGCGGGATGTTCTGTGGAGGGAAGTAGTAGAGCTTAATGAAATTTTCTAGGATGTCTTTTATAGTTTCACCAAGCTCGTTTTTTAAAACGAACTCCCTGTCACCAACGAGCTTGCCCTCCCGCACCTGCATAACGAGCGCCATCAAATCATCACCGAAAACGCAAATCCCGATTGCGTCAAGCTCATCCGAAGGCTTGCCTAAGACCTGAGTCTTTTGAATCACTCGGTCAATGCTCTTAAGGAGATCGCGGTAATGCGCGGCTGATTCGTAGGCAAGTTTCATAGATGCATCCTTCATTCGCTCCTCGAGCATTTTTCTAACGTCACCGTATTTACCCATGAAGAAACTGGAGAGTGCTTTACACTGGGTGAGGTAATCTTCTCTGCTGACGTAATTCACGCAGGGCGCAGTGCAAAGCTTCAAGTGATAATCTATGCAGGGGCGGTCATAAAACTTTTTACCGTCAATCTCAAGCTTGCAGGTCCGGACGCCCAAAAGCCCCGCAACGAACCTCACCGCATGGCGAACGTGGTGTAGCGAGGTGAAAGGTCCCCAGTATTCCCCCCGCTTTGGTTCATACCTTCGAGTTATCACAACGCGGGGATAGGGCTCATTCGTCAGGTGAATGTAGGGAAAGCTCTTATCATCCTTCATCAGGACATTAAACTCAGGCCTGAACTGCTTGATGAGATTCGCCTCCAGCACAAGCGCATCAAACTCGTTCTTGGTGAGAATGTAGGAAACATCGCGAGCGCGCTCAACAAGTTTCCGAACCTTTGGCGATTTGATAAACGAGTCGGTAAAGTATGAACGGACTCGTGCCCGCAAGTTCACCGCCTTGCCAACGTACAAGATTTTCTTCCGAGCATCCTTGAACTCGTAAACCCCGCAGGATTCGGGAATGGCTGAGATTATACTTTCCCATCGACTCTCCACTTATATTATGATACCCAAGGCTGATAAATGAGCAAAGTAATTGAAAGAGCAAGAAGTCTATTAGCTAAATGACTTCCGAGATAAGGTTTATTAGAAAAGCTCATATAGCCCTAATCATACTTCGAAATATAGTATATAATTTTGGGTGCAATTTTATGTACGATTGTTATTTATCTCTCGGCAGTAATCTGGGTGAGAGAAAAAGTTATATAGAAACTGCGATAGAAATGCTTAGAGCTCTACCCAGAACCGCGGTTACAAAGAAATCTTCTCTATATGAGACTTCTCCAGTGGGGATGAAAACCCAGAATTCATTTCTTAACTGCGTGGTAAAACTTTCAACCGTCCTATCTGCTATTCAGTTGCTTGAGGAAATAAAGAAGATTGAATATTATCTTGGAAGAAGGGATAGGAATGAAATAAAAGAAAAGCTTCCCGAAGACAGAACGATAGACATTGACATCATAATGTATGGAAAGTACACGGTGGTTTCCGCTGAGCTTGTAGTTCCGCATCCGCGCGCGAAGGAAAGGCTCTTTGTATTAATTCCAATGGGGGAAATTGCCCCTGGCATTAAGCTTGAAGGAAAAGCTATAGAGGAATGGATTGAAGAAGTTAAACGGAATAACCCAGAGCAGGAGGTGCAGAGGGTGGATAGCGCCGGGGGTTAAATTACTACTGCGCTCATCAGGTCAATCCAGCGTGGGATTGATGGTAGACCCATCACTGAGAATTTACTCTAGAGTGCTGAGATATTCTTGTAGTGCACACGGCTTGCCCGCCTTACAGCAAGAACGGCGGGAGCAAACCCTCAGCCATACAGAGTGAACATTTCAGTGTGAACCCGCACTACAGGGGGAAGATGCCGGGGTGGAGGGGAGACTCCGCCCTACGAGGAAACGCTGGTTAAGACCATCATCAAGCCGTCGCGCTCGCCATCTGGATTGCCAAAGGCGAGTTTATCGTCAGCGGTCAAGCTGAAAGGGCGTCCGCTTCCCTCAGGTGCGCTAGCGTACTCCTCAAGTCCTGCGTGAGCTTTGCCGATAACGTCCTGCCCAAGCCAGCCGGGAGGTCCGTAAATCCCAAAGATGTAGCAGGTGGGATGGTCTACGCCTTTTGGCGTGAAGCTCTTGTAGAAGAAGTTACCCGCGAGCCGTGCACGTTCCGACCACGTTAAACCTTCTACGTTCCAGCACTGGTAGCCAAAGCCCGCCTGACCGAAACGTGGGTCATCCATTACGTTGCCCATTGATAGGGAGAGCTTGCCGAAGCGGTAGTTTAAGCCTTGAACGTTTGGTATGACACGGTAGGGGTCGTTGTGAGCGTCCTGCCAAAGGGTTAGGGGGTTCGGATAAACCTGCGAACCTGAAAGCGTCACCACCGCAAACGGGTTGAGCGGGTATTCGCTGAAGTAATCCTCAGTGATGAGTGGGTCAATCGGCGCCTCGCCATCCTTTAACTTGCCGAGGTACTCAAGCTCAAAGTAGAAACCGTTATCGCCGCCGATGAGATACTCGGGGTAGTAGCCCTTATCCTGATTGTAGCGTTCAATGGCAAGCTGAATTATAAGCGCATTCGTCTACGCCTGCCTGATGAGCGCACTATCGGCGGACAGACTTTCCCATTCCTCGTTTGCATGGGGAGCAGAAGAGGTAAGAAACGCCAAAACCCCCATTAGCATCAGCAGAAGTCTCGTTTTCATTTCAAATCCTCCAAATCTTGAGAATAAGCAATTTTATTAGACCAAAAAGGCGGTGGAAAGTTCAATTTGCGCAGGAGCTTTGCTGAGGACTAAAATTACCTCCGTGCAAATCGGAATTCACGCAGAGGAAAGAATTCTCATCACCGGCAAGGGGCAACTCGGCACTGCGCTGGCTTGTGCGCTGGAGAAGCGCGGGCTGGCTAATGTTCGCACAATCGGTAGAGTCGAAATGGACATTACCGACCTTTTCAGCGTGAAAAAGGTTATTCGGGAATGCCGCCCAACGGTGATTTATCATACCGCAGCCCTTACAAAGGTGGACTACTGCGAGAGGAACCCCGAAGAGGCGATGCTCGTGAATGCTACGGGAACTGAACATGTTACACTAGGAGCAAGAGAGGTAGGAGCTAGGATCATTTATTTTTCCACGGATTATGTCTTTCCCGGGAAGGATGATGGCGAATATTCTGAGGATGAGATACCTGAGCCGATAAACGCTTACGGCAGAAGCAAGCTGGCGGGCGAGTTTTACGCGCTTGAGTATGAGAATTCGTTGGTGATACGGACTGCGCAGGTATTCGCTCCCGGTGGCAGAAATTTCCTTGCAGCAATTAGGGAAAAGCTGGATACAGAATTAGCGATAAAAGTCGTCAATGATGAATTTGCCACACCAACCTACGCGCCCTTTCTCGCAGAAGCCGTGCTGAATCTTCTCAATTCAGCTGCGAGACGTATATATCACCTACGAGGAACTGACATTCTGACATACTATGATTGGGCACAGCTCTACCTGGAAAGACTTGGTATACCTAAGGATAGGCTCATACCAGTAAAAGCGCAGGATTATCTCCGAGATGCTCCACGTCCAAGACGCGCAATCCTCTCCCTTGAACGCTATCTTTCCCTTGGGCTCGCTCCTCTCCCACCCCTTACGATTGCAATTTCTGATTATATAGAGAGATGTAAATAACGGATGCGTTCAGCATTCATCATCTCTAATTATTATTATCCTCTCTCCTGCTTATCCAGTAAGAAATTTAACTGCTCATTAATCAATAGTACTTTTGGTTTATCCAGATTAAAAGCTTCTGCTAGAACTTCTCCTCCAAAACTTAAAGGAATTGCTAAGTAGCCATTATTTTCCTTATATATGAGAATAAGGATTTGATCTTGGGGAAATATTTTTGAACTGTAAAATTCTTCTTTAGAATACTCATTTAACTTGAAGGTTTTAAGCTCCTTCTGCTCTTTGGAATTTAAGTTAAATTCAACTAGTTTAAGGATGAAGTTTTCATTGGTATTGGCTGAGTTAACATCCTGCACTTTGTCGTTTGATACTGCGTATTTAGATGAAGTATCCGTAGACAAGCGGGTGAAAAATAATTTCTCGCCTTGAACCGAAAAATCAACATCTAGAAAGATTTGCTCTTCTTCTTGCTCTTTTTCTGAGGAAAGTTTAATCTTGTCTTTTATTATCCCTTCTTCTATATTGAGATTCCAAGCCTCACTCTGAGCTATTCCATCAGGGCTAAGCAAGGAAAGAAAGAGAAATACGCCATTATTAAACGGAATAAAGTCACTAAGCGTTGCTGATAATATTTCGCCTTCTTTGTAATCTTCAATTTCCCCTGCCTTCCCCACACCAGGAACATTCGCGCTCTCCCATATCTGTTCACTTCTCCCATCAATGCCTACCCTTAACAAAATGTTTCCGTTATCGGGATCAAATAAATTCACGAGGAAGCATACAACATCTTTATCTTCAATTATTGAGCCCAATTCCCACACCGCCAAACTCCGCTGATAGTCCCTTAGAGACACATTCACAATCTCCTTAGAGCGAATTGACAACACTTTTAGGAAAGTTTGGTTTATCTTTGAACTGGGATTGAATCCAGCTAGAAGCGCTGAATTATTATCTTCGGAAACCTCAAGGTCGTTTATATATATTTTGGTTGTATCATCTTTTGGAACAACATTGATTACTTCAGTGTTATCTTCGTTTAGAATTGCAAACTCGCCGGCGGTGGAAACATAAAGGGTATTTCCTTGAAGCTTAAAATCTGTAACTATTTTTCCTTTAAGCCTTTCGACTTTCCTTGCAATTCCAGAACTAGAGAAGAGCGTCAATTCACCATCTTTTATCCCCCAAAAAAGAAGCTCAGTTTTATTTAATCCGCCAACTTCATCTTGGGCTTGCTTTCTGTCTTTTCCATCTTGACAGGCACTGAGAATGATGCCAGATGCTACGATAAATGATATAAAAGCAATTTTCGTAAAACGTTTGAACTTACTTTTCACTAGGGGTATTTTATCTTAGTCATGAGTATTGGGTAATAATCATCCGGGCCTGGGCATATTCTAAGCATCTTACTAACCATTCAAATATGCTATATGGGGGGACTATTTTATTCATATTAGCTTACTGGGATTTTCAATATTCAGGTCTATCCTCAATCTGATAATCTTCGGAAATTTTGCGCAATCGCCATCTACTTGAGTGCTCAATTTTAATTGTCCTTGCCTCCTCATCGGGGGATTCATACTCAATGCCTGGGTTTTTAACTCGCACTTCACCATGAAGTCTTACGCGTTCCACGATTACTTCATCTAGCAAAAACAAGACGTGGATTGTGAATGGATGTTCAAATCTTCCGTAGTCATAGAAGTAGTTGGGAAATGAGCCGTTAAAAACAAAGATGTATCTACCATCTCCACGAGGTCCAGCCCCATCCTCCCAAAAGGTTTCGTAAGGAAAGTATCTCCCCTCAGGCTCAATCTTCAAACCATAATCGTCTTCAATCACTCCCACCACTCTTATTTCAAGTCTTTCTCGCTCCTCCAAACCCTGAACCCGAAAGTAAAGATTAGCGTTAAAGCTATCACCTGGATAGAAGTAGTCTTCACTTTGCCAGTTGCGCGAAAAGAGAAGGAAATCTTCAATATACAACTTGGGTAACTCACGCCCCTTTACTTCAAAGTATTCTTCTCTAACAACAATTGGCGCTCCTGAGAGTGTCACCTCTGAAAAAATTTTTATTTTTTTCTCTTGGAAAACGCTTTTCAGGTCAAGCATATGGGGAAAATCAAACTTATACGCCCCCTCCGCGAGCTTATACTTTTCCTTCTTTTTTTTGAGAACCTTCTTGTCATCGCTCAGAGTTAAAAATATTGATAGTTCCCTCTCGCCAGCATAGCCTCTTAAATCCAACTCTAAAACCACATTGATGAGCCTTACTTCCGGATAAACAAAAACACCCGAAAGTTTATTAGCTGTGGTCTCCTCGGGGTATGCGTAGAGTGAAAGGACTTGAACATTTGGGACCGCGGTTCCTGAATTTCCTTGCGCAAATACAACTGAAGTAGCAGTTAACACTAGCATAGTGTGGGCGAAAAACCAAAACCATTTTTTAAACCTGAAGAGCTTCATAAAAAGCATTACAAAGTGTAGGAGGAAAATCCAAGTTTGACTTGAATGAAAGTTTGCTGGCTTCAGTTCGTCTCATCAACACATAAATCCACTTCCTACACTCAAGCGTTAATCTTCAAAAGCAAAACAATCCGAAAACACGACCGTTGGCGACCGGTTCAGCTCTACTGGTTATGGAGTTACAGTAAATGAGCCTGCGTTGGAAATTATGCCAGAGTTAGCAAGCTTTTCTGGGTCAGAGGTAAGATTCACACCACTCCACATAAAGACAAACCAGGTTCCAGGCACGGGGTCAACAACTACGAGGGGATTAGAATCTGTAGCGGGATAATTCGGGTTCCTTGCGGGCCATCCAACGTTCGGATCTTGTGTTGGAGTAACAATATTTTGGCCTATGTCGAATGAGAAAGTAATGAAACCTGGAGCGGCATTTGTAAGCTCAAAGCCAATTGGTAACAGATAAATTCCCGGATATGGCAGTGGAGCACCACCAGTATCAATCTGTGCGGGGAAAGCGAAGAAAAGATAAACCTTATCACCAATGAACCCACCCGCGCTCGGATCTGGCACGCTGTCGTAAACATTAAGGATAACGCTTCCTAGACTGGGAACTGGCGTCGGATCTGGAACGATTTGCGGGGCTGGCACAAAGGGGGTCGGTGCAGTTACCCTAAACTCACTTCCACCTATCATAAATTGAAGTCTTACATCTCCACCGAGAGTCTGCAATGCCTCATCAACAGTCTGCGCGGTTGGCATTCTGATGCTAATTGCCTCTGGTTCAAATAATGGAGGGTTTGCGAGAAAGTTCATTAGAAGTGGAAATTCGGTTTCCGCTCTAAATAGAACATCAGGATTGACACCACCATCTCCCTTATCAAAGTTATATCCCTGTATCTGGATTAGGCTTCCCCCGCGAACCCGGTACCCAATAGGTCGTCTTTCAGCCTTGAACCTTTGATAATTCCTCTGCCCAATCTCGTCGTCATTGGGAACTATTGCGCCGATGGGCTGCAGGCGCAAGGGCGGTACCACCGGAAGGAAATTATCACCAAAGTTCCATAGCGCACCGTTGTGATAGGCAAAGTACTTCCCTACATAATCATTGGGACGGAAATCGGTATCTCCAACAGCGTCCAATTCTTTAATTGTAATCCTGGTGATTACAGGTTGATTCTGGGGAACGATTGTTATGTCTGGGCCAGTTACTACATTTGTATCACCGGTAACATCTGTAATACGGGCGAAGATACCCTGGTAGTTACCCTCTCCAAAGAATATGTGCGTGGTTTCGTATACACCGGTTACATCTGTGGCGATCAATGGAGCCCCGTCTTTCAAGTCAAGCTCTATTCTGTAAGGGGCAATGCCACCTCCCGGAGTAACACGAAAGATAAAATTGGTTAAATTCGCAAGTCCTATAGTCTGCTTTACAATTTCAGGTGTGCCCGATTGGCCAATATCAACAAGCACATCTATGGCACCTATAACATCGCTGACCAAATCTACATATATGTCATCACCAGTGGAGAGAGGATCGTCTGAGGATTGACCAAGCTCATTAAGAACTTCCACTTTCAGGCGGAAACCGGGCTCCGAATTTAGCTTTGGCAGGCGGTCAATGCGTAACTCAGTGTCAGACCAGAGGGAAATTGCGTTACCGCTAATTGTAGTGGGTCGCTGTCTAGCTGCAACATCTGCGGGCGTGTTAGCAGGCACGTCCGGTTTGAGGATAATGCTTCCAGCGTCAGCTCCAAAATTCCTGCCGTACAGCCTCATCGGCCTGCCAGACTGAACCCTTGATGGTGAAACACCTGTGAGCTCTGGCACTTGAATAACAACAAAGGGAGAGGTGGTTCTATCGGTAAATCCGCGCGCTACTACAACTAGATTTCCGCTTCTTGCTGGAGCTACAATCTTCACATAAATTTCAGTGTTGCTCCAAAAGAGAATCTCAAGGTTAATTCCACTTAACTGAACAACACCACCGCCTCTGGAATGGCCAAAATAGTTGCCCGTAATCCTCACAATGGTTCCAAGAGGCCCTTCCGTAGGAGCGAAAGAGTTAATCTCAATTGGTTGATTGGAAGGAGGTGGCGGTTCAGGTTCAACCTGAAAAACGAAATTATTATTAGACCTAACTCCACCGACTTCAACGACTACTGGACCTGTGATCGCACCTTGAGGAACTTTCACTTGGATACTCGTTGAGTACCAGCGGAAGGCTCCTTCAACACCTTCAATGGGACGAACTTCAGCTTCAACTTCGCCTACCTGAGACTTGAAGAGAACCCTACCGTCAGTTGGCATAGGTTGACCAAAGTTTTGCCCGTAAACTGTAATGAGAACTCCCGGGTAACCGGAGTATTGCGAAAGCCCAGTAATAATTGGAGGACCTGCTGGAGGCGCAGAGCCTATAAAAATCTGCGCATTACTGGAACTTTGGCTAGCTCTACCTTTGACGGTAATCACTATCATTCCGCTTGAAGCCTCTTGCGGAAGTATTGCCTCAATTTTAGTATCAGACCAAGTAACAATGGTAAGCGCAATTCCATTTAGGGTAGCTGTGCTATCTCCTTGCGTGGTGCCGAAATAGCGCCCTAGAATCGTAATCTGGGAACCTGCACTTGCCACTTTGGGTTCCACTGAAATTATAAAGGGACGGAACCCTTCCGTAGCTCCGGGTGGTAAGATGTCAAGCTTTTCCTCGCCACCCCCTCCACCGCATCCTGTCCAGGTAAACATGCCTACCAAGAGTAGTAGAAATACAATTGCTCTAACGAATCCTTTATAGATGATATTCAACATTATGAGATTCTCCCGTTTGGTCTCATTTCCATCTATTAAAATATTTATTATAAGCCTTCTTCGCCCTTTTCACAACCTTATAGAAGCTTCTTCATATTTTACCCATTTTATACAAAAACTCTAGGTAAGCTCCTCGCCTTGGTTAATCCCCGGAGAGACAAGGTGCAACGTATTTTAAAAGCAATGAGAAATTCAATTGAAATCCTTTAAGGTCTCTTTCTGGCTTCTAGGTGTTTTAGGGCTACTTTGGTATTTTAAGAAAACTCACAACTACTAAGGTTGAACTTCTGAAAGAGAACCCGCTATTGCTAGCACCCAACGCTCAGGGTTAAATCTACGTTTTATTGCTTCATTAACATCAGCTAGAGTCAACGAACTAATAATATCTTTGTATCGCGCCATATAATCATAACCAAGAGAGAAGTACTCAATGTCTGCTAACAAACTAGAAATCGCATAGATGGTGTCTAAACGCACGGAGAAATTCCCGGTAAAGTACGACTTAGCTTTGTAAAGCTCATCCTCAGTCACACCATCAGCGAAAAACCTATGCCACTCCTCTTTAACAATTTCAATAGCCTTATCAATACTCTCAGGGTTAACCTGAACACTTATTACCCATGGGCCTGCTCCACGGCCCGGCTGAAAAAAGCTCAAGCTTCCATAGGTTAAGCCTTCCTTCACTCGCAGACGCTCATTCAACCGACTCATAAAGTCCCCCCCGAAGATAAAATTAGCAACCATAGCCGAATAGAAATCACTTGAGCATCGATTCAAACCTTTCTTTACAAAGACAAGGCTTACATTTGATTTGTCAGGCATATCGATTCTTATGAACTTCTCACTCTGTATGCAAAGTTTTTCCGAGGCGAGATAGTAAGCACTGAAGTCCACATCTTGACCACTATCAGTCTGCCAATTATGAATGAGCATGGAAATTTCCCTAATCACACTTTCAGCATTTACATCACCAACAATGGTTATAGTGGTTGAAGAAGGCTTGAAGTAGGTTGAGTGAAACTCAACTAACTCTTCTCTCGTGATTGATGCCAGGCTTTCGTGGGTACCTGTCAACATTCCAGCATATGGATTATCTGTACCTAGAAGCTCATCCCTCGCTGAAAACAAAGCTCGCTCAAAGGTGCTATCTTCCAGGCGCGTAATCTCGTTATCAATGATTAACTTGGCTTTTGACAATTCTTCCTCCTCAAAGGAGGGAAATCTGAGTGTTTCGAAAAGCAAGCCAAGTAGGGTTGAAAGGTCTTCAGTTATGCACTTTGCTGAGATTGAAGTATGCTCCCTCCCCCCAGAGAAAATCAACTCCATTCCATTATCCTCTAGGAGTTGCGCAATCTCATCACTACCCATTTGGCTTGTTCCCCGAATTAGCATATCGCCAGTTAATCTGGCAAGCCCACGTTTTTCGGGTTCATTAAAGATAGCTCCAGCCAAGACATATCCAGAAATTGCCACCGTTTCATTCTGGTGGCTCTCTAGAACTAATACTTTTAGCCCATTTTCGTAACTAGCGATGGTTGTACTATTAACTTTCTCTAGAGTGAAACTTACTCCTTTATCAGACTTAGATGAGGACAGTCTTGAGGGTGCTACTTGAAGAAAATTTACCTTTTCTGACAAGTTAAGAGGTTGAGGAATATTAGCAATGTCTTTATTTGAATTGTTTCCACTTCCGCGTAGACCGATGAAGTATCCAATTGTAGCTTTTTCAGGTGTAAGGTAAGAATTGGCAACGCGTTTAATATCAGAAAGACTAACTAGTTCAAGGGAGGGCAAATACCTTTCAATATCCCTATAACTGCTAGCCAGTTCAAAGGTGATAATAGTTTGTGCCTCCGAGTTAACTGAATCCTTATCATAGATAAAACTGACTTTAGCTTGTTTTATGGCTCGTCGCAATTCTTCTTCAGTGATTCCGTTCTTCTGAATCATTTCAATTTCAGCAAATATTCTTTTTTCTACCTCCTCAGGGGCAACTCCATTATTTACCCCAGCGCCAATGATAAATAGAAATGGATCAGCATGGTTAAAGGGACTAGCGGAAGCAAAAACATAACTAGCCATACCCGTTTCCACAAGCGCTTTATAAAGTCGGCTAGTTTTACCAATTCCTAGGATTTGTGAAAGTGTGGTGAGAGGATATGAATCTTCATTCTCACCCTCGGGAATATGAAAACCCATAACAATGTAGTCAGTATTACCGCTCTTTTTTATGACAAATCTTCTCTGCCCCAATTGTGGAGGCTCTCTGGGAATTATCGGTAAAGAGATATTACCCTTTGGAATTCCACCAAAATACTTTTTAATCTTCTCCAATAATTCCTCACTATTGAACCCTCCCACTGCCACAATGAATGCGCCATCCGGGTGATAGTACTTCTTATAGTATTTTCTTAAATCTTCCGTCGTTATTCCCACCACGTCTTCTACCCGGCCTATGGTAGGGATGGAATAAGGATGCACCTGAAACGCAAAGTTGATCATCGTCTCAAGCAACAAAACGTGAGGGCTATCCTCCCGTTGCTCTAGCTCATTTTTCACAACTGTCATCTCGTAAGCATGCTCTTCTTCATTAAGTAAGAGATTCTGCATCCTATCAGCCTCAAGTTCTAACGCCACATCAATCTTGTCTTTATCAATCAGCTCGTAATATACGGTTTCATCTAGCCACGTATAGGCATTCCCATCCGCACCACAAAGGGTAATCAGCCTGTCAAACTGGCCTAAGGGGTGATTCTTGGTTGACTTGAACATCATATGCTCTATGAGATGAGATATTCCCGTTAAGCCTGGACATTCATACTTACTTCCAACCCTATAGACAACGTTGAAGCTAATAGTGGATGAATTGTGGTTCTCCTTTAGGAGAATTAGTAAACCGTTCTCCAATTTGTACTCATTAATATTCGTTGATATACTCACACAAGTAATAAATAACTAAACGTGGTTGATACTTCGTTAAGTATTTAAAAGGTTCAAATTCATATCAAGGGTAAAAACAAAAAGAATAATTACTCAAACCAAACTAGATTACTCTAAACTATTAATATCCCAAGTTCAAATCTACCAAGTTTAGTAAATTTTCGCCATTTAGGTATCTTCTAAGATTCTCGGTAAAAAGGTTCACAGAGTTTCGCCAGTAGGAGGAGGAAATTGCCGACACATGAGGACTAATAATAACGTGGGGAGCGCTCCAGAGTGGCGAAGATGTAGGAAGAGGTTCTTCCTTAAACACATCCAAAGCCGCACCTCTTAACCATCCGCTTTCCCAATTGGCATCCCTTTCATTCCAACCCAGCGCCCGTAAAAGGGCGGTTTCATCTACAGTCCATCCTCTTCCTAGATTTATAAACACTGAACTATCCTTCATATTTGAAAAAACTTCCGAATTAAAGAAATGAAAAGTTCTTTCCGTTGCTGGAAGGGTATCAATTACAAAGTCGCATCTTTTTAGCATTTCAGGAAGTTGTTCGCCGAAGAATAGCTCATCCACAAATTCGCAGGGTTTCTGTCTAAGCCGATACCCTAGTACACTAGCGCTAAACGCTTTTAGAACCCGCGCTATTTCACTACCAGTTGAACCAACACCAACTATTCCGAATGTATGCTCACTCAATTCCTTCATTTCACCCCACTTTTCTGTAAAGAAGTTTTGAGCCCACCGTCTCTCATCTTTGAACTTCATTAGCCCTAGAATACCCCTGGTAAAAGCAAGAATTAGCGCTAGGCAATGTTCTGCCATAGCCTTAGAAGAAACCCCACTTGCGTTCGTGAGAATAAATCCGCTCTCCTTGGTTAAAGCTGAGATACTACTTCTTACGCCCACCGCTTGGCAGTGGAACCACTTAAGGTCACCCGCAAGCCTAAGAAGTTCCTCACTTAGCCTCCAAGACCATAATACTTCCGCACGGTTTATACCCTTATGAAAATCACGCTGGTTCATATTCCACTGGAAATCCACTTCGGGAAATTGATCTACAAGTTCAGCAAATGAAGCTTTCGGCAATCCAAAGCCTTTATCTTCATCTTCAATATTTATTAGAACTAGCACTTGAAATGTTATATCAAATGTAAGCTATTTGCTATTGCACATTGTCCCTTGCAATGGGGATAATTTTTCTACCTAAGAGGGTTGTAGAGACTGGAGAAAAGTTCACATACCAAACGGTCTAGTTTGATAAGCCCTTGACTGATCCGTTTGTGAAAAATCCTTTGTCTTCAGGAACTCTCTAATCTCTTCAGTTTCTTCTTGGTGAAAATCCGGATCAATATCAACAAAGTACGAATCTCGGCATTCCTTACATGCGACTTTGATACGCTCACGGATATAAACTTTCTGTCCCAAGTCTTCTTCCCATCTAGGTTTAACTTCTACTCGTTCAATATCTGTCACAATCTCATGTGATGTTCTTCTTCTGCAAATTCCACATGTTCTACTAAAAGTGGTTCCGGGCACGAGTTTTCGCCTAGGTATCCACCTGAACTCATCACTATAACCAGTACCATTGCAAACTTTGCATATTTCACGCTCATTTCCAATCAACCCTTCACCATTGCAGAATTTACAGGGGGGTTCTCTTAAAATGATACCCTTCCCTCCACAGCTCGCGCAGGACATTGGAATCTGTTTTTTTAGTATTCCAAAAAAGCTTGTTGTCTCTATAAAGACTAATCCCGTCCCCGAGCACTCCTTACAATTCTCTTTTATAAGCATCAGTATACCCCCTTATCTAAACTTGATAGTAGTTTACCATAAACCGAATATGGTTAAACAGATAACTCTAAGAGATAAGGTGAGACTCACCCAGCGCATTGGAAGAACCCTGATTGGACGCACGTTCTGACGAAAACGCGCAAACGATAGTGGCATGAGATTGAGACTTTTTACTCAAATAAAGTCTGTCTCAACAAGCTTTTAGCCTAGATGATCCAAAGGGTGAATTACGTCCTTTATGGTGAAACATCCTTGAAAAACCCGAAAGAATAGTTTTCTCCAAATTCTTCACACAGCCTTTTCACAGAATCGCTTAGTGAATTCTTCTAGTGTTATCACACAAAATATCCCTCACCCGCGGTTCGCTTATCGTCCTAATAGAAAGAAGAAATGAGTTTATTCACCGCATCCCTCTATCCCAATTTAGGCTCTAAGGGACAAAACGATTCACGATAGGCATCTTTCTCCCAATGCCAAAGGCTTTCTTAGTCACTTTCAACGTTGGTGCGGATTGCCATCGCTTGTACTCGCTTCGGAAAAGTAGCCTCTCACAGCGTAGAACCTCCTCTGGCGGATATTCACGTTCTATTAGTTCATCCGTTGAGAGCCCTTCTTCAATAATCGCATCTATCAGTGGAGAAACAAGCTCATAATCAAAGGGGTCTACCTGTCCGGGGGATAACTCCGCCGAAGGAATTTTCGTTAAGACCCTTTCAGGTATTGGGGAGTTCAGATTTTCGTTTACCCATCTTGCAAGCGCATAAACTTCCATTTTGGATAAATCCCCGATTGGCGCTAGCGCACCAACCATATCGCCGTAAAGAGTCGCGTATCCGAGGGCGTATTCTGTTTTGTTGCCTGTGGTAAGAACCAGACTTTGTTGGTCGTTTGCAATCTCCATAAGAATTTTTCCGCGCTCCCGCGCCTGCAGATTCTCCCGTGTCTCTTTTGCTTTATAGGAGCCAAAGATTCTTTTATACCTTCTCTCCGCTAACTGGACACTTTCCTCAATTTCAAAAACGGCAAAAGGGATTTTCAGATTTTCAGCCAATGCTTTGGCATCTTCCAAGGAATGAGAACTGCTTATGCTGCTTGGCATCGCTATACCAAGGACATTTTCCGCGCCAAGCGCCTGCTCTGAAATTACCGCAACAAGAGATGAATCTATTCCGCCTGAAAGCCCGAGAACAACCTTTTCAAAGTTCTGCTTTCTAACGAAGTCGCGAGTTCCCAGAACAAGGGCGCCAAAGATTTCCCTCTCCTTTTCAAATAATGGAAGAGCAACCTCCCCTACAACGTCTTTTCCCTTTTCGTCGTAGTCAACGGTTATGCTATCTTCATCAAAGCTTTTGCCAAGAACCGCCAATCTTCCATCTTTCCCCACTGCAAAGCTTGCGCCATCAAAAATGAGTTCATCCTGCCCTCCTACGAGGTTTAGATAGATAAGCGGTAACTTATTTGCCTGACAGTGCATTTTCACTAGGTTGTACCGCTCAAGGAACTTGCCTACATAGTAAGGAGACGCGTTAATGTTTACTAGAACCTCTGCACCCAAAAGCTTCAAATTGGGTATCACCTTTGTTTCATAACCCTCATCCCATAAATCTTCGCAGATACTAACGCCAAGCTTTACCCCTTTCCATTCAAAAATGCGCCAACCGCAAGCGGGATCAAAGTAGCGCACCTCATCAAATACGTCATAGGTTGGGAGAAGTGTTTTTGCCTGTGTACCAATGAGATTGCCGTTCGCAATTACACAAGCGGAATTCCGAAGCTTTCTTTCGCCCTGGTCGCATCTCTCCACAAAGCCAAGCACAATCAGCAAGTCGGGATATTTTGCGCTGGCGGAAATTACCTCTTCCACAACAGCGAGATTTGCTTCTATAAATGGTTTGTGGAAGAGCAAATCAAGTGGTGGATAACCGGTGGTCGTCATTTCTGGAAAGAGTGCAACGTCCGCCTGCGCACTTTTCGCTTCAGAAATGCCTGCGAGAATCTTCTCCTTGTTGCCCTCAAAATCACCTACGGTAAAGTTTTTCTGCGCCAAGAAGAATTTCATCAGTTACGAAATTCTATCACGAGCCTCTGCCTTCGGGACACCTTTCCCATTTAGATTGGCGAACGGATATAATTGTGTTCGTGATTGGCGCGCCGGCGTAGCTCAGCGGCAGAGCAGCTGATTCGTAATCAGCAGGTCGTGGGTTCAAATCCCACCGCCGGCTGGAAATTGGAATTTACCATCCTCGTTTTTTGGATTATATTGAGGATAGCAACATTGCTAGACACAATCGCAATCCTACGTGTCTTCTTTCGCTAAGAAAATTCGCGCGACATTTTGCTAGTCCTAATATACTATACACAATAGTTACGAATTGGGAGTGAATAGCCTCCTTTCTACTTGGTTTGCCTCATTCCTCAGAGAATTAGCCGAATTTGCTAATTGACCAAGTGATTACTCGCGAATCTGAACGGTAATTATTGGAAACTCCGTTGGACGTTTAGTCTGAGTTATTCTAAGAGCAATGTTATAGTCCTCATTTTTGCCAAGATCGAGGTATAGAATTCCAGGGCTAGGTGTTGGGGGTGGAGAGCTATAGGTAAACAGCACTCGGAATAGTTCTTCTCCCGAAATTTCAGGGCTGAATTCGGAAGGATTGCCGGTGTAGTTGAAATCCCATTCGCAAGTTATGATATTGTCGGTTATTGTCGTATAGACCGCTCGAGCATCAGCGAGATAAACGTCCGAATAGGTTAGTCTTTGCGGTGTTCCAGGAACTACTGTCTGTGAATCTGGGAAAAGAATGGTAGGACTTACTGAAATCCCATCGTAAACCTCACCATAAACCGCAAAGACATCAGAAAATCCGTCCGCGTCTTCAGCGAGGAAGTAAATCACGTAACTACCTGCGGTAGTGTAGGTGTGAGAAATAGGATCGCCGGGATTATATGGTGCTGGATTGCCGTCCGAGGGGGTTGTAGTCCCGTCTCCCCAGCCGATTGCTAGCTCATACCCACCTGCGCTACTGGTCATTGAAACCGAAAATTGAACTTCCTGATTCGTTTCAATGAAAGCGGTATTGTCAACAAAGAAGCCACCTCCTATCTGCACGTTAGTTATATCCACCGGTTGAATAACCTGGTCGAAACCGCCATTATTAGCGAGCGATGCGGCAAGCCCAGCCTGAAGAAATCCGGACTGAACACCTGCGGGGTTAAAAATGTCATTGTCCGCTGTGGAGTAAAGCAAATCTTCAATAACCTGGTCAACATCAGCGGGTGGCGTCCCGCCGTTTACGTTAGAGAGAGCTTGGTGCAAAATTGCAGCAGCACCAGCCACATAGCCAGCAGCGTATCCAGTTCCAAGATTAGCAAGCGAAGGACCAAAGGAACTGAAGTATCCAAAGAATACTTGGTCTTCCCAAGATAATCCCCATCCGACTGCGGCAATGTCCACACCAGTATTTGAGAAATCCGTTAGCCTCCACCACGGATCGCCGATATTTGGTATTAAACGATTGGCGTAACCTGGGGGGGGCTCAGTAGGTGGATCTCCAGATGGAGCAAAATCAATCTGCTCAAACCCTGTTCCGCCCACTGAAATTACACCATTCGCCGCAGCAGGGGTTATTGTAGAGACGTCAACGGTTGGATTCCAAAAATCGTCGGATATGTCATCGGGTGTACCGTTATCATTGAGCGTGGATTCTCCGGCTGGAGCGATTACCAGTGCGTCGTTGTTGCGTGCGTTATTTACAGCGTCTTGAACATTTTGAGGAACTGGTCCAACTGCCCAAGTGGCAATAACGATTATGTCCGCTCCATTATTTACCGCGTGATTAATGGAATTTGCGATGTGTTCACTGGTGAAAACCCAATTTGTTCCCTGAAGTTCCCCTGTCTTAATTATTATTACTTGGGCGGTTGGTGTTAATGGCGTCATTCCAGCTTGCCACTCCCAGGTAGCCGGCGGGTCTTGAGTGGTATAGGTGAACTGAGAAATATTGTTCATTTGCGAAAGGAACAACCCTGCCATTCTACCTCCCCATGGGTCGTAGGGATTTTGGTTGGCGTCAACGTCCCAATTATAACTGCCCTGTGTGAATGTTCCATCCGCTGCTATAGTTCCGCTAGCTAATGCAACAATCCTTGCTGTATCAACATCAAACTGATCTGGCGAAATTCCTGCTCCGATTATTGCAACAACTACGGGCTGAGTACGAACCGTTGGTAACAAAGCTATATCCCAGGCTCCTTCAAAACCCATAGGCGCCATATACACCCTTTGTCCCCAGTATGTGGAATATAGGGGGTTACCATTCGCGTCTGTTTGAAAGTTTGAGTTCGGTCCAATAACTCTATCAGCGTAAAATGGATCACTGGGCAAGAAACTCGTAGCATGGCTTCTGGCGGGTGACGCAGTGGGTTTAGGCATCACATACTTATACACTGGCTCAACATTGATTACGGTATATTCTTTTCTTAGCTCAGTAATAGCACGCTCAATGTTGCCATCTGGAACACGAATTTTAATCCAATTGCCCGTCTTAGACTGAACCTCATATCCAAACTTGCTGACGACGCCCTTGAACTCATCCACAGTGTCTCCAGTCTTCACCAAGACGTAACTAGAGTCAATTTTGGTCCGAGGGGCTTCCCTGAAATAATCGGAGAATGAATCTATCTCCGTAGAATCATTTATGCCATCATCTTGTTGTTCACCTGACGAGTCGCTATTTGTGGAAGGGCTTAACTTCGGTAGAGTTGAGTTCTTACCTCCCCCGCCTCCACATGATAAAGAAACAATAAAGATTGCGATAATCAAGCCCAAAGATAAAATTCGCAATAATCTCATTTCTTTCCTCCTACATACATCTATAAAGCGTTAATATTCTACCCCACCTAGCAAATTTTTGCAGATTGGTATATTAAAATAGGAAAGGGTGAGTTATTTTCAATGGCAACCCCTAAACCTAAAGTTGGCGTAGTAGCTTTGCAGGGTGATTTTCCCCTGCATAAGGCACGTCTGGAAGAGCTTGCCGCAGAGGTCGCTCTTGTGCGAGAACCGAGCGAACTTATTTCTCTTCAAGCGATTATTATCCCAGGTGGGGAAAGCACTACCTTGTCTAAGCTTGGTTGGGAGAATGGATTGTGGGAGGAAATCATCAGATTAGGCAATAACGGAATGCCCATAATGGGAACTTGCGCAGGACTTATTCTCCTTGCGAAGAAAGCTTTAGATGGAGGACACAAAGTAAAACTACTTGGGCTTTTGGATATAACTGTGCGGAGAAACGCCTATGGTTCCCAAGTAAACTCCTTTGAGACTATTTTGAGTGTAAATGCTGATGGCGAAAAGGCGATGATTCGTGGGGTGTTCATTCGTGCCCCAAAGATAGTTGAAGTTGGCGAGGGGGTGGATGTTCTTGGTGTCTTGAATGGCTCTCCTGTATTTGTAAGCAGAGGTCATATATGGGGTTTGACCTTTCATCCAGAACTCGCCGAAGAATCTTTTCTCCACAAGAAATTCCTTGAAGTTGCTCTGTCTGGGGTAAGATAATTATGCAGAGAAGTGACCAATGAAATTGAAAAGCTTGGGAATTCGGGAAATGAACCTGAAGGAAAGAACAGAACTTTTATCAATAGCGTCTTAATTTATAGTTGTAAAATTCTGAATTTAGAAATGATACATACGATCGCGGAGCTTAAAAAGCCCTTTATATTAGGCTTGTCAATTTTAATATTGCTAGGCGCCTCATTAACTTCAAATGGAGAGAGTTTGAAAATAGGGCTTAGCTTCCAAGTTAAAGGAATTACTCCGCAAAGTGCGTCTAGAATCGGCACTTCAAATTACAATCCCGCAGCCAAATTTCCACTATGGGATAGTCAAATTAAAGCTGAATTAAAGGCTTTTCCAAATAAGGTGAATTTTTTCGTTGGCGAGCCAATAACGATATTTTATGCTTCATCAGAGCGAGCATATGCAACCATTATTGATTACGGAAGTGATAGTAAAGCGAAGGTGTTAGTGCTTAACAGGCTTCTGGCAAAGGGTTTCAATTACGCTTTTCGTGGCGAAATAACTTACCCCGAAGGCGAAAGTTATTTAAGGCTTCTTCTCGCAAGCAATCCTCTTGATGTAAAGACTATCAGACACCTAGCGGAATTCCCACTAGATAATGATAAATTGGTGCCTGAAGTAATACAGGAAGCCTGGCTTAGAATAGTAGTTGAGGACCCCTACAGACAAGACCCCTATTACCACTATATTAGGGGATGGCAAAATTTCCCCATTTCAGGTGCTAAGTATCTTTTTGCCCAGCCATTTGAAGGAAAGGTTATATCTTACGGCATTAGCATTGAGAATCCCTCACGAGTTAAGAGCGACATTGGAACTTTTGAAGTTATTGATTATTGGGAAATTCCGCCAGGCGGTTACTTCGAGTTCTCATTTAACCCTAGTAAGCTAAATTACGATATTAACTATTTTGAGGATTTACACCTGTTACTTTTCCCGGTTGAGACTCCCTCGGACCTCCTCTGGTTTAGTCAGGATAGCTATGACCGACCTAACGTTTCATTTTACTTGAATGGCATTCCAATTGAGATAAAATCGCAATCCATTAAATTTCCCAAAGGTATGGTAAACTACGAGCCAATCATTTTGAATCTAAATGGTTTCATACATAATGGAGAAAACACTTTTCGAATAGACTTTGACACAAAATTAGGTAACTCTATTCGCTTACGAAGAATCGAAGTAAGAGGAAGGCTGGATAGTGTTATCATTGATAATAGTATTTAGTTATAATTAGGCAAAATGAACTTAGTACTTTCAGGAAGGTGATGAGCATGAATTGGAGAAAGATAATTTGTTTAGGACAATTCGTAACAGTCCTCTTAGCCCTATCTATAATTACCACCGCATCTTCAGAGAGCGTAGTCACTGAAATCATCCCGGGTAAAGTAATTCTAAACTCAGGCTATGGAATTGATGCTTATTATCTTGCAGGAACGGGTTACAGGAGCCTTGAAGAAAACACCTTAAAAATCACTCTCTTCGTTGATGGGCTTGTAATTAATAGTCCGGTTAAGAGAAGTGTTAATGGTTATTTTACAAGCGCGATAAGCGTAACTCCAAAGCAAGGCGGAAGTGAAATCGTAATAGAAAGAAGCTTGATGGGCAGAGGGCTTGCGGTCGCTATTTCGCCTAGCTCCACCTTTATTCCCGCATCACCAAACGTTGTCCTCACGGTAACCTATGGGCTCGGCAAGAATAAACAAGGCTCCTATGAGAAATCAAATAATGAAGGGGAGCCTCAAAATGAGAGCGGGCAGGAGTTGAACAGCGAAGAGAGCAAGAAGGTGCCCAATGAAATTGACGAGGACTATCCACGCGTGCCTATAACAATCGCACCGGAAGGAGAGTACGAGCTTCCTCCCTTTCCTTACAGGTATAAGTATTCAGACGCGCTCGTTTCTATAAACCTTGTCAATACTGATTTCAGAGATGTTTTGATGTTGCTTAGCGAGATTGGGAATGTTAGCATTGTGTTAGATCCATATTGGTCTGACCCGCCCACGGGTGGAAGGCGTAGGCCCGGGGGTCCAGGCTCGACTGGAGGCGCAGGCGCTGGAGGCGGTGCTGGCGGTGCGGAAGGCGGACAGGGTGGTGGTGGCACCGGTTTCCGTGAGGCAGGCACTTTCCAAGCACAACTCCCACGCCCTGGAACTGGGAATCTAACCCTGAACCTGGAAAACGTCCCCTTTGACCTCGCCCTTGACCTGATACTTACCGCAGTCAATTTGGAGAAGATAGATGTCTACCCGGGATTCTTTAATGTACCAGTAGCCGGTGAGGATAAACCTGAAAGGGTAGGATAGCTCATAGCGATGCTTTTGAATATTTCCTGAGAGAATGTCTCAAAAGCATAGGCGCACGGTTGAAATTATTCACTTTACATTCCGGAGCTTACGGCTTGAAATCTTTCATTCCTATTGCCCACGGTTCTTCCCAGCTCTTGGCTGGTTCTCGCAGTGGGAAAGGACGCGCCCGAGGACGGGCGTGATCCAAATAAGGGGGTAGGCGGGGAAGGACACGGGCGAGACGCCCGTGATCCAGCTTCTGAGCATGGCGGGAGCAAGCTCGCCGTCATACAGGTCTATAACTTTACGGCGGCGGCAAGCCCTCTACACTACAGGTCGAATGTGTGGATGGGGGATATTAAGTTGCGTAGTTTATAGGGTGCAGGGTAATTTAATTCTGAGAGGAGCTAATTTCATCGCCAACCTTATACTCAGAAGGAACTCCATTTTGAGCAATTCTGAAGCCGTTACCGCCAGCGCGCTTCACCTCGAACAGAGCTGTGTCCGCTCGCGCAATAGCATCTTCCACAGTTTCACCTCGCCTCAACTGAGTAATGCCAAAACTACACGTAAGTTTTATGTCTAGTCCTGGAACCTTCAAATCGTTAAACTTTTGGAGGAGTTTCTCTGCGACTTTTGCGCCATTCGTCTCTTCAGTATTGACTAGGGCAACAACAAACTCCTCTCCACCCCATCTACATGGCACATCAGAACAACGGATGTTGTCTCTTAGAATCTTGGAGAAAGCGGTTAGTACGTCGTCACCCATTTTATGACCATAGGTGTCATTCACGCTTTTGAAGTTGTCTATATCCGCAATAACGATGGTTAGTGGCCAACCGTGACGATTGGATAAGGCAACCTGCAAGTCTGTGAATTCCTTAAATGCTCGCCTTGTAGGAAGATGGGTTAGCGAATCTTCCCTGGCTAGCTGTTCAAGATGGTAGTAGGCATCCTTTAGCTGTGCTGAAAGATTTAAGACGAGTAATATGATAGTGATAAAGATTACAACTAATGAGCCCCCGAAAAGACTCGCAACAGCAATTTTAGACTTCCGAATGTTTTGATATTCCTCACTAACAGGTATTTGGACGACAAATCCCCCAACAACTTTGCCCGGGATGAACCCCTCATCGCGGTGGCATCTTAGACAAGAAGCCTCCGCCTTTATAGAAGTTAAATACCAAAAGACAAGCGTATTGCCATCCTTGCGGACTTCTCCTGTTTCCGTTATATTTTTGTTTTTAATCTTCTCAAATGCGACTTTAACCCAATTATCAGTGGGAGTAAGTTTACTCTCGGGAAGTGCGCTAATCAGTTGGAACCTGAACTTCCTCTGAGCTTGGGCGATCTCAGCTGTCTCGAGCGTCATATCCCTGTGATTCTTAATAAAATAATTCTCAGCACCATCGCTAACTCTGGTTTCGTCAACACCAGAATCCGCGGGCGCTTCTTTGATGGGAACGTATATCTTATCATAGGATAATGCCCAATCCCATTGCACCTTTAGGCTGCCAGCGACTCGTCTGGCGTCATACCACATTTGAGAGACAACTAATTTCTCATCCAACCTGAAAACAAGAAGATACAACACTAAAACAAAAATGACGATAATTAACGAAAGGCAGAAGAAGAACTGCCGAACGATGCGGACGTGTTCTGTGGGCTTTATGGGTAGCGTTAACGTTGCCTTTTTGAAACTCCAACCACGCGAGATTAGTGGCTTTTTTTCAGCTTTAGCCTCTCCTGAAGGCATTTTGCCCTTCTGCATCAATACTTCTTAAATAAAAACATCCAGATTGACCGATAATTATAAACGTAACTAGATTCTATTTCCACTAGTGAGTTATACGCTCCTATTAAGCAAAGTTGAACATGGTATAACAGTTACATTCATTCGGATTTAATAAAGCTGAACCCTGAGCTATACGCCTTTAACTTTTTAAGTAAGGTATAAATTATGTATGCTGCTCCCGCTTGACTACGTCGCCATTCTTGTGTCTATTATTCTTGGCATTTTGCTCAGGCTCGGAGTAATCAGCTGGTTTAGCTGGTTAAGATTATTCTCCTGCTTTCTTTCAGTCTTGATTTTTCCGATCCACATAATTCCCTGGTACTTATAGTATCCCTGGGTTTGGATTATTCCACACTCCTCAGTGACGGTATATGTTCTAAGCTTAGTTTGGGGTGGAATTCTCGCAATAGTGATTTGGCTAGCAAGGATCGTACCTAGAATTCGCCAAAAAAGGGCATTTCTAGCCATACCACCGTTAATCGTGTTATATGGGGTATAGCTTATAACAAGACAACAGATAAGTCCGCAGGAGGCAGTCGAAACTTTTTGGAGGGAAGAAGTGTTGCTTCAGAGCACTGAAAGTACTTGCATAGTTGCGGTTGGAGCGACTTATATCAAAACGCTAGGTTTTGAAGCCACCGAAGAAGAGATGGTCAGGCGAGGTCTTATCAGCGTTCATGGCGGATCTGACATAAATGAGTGGCGATTACTTCGTTTTTCACTGCCAATGGAATATCGTATACGGGCGGAACCTTTAACCAAGCAAAAACTCCTGAAGGACAAAAATTGGTACTTAGTCTGCTTAAAATAAGGATTAGGAGTTGGGCACGAGGTAGTGGTGCGTCTTGAGGAAAACGGAGAGAAACTAATTGTCCAAGAGCCATTGGCGGGAGAGTACCAAATGGGCTGGGAAAAATTTTCAGAATTATGGTATGGTCGTGGGGTTTGGGCGGAGAAAATCTGAAACTTTATAAGAGAAGGATAATTTTGTTTCGCAAGTGAAGAATAAGCTAAAGAATAATGGTAGCAAACTCTAAAGGCTGAATCCAAAGTGAAGACAATTTTCAAAAGATAGTCTCATTATTCTCGGATTGTATTCTGTTTGACTTCATTTTGGTTCAATTTAGACTAATGCCAAAAAAAGCTATAATTAGCATAGGCAGGAGGCATAAAAAATGTTTGGACTTGGATGGCAAGAACTCTTAATCGTTCTCATTATAGTCTTAATTCTCTTTGGGGCTGGACGAGTTGCAGTGATAATGAGAGACCTTGGAAGGGGTGTTCGTTCCTTCCGTGAAGAAATTACAAGAAAATCTGACGGGGAATCTGGTAAGGAGCAGACCGATGAGCAATCGTTTCAGGGATAGCCATCGGAATGAACATACTTTCTTTGGGCTACTTTTTAAACACTCAGTTCTCCCAAAGCTCTCGTGCAAAGGTATTTGAATCTTGCGCACATATAGTCGCCAAGCAATCCTGAGATAATTAAAGCATCTGAGGGTGCGTATTGTTCTCGTTGTATCCTTGTTTTGTCTCTATCTATTGTTCTAAAATTTACTAAGATAAGTAGGCTTTCCATATGAACATCTGTGTAATAGGTTGTGGTTATGTGGGGCTCGTAAGTGGAGCCTGCTTCGCAGAAATTGGCAATCAGACAATCTACTTAGATATTGACGAGGATAAGATTAGCAAGTTGAAGTCAGGGAAATGCCCACTTATTGAGCCGTTTCTGCCGGAAATTATAGAAAAGAATGCGCGAGCTGGGAGAATTAATTTCACTACAAGCTATGAGGAGGCTATACCCCAGTCTGAGCTTATCTTCATCTGCGTTCAGACTCCAGAGAATAAGGATGGCTCATGTAACTTGACTTACGTTGTTGAAAGTGCGGAACGCCTATCCCCATATCTGTCCGAAGACGCTGTTGTTATCATAAAGAGTACCGTGCCGGTCGGAACAACGGAGCAACTGGAAAATCTCATTGCTTCCAAAACATCGGTTCGCTTCCATATGGCTAATAATCCGGAGTTTCTGCGAGAAGGAAGTGCAGTTCAAGACTTTTTTGCCCCTGATCGAATAGTAATAGGCACAAAAAGCGATTTTGCCAAAGAGAAGCTAACTACTCTTTATAGCGCCCTTGAGATGGAGAAAGAGAAAATACTCGTAATGGATCCTAGGAGTAGTGAGCTAGTGAAGTATGCATCAAACACTATGCTGGCGATGAGAATCAGCTTTGCTAACGAAATTGCAAATCTTTGTGAAAAGTTGAACGCAAACTATAGGCAAGTTAGGATTGGAATGGGAATGGATTCAAGGATTGGACCAAGGTTCCTCTCCGCTGGAGTTGGTTTTGGAGGAAGCTGTTTTCCCAAAGACTTGAATGCTCTCATTCACATCGGTGAGCAAGTCGGGGAGCCAATGCTTCTCGCTAGAGCTACAGTGGAAATCAACAATCGCCAAGCCAAGAGGCTCCTAGAGAAGTTTGACCTTCATTTCAAGGAATTATCCAGAGGCAAAGTAGTTGCAATCTGGGGTTTAGCCTTTAAGCCAAACACAAACGATATGAGATACGCTCCTAGCTTAAAGGTTATTGAAGGTCTTCTAGAGCGTAAATGTAAGATTAACGTTTTTGAGCCCAGCGGATATGAACAAGCAAAAAAGATACTCAATAACAGTGTTACTTACGCAGAGAACTCTCTTAAGGCTTTAGACGGTGCGGATACCCTTATGCTTATCACTGAATGGCCAGAATTCAGTAGTCCAGACTTTGCCAAGATTTACTCTCTTCTGCGGGAGAAGGTCGTTTTTGATGGGAGGAATATCTGGCAACGCTCTGTAGTTGAGAGTTATGGCTTAAAGTATTATGGAGTAGGGACGTGATGTCATCTTGAAGGTTCTGTTTATTTCAAGTTATTTCCCCCCTGAAATTGGCCCTGCAGCTTCCCGAATGGGTGTCTTCGCCAAGTATCTTTCAAGTAAGGGTGTTAATGTTGAGGTTCTAACCTGTAATCCAAGGTACCCAAGGGGTTTCAAGTTCGAAAATTTTGACGGAATGCAAGGTTCCTACTTTAGTCATGGCGCCAAGGTTCTAGTTTTCCACGTTCCTGATGCAAAATTTAATGTTCACCAGAGGATCACTGAGGAAGTGCGTTTTTATACGAGGGGAATTAAACTCTGGAAGTCACTTCAACATCCCGACTTGGTGATTGGAACGAGTCCTTTTTTCTCTGCCGCCTGCCTTGGTTTTAGTCTTGCACTTAAGTTCAACGTACCTTTCATCTACGATATAAGAGACCTTTATCCGGAGAATTTACGTATAGCTGAGCTTCCCCTTCCCTCTATTCTTTATCGCTACATTGATGGCTGGGCAAGAAGGATGTATCAAGGTGCAAGTAAGATAGTAGTGAATCAGCCAAACCTCTATAAGATCCTCCAAAATGAGCTTCAAGGTAAACCAATTGAGCTAGTGATGAACCCAGTAGATGTCCCATTGCAGAGCTTTGTCCGAAGGCTTCCCGCAAGTGAAGATAAATTAACTGTTGGCTATGCGGGTCTCTGGGGGCGAGGATATGACTTTAAAACCTACCTAGAAGTCGTGAGAAGAGCTAATCCAAAATTGTTCAAGTTTAGATTGATAGGCAGTGGTGCGTGGCGCCCACTAGTGGAGAATTTTTACGCTAATTCACCCTCAAACTTTAGCGTTCATTTTGGCTGGATGGAACGGGAAAGGCTCCTACAAGAATATTCCAAGTGGCATATCTCTCTTGTGCATGAATATCCAGCATGGACGCGGACTATGTGGCCAGCTAAGATACCCGAATTATTAGCTCACGGCATTGCGGTTATAGTTCCAGCGGAACTTCTTATACCCAATGAATTAGAAGACATTTCACTTCTAATCAGGGCAAGAAGTAGTAACGCTGAGGGATATTTGGAAGCCCTCGATAAAGCCAGAGATGTTGTGTTAAATACCCCAACGGATGAAGTTATAAGACAGAGAAGGAAAGTTTTAGAACTCTTTGATCCGCAAAGGTTAGGTGAGAAGTACCATCAAATCATTCAAGAGGTAATAGGATAATTGGGTTAGGAGCAGAAGGGTGATAAAGCAAGTAGCGCATTTATTTTTATTTTTATTCGCAATACGCTTTTCGCCAAAGGTAGAGAAGCTTTCCAAGACTTTTAGATTGCGCAAGATGCACCGCCTTTAACCGCTACATTCATGCTTCTCATTTTGAAACTTTTCTGAGGAAGAAGTCTCGACAAAAATCTTTGTTATTCCCCGTTTTCCTTATGCTCTTTCGTAACCCCTAGAATGTGATGAACATCGAGGTCAGTCTTGTCCTTATGGATAAGGGCAACATCATCAGATTTCTTGGAAGAGAGATAATCTTCATGAAGAGTTTCTACCCGTTTGCGGTAGCTTTGGTAAGTTTCAACTGCCTTCTTGTCTCTCTTTCTCTTGGCAAATACAACCATCCCTTCCGTGTAAGCCTTGGCTTCATCAAATTTGCCCTCGTCAATCAACCTACGAAGATAAAAATCGTGACGCTTCTCAGTGCTTCCAGATTCGAGCCGTGCACGATGTTCAATGTAGTTTTGAAATTGAGTGTGATAGCTAACTCCCTCGGGGAAAGAATGGGCATTAAGAACAGCTAACTGCAGTTGCGTCTTGGCAACGCCGACTCCTATCCACAATGTCATCATCCCTCCAACTACGACGACTAGAAAGATTAATCCCCTTTTGCCTTTCTCAAACTCCATCTTGTTAGGACTGAAGATACCACCAATCAATGGAATTTTTGTTAAAGATGAAAGAGCCTGACCAATCTTCTTAGCACGGGGATCACGGGAGCCGACCGCCGCCGCTTGCGGGTCGTACATACTCATTCCTTCTATACCAATTATCTTGATCTTTCCCGCATCCTCCTTCTTCAGGGTAAAGGTTATTGTTTCTGTTTTCTCTACCTTCTGAACGGATGCCCCTTCTTCCTCCAAACCTTCGGTCAACTCGGTTTCTGCTGAAATATCCACGTCATCCGCGTGAATGCCCATAAGCCACGCCCGAGTGAAGCTACCTGACACCTTTATTGTGTCGCCTTCGGTTTTTACCGAGAGAGAGCTTGGTTCAAAGATGTAATCATCGTCCCATCCAAACCACTTTCTGAGCCACAAGTTGAATTCACTTTTATCGCCAACTTCGGCGTTAAATGCCGAATGAATCAAATCCATTACCGCTGATTCGTTACCCTCAAGGATTGCTGAGATGAAGCGGGAGACTACCTCAGTTGCCTCTTCACGGGCGGTAGATACTTTCGGAATTGCTAAGAAAAGAAGTAGCGTAATTGGAAGCCGTACCATCAATACCCTAGAGAGGGACGATGAGCTTCTTTTGCTCTTTCTAAAAAGCACTGGCTCTTACCACCTAAGAAATTATGGCAGAAAACGAGCATTTACGTCAAACAAGCGGTAATTTTTGGGTATTGGCGAATTTATGAGAAAGAGGAAAGTAACGCTTAACTCCACTCTCACAGAAAGCAATTTCTTATGTTTAGAGCCTTACCCTTATAAAGGTTTTTCTGCTAATGTACACCTTGAACGAAGAGCGATGAGAAAAGTTATGTTTCAATAAATATAGTATCCATTCTCGGTTCAATGCCAACTTCAACCAAGTCGTCATACCAATAAGCGTTATCATCTCTTTTCATAATCATAAAGCGTCCTTCATCGTGAGGATTCCTAGCCCGGTGATAGCGTAGGTAGATATGCTCTTGATCAACTGCGAGGACTTCAATTTTCCCACTTGAGTGACTCATAACAAATCGCGCGCGGGATGCAAGCCCCCTAACCATTCGTCTCGCGCGGTCAAAGACATGCCAAGCTTTAACAATTGGAAGGTCAAAGGTTTTATTGCCAGCTGTTGGCCTGCACTGGAAGAAGTAATATGGCGGAATTCCATAGAAGGATAGTTTGCGCATTAGTTCAACGAGAGTATCAATGTTATCATTAATTCCACGAATTATTGGTGACTGATTGCAGATAATACATCCAGCCTTCAAGAGTAAATCGATGGCTGAAATACTTTCATGAGTTAGCTCCCAAGGATGGTTGTAGTGAGCCATAATGTAGATTCGCCTTGTAGGGGTTGAGTATCTGCCAAGCATTTCAAGTAGGCTTGGGTCATCTAGGATACGGAAGAAGTTAAACGCAGGCATTTCAGTGCCAATGCGAATAATCTGCACGTGGTCAATCTGCCTGAGCTGAGATAGGATTACCTCAAGTTTATGGGTGGATAAAATCAAGGGGTCTCCACCTGTTAAAAGCACGTTGGTGATTTCATTATGCTTCTTGATGTAATCAATCTGTTGAGCGGTTCCAGGTACGACTTCATTGTTTTCGTCTATGAACAGACGCTTTCTGAAGCAGAATCTACAGTATGCATCGCAAACTTCGCTGACAAGCAGAAGTGCAGTATCCCGATACTTGTGCTCAAGCCCGGGAACTGGGGTGACTGATTTTTCCTCGCTTGCGTCCAGCTCGCCCCATTCTTCCAATTCTCCTTTATTGGGAATCACTAGGCGCCTTATCGGATCATCTGGGTCGTCCCAATTAACGAGAGACATGTAGTAGTCGTTGGCGCGGAACTTGTAGCGCGAATGCACCTCCTCCATCCAAGCCTTATCCCTATGAGGGATTTCCTCCAACTTAGAGACACGCGTAATATATTTAACTTTTGCCATCGGCAACCTCCTTTTTGGTTGTCTAAGGCAGGAACAAAAGTGAGCACTTAAGCCACACTTTAGGTCCCGCTTGCGGTTTGGCGCAACTCCAAACCGTCGTATGGGGCTACAAGACAGAAGTAGATCCGTTTAGTTGCCCTACGCGAAAAACGCTTAGGGACAGGGCGGTAACACAAGCCAAAATCCTACCAGCACCCTTCCTGGCATTAGGAACTTAGGCAACACGCACTCAGCTGTTCAAGTAAAGTAACTATAGTAACTACGCCCTAATCCATCTAATTCCATTATAACAGATAAGAGCGGAAGTTTCAACGCTCATACGCTTTGATCTTTTGATCGCGCTTGCTTCGTTTCGGAAGATGCCTTACATTCAGTTCACTCAAATCCATCTGCTCTTTCCTTACCTCATTGTTAGGCGTTCTGTATCTTCCTACCCACTAGCCACGAGCCTTCCTTTCAGCAAAGGTCTTTGTAACGAGGTAGAGTGATACTTCAGCCTCTACGCGTTTTCTCTTTCTCTCAGCGTTTTTAATTCTTTCTTCAGCGAATTTTACATATTCACGGCTAATGTCAATTCCGAACCACTCGTGCCATAAAAGCTTTGCGGCAACAAGCGTGGTGTCAGTACCAGCTATAGGTCTATGACCTTTCCCTTCTTATCCAAAACAGAGTAAATACAGCGCGTGGGCAATTCAATTGGAAAAGGCGAGGTATGGGGAGAGTTTCTTTCCGGTGGTATCTCACAAACGGAAGTCATCATCGCGTTCGCGGGTTCGCCCTAGGGCTAAGAGATAATGTGAGCCAGAGGGTGGCAAGGAGAGAAAGAGATGCGGAGAGTATCAGCGGTAGTTTGGCGCTTCCCGTAATGTCCCACAGCACCCCTGCGAGGATGCTTGCGAAAATGAAAATAACTCCTTCCAGTGTTCCAAGTATGCCAAACGCGGCACCTCGCCTATCCTCACACACTAAATCCGCCACTAGTGCCTTGGCTGTTCCTTCGGTTGCGCCGTAGAAGTAGCCGTATAGGGCAAAGAGAACCCATGGAGTCCATTTTGCGCTGGCAAAAGCAAACCCGAGATAGACAATTGAGTAAAGCGTCCAGCCAAAAATTAAAACGGGCTTTCTGCCAACAGCATCGGAAAGCCTTCCACCCCAAACGGAAGTTATCGCTTTAACGAAGTGGAGCACTACCCAAAGAAGAGGCACTAATCCAGCGGAAATTCCGATTTCATACGAGCGCAAAAGCAGAAAGGCATCGCTGGAATTGGCAAATGCGAAAATAATTGCGGAAACAAGATAAAGATAAAAGACAGTAGGAAGACCGCGCCAATCTAGCGAGCGCAACACTGGCGCTGACGCAGGTTTGCGAATCGATTTGTCACGAATAAACAAAAGTATTAGCGCAAGAACGATTATTCCTGGAATAACGGAGATGAGGAACGCGTGGCGAAGGGAGAATGCGAGGACGCCGACAAGGAAAAACGAAATCAGCCCACCAAACATGGCGCCTGCATGGTCCATCGCTCGTTGAAAGCCGAAGGCGTAGCCCTGCGAATTGGCGTTGCTCAAATCTGCCACTAGAGCATCCCGCGGTGCGCCACGGATACCTTTTCCTAATCGGTCAATCACGCGGAACGTAAGCACCTGACTTGCTGTTGCGGATAAGCCAATAAGCGGTTTGCTTGCGCTTGAAATTGTGTAACCTATAAAGATAATCCACTTACGGTTCTTGAGACGATCAGAGATTCCCCCTGCGAGCCAACGGGTTATCGCAGGAACCCCTTCCGCAAGTCCTTCAATCAGCCCAAGAAGCGCGCGGGATGCGGAGAGCTCAACTGTTAGAAAGAGGGGGATTAACGGATATATCAGCTCACTTCCCAAGTCCGTAAAAAAGCTCACCCAACCTGTTGCGTAAACCACTGGATGCAAGCGGAAGTTTCTCTTAGTCGGACGCTGTTCACTTGAGCTAATTAGCATACGCTCAGATTTTACATTCATAATCCAGAATGAGCTCGTAATCAAAGAAAAGATTTTTCCCCCATTCAAAGTATAATTTCTATCATCCTAACAAATTAAGTAGGAGGAATGGAAGATGAGAGCATTTGTGAAATGTAGGCGGTTCATACTCCTGGGGTTAGGTGTTTTAGTAGGCATTGGTATGATGCTTTTCACCAATGAACCTGCAAGCTCCTGGCCAGCGGCAAGCCTTGAGGGAAGACAGGAAAGTTGTCTTTCCTACCATACAAATACAGGGCCCTGGGTGGATGAAGGCAAACTAATCATTGATATTATTGATGCCAAAACTGGCGAATCCTTTAGGCTAAGTGACGGAAGTTACGTCATTCCCGTAAAGCAGGGCACTGAAAGGCGAGTTAGAGCTGTTTTCGGTGTTAAGCCAGAAGTTCAATATCCGCCGGATATGGTTGGCTGGCTTTACGTTGACCCGGAAGAGCTTACAAGCGCGCCAGAGGCAAGCATAAAGTTCGCGCGCAGGTGGAATGTGAACCGCTCCTTCTGCGGGAAGCGACTGGTCGAGAAGTTTGAGGGTTATCCGGGTGATAAGCTCGCTCAGATAACGAAGACGATTTCGCCGGGAGAAAACGCCACGGATAGGGAAATCCGCTTGCAGGTTCTTTTCAAATCCTTAGCCCGGTGACTTGAGGGCAATTACTACGAGAAAAAAGTTCTCCTCAAGGTAGAGTAGTTTAGCTCTTCCAACCGCGTCTCGGAGCGGAATTCATATCTATGAGGATACAATGGAATACAGGTTTTTAGGCAAAACAGGGCTTAAAGTTTCTGTTCTTTGCTTTGGCAATATGACTTTTGGGCAGGATAGGTTTGGCGAGGGAAGCGTTGGTCAGAAACTTGGGAATGAAATGGTGGCAAGGTGTCTTGATGTTGGCATAAACTTTTTTGATACCGCGGATGTTTATGGAAACGGTGAGGCGGAGATAATTCTTGGGAAGGCGCTCGGGAGGAAGAGGCAGAGTGTAATACTTTCCACGAAATTTCGTGGGCGGGTGAGTCCTGATCCAAATGACCTTGGCGCCTCAAGGCATCACATTCTTCGCGCGTGCGACGCAAGCTTGAAGCGCCTTGGCACGGATTACATAGACCTATACCACATTCACGGTTGGGATTCTAAGACCCCTCTTGAGGAAACTATGCGCGCGCTAGATGACCTTGTCCGCTGGGGAAAGGTTCGCTACATAGGATTCTCAAACTTCTCCGGTTGGCAGGCAATGAAGGCACTCTCAGTTTCAGATAAGCTTGGGCTTGAGAAGTTTGTAAGCGCGCAAATGCAGTCCAGCCTTCTCTGCAGGGACATTGAGCGAGAGATAGTTCCACTATGTATCTCAGAAGGGCTTGGGATACTGCCGTGGAGCCCCTCTTGGCGGGTGGGCTTCTTAGCGGGAAATACACCCAAATTAAATGGCCAAAGAAAGGAAGACACGCAGATAGACGTCCAACTGTGGTACCCCTTCAGGGGCGAGAAGAAAAGCTTTTCGCTATAATTGAGGCTCTGAAAGATATCGCAAAAGTTAGGAAGGTTTCAGTTTCCCAGTGCGCACTAAATTGGTTAGTTTCCAAAGCTTGGGTATCTTCGGTCATCATCGGGGCAAGAACAATGGAGCAGTTGAAAGACAACCTAAAGACAATAAATTGGGCGCTAAATGAGGATGAGCTCGCAAAACTTGACGAAGTAAGCTCCTTTGATCTGGGTTATCCTTACAAGATGATTGAATTATTCCAGCGGGGCAGGTAAGCTCAGTTTATTAATGCACTAAGCTTGCTGGGTTGGGTAGGTAAGGTATTACTAGAAGCAGATGAATACTGAATTAATTGCCCTCATTTCTGGTGCGGTGGCTCTCTCAGCCTTGCATGCGCTCATTCCGAACCACTGGATACCATTTGTTGTGGTTGGAAGAAACGAAGGTTGGCAAGCGCGAACTACACTTTTCGCCACTTTCATTGGCGGAACAGCTCACCTTTCGAGCACAGTTATCCTAGGAATTGTTGTCGGAATGGTGGGGATTGCTTTCGTGAAAACGTTAGAACGTCAATATACAATTATTGCTGGCTCAATTCTAGTTCTTCTTGGCGCAGTAATGATTTTTCGTCATTTTCGTAGAAAGACCTCCCACGTGCATCTATTTAGACACGTAAATTTCCATAAAACGACGCTTTCTCACACCGATAATCATAGTAACTTAATTGAAGGGATAGAAGGAACTGAACTTTCTCAGGGTCACAGTGAAGCTATGACATTGTCCAGCAAAAGAGGCATTGTAACAATTGGAGCACTATTTATTATGATGTTCTTTTCGCCCTGCCTGGAACTTGAGGCTTATTACCTTATCGCAGTGAGGATGGGTTGGTTCGGTGTTTTTTTGGTGTCGCTAATCTACTATATGGGGACAGTCGGACTTATGCTTCTATTTGTTTACGCCCTTTTGCGAGGACTTCAAAAACTTCAAATGGGTTTTCTTGAGAATTACGAAGCTCTTATAGGCGGGACACTACTCGTGATAATGGGGCTTGCCTGGCCTTTCATTCCCCATTGATAAAATAACGTTTCCCACTGTTCCACCCATTCACTAGTAAGCTTACAGATGCTTTCTCGCGAATAATATCTATTGCAATCACACGTTCTGATCAATATTTAATATTTTAGAATATTATGAAATAATTGATTACTTAAGGAGATATATTAACCATTATGGCCATGATTGCGAAGAATAAAACTGCGAGGAGAAAGATGCATTCGTCCTTGAACGCTGAGGAGGAGCTCTACAAGCTTCATGCGGATATGTGCAAAGTTTTTTCCCATCCAACGAGGCTGGCGATTCTCAACGCACTCCTGGAGAACGAATTGAGCGTTTTGGACATTGCTGAAAGATTTGGTGCTTCTATTAGCAGTACCTCCCAACATCTAAGTCTTATGAAGGAGCGGCTCATTCTTGAGACTAGGAAAGTGGGAAACCAAGTATATTACCGTCTAGCGAATCCCAAAATGGTCAAGGCTTTTGACCTGATGCGTGAAATTATGTTCGAGCAGATTCAAAGGCAAAGTGCGCTTTTCATAGATTTCTGCAGAACTGGTACAGACCGAAAAGTTTTCCCTCGCTTAGCAGAAACTAAAAAACCAGGAAGTTTCGAGGACTATTGAGCCTTTGAGGCTTACCCGCAAACGCCTGGCAGGCTTTTGCCTCTTCCTCGTAATTGCCACAGTTCTACTAGGTCTTCAGGTTTTCACTGGGTTCTCTACGTCGTGGACTGCGCTACACCTTGTTCTTTCCGCTCTATTTTCCTGGAGCGTTTTTCGCTCGGATGTAAAGCTTGGATGGCTTTAGGTGTGAAAATGCGAAAGGCAAATTGGCTTGTTGAATTCTGCCTTTAAAAGCAGTGGCTAATAGTTTGGCTTTCGTTTCTACTTACTCCCATTTTTGCCCTTGGATTCCTCCGCGTGAAGATTGACACCGACTCCGAGAATATGCTTCCCTATGACGAGCCCTTGCGACTTTTTCATAGGGAGGTTAAAGAAACTTTTGGCGTCAATGACCTCATAGTTCTCGGCGTGTTTGATGATAAGAGCATAAATGGGGTTTTTACCCCTGACACTCTAAACCGACTGAGGAGAATCACCGAGAGAATAGCCCAAATTGACGGCGTCCTCATTGAAGATTTGATAAGTCCAAGCACATCAGACAACATAACAAATGCTGGAGGTTTTCTAATTGTATCTCGCTTTGTGGAAGGTGAGATTTTGTCCCGAGAACAGGCGGAAACTGTGCGTGAGACAATTCTAAGTAACCCCCTTTCCGCTGGAAAGCTTGTATTCGAGGATGGAAGGGCTCTCACAATTTATATTCCCATTGAGGAAAAGAACCAAAGCTACCGCATAAGCAAAGAGATAGAGCGAATCATAAAGGAGGAAGGAGTAAAGGAAGAGCATCACATAGCGGGTCTGCCCATTGCGAAAGATCAGTTCGGTTATGAAATGTTCCTGCAAATGGCGATATCCGCTCCCCTTGCAGGTCTTTTGGTATTTCTCATACCTCTCTGGTTCTTCAAAAGTCTCTCGCTGATAATTGCTCCGATGATTGTCGCCATACTTTCCATCATCTGGACGATGGGACTTTTAAGTGGCCTTGGCTTTACAGTTCACATAATGAGCTCAATGATTCCAATATTTCTACTCCCAATTTCGGTTCTTGACAGCGTTCATATTCTTTCGGAATTTCACGACTGTCGCGGGAGATTCAATGATAGGCCAAGTACTATCAGGTTCGTTATAAACGCTCATTTTGTGGCTATGTTCTTCACATCGCTCACGACCGCTGTGGGCTTCGCTACGCTAGGGCTAGCGCTAATTACGCCTGTCTTTGTTTTCGGAATGTTTGTGGCATTTAAAGTAATGGTTGCATGGTTCTTAACTATGAGGTTTATTCCAGCATTCTTCCTCCTGATGGGAAGATGAGAGAATGCTCTCAAGCGGACTGACGCCTTTCAGCATACTTTTGTGGCTCTTGATGGTGGAGAAAGTATAGATGACCCAATAGGGATTTCGGAATGCCCACAGAGCAAAGGTCTTCTCAATCAGATTGGGCATTTCAGCTTCAGCAACGCAAAGTTTATCTGGGCGATAACTCTTTTCCTATCCGCGCTGGCGGTCTATGGAATCATCTATGGAATCACAAGAATCAACGTTAACGATAATCCCGTTAGGTGGTTCAAGCCTTACCACGAGATAAGAGTTGCGGAATGGTTGATGAATGAGAATTTCGCTGGAACTTACAGCGCATATCTAGTCCTTAGGGGCAGAATACCTGACGGCGTTAAAGAGCCGGAGGTTATGCGGTATATAGAGGCGCTTCAAGAGAAACTTGCGCAAAAAACCGGTAATCGGTAAAACCACTTCAATCGCTGATATTGTTAAGCTTGTTAGATACGAAGTAAGCGAGCAAGCGGAGGGAACTTATTCCCTTCCTGGCTCATCCGATGCGATTAGTCAGTTTCTTTTTCTCTTTCAAAGCAGTGGGGATCCAAACGAGCTTGACAACTTCGTTGACTGTGAATTCACGAGCGCGAACATCTGGGTGCAGATGAAAAGCGGAGACAACCAGAAAATGACTGCGGTTGAGAGAGATGTGGCAGACTTTGCGAAAAAGTATCCGCCACCGGTGGGCTTTACTCTAAAATGGGCTGGGCTAACTTACCTGAACGTAGTTTGGCAAGAGAAAATGGTGGTGGGGATGATGAGGTCGTTCTTGGGCTCATTTCTAATAGTCTTTCTCCTAATGGCATTTCTTTTTAGGAGTCTAGTGTGGGGACTTGCGTCAATGATTCCACTCACCTTCACAATCGCTATGAGCTATGGCTTTATTGGCATCGTCGGCAAGGACTACGATATGCCACTAGCTGTACTTTCTTCAATGACGCTGGGGATCGCAGTGGACTACGCCATCCATTTCCTGCAGAGATTCAAACAGCGAGGAAGTGAAGGTGGAGCAGCTAGAGAAGTTGTAGGCTCCATCTTCAACGGTCCTGCCCTTGCGATTATGCGAAACGCGGTAATAATTGCTATCGGCTTTACGTCCCTTTTATTCGCCCCTCTCACTTCTTACGAGACAGTTGGTGTATATCTCTTCACGATTATGCTTTTATCTGGAATTGCCACGCTCATACTCCTACCAGGAGTGATTAGTCTATTTGAAAAATATTTCTTTAAGGAGGTTTAACCAAAAATGTTGGAAAGAGTTCTAAGAGGAATTGATGGAGTTTTTGTTCTTCTCTCCCTTTCTCTTGGATATTTCGTCAGCTCTTGGTGGTATCTCTTTACAGCCCTTGTAGGCTTCAATCTTTTCAAGTCAGCTTTCACGAATTGGTGTCTGATGATGACGTTTCTTTATTGGGGAGGACTTCGTTCCTGCCCAGACATTCATGTCAAACAGGAGGCTAACTGATGAATCCACGCATTACTTTCGTATTACTAGGGACGGTGTTCACCACTTTAGCTGTTTGCCTGTTAAGTTCGTCAGCAGCAGCGCAAATCAACGCGGACGAAGTTATTAAAAAGAGCTACTTGGCTTACTACTAGGGCGGAGATGATTGGCGAGCGCAGGTTTCTATGCGCCTTATCAATAAGGACGGAAAGGAGCGAGCTCGCAAGCTGACAATCCTCCGAAAGGACATCAAGGAAGGCGGTGAGCAGAGGTACTACATTCACTTCAGCGAGCCCGGAGACCTGAGGGATACGGCTTTTATGGTATGGAAGAACATTGGCAAGGACGACGACCGCTGGCTTTTCATTCCCGCGGTTAGAATGGTAAAGCGCATCGCCGCTAATGATAAGCGCTCAAGTTTTGTCGGATCAGACTTTAACTATGAAGACGTCTCCGGTAGGGAGGTTGGCGAAGACAAACACGAGTACGTGAAAGATGATAATTTTAACGGTAATCCCGTCTTTATGATTAAATCCATTCCCAAGGGCAACGTAACGGAATACTCCTATGTTCTTCGCTGGATTGACAAGGCAACTTTTCTCCGCTAAAGGAGGAGTATTACGACAAGCAGGGCGAGCTTTACCGTGTCTTCACCTCGGATAAGATTGAAACGATACAGGGTATTCCCACCGCAACCCTTCGGATGATGAGAACTGTGAAGACTGGGCACAGAACAATTGTTACGTTCAGCGGAATTAAGTACAACATCGGCATTCATGAAAAAATCTTTAGCGCCCGCCGCAGTAATGGCTTCAATGATGAAACGAGTTCCTGCCAAGATTGTCCTATTAGTGGGTTTAACAATTATTCTAACTCCACAAGCAATAGGGCAAGCTATGGCGGTTGAGGTTCATGGATTCTGGCAGAGCAATTACTCAGCTCGCATTGGAGGAGCAAATCCAGCTGACTACCCTGGTCAGAGCGCATCTGAACAGAAGCTAATGCGCGCGGAAGAGCGTCTTCGCCTTGAGAGCTTTCCCCTGCCATACTTCCCCGATTATCGTGCCTTCTTTAAACTAGACCTTTATCAAGATGCCACTGAGGGAGCGTGGAAGGGGGATTTGCGTGAAGCTATTTGGTTACTATGCGGAGAAGTGGGATATGCGATATGGCAGGCAGTGAATCACTTGGGGAGTAGGCGACCTCTTTTTCATCGCAGAGGTTTGGCCTAAGAACTGGGACGCTCTTCTTCCGGGAATGCCGCTTGACTTTCTTAAACCAGGTGTTGACGCTCTCAAGTTGAACTAGTACTCTGGCGAGACGAGCTTTGAGATTATCGCAGTGCCATTCTTCACGAAGGATAAAGTGCCTGATGGGAGCCGCGTGCTTTACTTTGACCCGATACCGCAGATTCCCGACCGCTCCTACCTCCGCCCAAAGCCGAAAGTGGGGAACATTGAACTCGCCCTCAAAATCAGAAGGAAGCACGGTGATTGGGACGCCTAATTCTACGCTAATCGGGGTTATTGGCGTCAACCGGCGATGAAGTTTGGCAAGGTGTTCCAGAGCGCGGTGATGTTTTATCCACGTCTGAACGCCTATGCATTCAACCTTCAAACCCGAGGTGAGCTACAAAGTTGACGATAGAACGACCGTGACGGTGGGGATGAACTTCTTCGGCGGGGCGGATAAGTCCGCATTCTTCGCCCAATTCACTGCAAATGACAATTAGTATTTGAATTACGTGGTGACGTTTTGACCCTGTAGGGTGGGGACTTGCGCCCCGCCGCTTCAGCGCGATACGAGTTCGCACCCCACAGTACCTCTATTTGGATCACGGACGCTTGCCAGCTTTGGGCTGGTCCTCGCCTATGTCCTTTTCCACAATAACGATAATTTAAGCTTTTCGTAAATTACACACACCTCATAAAAAGAAGTCCCCGTCGAACCAGTCACTTGGTGTTTTGTAAATAGGTTTATTTTTATGAGTAGACTAGCGACTGAGTTGATGGATTTGGTTGGCGTCAACTTTAATGATCACTAAGGTCTAAATAATCAAAATCTAGTTCGAGCTTTCTATGATAACGCTATTGCTTTCTAAGCTTTCCGTTCACGGTATATGAGACTAAGCCGAATGACTGTTAAATTCTCTGCGAAATATTGGATGATTGAATGAATATTTGTTATAATATTAACTTATAATAAGAGTCTCTTATCACAAGGAATTTCACTATGGATGAAGTAACTTCAATAACAAGAAGGCAGTTCATCAAGGAAGGCGCCCTGGCGATGGGTTCTGCGGCGGTTCTGGTTGAAAGTGTAATAGCCCCAGATACTGCCAAAGAGAAAAGTGCAAAGAAACCCCGTTATGGATTTCTCATAGACCTTAATAGATGCAAGGGATGTTTTGCCTGCGCGGTTGCCTGCAAAGAGGAATTTGATGTTCCACTGGGAGTTTTCAGGAACCAAGTCATAATCCACGAGAAGGGCAAATTCCCCTCAGTGAAGAGGCTATTCCTTCCCTGGCTTTGCAACCATTGCGAGAGGCCAATCTGCATTAGCAGGTGTCCCGTGGAGCCAAAGAAGGCGCTTTACATTGCACCAAACGGTGAGAAGATTGAGTATGAAAAGCGAGCGACTTACAAGCGTCCAGATGGCTTAGTTCTGGTTGATAACGGCTTGATGGACGCATACGACGATAGATGCATCGGTTGCGGCGCCTGCGTTGCCCTTTGCCCGTACCAGGTAAGGTCTCTCGTTGAGACCGAGAACGGATACCGGGCAAATAAATGCTCCCTCTGCGTACATAGAGTGGATTCTGGTGATAAGCCTGCTTGCGTGAAAGCCTGCCCCCATAGCGCTCGGTTCTTCGGGAACTTGAATGATCCAAGTAGCGACATTTCAAAGGCGCTTGCCAGTGCAAGAAGGGAAGGCAAGAGTATTCTCACTTTGCCTAGCCTTAGATACAGAGATGAAAGCATCAACACAGAACCGAAGTGTTTTTACATTGGGATGACTGAAGAGGAGCTCAAAGGCGTTTACCAGAACGGGAGGTGTATAAAGGATGAAGCGCAACAGAAGCTTGAATGATTGTGCGTTTAACATAAGGGAATTTAACAGGCGGGAGTTTCTGAGAAGTGGCTTATCTGCAATAATTCCGTTGATTTTCAGTGGAGGTGCATTAGCAAGGCGCATAGCATTCGGAGCCTCCAATCTAGTCTCGCCACCGCCAGCTAGTGGTTACTCTAACTCGCAGGGAGTTAACGGGTGGATCGAGCCTCCTCCCGGTGTGGTTCCTTCTGCCTGTTGGCAGTGCGTGACTAGATGCTCCCTCTGGTTTTTCGTTAAAAATGGCATTCTAACTCACGTGGAGGGAAATCCCAACTCCCTCAGGACTCGTGGCAAAATATGCAATAAGGCGCATGGAGCTGTTAGCCAAGTTTACAACCCTGACAGAATCTTCTTTCCGATGAGAAGGGTCAACGGAACCCCAAGGGGTGGAGGGCGGTGGGAAAGAGTCTCCTGGGATGAAGCCCTTGGAATTGTCGCTGAAAGGATAAAGAAGAATTTGGATGAGGGCACCCCCGAGAAGATTATGTTCCACTATGGCCGAATGAAAGGAAGTCACGCAACCATCCTCAAAAATATATTTATGAAGGCTCTTGGCTCGGAAACCATTGGTAATCACACCTCTATTTGCGAAGGCGGCAAGTGGGTTGCTCAGGAGCTAACGTGGGGCAAGCATTACGACGTTAATGATGTTGAAAATACAAACCTTATACTCAACTTTGGTTGCAATTTTTTTGAGACTCATACTTCCCACAATGTTTTTAATCAGCGAGTAACATCCGCTCTATCAAGAGGCGTTCCGCTTTACACCTTTGACGTTCGGCTTTCAAATACCGCTGCCAAATCAACCGAATGGATTCCAATTAAGCCTGGCACGGATTTAGCAGTTGTGCTAGCGATGGCGAACTCGGTGATTGAAGCAGGTCTTTATGATGAGTTGTTCATAAACAAGTGGACGAATGTAACAATTCCCCAGCTCAAGGAGCATCTGGCACCATACACACCAGAATGGGCGGAGGGCGTTAGTGGTGTGAAGGCGGAAAAGATTCGTAGCCTTGCTCTTGCCTACGCTAAAGCTAAACCTGGAACGATTGTTTCCTATCGTGGCGCGATTGCCCACTACAACGGAGTTCAAACGGAAAGGGCAATCTTGATGCTGGAGGCTCTCTGCGGAAATATTGACGTTAAAGGCGGAAGGTGTAAACCAGTCGCGCCAAAGTGGGTATCCACATTTCCCGAACCCCACTTCGTGGAGAAGCCTAAGGCGTTAAACATCCTTGATGGTGAGGGAATAGCCTATCCCACTCATAACGTTAGCAATCAGGTCTTTAGGATGATAAAGGAAGGCAAGAACGGCAGACCAGATGTCTATATAACATACTGTTACAATCCTGTATACGTAAATGGCAACTGTCAGGGAAACATAGAGGTTCTTCAGGATGAGGAGCTGGTTCCTTTTCACGTTGCTGTTACGCCCTACTATAGCGAGTCAGCGCATCTTGCTGATTTGATTCTTCCTGATGCCACTTATCCAGAAAGATGGACATTGGAAGACCATGTTTCCTACGACCAGATTCCGGAGTATTACATTCGGCAACCTGCCATAAACCCGCTTGGAGAAGCGAGAGACTTTGCTGATGTTGCCTGCGAGCTTGCAGGTATGGTCGGCAGACCCCTCGGATTTGCATCACACGAGGAGTTTGTGCGTGATGCTTGCGGAAACACGCCAGGCGTTAGAGAAGCTGGCGGTTTTGACTTTATGAGAAAATACGGTGTTTGGTATGACAAGAACGCTAAACCCATCTATCGCAGTTTTGAAAAAGTTCTTTCCGAGGATGAGCTAAAGGGTACTATCGTGGATGAGAAAACTGGCGTTATATGGAAAGGGGAGCCAGGACAGGATTATACGACTACTCCCGGTGCCTATAAGAAGTACGTAGGGCAGATGATAGATGGCGTTGCCTACAAAGGATTTGCGCCTGATAAAATCAACAAATCCGGCAAGTTTGAAATATACTCCCAATTCTTGGCGGATAAGGGGTTTCCACCTATTCCTTCATGGATGCCAATTCCAGAACACGAAAATCTTGACGGGAAAAGCCTTGTTCTTACGACCTTCAAGTTCGTTACTCAGACGCATTCAAGAACCCAAAACTGCAAGTATTTGACCGAGATTTACCATGACAATCCCGCGTGGATAAATCCTGTAACAGCGAGAAAATTTGGCATAAGCGATGGCGATACGATACGGATAAAGTCCCAAATCGGAGAGATTGTTACTAAGGCAAGAATTACCGAGGGTATAATTCCAGGCGTCATAGCCGTTTCGCATCATTTAGGTCACTGGCAGTACGGTCGCTATGCATCTGGCGTGAAGAGCCCCTTTGGAAGGGATGACGAGCCCGACCTTGGTCGTATTTGGTGGAAAGGGAATCACGGTGTTCATCCTAACTGGATTATTCCGAACAGCCCTGAGCCGATTGGTGGCCAACAAAGGTGGATGGATACCGTTGTTACCGTGGAAAAGCACTTTATAGACTCTAAGCTCACCTTAGTGCAAAAGTTGGATAATTTGGTATAAGCAATCCTTTCATCTTTTCACATAAAGCAAACAAGGCAGAAAAATAGCAATCAAGGAGGAAATTATGATAAAGAAATACCTTATACCATTGGTTATTGCACTATTTGTTTCCATTCCTGCGTTGTCACAAGAAGAGCCAACCTCCAATGTGGAAGAGGAAATCACAGAGCTTAGGAAAATTATAGAGGAACAGAAAGAGATTATTGAAGACCTTTCCGCCAGGCTCAAAGCGCTAGAGGAGGAGCTTGCAAGCGTTTCCAAGAAGCAGGAAGAGGTAAAACTTGCTCCGGCTTGGGCTGAAAAGTTGAAGATTTCAGGCGATTACCGTTTCCGATTTGAAGGAATTGACGAGGAGGATAAAAAGTTTCGCCAGAGGGATAGGATGAGGCTAAGGCTTGGGATTGGAGCCAAAGTGAACGACCAAGTGGATTTGGGAATTCGTCTTTCCACAGGCGGATTTGACCCCGTTTCTACAAACCAAACTTTGGGAGGTGGATTTACCAGAAAGGATTTTGGGCTTGACCTAGCCTACTTCGATTGGCATCCTAGCAAGACTGCTGCGGTTCGCGTGATTGGCGGAAAGATGAACAATCCTTTTTTCATCCCTGGCGGTAGTCAGCTACTCTGGGATAGCGACTTGACTCCCGAGGGAATTGCGCTGAAGATTGCGAGTTCCGACGAGAATACGAAACCCTTCCTTAACGCGGGCTACCTCTGGGCGGAAGAGAGAAGCGGCGCATCCGACACAAAGATACTTTCCTTACAGGCTGGAGTTACTCACAAGACCGCAGGCGGAAGCCAGTTCACGCTCGGCGCTGGCGTCCATAATTACTCCAATATGAAGGGAAACAAGGGCTTGGTAGATTCCACCAAGGGTTTTGGAAACACGATGACCGCAGACCCTGATCCAACAGTAAAGGATGTTTACTACACTAACGACTTCAATGAGTTCGAGCTTTTCGGCGAATTCGGGTTCAACGCAGGAGAGACCCCCACTAGCATTTACGGAAACTACGTCAGGAACAGGGACGCAGATACTAACGACACAGGCTACCTCTATGGCATTTCCGTTGGAAAGTTAAAGGCCCCTGGTAGCTGGAGCTTCGGTTGGGAGTATCGCAGACTTGAGAAGGATGCGGTGGTTGGAGCTTTCAGCGATTCAGACTTTATAGGTGGTGGAACGGACGGTAAAGGTCACAAATTCAGCTTCGCCTATCAACTCTCCCAGAACACCGCCCTAGGACTAACGTACTTTGCAAATGAGAAAGTCCTTTCCGCGCCAAAGGATTACCGCAGGTGGCAGTTTGACTTTAACTTCAAATTCTAACTTAACCGAAACTTAGGTAGAACTTTGCTCCGCGAAGTAACTCCACAGTGGTTCACGAAGCCTGAGGCTTTTCAAATTGAAACAAAAATTTTGCAAGGTAGGTGCGTTTAGTGGTATATTAGATTACAAACAGTAATGGGCATACCACTTCGTGACTACGCACCAGTTGCACGGCGACGGTTGTAAACCAGCTTCTCATTCTCGCCAACATTTTCGTTTTTTCATTCAGCTGACATCACCCCTTGGCATTGAAGGTTTCGTGAACACATGGGCTGAAGTTCCTAAGAGAATCCTTGCCGTAGATAGTGTTCCTGGAACAGCCATTCCGCTAGAATAACTATGTTTACATTAATGTTTATGCATGCGAACTTCTGGCACATTTTCGGAAATATGTATGCCCTTTGGCTTTTCGGGGACAACGTTGAATGGCTTCTCGGAAGATTCAGGAATTTCATCTTTTACATTTTATGTGGGCTTATTGCAAGCGTTGTCACCGTTCTTCTGGGCTATGAAAGCAACCTACCAGGATTAGGCGCAGGTGGGGCAATCTTAGGAGGTCTTGCAGTTTACTTAATTTTCTATCCAAGGGCAAGAATAACCTCGCTTGTGTGGTATGATTATTTCAGCTTCGGACACATCTACACCGGCAAGTTGTGGCCACACATAAGGAATATTTCTGCCATTTGGTATATGGTTCGTGGATCATTCTTCAGCTTGTCTTTTCAGGTATCTTCATCAGCCTCCATTTGAATATGAATCTCGGGATTTACGCACACGCGGTAGGGGCATTGGGGGGGGCAGCATTGGTTTGGCTCTTCGTAATCAAGGATAGAATTCCTTCAAAGGATTCGCCAGTCAGGACAGATGAATTAAAAGCCCCATCTTTGGTGATAAGGGTGATGCTAGAGGAGGTGAATTGTATGAGGAGGTTTTCGAGTCTGCTTTTGAGCGAAAACTTAGGGAGTTCAAGCCGCCATTTGAGGGCTATATCCTAGATGAGCTAATTTCAAAGGGTGATATTGAAGGAGCACATCGTCACGCGATAGAAATGCTTGCGGTGGTGAAGAAAATAGGTGACAAATACCGAGCTGAGGCTATCGAAAACTGATAGAGAAATTAACTAGGGGAATACAAGATTGCCCCCGCCTCAAGGGGTCACCGCACTTTGGAGGTCTAGCCGAGTTAATAAAGCATACTTGATAAGTATCCTACCGTTCAGTATCTATATCTTATCTACCGTATTTTCCGACAAACTCTGCTTGGGCTAGAATGTGCCCCTCCATTGCCTTCTCAACATTAGCTTTGGTTGCGGAAGCATCCAAGTCAAGGGTCGTGTCCAGGGCATATAGTTTGAAGAAATAGCGATGAATTCCACTTGGGGGGTCAGGGCCGCCGTAGGCGCTTTTCCCCCAGCTGTTCTTGCCCACGACTGCACCTTCAGGAACTGTGTTCTCAGGGATTTCCTTTATCGTAGGGGGTATATTGAACACAACCCAGTGAACCCAAGTACCCCTTGGCGCATCAGGATCATCCATAATGAGAGCTAGGCTCTTCGTGTTTTCGGGGATGCCATCAATATTTAGTGGCGGATTGACGTTTTCGCCATCTGCGGTGTACCTCGCCTGCATCATACCCATATCTGCGAACATAATAGACCAAATTCTAAGGACATTCTTCTCAGGCATTATTGTTTCTGGCTCTGATGGCAGCTCTTCAGGTTCGCTTGGTGGGCTCGCTGTTGTATGATCTGGCGCCTCATACTCTTGAGCTGATTTCTCGGATTGTCTGGGACAAGCGGATATCATTAAAATCGTTAGAAGTAAAAATAGAATTAAAGAAAAACCACAATAGAACTTCTTTTTAGTAATTATATTTTTATCCTCTTTCATCCTTTTCTGATTATTTTACACTTTTGACTTTTATTCAAGGGCTATAAAAGCCTAAGAAATGCTAATCGCTGCTTGGTTCAAAAGTGAAAGCCACATTGCCCTTGATAGGTATACGATAATAGGAAGAACAATCCTAATAAATATAATTCCATCCTAATGAATATTGTATTTTCTGAAAAAAAGTTAAGTTGTGAAATAATGTTTCCTTATCTTTCAGATAGTTATATTTATGAGTAGTGGGCTAGCAAAACATGAACTCACATTTCTTAGATCAGTTTCTGAAACGAAAGACATTAAGTCGTTCTACTTTTCATTTTCTGATAATTTATTTACCTACAAGCCAGGTCAAGTGCTTAAAATTTTATTAGAACCATTTGGGACTGATTCATTATCAAGGGAATTTTCTATCGCATCTTCTCCAACAGAAAATTATCTTCTTTTCACGATGAGAATGCTTACAGGGAGCGAGTTCAAAAGTCGCATAAATTCACTCAGCGCTGGCGAGAAAATTTTGGGAGAAGGTCCCCACGGCGATTTCACCTTGCCAGATGAAACGAGCCATCCACTCATCTTTATTGCCGGTGGGATTGGAGTCACACCATATAGGGGAATGCTAAAGTATATCGCGGACAACTCTCTGCCATACAAAGTTACATTACTATATTCCGCCCGAACCCCGGAAGAAATTCTTTACAAGAAAGATTGGGATGAATTCTGTGACAAAATTCTAGATTTCAAGGCAATATTTACAATAACTCGCCCGGAAGGAGCAAGCTCACATTGGAGAGGAAGGGTAGGAAGAATTGACGAAAGTTTAATTTACGAGCACATCTCGGATATCAGGAGAACAATATTCTACATCTGCGGAACTCCGGATATGGTTCGATCTATGATGAAGCTTCTTTTTGGAATGGGCATTTCGCCGCAGGATATAAAGGTTGAATCCTTCTCCGGGTATAAGGGTGAAGATACATAGCTTTAGTGATTGAGTTTTTTTTCGTTTGCCGCGAGAGTGTGTGACAAATCCACAAGTTCCACGCCTGCCTGCCTTGCTGCCTCAAAGATGCGATCATCTCTGTAAAATTCGCCATAGCAGATGCGCTTGATACCAGCGTTACAGAGGAGCTTGAAGCAAATCCAGCAAGGGCTGGCAGTAATGTAAATGGTTGATCCGTTGATATTAACGCCATTCTTAGCTGCCTGCGCGACTGCGTTCATCTCGGCGTGAACAGTTCTCACGCAATGCCCGTTTTCAATCATATGTCCCACGTCATCGCAATGGGGAAGTCCGATAATGCTACCGTTATACCCCGTGGAAAGAATGACTCTATCCCTAACTATAACCGCACCGCAGCGTTTTCTATCACAGGTGGAGCGTGTGGCGACCTGCTTGGCGATGTTCATGAAGTATTCATCCCAACTGGCGCGCTTTGGCTTAGCAAGAGGACCAACAGCGTCATCAAGCTTTTTGTAAAGCTCATTAAAACTTCCATCATTCACTATCTTGAAATCCGCAATGTCAATCAGTCTTGCGAGATTTTGTTCAGTGTCTCCTCCGTGCATCTCTTCCGCATCCATCTGGATGAAACTTTCAAGGCTTACATTTTCGCTAATTCTACCACGCGCCTTTGCGCGCTCGTAGCGAACTTGTGAGGGAGCATCAATAGCGATAAGGCGGAAGCCATCAGTATTCTTTACAGGCTCAAGCTCGCCAGGGTTTCTCACACTGGAAAGGACAATATGGGTTGTCCCGCTTGCCTTTTCCAGAATGCGCTTAGTGAGAAATGAAGTCCCATAAAGCCTCCTAAGCTCGTTTCCCAGGGCGATGAGATTTTCCCGTGTCGGTTCAAGCCCACGCTCCCGCGCTATTTCTCTTAGCTCATCCGAGAGCGAAAAGTGGGTAAAGCCCTTCTTCACAAGATATTCCGCCGCGGTATCCTTACCCGCCGCATTCGTTCCCGTTATCGCAATGATCATAAATCAGATTATAGTATTCATTGGGAGCCCGAGTCTACATCTGTTCTTCCAGGGAGGGATAAGAATAAAGCTGATAGTAAGATACCAATCTACCTTCTCCGCGTGTATTTGCCCATCAGTTGAGCTTCCTCGAGGATGTGACCCTTCATTGCGGATTCAATTTGTGCCTTTGTGGCACCAGCGGACAAATTAAGCGTCGTGTCCAAAGCGTAGAGCTTGAAGAAGTACCGATGGACGCCTGAGGGCGGAGCGGGACCGCCGTAGCTTGTCCTTCCCCAGCTGTTTCTGCCGAGAAGTCCACCTTCTGGTGTTGAGTTTTCAGAAATCTCGCCAATACTTGGTGAAATGTTGAAAACAATCCAGTGGTCCCAAACTCCCACCGGCGCATCCGGGTCATCCATAATGAGAACAAGGCTCTTTGCATCATCAGGAACGCCTGTTATTTCCAGAGGCGGGTTGACATCCTCACCATCCGCAGTGTATCTAGCGGGTATCATTTCCCCATCTTGAAATGCAGTTGAGTTTATCCTCATCTCGGTCATTAACAAATTATACCGATTATTGCCTTTGCTTGATTTTTTACCGTTTCAAGTGTTCCTCACGCCGAAACTTAGGTTCTCTCGTAATGAATAAAATTCTCATAAAATTGCTAATTATTAATTACATGTTATAATAATTAAGTCAACGGGGCGCCAGTAACCTTTTAGGGAGGCGGAGAAATGAGAATGATTTTACTTTTTATTGGGGTAGTTCTCCTTTTTTTCCTGTGGAGGTGGCGATGACAGGTTCAGGGGTTCACTTAAAGAACCTTTAATCCCAGACCCTAATATGCAAACTAATTCGCCCGATGATATAGCGCTTTCTGCTGCTATTAACGAAATATGGGCGCTGACCTCTCCAGAAAATGTTGAATCTTCCGAATTCGCACACATTCAGTTAGCACTTCAAGATGCACTGATCTTATCTGGGGAATCAAAATTTTCTTCGCGCGTTCCACTCGGTGCCCAGAATAAAGTTGAAGATTTGGCTGTTGTTAACGTAGAAGGCACTTTTCAACTTGAATGGCGCTACAAGAACATCGGTGATTACAATCAGGACGGCAGAGTAGACATTCAGGATGTTCGTCCACTGGCGCTACATTTTCGGCACACTTCCGAAGCGCTTGGTGGAACGTCCACGGATGAGTTAGATATAGTGATTGATGGCAACATGGATGTCGTCATCAATATTCAGGACGTTCAACCTCTTGCGGTGAATTTCTTTTCCAAAGTTACCGGATATGTTATTGAAGTTTCGTCTGATGAGGCACTTTCGTGGCAGGAAGTAACAAGAATTCCCATTACTTCATCCTTTGACAAGGAAGGCTCGGGCTGGAAGGCTTTTTCCTACGAACTTACCGAACCAGTTGAGATGGGGATTTACCGCGTTCGGCCCTATTCAGCTGAGAACGAGTATGGCGACGAAAGCAAACTCGTCCGCTTTTTCACCACACCACTTAGCCTGCGCGTCGACCGACAAGCCACACCTCCACTTGGTGGAACTGGCACAAATGAGGACCCCTTAGTCGTAGAAGTTAGTTCTACATATAACCTTATCGTGGAGGACCCGCTGGGAAATGATGTTAGCGCGGACGTGTTCTTTGAGAATTTTCCGCCTGCATTTTTGACTTTTTCCGCGGCTGTTCCTCGAGCACTAACGGTTGACAATGCGCTCGCGGGAGATTTCTGGATAATTGCCAAGAAAGGTGCGGTTGCGCCCATTGAATCAAATAAGCTTTACTTTAGAGTGAGGCAGGAGTTGCCTCAGTGAGGAGAATGATGACAAATGAGGATTGAAACAGAATGGAAAGTTGGCTATGAATTGGCGGGATTAAGAAGGGCTTTTAGTTTATTGACTTGTCTGCTTTTTACTACGCTAGTAACTAGCACTTGTGGGGGAGGTGGAGGGAAAGGACCTACCGCACTCTAGCTTACGCCTGCTGGCGCGGGCAACGCAAGTCCGCCAGCTTCCCAAGAAAAACCTTCCTCAGGACCTCTGCCTGATGTGCTTTCTCTTGATTCTCTCTTTTCGGACAAGGTGAGAAACGTGTCTCAAGGAATGCAGGTGATGACCCTTGGCTCGGATATTCTTTCCGGCGGAACTGGAACGACGAGCGAGCGTGAATATGCGATAGAGGTTGAAGGGACGAGGGTGAGCCTGCGGGCATACGAGGTTGGGGAGTATTCCTATGTGATGTATGGGCAGGATATTGGAGCTGAGCCGAAACCTTTGCGAACGCTGATTGACACGCTGGAGGCGAGGTATGGAGGCGGGCGGGATGAGGATGTTCCGCTTGCGTATTTTGTGGGACTGGCGGATTACTCCGTTGGTTCTTGGCGATGGTTTGGACCATTTACCGATGTTGATGTGCTAATTCAAGTGAGGTCGGAAACCCTGAAAACCCGATTCAAGTCTTTTGGAAATCGCTATTACATTACTGTTCTTGCGGTGAATGAGGGTAGCGCAAGGATGACTTCAGCGATGACTCCCGATGGAATTGTGGCGGAATTTTCGATTGTTCCTAAGTCTGGGTCTTTACTTCGCAGAGTTTTTCAGGCGGAGGAGGACCCAGGTGGCGTGACCGTTGAGGCGGTGATAACGGATGTTGCTATCGGTATAGAACCGAGCCCGCGATTGTTACCGGCTTGCTGGTTAGCGAGGATACTTCGGGCGTGTCTCTCTCTTGGGATAACAACCCTGACCCTGACACATTTCTCTATCAAGTTTTGCGGGCAGACCCAGATACAGAGGATTCGCCGACACTTCTTGCTGGAATCAATGCGCCGACTGTGACCTATAAGGACACATCAGGGACGCCGGGCAAGACATATCGTTATGGGGTTCGCGCAAGGAACGATGCGGGCTTTGGTGGAATTAGTAACATTTTGGGAACGCGCCTGCTTGCGGTGCCTAGTGTCAGTGCTTCTGATGGAACATATGAGGATTTAATCCTCGTTCAATGGAGTACGGTTGAGGGTGCGACTGGATATCGGCTTTATCGAGCGGAAAGCGAGACAGACGAGCCTCAGCTCATAGTTGAGCTTCCCTCCGCTGATACAAGTTATGCTGATACGGAGCCACCGTTTGGCGTTCCGATGTGGTATTTTGTGCAGGCGATTGGCGAGGACATTGACAGTCCACTCAGCCAGCCTGCTAAGGGAATGAGGTCGAGTCTCGGGCAGGGTCAGGTTATCGCTAGTGATGGGACATTTCCTGATAGAGTTGAGCTAACCTGGGGCGAGGAGCCTTTGGCGGAAAGGTACATTATTTACCGCGGACTTGATGAGAATGATGCGAGCCCTGAGAATATCGGCGAGGTAGATGCACCGACACGAACCTTCTCCGATACCACCGCTCCATGGAATACGCCAAGGTTTTACTCAGTCTCGGCGGTTATTTCTGGAGTTGAACAGCCACGAGGAATGGGAGATTATGGGCATCGCAGTCTTTCAACTCCAACTGGAGTTACTGCTACTCAGGGGACTGATGCGCTGAATGTCCGAGTGAGCTGGAATGCGGTGAATAATGCGACTCGGTATTGGATTTACCGGGAAAGCCTCGCAAATGGAAGCGATGCGGTAAAGATTACTGAAGTTCCAGCGCCAAGCAATAGCTATGATGACACCACCGCGGGCTGGAGTGGAACTAGTGGTGTTCACTACTTCTACTTTGTAGAAGCGCTTCATTCGGGACCTGATAGTGAGCGAAGCGAGAGAAGCTCTGGTGCGGAGGGTTGGCGGGCGATTGGCGTCCCGCGGGGCGTCTCCGCATCCGATGGAACCCAGAGCAAGATAATCACTGTCAGCTGGCAGGCGGTTCCTCAGGCAAGCGGATACAAGATTTATCGCGATGGTTCGGAGCGTGGGACAGTTTCTGCGCCCACAACTATTTTCAACGATACAGTAACCAATGACGTTACCTTTATCTATGAAGTCTCAGCTCTAGTGCCTGACGGGGAAGGACCGAGGAGCTCACCTGATACTGGTTACGCCACGAATCAACCACCCATCGCGTCTGTTTCCGCCAGTCCAACGGTTGGTGATGCTCCCCTGACGGTAAACTTTGACGCTTCGGGAAGTTACGACCCCGACGGTGGAAGCATCACCAAGTTTGAATGGGATTGGAACGGTGATGGGACTTACGACTACGATTCAGGCATCGACTCCACAGTCCAATTCACTTACAACAGCGGTGGAACCTACAACGCCACCGTCCGCATCACCGACGACGATGGCTCAACAGATACTGACTACGTGCCAATAACCGTGAACATGGCGTGGCACATCGTTACCGTTGATAGCGCTGGTGATGTGGGCGAGTACACCTCACTTGCGGTAGTTAACGGAAATCCCGCAATTAGCTACTCTGACTATACAAACGGTAATCTCAAGTTTGCCATTTTCTATTAGGAGTTAGCATCAGTCGGTAGAGTTGCAGGGCGCGAACTTGTATCGCGCCGAGATTCCCTTTAAGCTTGCCCGCAATAGGCGGGGCGTCAACTTGTATGACTCCTAATTCGGCGGGGTATAAAACCCCGCCCTACAGTCTGAATGAGGCGACCGCGACCCACAGGTGGTCGCCCTACACTACCTTTCCAGCGGAGTGATTTCTCCCTGATACTTACAATCCTCAGGTTCCCTCACCTAGCCTTTACAAACTTCATTCATCCTTGCAGAGCCTTACAATATCTCATCAGAAAAATTTGCGCTATTATTTCATTACCTATGTTACAATTCATTGTGGGAGATGAGAATTGGCAAGAAGACATAGACTACTCTTGTTATTAGTTGCCATTGCGGTGTTTGTCATACGCTTTAGCGCGCCAGGGCTTCTTAAACAAACATTATCCGCAAGCGCTGATGTGCCTGAGCAAGTTCATTCCCCCTCAGATGCAAGTCAACCAAGTGAAACTTTTGCTGAGTCTGATAACAAAGCGCAGGTAGTCCTTGACGGGAAGCGCCTATTTTACTCTTCCTTTGGAAATACCGCTTACGCTTGCATTTATTGCCACGCAAATTTTGATGAGGAGGAGCTAACAGATGGCTATCTAAGACCTGCCCATTCTCTTTGGAACTCCTTCTCTCGGGAAAGCTACTTCAATGGCGCTTACAAAGGCAAAAATGGTGATGCATTAATAAGAGCTATCAACACCTGCTTAGTTGCTTGGCTTGAAGTTGAGCCCCTTGATGCGAATGACCCGAATATGACCGCGCTTTTTTCTTATTTGGAGAGCATTAGTCCAGAAGCTCACTCACCCGCGGTTGTTATCGAAAAACAGGAGCAATTCCCTTCGGAAGCAGGAGATGCGAGAAGAGGCGAAAAACTGTATCAGTCCGCATGTATTCTGTGCCACAGAGAGAATGGTTCCGCGCCAGTTCTAAACTTTGATGAGGAGACAGACTTAAAATTCATTTTTAAAAAGGTTAGAGGAGTAAAATCTGAGCTTACTGCGTCTGCACTTGATGAAGGCTTGAATTCTAAGGCTGGTGACAATTCATCGCGACCAATTGACCAAGAAAGACCTTCATCTGCTGGCAAGGACTCTATTCTGAGTGGAACTGAAAATGTAGAGAGTATCGCAGAAGAGAGTGAAGAGGTTCCGACCCTGAACTCTGAATCTCAGCATGTTCAGCCTTCGCTAAAATATGGGAAAATGCCATTTTTCCCTCTTGACAGACTAACCGACCAGGAACTTGCGGATATTCTTGCTTATATTGAATGGCAGTCAATTAAGGAGAAAGGAAAAGGTCCCATACAGGTTGAAACTGAGGGAATTGTTTCAAAACCCGAAGAAAAGGAATAATAATCCTGCCTTATTACTTTATGTAATTGAATAAAATTAGAAAACTTAGAGAATATGTTAATGATAGCCGGAAAGGATAAGAATTGTTGGGTGAGAAGAAGTTTTTTAGGGATGAAAAAGATAGGCTTAAGGTCTATCTTGTATTTTCTTATTATCTACACGATTAGCTCCTGTGGTGGAAGGGGTATTGATTTTACTGGGAGCGAGAGTAGAAGTTCTCGCAAGCCTAGCCCTGTTAATACAAGCCCTATTTCAGCTTTAGATTCTAAGGATGAAGTTTTGCTTGAAGATGCATTGGCGGAACTTTCAACCCTAAAGGCACCGCCTGAAGTTGATGATGCTCTTTTTTCAATTATTAAGAGCGAGCTTGAAACTTTGTTGCTTGGAGAAGCTGAAGCAAGAACCAAAACCATTCCTAGCGGTTCTTCATTAGAGGGTTTTAAGTTCGTTGGCAAGGTTCCTTCCGGTAACGAAAATGCCATTAATGACTTGAGTCTTTCTGGCGGTAATCCAATTTCTATCTCTTGGAGTTACAAGAATAGAGGGGATTATAACCAGGACGGTGTGGTAAGCATTGCAGACGTTGCGCCTTTGACGCAGCACTTTTTTGAGGCAAAAGTTGATGGGCAGTGGGAACACGCAGTGGATGAAGCAATTGACGGCAACGGTGATGATAGCATTGATATAAGGGATGTTGCAACGATTGCGAGTGGCTTTTTTAGCCGCGTAGCAGGATACATCGTCTTAGGCGCAAACGAGAATGCCCCAGAAGCCTTTACGGAGGTGGGTCGAGTTGAATTCAGCCCTCCTTCCCCCGGTGAGCTTAAAACTTTCTCCTTTGAACTTGCCTCATTCCCATATCGGTTTGTCGCGGTTAGAGCTTACGATGATAGTGATAACTTAGGCGATTTATCTAACATTATTGAACTAAATCAGGCTCCAACTGCATCATTAAATGCCAATCCTACCAGCGGAAATGTTCCATTAACAGTTGATTTTGACGCATCAGGCAGTAGTGATTCTGATGGTCAGATAATTCTATATCAATGGGATTTTAATGGAGATGGCACGATGGATAGAAGCGCAGGGGATGCGACAACATCTTTCACCTATAACACTGCAGGAACATTTCGGGCAGTAGTAACGGTTGTAGACAATCTTGGAGCTTCGGCGCAAGCGCAAGTGACCATCACAGCCATAAATCCCGGTGGAGACAACATTCCACCTATAGCTAGTCTAAGCGCAAATCCTCTCTCCGGTGCGACACCACTTAGCGTTGATTTCGACGCAAGCACAAGTAGAGATCCAGATGGCATCATTGTGCTTTACGAGTGGGATTTTGATGGTGATGGCACAGTTGACGCAACGACTGGCGTCCCACGTAGAACCTTTGTGTACAACGTTGGCGGAGACTTTAACGCAAGTGTCACAGTTTTTGATAATGGAGGATTGCAGGCATCTGACACAGTGACTATCTCAGTAGCGCAATCACCAAACCGTCCTCCCACTGCAAGACTTTCCGCAAATCCTGAAATTGGCGATGTGCCGTTAAGTGTGAATTTTGATGCTTCCGCTAGCACAGACCCAGACGGTAACATCGCTAGCTATGAATGGGACTGGGAGGGAGACGGAGTTTGGGATTTTAACTCGGGTTTAACTCCTACCAGTCAACACACGTATAACGTTGTGGGAATCTATGACGTTAGAGTTCGCGTGACCGATGCTGAAGGGCTATCAAGCATCGCTTCAAGGCGAATAACTGTTACCACTCCTCCACCACCAACATACAATGTTTCTGGAACTGTGGTGAATCAGGTTGGTGTGGGTGTGCAAGGCGTGATTATGTCTCTTGAGCCTGGGGGGTATTTTGCAGTTACAGGCGTGAATGGTAGTTACACCATTTTCACCGTTCCCAATGGAAGCTATACGCTAACGCCATCCAAGGGTGGCTACACTTTTGAGCCAGTTTCCAGATCGGTAGATGTATCTGGGACAGACGTAACTGGGCAAGATTTTGTTGCGACGCCGGCATCAGTTGTTCGTTCCTGGGGAGGATTAGCGGATGAGAGTGCAGTTCAAGTTGCTGTTGACCAGTCTGATAACATTTTCATTTTTGGAAACACGACAAGCTTTGGAAACGGTGGTGATGTGCTCATTCTAAAGTATGACGGAAGTGGCGTTCTTCAATTGGCGAAAACATGGGGTGGAAACTTCTTGGACCAGGTTTTAGGTGGAAGTATTGTAGGTTCCTCATGGCTCTACCTGGTCGGGCAAACGCAAAGCGGTGACGTTCCTGGACAGCAAGCTCTGCTAATGAAATATGACCTTGATGGAAATTTTGACTTCGCAAAAACTTGGAGCGCAGGATTTGCGGATTCATTCCGTTGTGTTAAGAGTGATACATCGGGTAATCTTTATATAGGTGGGACTGTAACCTTTGGACTTGGAGTAATAGATGCCCTCGTGCTTAGCTATGACTCCACCGGCGCAGTTCGGTGGGAAACTGAGTGGGGAAGCCCACTCATAGTTGAGGAAATAGACGATATAGTGTTATCAAATGACGGATATTTATACGCAGTTGGGACGCAATCTATCGGTATTGGTGGTTCTTCAATTCTTGTAATTAAGCTAGACACATCTGGCAACATTATTTGGGCTAAAACATGGGGTGGAACTTCCCAGGAAAGGGGAACAGGAGTGTCTTTAAGTAGCTCTGGTAATATCTACATTTCAGGTGTAACAAATAGTTTCGGCGCAGGGGGTAATGATGCTGTCCTAATAAGTATCGACCCCAACGGCAATATTATTTGGCAGAAGGTTTGGGGCGAGTCGGGCGAAGATCTTGCTGAAAGCGTTTCTTCGGATACTAGCGGGAATATTTACCTCGCTGGTCAAAGTAACAGCTTTACTGGTGACTATGAGCTTTTCTTCCTAGTATCGGATGAAAGCGGCAATTTGGTGTTAGCCAAAACCTGGGGCACATTGGCTAACGAGTCTGGAGTTGACACTCACATTGATGGCAATGGCAATATATATATCACCGGCTATGGCGCCAACAACAGCGGAACTTGGGCAGATGTAACACTTCAGGAAAACATTCCTGCGGAAAACTTGTTGGATGCAACAGCTGACATAACAGACCCCAACGGTACAACCGGAACAGTTAGTGGCAGTGAGACGAATCCGGTTGGTGTTGAAGATGATGGAGGTGGCGGGCAGGATGTCCTGATTATCAAGAATTTACCGTGAGATAGAAAACTTCAACCCAGTCCAGTAATGTTTAGCTAATCGCTAAAGCCAAAAGTGAAGTTCCGAAAATGCAACTCCTTGATTTTTATGCTTTCGCTTCTTCCTTTTCAGCCTTAATCAGCCTATTAATTCTGGCTAAATACACTTCATAAGTGCGCATTCTCCTTGCGTCATTTTGTTCCGATGCGAGCCTTAACTTTGCTTGGCAATCTTCCTTCGCCAAAATGTAAAGCCCTGACTGTAACAGATTTTCCAGATCTTCATCCACGAGTGGTGCTTCTCTAACCTTATCGTAAAACTTAAGCTTTTTTCGAACACTCATATAGTTTGGTGCGATTATCTGCCTAAAAGCTGACACTATTCCCTTTGCGATATTCTCCACAAAATTTAAAAATGGTTCAAAACTCTCTTTTGCATTCTCTTTGCGAGATTTCAGTAACTCTTTCTCTCTTGAGCGAATTATCTCATCTGGATAACTATGAACCTTAATTTCGGATAAGTTTTTTTGGGGTGGCTTGAGAAACCCCCTTACCCACGCGAGTGACCGCTCTATTGCGACTTGTCTTTGTCTAGCGAGATAAATTTCATAATCGATGGAGCTTCCGCGCTCAAGAAGTTTTTCCCTTATTTCAAGTAAATCTAACTCTGGGAGAGAGGATGAACGGTAAAGGAGATAAAATAACCAACCACCAAGCGGAACGATCGCGGCAAGAAGGGCAAACCAAACGCCGGAAAAATACCTCTTCTCCGCGTCTCTGTAAACCCACCAGATTTGATAAAGGTAGATTAGAAGGACTATCCCACTGAATATCCTGTCCCAAGGTATAAAAGGATTCGTAGCCCAAAAGTTAATATCTAACCACATAAAGCTTGCTTAGCTTCCAAATAAATTATAACCTTAAATTCGTATCTCTATTGGGATCGCTTAGCGCCGAATTTCTCTGTAGGGCGAAAGCAAGCTCTTCGCCCTCCAGAGTGAAGATTCCTGTGTTGTGCTTAGACCAGTTAAGGATAAACCTGCGCTTCAAAATCAACCGATAGCTTTATTATCGTATGTCTGCTAGTCCAACTTACTAAGTCTGGCGTTCAATATTGAATTGATACGGGAGAATTTGAAGAAATCAACTAAGTATCGTTAACGAGAAACCAGCTCCCTTAATTAGGCGCCTGAAATAATCTTCCTATGCTAAACTACTCTTATGCCAGCCAAGGTGGAGCGGACGAATCTCGTGGAGGTGACTATCCTATTTGCCGACCTCATCAACTCCGTTGGAATCTCTACTGTGCTTGACTTTTGGGATTATGACGAGCTAATTGAAGAGTATCAAAAACATCTACTGCAAGCGGTCGCGGATGCTGGTGATTATCCCGTGGCAGAGAAGTCTGTAGCAGGTGATCAGCTTGCGGTTTTCTTCTATGACCCCAAACAGTTGGAGAGAAATGAAAGAATAGCAAACCTTCCCCCTGAGAGCGAGGAAAGGTTGAAACTTGAGGCTGAGAGCCGTGCTATATGTGACCACGCTCTCTTTGGTGCAATGAGAGCCGCTATTCTGCTCAAGAATTCTTGGCTTTCTACTCCCCTGAATATGGAAAGGGTAAAGGCTCGTCATTTACCCTTTGATTTAGGTATTGGCATTCATCGAGGGATTTGCGTTCTCAGAGAGCGTGGAGATAGAGAAAAGAGAATAGAGGGATTTGCCATAAATTTCGCCAAACGAATTGAGGGTTACGCAAGAATTGGACGCGTCACACAGGTAATGCTTAGCAGGGGGGCGGTGGAGAGATTGCGGTTTGTCAAAAGAAAACACGTGGTGATGAGGCAGAGGCTAGGTTTCATTTCACACGAGCCTGCAGAAGGCGAGCTTAAGGGTCTTCAAGTTGGGCTCCAACTCTTCGAGTTAAAGTTTTTCCATCGCTTGATGATACTTCCACCAGAAGAGAAAATACCAGTATTTGAGCAACTTCTCAGAATTGATCCCAAAAATCTCTGGGCGTATCAAATGGCAGCTGAGCATTATGCCTATCGCCTCAAGGACTATGGTACCGCCAGGGAATTGGCGCTTATGGCGCGGGAGGCAAGACCCGATTCAGAAAAGGTCATTTACGACTTGGCTTTTATTGCAAAAGAGAGGCGCGAGTATGATGTTGCAACTTTCTTTGCCAATCGAGCTATAGAGCTAAACCCTAACTGGGATATTAGTTACGGGCTACTTTCAGAGATCTTTGAATTGCAAGGAGAAGCTGAGAAAGCGCTTCACTATCAGAAACTTGCCTATGCCCTTTGCCCAGATAGCCCACAGAATTGTTGGGATTTAGGCTACGCTTACTATCTAAATAGTGACAACGAGAATGCCAAAAAATACCTTAAGGAAGCTTTGGGACTTTATCCCTCCTATCTTGAGGACAAGGACAAGCTTGAACTAGCGAAGAAATTGAAGGTGATTGATTAACTTTGATAAGCTCTAACTGCTGAGATGTCCTTTTGTATTACCAGGAATCAATTTTTATTAATAATTTATTTAAGAACTGTGATTATATTTCATTCAGCTTGTAACCCGAGTTGATACTGCGTTTTAATGCTTTATTAGAATTTTTGTTTGATAAAATAACTTTACCCCGTGAATGGGAATAAATTGGGAGGAAGGATAAATGCCTATCTTTAATTTAAGTTTGGTAACTGATACCAATAGTTTTGCTGAGTTTCTCTGCGACTTGCTCAATCAACAAGAGTATCAGGATGGTCAACTAAGAGCACGTTACGGTGGTGGGCGGGACGATGACATTGATGTGATACGCCCTGATGGTTCCATCCTTAGGTTCCGCTTAACGGTAGAATCGCCTATTCAAAGCCCCTAATTTCAAACTGGCGTAATCCTTGAGATTTTGATACCCCTTCCGAAGCTATTTTGGAATCGTAAGAGCGTGCTATGTATGCATTTCGACTTTTTGCAACGATTGAGCGAGAAAACCTGAAAGGAAGTTCTACCCCCAGCGGGAATTGAACCCGCGTTTCCACCTTGAAAGAGTGGTGTCCTAGTCCACTAGACGATGGGGGCTAACCTTGAGCCATCCGGGAATCGAACCCGGGACCCCCGGATTAAAAGTCCGGTGCTCTACCTACTGAGCTAATGGCTCAAATTTTACCACACGCCTCTTCCCTTTCAATTGCCACCTGTTATCTAAATCTTCCTTCCAGTTCCTATTATACCTTTATAGCAAGGAATAAAAATCTGATAAAATTAAATTTGATGTTATACAGGAGGGTTCTACTTAAACTATCGGGTGAAGCCTTTGCAGGGGAAGAAAGAATAGGCATATCCTATGAGAGGCTTGACTACTTCGCTCAAGAAATCATTTCCGCTAAAGAAACCGGATGTGAAATCGCAGTTCTGGTTGGTGGGGGCAATCTCTTTCGCGGTACGGAGTTGGAGGCTCTTGGGATTGACCGCGCCTCTGGTGATTATATGGGCATGCTTGCAACAATGCTTAACTCTCTGGCACTTATGGATAAGCTTGAACAGAGGGGTATTACCACTCACCTAGTTTCCTCCTTGAAAATGGATGAAGTTGCAGAACCCTACATTAGGCGAAGATGCATCCATCATCTTGAGAAGGGGCGCCTAGTTCTACTCGCTTGTGGACTGGGAAGACCTTACTTCTCAACCGATACCGCCGCAGTTCAAAGGGCACTTGAGATTGGCGCAGATGTAGTTCTTAAGGCAACTCGCGTTAAAGGCGTCTTTGATAAAGACCCGGAAAAGTTCCACGATGCCAAGTTCTATGAAAATATAACATTTAGCCAAGCAATTGAGAATAGGCTGGAGATACTTGATATAACCGCATTTACTCTCTGCAAGGATAATTCCCTACCACTAATTGTATTCAACATCTTTGAAAAGGGTGCCTTAAAGCGCATAGTTAGTGGTGAGAAGGTGGGAACTTTAGTAAGTTAGAGTTTGAGTGTATCCTCTGTGAATTACCATTAGACTAGCGCTGAAATTACCATTGCTAATTTGTTATCTGTTGCATTCTGAAGAGAAATTTGTCCAATTTGTCGGTGGTATATATGTCTTTCGCCGAAAGTATCTCTAGAGTTCTTGCGCCACTGGTTCTATCAAGTAGGTCTTGCAATTCCTTAATATCATCTGAAGAGATAGTTCCGACTTCGCCAGTATCTATATCAGGCAAGAGCCTCCTATCAATTGCGATGCTCCTAATTGTTTTTAATAATGGTGGAAGCAATGAGGCTACATCACTGCCTTTAATGTTTGGTTCAATCCTAACTTTAGCTATAACTTCTCCTTTTCGGAAAATAAGCTTATGCAGAGCTATCTCGAACTCAACCTTGACCTTTTCTCCTGGTAGTACGTTGCTGGCTGAGTAAATAATGACGATTGCGTCCTGATTTAACATGCTTAGTGCATCAAGTATAGGGGCTAGTAGTTCGGAATACTTTTCATCAAGTTCCAATCCTTTAGTTTTTAAGTTTTGTTGAATTTGTTGGAGGGAATCAAGAAGAATTTGACGCACTTGTGGCAGATTCGCCTCAGAGGGAACTTTAACATACCCTAGAGGCTGGTTGAAAAAGAGCATTATTTCTCCTTCTCTCAGTGAATAAACCTTCTCTTCTAGTTCTTTAGCTGCTGCGGTTAGATTGGCTCTAGTTTGTTCAAGCCTTTCGTTTTCATCCTTTAGCGTTTGTTGTTCTTTCTTCAATAAAATGTTAGTTTCTTCAAGAGCCTTTACTTCCTTTCTCATTTCCTTGAGGTTTGCCTCAGTTTTAATAAGCCTCCCTTTTGTCTCTTCTAACTGAGATACCGCCTTGCCTAAATCTAGGCGTATGCTCGCCAATCTCTTATTAGTACTTGCGATTTGAAAGTTTAAGTCGGTCACTTGCTTCTGGCTATAAGCGAGAGACTTGCGTGTAATTTCTAATTCCGTATTTAATGTTTCTCGCTGATGTTCCAAGCTTGTAACTTCCCTCTCTAATTGTTGGGCTTTTATCTCTAGCTTCTTAGCATCTTCTTTGAGCTCGTCAAAGTGGAACAGCATTTCCTGAACAGTTCTAGAGGAAAGGGCAAGGACTGCAACTGTGCCGACTGCGATGAGGATACCTGTAATGACGGCTATGACGCTGGAGGCTAGGCGTGGACGCATGCCAAGGAAATTTAATTTTCTTTTGCCGGCAATTCTTCCAATGCGATCGCCCACAATCGCAACAATCCCGGAAAGAAGGACTATCACAAGAATAACTTTAATTGATTGAATGTCCATCCTTAACTCTCCATGTAATCAGAATAATACTTCACTTAAACAAGCTTCACGGCGCGTGATGAAAACGCATTCCATTTTGCTATCCTAAAATTCCTTTGGCTTGAACAATATTAATTCTTTTTACTTTCATAAACTACTAAAGGAAGCATTCATATAGAAGGCTGAGATGGAGTGTTTATGGGCAAACCAGCATCTATATTAAGTATTGCCCAAGAGGAGACAATTCTAGTCTGCGTATCCTTAGATTTGCGTAGGATGTTAAAAAGGAGCGGTTTCTCCCTTCGCGTTCCGATTAGTCCAAGTGTTTTCAGGTGAAATGTTGTTTCAGAGGAATCTTCACTCATCTCCAGCAGTTTTCTAGCAAGAAATATAGCGCGAGCATTCAATGGGTAGGCTCTAAGATTTTGAGATATCCCAACTCGCACTATCCTAGATGGATTCTTCTTTACCATTCTATCATAATATGGGAGCGCTTTAGGGTCTTCCCATTCTCTAAGTGCAGTAGTAAATTCTGATAAAACAGCTGAATGTTTTTCAATTAGCCTTTCAAAAGCATCTTTTAGTGGAAATTCTTCACCGCTACTCGCTAAGTTAATTAACACGAGGAATCGCTGATAAGTGTTTCCAAGAATTTCATACTTGCTGACTTTGTCCACCTTATCAGGATAATCGTAATGCACCAAAGCCCTCAGCGCAGGAACTCTATTTTCCGGATCCTCTAGCATTTGTAGCAAAACCTTGTAAGATTGGGGATCGCTCCTATCTCCAAGATATAGGGCAAGACGGTTCGCGTTCTCTTCATCTTTGATTTTAACCAGCCAATCAATAGTTTTCCAAGCTTCGTCAGTATAGGCATTTAGAGAGATTAGAGTAATCGCTGCGTAAAGCCTTCCCTCCGGCGTAAACCTTTTTTTGTTAATAGTCCTCAGCAGGTCAAGTAGTTTATCGTTGGCTCTTCGCCACTTTCTTAGTACTCTACCAACGTGATATACCATTTGGTCGTGGGGTATTGAAAGGTTTTCTTGGAGTTCTTCTACAGCTGTTAGCGGTGGTAGGCGCGCTAGCTGTTCAATTGCTATTTGGGTAGTTGTTAATTCATCCGAAAGCGCATAATTCTTAAGGTCCTCTAAGGCCTTTTCATAACTTAACGCATAAAGTTCAGGCAGTACACGGATATAAGCTTCCTCAAAACCTCTCTCTTTCAAGCTAATCATCTCTTCCTTCAGTTGTTTTATGGGTAAGCTTTCAAGAGATATTGCCGAGAGCAATACAGTCTGATTATCATCTGCTCTCAAGCCAGCTTCTAGCTGGGATATCGCTTCTCTTTCAATTCCACGATAACTTAATTTGATTGAGCGATTAGCTTCTTGTAAATTGCTAATCTTGGCTGGGATGAACTCAGAAGTTAATGCAAACAAAAAAACTACAGTTAGAATGAATATAGCTGTTAAAAGTGGGAGTAGCGATTCACTTGCTTGTATCTTTGAATTCGCGAAAAGTTTCTTAGCAAACCCTAGAAACACGTTATGATTATAAGCCCATTGACAACGAAGTTGCTAGCCTGCTTCTCTCAATGCCTCTTTCATTTTATTAGCAGCATTTTGAGCGGTTAATCCCGCGATTTGGAGTAATTCCTCCGGATCTCCACTTCTTAGGTATATATCCGGTATTCCAATTATTCTAGTGGGGACGCGGTATTTACTCTGGATTAGTATCCGTGCCACGATTGAGCCCAAGCCACCGTAAATGGAATGCTCTTCAATGGTGACTATTGCGCCTGTGGTTCGTGCCGCCTCTAGTATAGCTTCCTCATCAATGGGCTTAATCATTGGCATATTAAGTACTCTAGAGTAAATACCCTCTTCAGCTAACAGCTCTGCAGCCTGAACCGCTCTGCTCATCATCATCCCAAAACTGATAAACGTCCCATCACTTCCCTCCACTACCTCAATTGCTTTCTTGGGAAGGAAGGGAGTTTCTTCGGTGGTAACCATCGGCACTTTTTCCCTCCCTAATCGCATATACAACGGACCCTTGTGAGTTGGAATCCATTCCATAACTTTCCGAGTTTCCCAATAATCAGCCGGCACTACCACTGTCATATTTACTAAACTGAGCGTATTTCCAAGGTCTTCCATACCCTGATGTGAGCAACCGTCCTTTCCAACCGAAATACCACCATGCGCAGCCGCAATCTTAACGTTGAGGTTGGAGTAATCTATAGTATTGCGCATCTGATCCCAAGCTCTGCCGGTCAAAAATATTGCGTAACTTGACAGGAAAGGAATAAAGCCCCAGGTGGAAAGCCCTGCAGCGGTGTTCATCATATCTTGCTCCGAAATCCCGCATTCAATAAATCTATCTGGGAATTTTTCTCTAAAGAATTTGGTGTAGGTGGATTCTGCTAGGTCAGCGTCTAAAACAATAATGTTTGGGTTTTTCTCCCCTAATTCTACTAACATTTCGCCGTAGGCTTTTCTGGTTAACTCCAGTTTCCACTCGCTACTAGGTAGAATTCCGTTTTTGTATCTTACTTTAGTTCCAGTCTTAATGCCCATTTTCCGCTCCATAACCATCGTATATTGGTTCTCCAAGGGAAACTCTAGCTTCTTCGACGTTTGTATATTTGAAGCCAAGCTCAGATAGCATAATCATTAGCTCATCATCCTTTGGTGGTCTACCGTGCCAGCCGGGAATATTCTCAAAGGATGGGCATCCTTTCATCATAACCGTCTTGAAGAGTATAACGGAAGGCTTTCCACAACCCTTTCCACACCTTGGGGTACCATCAATTGCCCACTCCCAAGCGTTTATTATTTCATCCATATTATGGCCATCCGCAACTAAAACTCTCCATCGGAAAGCCTCAAATTTATCCACAAGCGGTTCAACTCCTTTGACATTCTCCACATAACCGTCTATCTGTGCGTTATTCCAATCCACGCTGAGAATTAGATTGTCAGTCTGCCGATGGCCTGCATGCATCACTGCCTCCCAGATGTTTCCCTCTTGCAATTCACCGTCACCGCAGTTACAAAATGACAAAATATCGGGTCTTCCGCGCATCCTTGCTCCAAGAGCCATTCCGTGAGCCACAGAGAGCCCTTGCCCAAGAGAACCAGTTCCAACCTCTATTCCAGGAAGCTTAACACTGCTGGGATGTCCTTGAAGACGTGAATTCAGTGACCGAAAAGTCAAGAGATAACCGCGAGAGAAGAATCCCCTATGTGCCATAAGAGCAAAGTTGAGCGCGGAGCAATGACCGTTGCTAAGGAGATATCTGTCCCTTTCCTCCCAGTATGGGTTCTTGGGATCCACGTTTAGATAGTTCATCCAGAGGGCAGTATGGTAATCGGCAGCAGAAAGTGGTCCACCAGGATGTCCACTTTGGGCGGCATTTACGCTAATAAGTATGTCGTGCCTTATTAGGCGACTCCTTTCAATTAATTCCTCTTTGCTTAGATTCAGTGTAGGCATATTTTTTACTAAAGTATAATTTTACAAGATACGTCAAAGCTCTTATTTAAGTTTAGTGCTTAAGGAGTTATTCATCTAGTGAAAAGTGTAACATAAATTAAAACGAATATTTTTAATGACCAAGCAAAAATGCCTAGCAGAAGCTTCTCGCGAAGTGTAGCGGAGAATCAAAAAATTAAATCTCAATAATCCCTTAAAGCGAATCTAACCTGTCCGTCGCCGGTGGGGCTGTATGCGATACCCGGCCTGCCACCTATATCAACTATCACTGTATTTCCACCAGCAGAATCTTGTCGGGTATCCACGGGGGCATATGCCCATCCACCACTTCCATCAGGTTCAGAGCACATAGCTAGCCATAAAGAGTTGTTCCCACTAATATTGGTATAGCTAATCATTGGATAACCGTTTACAGATGCTAACGAGGAGTTTCCACCTACATCTCCTTGGCTGTGAACAGTGGAGATACTCCATGTTCCTGAGCCTACTCTATCATCGGAAATTGCAAATAGCAGGTCTCTATTAGTCATGTCAAAGTAGCTAACCGCGGGTTTATCAAAAATAGTGGTGAGAAAAGATGTAGCGCCAACATCATTAACTCCACCTCCGTTGTCAATGGTTCTTCTCAAAGACCATCTATCACCTACCGAACTATCTGCTATCGCGTATTGAAGCAGGTTCCTAATTGGGGGAGATGTCCTACGAAGATAGGTCATAGCGGGTCTGCCGGATATCTCCGCTAAGCATATATCCGCGCCTGAGGTGTCCTGGATTGTGAAGAATGACCAAGTTCCAAGTCCATCAACTTGATCGTTACTTGCAAACATAATCAGCGTATTCGACATGTCGTAATAGCCGATGCGAGGTCTGCCATCTACAACCGCTAAGGAATTGTAATATCCAACGGATGAACCAGAAACAACCGTGCTTATTGTCCAGCTTCCGCCCAGTCCATCGCTAGTTGGACTAATAGCGTATCTTAAACCTGAAAATGTTTCCGTGGACGCTTGATAGGAAACCGCAGGTCTACTATCTGCAACCGCTAGTGAAATGTATGAACCAGAAATATTTTGTGTGTCTATCTTTCCCATTGTCCATGTGCCAGTTCCATCAGGCGTTGAGCTAATGGCATAGGCGGCGTATGATTTTTGATCTGACATACCACCTTCAAGTAGTTGAAAAGCTACCGCTGGTCTGCCATTAACGATTTCCAAGTCAAGGTACGGTCCTCCTCTAGCGATATTAACTATCGTCCAGTTAGCACGATCAACAGTTACAGTAAAGTCAAGAGAATCGCTACCGTACTCATCGGTAACCGTTAAACTGCATTGGTGGGGTCCCGATGTACCTAGTAATACGGTTGGGGATGGCTCAGTTGAATTTTGCGGGTATCCTAGGTCACCAAAATCCCAATCGTAAGTAAGGGTTCCACTGGAAGTGACCTCCGCGGTAAACAGCAACTTGGTAAGCTCAAATCCTTGCAATGGCGAAACTGAAACCACATCCGGTCCAGAAGGTGGTGGAGGCGATTCATTAACCGTGAAGTTAAAATCCCTAGTGTCTGTACCTTTACCGTTGTCAACGAGTAGATTTCCAGAAAAATTGCCTGCCTCAGTGAATGTCACCGTGGGAGAAGCTTCAGAGGAGGAAGTTACATCAACTCCGCCACTAAATGTCCAAGTGTAGGAAATAATCGGCGGGTCGGAAGCAACTACTGCGCTAAATTGAACCGAGTCACCAACTTGTCCACTTGGAACGATAATTTGTTGGATGACGGGTGGCCCGCCCAAATCACCGACGATAATTGTAAAATTAAATGTGTCTTCACCAGCAATGTTTCTCACAGTTAGTTGTGCGGTATCATAAGTGCCGGGCGCGCTCAAGGTAACAGTTGGATTGGCTTCCTCAGAAGTATTCGGCTCCGCCCCTCCTCCAAAATCCCAATTATAAATGATTGGTTCTGTCCCGGTGACCACAGCGGAAAATGTGACAAGTTCTCCAGTCAATCCGCCTAATGGTGATACACTTTCAATAAGAGGAGCTTCAGCGATAGATGGGACTACATTACTTGGAAGTCCATCTCTTCCCAGGCTATCCTGCGGCACAACGCGATAATAGCCAAAGTCCAGAGACGGGACTTCCAAACTAAACCGCTTAACAGCCCCGGGTTCAACCGTAGCATCGTTTAGAGAAATTTCTAAACCTTCAATGGGCTGGAAACCTCTATCTTCAAACTCGCTTCCTTCAAGAACGTAAGATGATACTTCTGCAAAAAAGTTCTTAGCAATTATCCCAACGTCGGAAATATTTACCTCGCCATTATCATCACCATCAATCCAGGCGGTCAGCTCTGGTGTTGGGCTGTCCGATACTTTTTCCCTAAAGTGAGACGCAAGAGGCGAGACATCTCTGATATCAACTGCGCCGTCCTGGTTGTAGTCGCCCAGATTCGCGTAAGTCCATTCAAAGTGTGCTCTACCATCAAGCTCAATGAATAGCCTTAAATCTGAAACAGCGCTCTTAGGGTTGTCCACCGGCTTAAGAACGAACCTGTTCTTGCCTAGAACTGTTAGCTCCTTGATTAGTTCCCTCTTCAAGTCACCTACGATTCCTGCATCAACATTTGGTGGCACGTGCTCCTGCTCAATTTCGTTAAGTATCTGAGATAAAGATACTTCATTGGCAATGCCTTTCGCCTCACCACTTATCTTATGCTCAAAAGAAGCATCTTTGCTACTACAGGAAATTATTATTAGAAGAAAGAGAGAAATTATCAATAATTTGAACGTATGATTCCAATTAAACATTTTTTACTCCCTTCAAAACGTTCCCCAGAAATTATACCTCTGAAATGAATTACGGCTCAGAGAGAGAAACAGCAATCTTAAAGATTCCTCTGACAGTTATAAAATTTGCTAATAGCTGTAAAAGTGCGTGTAAAAATACTTAGGCTAAAACTTTAGAGTAAAGCTAACCCTTAAGGACCGCTAGAGGCTTTAGCCTAGCAACCGCCTTCGCCAATCCCGCCTCAAGAATTGCTTCAGTTATAAGGTCGATGTCCTTGTAAGCCTGCGGCGCTTCTTCCTTTGCAGTCTTAATATTTTCAGCTATCAAATGGATTCCCTTCATTGATTCCCAAAATTCCTCGTCAGAGATGAGAGATTCTCTGCCTTTTAACTCTTTTCCACGTCTAGTTCTGCCCGAGGCAGCAACCCTGGACATTTGCCTTCCTGCCCCGTGGTTTATGGTGGCATAGGTATCCTCATTAGCTTCAGTTCCAACCATAACATAACTTGCGCTTCCCATACTGCCAGGCACCAGGACAGGTTGACCAACACACGCAAATGGAGTTCCTTTCATCCTCTTAGCGGAAAAGGCTCTTGCTGCACCTTTTCTATGAACCAAAACCCTTCTTCCCTTGTGTTCCTCAAACTTTGCAATATTGTGTGCCAGGTCGTAAAGAGTAGTTATCTTAATGCCCGGATAGAGCGTGAGAAACGCATCCTTAACTAGAACGCCCATCAAATGGCGATTGATGAAGGCAAAATTCGCCGCCGCGTTCATTGCGTCTAGATAATCCTTTGCTGGTTTTTCGTGAAGGAAAAAATAAGGCAGTTCTCTATTGGGCAGAAATCTTCCGTCCTTTTCAGCCATATTTCTGCCAAGCCTCATATAATCATCACCAATTTGATGTCCAAGTCCTCTACTTCCGCTGTGAATCATAATTACAGATTGGTCCTTGAAAAGCCCAAAATGCTTAGCGGTCGTCTCGTCAATTATTCTCTCCACAATCTGTAGCTCAATAAAATGATTGCCTCCTCCAAGGGTGGCAATCTGTTTTCTTCCGCGTTCAATTGCGGTGTCGCTCGCCTTATCGGGGTCAGCAGGCAGGCTTCCACTGTCCTCAATGTGATCAAGCTCGTCCACCAAACTTACATCATTCTTGAGGGCATTTTTTAGCGCGGGAATTTGTATTTCCGCGAGCCCCGGAACCCCCTCAGCGATTAACCTCTTGAACTGTTCTTTGCTCAATTGGAAGTTTTCTTTGCCTTCGCCAAGAGGAATTTTCTTAGCAATTTCATTGGCAATTCGCTTAGCGTCCACGTCCTTAGCCAGCAGAGGAGTTTTCAAGAGTCTCATTCCGCAGTTAACATCATAACCAACCGCCGCAGGGCATACTATATCCGTCGCTGCAATAACGCATCCTATTGGAACACCGTAACCGACGTGAATGTCCGGTGTTGCAAAAACATCGATAACCCCGGGAAGCATAGAAGCATTTTTCAACTGCTGGACAGATTCGGTTTCTAGTTTTAAGTGCGGATGATGATATATGCGTGGTGAGAGCCTCATCTTCCCTTCTTTTTGAAGCGTTATTAAAAATCCTTCCTTCATAATCTTTTTCCCGTCCCTATCTAATTTTATATAGTATAGTACCCGCTAAAAGAAATTTGCGACTGAGTATCATCATGCAAGTTCATAGTATAAATTATTCTCCGAATTTTACCAATACCCGCGTCAAACTACTAAACAATGCTTAACAATCAACTAAGTTAACTAAATGCAGAGCGTTTTGCAAGGAACGTTAAATCATCGTTCCCAACGCTCTTGACTTCCAAACTCGAAGGAATATATAATACTATTGTCTGGTGCTCATACCGGCGGGGAAACACCCGTTCCCATCCCGAACACGGAAGTTAAGCCCGCCAGGGCCGATGGTACTGCGGGGGAGACTCCGTGGGAGAGTAGGTCAGTGCCAGGCTTTTTGTTTTTTGGGACAGGCAAATCTACACGGGCGGAAGAATTGTCATCTAGTGGCTTGCCCGCCACCGCGGGGCACCATTCTGAATTGCGACAGAATTTCTCTCTAGGGCATCAACTCATATGACGCCGTATTCGGCAGGGTGCGTCCCCGCCCTACAGGGTGGGTGAGGACACGCCCGAGACGGGCGTGTTCCAGAATTTTAGGAAATCTCGCAATTGCAAGCAAGCACCTCTTCAGTGTGATGCCTTCAGAATGATATGCACCGACTGCACCGAAAGATTACTCCCACCAAGCGTCAATTGTATAGCTAAGTTTCACCTCACCATCCGCGGGTACCTTAACTGTAAATTCAATCGTCCGCGCATCAAGCTTTTTATAATCGTGGCTTGCCTCAACCACCTTCCAGTTTGCATATGGCAGATGCTCCAACACTAGTATCGTAACCGCTTCCTTCTTGTGATTTCGTAGGGAGACTTCATAACTTGCGGTATAACCCTTCTGTTTGTCGGTGTAACTAACCTGTTTCTTCTCACCCTTCACGTCAAAGGCATACCCAAGAAGGAGGCGCACCATCTCATCCTTCGGAGTGTGGTCAATGGAATCCTCGCCTACGAGTTGAGGTATGCCTTCGCTATCGCGCTTAAAAACCCGCACTCGTCCCGCGGGTAGTGGCATTCCTAGATGATTGCCTTCGCTGTTCTTGAATTCAACTCGCACTTCAATCTTCTCGCTTCGCCAGGCAGGGTCGTAAGTGTAAATTTTGTTTATCGGTATTCCGCTAGCAGTGAGTAGCGATACCTGCTTCGTCTGAGCGTTCTTGATGGTAGTTCTGCGCTGAAGGTTGTAAAGGTGATACTCAAAGAAAGCCTCCTCCTTGAAACCCATATCCGCCTCCGCCATAGTTTTGCGGAGCTGAGCCATTTCCACTGCTCTTGGAGCTGGCGCTCGGTGAATATCTCCAGCGATTAGCTTGAGCTTGGCATTCTCGTAAGTAGCGCCAGAGTTATTCGTGAGCGTAACCCAACCCTCCATTTCAGCGGTTTTCTCGTCATCCTCAAGAAGAGCTACGTAATCTGCGATCCACGAGAGACCGCTCGTGAGATAGGAAAGCTCGCCATCTGAAGAGAATGCTTTCTCGGTAAGAACCTGCCATTCCAGCGTTGGCTTTAGAAGTAAGCCTTCAGTAAGTTCAGGAAGCTCAATATTTCCAGGCGGATTGATAAGAATCTTCCCCGCATAGTCAACGACTATTCCATCCGAAACTGAAAGTAGCGTCACATCTTTACGCGTGCCATCTTTCGGGTCAACAAGTGCGATGCGTTTTCCTATGTACTTCTGCAAAAGCTTATTTGTTCCAACGAGGTCATAGTCATAATTCTGCTCCAGAAGGGAGAATGTGTAATCTGAAAGTAGCTTGAAATGGACGCTTGTGGGGTCAATCCTGCTGGCAACGCCAGTAAGCGTTAAGAAATTCAATCCCTGAGTAAAATCAAACCCGCGAATCTCACGAACAAGCGCCAGGTCTTGATTGTAAACGGTTAGGGATACGTCCTTGACCGTTCCTATCTCTCTTGCAGATGCGAAACTTGCGACGCCAAAGAGAACTAAAGATGCCAAGAATGGGTAGATGACACTTCCTTGGATTGTTTCAATTGCTAGCTTCATCTTTGAACCTCCAAATTATTTTGAATGTATTGAATGTATATCAGTATAGATTAAGGCAATCTTAAAGCTGTTCAATACAAAGTTTATCTGCTTGACTCTTCTTTGCTTGGATGTTCTTAGATTTATCTGGTTGAAGATTTATATGATTTAAGTGTCTAAATCTGCGTCTCTAGCCTTTTTATCATTCAAAAGTCTTCTAATCAGATTAACGAGAGTCTGAACAACACCACGGGAGGATAATCCGAAGTAACGATTAATGTTTGATATGAATTTTTTTAGCTCACTTATCACGTGCTCTTCACTTACTGTTATCCAAAAGGCATTATGATGGCCTATAACTCCTTTTCCTCCTTTTCGCAACCTCTGGGTAAGAAAGCAAATTGGCGGAGGCGCGATAAGCACGGACCATTTCTTTACGCAAAGGAAGTTAAATCCCAAACCAGTTAAATAGCGACCAGAAATGGCGTAAAGAGCTGTTTCATTCTTGAAAAGTTCGTTTTCTAGTATGTCGTACCATCTCCTTCCAGTTGTCCTTAGCGCTTGATTGACGATTAGAACTTTACCAATTAGGTAGCTTTCTAAATGCGCAGAGTAAAAAACATTATCCTGGATTTGAACTTTGGGATCAAAACTGCACACGTCTTTCTTATAAACGGGGATTCCCCAAGAAACAATTTCTTCAATGGCTTTAGAAAATGCCAAAAAGCCAAGTTCTGCCTTTGAGACCAACTCTTCAGCCGGGAATAGGTTGAGCTTCCTGAATTCCTTTGGGGGTGGTGATAATGTCAGCATAATATCTGATAATTTTTCCAGGACTTGAGTTGTTTCAATGCATATATCCGGGAGAGTTTTGTTCCACGCCAAGGGATGGCGAATGGTCACGTCTTTGTCCCCAAGTGCTCCAAGCAACACGTAGGGAAGGTTCTTTTCCGTAATCCTTCCACCAAGAAAGCAACTCGGGATATCCGTAAGAACAACGTTTGCTCCCGTTTGAGAAAGAGCTCGGGCACAAATAGAGGTATCCTGATGATGGTCAATAAGCGTGACACCCACTCCGTTTCTTACCGCGATGGAAAGTGCGTTAAGTGTTCGTTCTGGATGCGGGGCATATACAGTCAAATCTAGTAGAACTATTTCAGCATATTTCCCCTCACTAACTAGCCTAGGAAATGTTCGTTTCCAGAACTTACCGTAATCTCCAGTTTCTTGATAGCCCGTAAGAAAAGAAACGTCGGTCACCCCAAGTGATTTGAGAGTAAGATAAGTGGAAATCATCATCCCAAAGCCGTGAGGGTCGTGATGGGAAAGAAGAAGATAGCGCTTGTCAGGAGTAAACCTCTCCAAGTATTTCCCGGTACTTAGGACGGTTATCCTTTCTGCCAGCGGAGGCTTCAGGCTAGGAATAGCTATTTCCTCCTCAGGGATTATCAATTTCACCGAATTCTGCTCTATTAACACCTGCACGCTTGGATAAGGCAGAAGAAGTTCCTCCTTCGTGGAATATATGCTCTCGCAAAGATTAAGAATTTCCTCCCAACATTTTCGCTCCTTCTCCTTAACAATGTTCTTCCCAAGTCGCATATCAAACACTCTTTCCTTGACAGCGCTTCCCAGTTTTCTTCCCAATTGCATTTCAGGCAGAAAAAGCAGCGGGACAAAAGGTATCAGGTCTCTAATCCGCTTAAGGCTTGTAGCGGAAAATCCAAGTGCGGATGCTAGGTTCAGAGTGAGTTCAGCTATCTTAAGCTCTCTAAAAAAAAGGTGAGAAGGAACGTCTTGCAGAATTCTTGAATCCGCGATATCCCTATAAAGCTTTAGAAGTTCATTCATTGAAAGAGGTTTAACGCTAATAGCTATTCCTATTCTACACTTCTGCGTGGCTTGAATTTATACTTTTAGGTATTCTTATTCTAGCAAGGCTAAAGTTTTCAACAATCACATAAACGACTGGGATGATAATGAGTGTTAATAAAGTAGAGAAAACCATTCCGCCTATCACAGCGACCGCAAGCGGGCTTCGGAAGTCTGCGCCCTCACCAAGCCCAAACGCCACGGGTAGAAGAGCAAAGATGGTGGTAAAGCTAGTCATTAGGATAGGTCGCATTCTTCGTCTGCCAGCGGACACAAGCGCATCCTCAATGCTTTGTCCCATAACCCTCGCCTGATTGGCAAAATCAATAAGTAGTATGGAGTTTTTAGTTACTAGCCCGGTAAGCATCACAATGCCAAGGAAACTCATTAAATTAAAGCTCTTTCCAAGAGATACGATGAAAAGGAGAGAGCCTGTTGTGGCAAGTGGCACGCTCATCATTATGACTAATGGATGCTTGTAAGAGTTAAATTGACTTGCCAAGACCATATAACTAAAGATTACTCCAAGAATTAACGCTAGTAAAAACTGTTCAAACATCTCTTGTATCAAGTCCGATTCTCCAATAGGGGTCACTTTGGTTGTTGAGGGGATGACGCCTTGCTCTTTCATCTCAGCTTTCCACTTTGCAAGAACGGTTCCAGTTCCTACGCCTTTAGCGACATCTGCGTAAACGTTAATTGACCGCACCCTGTCAGAGTGTTGGATTAGAGAAGGACCTTGAGAGAGATTTATGTCCGCGATTGTTTCTAGAGAGATAGGTTGATTCAGGCGTGGTGAAATGATTTTGATAGACCTAACCGATTGTAGGTTTCTTCTTTCGTTTTCAGGATATAAGAGTGTAATATCATACTCCTCTCCACCCTCTCTGTACTTGCTAAAACTTATTCCCTCATACAAAATGCGCAAGTACTGACCTAATTCCGCTGGTGTAATGCCTAACTGAATCATTCTCTCAATTTTAGGTTTGATGGTTAGTTGAAGCTTGCCAGGTCGTTCGGTGTTATCAACGTTTATTGCTCCTTTAATGCTGGAAAGTATCTCCTGTGCCTTCTTGGTGACACGCCTGAGTCTTTGATAATCCGGGTCAGAAAATACTAGCTCAACTGGATGCGCTCTACCACCCATCTGTTCAGTACTTACAGAAATTTTCGCACCAGGTATACTCCTAATCTTCTCTCTCGCCTTTTCCACAATGTCCATATCGGTGTACTTGAAAAGAACTGGGACAATCCCCCACCATCGCAAATGAAATTTACGGTCTCTTTTATCCTTAAGCACGCCGAAAACTTGAGCGATGTTTCCCTGCTCCCTTCCGCCCATAAACCCTCCGAAGCTCATGCCTATGACTGAGAGCACTTTGTCAACCTCTGGAAGTGAAGCAACGATACGTTCAACCTGCCTCACGATTTCGTCAGTTCTTTCTAGTGGTGCTTCCACCGGGAGCTCTATGAAAACCTGAAAACGTCCCCGGTCCATCTCTGGCGTAAACCTTACTTCCGATATGATGAAAAGAGGAATAGAAAGAAGAAAGAAGAGCACTCCGCCTGCCACCACTTTAGCGCGATTTTTCAATGCGCTTCTCAATATATTGGTATAGAATTCTTCTACGTTTAAGTAACCTCTTACAAAAGATTTGTGAATACCATCAAAAGCCCTTGAAAGAAAGTCAATGGGTTTTACCCATAGTGGTCTTCTCTTTCCAATAGAGGGGCGAGTACTAACCTGGTAAAAGGCAAGTGGAATAAGGGTTAGCGCTACTATGGTGGATATGCCAATAGCAAAGGAAATCGTGATACCAAACTCCTTAAAGAACTGTCCGATGATCCCACTCATAAAGGCAATCGGCAGAAAAACAGCGATAATAGTTGATGTAGAAGCGATGACCGCTAACATCACCTGAGAGCTTCCCTTAATAGTTGCCTCTTCCGCATTGTTGGTTAATTCAAACTCCTTTAAGATGTTCTCTTGAACAACGATTGAATCGTCCACAATGAGGCCAACCGCCACCGCTAACGCCAGCATACTCATAAAGTTGAGCGTGAAACCTGCGAAGTTTACAGCGGCGTAATCCGCGATGACCGCGACAAGAATTGATACAGTTATTGGAATGGTAAAGCGCATCTTTCCTACAAAGAGCCAAACGACCAAGCTTGCAAGGATAGCTCCGAGAACAATACTCACATTTATATCTTCTAAGGATGCAACAACGTACTTTGAGTAATCAATGACAAGGTTTATACTTATCCCCGCTGGCAATTCCCTTGTTATTTCCGCGACGCGCGACTTCACGCTGTTGGTTGTGGAAACTAAGTCCGCGTCCCCTCGCTTAATAACTGATAGGAGGATAGCGCTGTTAGAGTTAAGGCGTGCATCTGTTTTTCTCTCCTTTTGAGAATCTATTACAGTTGCAATATCCCTAAGCCTTACTGTCTTACCGTATACTGACGCGACAGCAGTCTCGGAAATATCAGCAACACTCGTAAACACATTAGGAACACGCAGAATGTACTCCAGTCCTCCTTCTTTCACAGAACCTGTTGGGAAGTCTACGTTGCTAAGAGCAAGCATTTGACCAATTACTGCGGGGCTCATGCCGAACGCTTCCAATTTTGATGGCGAGAGAATCACCTGTATCTCTCTCTCAAGCCCTCCCGAGGTAGTAACCTCTGCAACTCCGGGCGCCTGCTGAATTACATTCTTGATACGTTTATCAACAAAGTCTCGTAGCTCCCTCTGCCCCATCGTTTCGGATGATACGGTGAAGTAAAGGATAGGCATTGCATTCACGTCAAACTTCGCAACTACAGGCTCCTCAGCATCGTCCGGCAGGTCATCTAATACTTGGCTGACTCTATCCCGAACATCTTGAGCCGCAGCATCAATGTCCTTGTCGGATTCGAATTCGACAAACACCAAGCTCACGCCTTCCATGGAGTAGGATGACATTCTGTCTATTCCTTCTGTAATCGCAATGCTGTCCTCAAGTATCTTAGTGACTTGTGACTCAACAACGTCTGGGCTTGCACCAGGATAGAGAGTTGTAACCGTAATAAAGGGGAAGACGACCTTCGGAAACATATTCATTCCCAATCGCCGATAGGAGACAAGTCCGAAGACGACCATAAATAGCATCAACATTACGACAAATACCGGTCTTCTAATAGAAAGTTGAGCGATGTTCATAAAGTTACTCCGTATTCCTGAGAGATCCTTTTTCAAGTTCCGTCTCAATGTTTGAAGTAGTGTTTACATTGACTAGGGAACCATCCGTAAGGAAGTTTTGTCCAGATACGACTACTTCTTCCCCGCCCTTAAGAGGCTGAAGAATTTGTGCCCACTCGCCGTTTCTCAAACCTAGAGTTACGTTTACGCGCTTTGCCCTCCCATTTTCAACTACGAAGATGTATGGCTCTTCCGTGCCTGGCGAGAGTATTGCCGAAGCAGGAAGCACAACCGTTCCATCTCCCAATTTCCACTTAAGCGTCACCTCGGCAAAATCGTTTGGCAGGAGCCCTGTCCTGTAAGGCAAAGATAAATTGACCTTGAAGAGTCTGGTGAGAGGGTCAGCGGATTCGACAATACTAGTTATGGTTGCCTCTAAAGGTTCATCCAATCTCTCAACTCTTACCTCAGCACTCTGCCCAATCTCAAGTAGCCCCACCTTTTCTGATGGCACGTAAATCTCAATTTTCAAATTTCTTGAAGATACTATCTCAATTACCTGTTGCCCCTTGCCGACAAAATCGCCTACTTCAACCATTTTATTTGAAATCTCTCCGTCATAGGGAGCGTAGATGCGCGTATAGCTCAAGTGCCTTTGCGCAATTTGAAGCTGTGCGGACGCTAGTTCAAGTGCCGCTTGTAATGATTTTTTCTCCTCAGCTCGGGCGCCAGTTCTCGCCATCTTCAAGCCCTCTTCAGCAGATGTCAATAGAGATTGAGCATTTTCATACTGCGACTCAGCTGATTCCAGTTGAGCTTTGGGGATAACCCCCTCGCTAAAGAGCACCTTCATTCTCTCATAGTGTCTTAGTGCATTTTGTGCCGAGATTTTTGAGGAGCGATAATTTGCCTCCGCCTGAGCTATCTGTTCGGGTCGCGCGGAACGGGCTAAAGCTAGGGACTGCTTTGCCATTTCATACGAAGCCTTGGCGACTGAGACTTCATTACGATACTGGGCATCATCCAGAACAACTAGCAGTTGCCCACCCTTAACATTATCTCCTTCGTCAACTAATATCTTTTTCACGGTGGACTCAATCTGCGCTGGGATTACCGTTGACTTGTCTGCGACTATCGTTCCTGTATAAACGTAGGTTTCATAAAAAGGTTTTACTTCTGAGGTGATAGTCTCTACTGATATTGGTGGCACTTTAACTACCTCGGGCTTCAGGAAATTTCTCACGACAACGAAGAGCCCTGAAAGAATTATTAATCCAAGTGAACCTCCGAATGTTAGAATGATTGTTTTAGCTGTTCTGCTCACTCTGTCCCTCCTCAATCGGTCTTGGAATCCAATAAAAGTCAGATACATCCTTTGGCAGGTATAAGCTTGCATCCGTCATACCAATTTCTCTTAGCAGCGAATGATAAGCTGAGAGAATCTCAAGCCTTTGTGAGAACTCTCTTAGCTTTGCGGAGAGGTATGCGGTGCGTGATGAGACTAAGTCAGCGTGGGTAACAACTCCCTCTTCATATCCTATTCTAGACATCCGAAGAGCCTCCTCCGCTTGGGAGAGGGTATTCTTAGCAGTTTGCCAACCGTAAACCGCGCTCTCCAATTGGCTTTTCTTGTCCGTAATACTTAATTCAAAGGCTTGTTTGTAACGCTCAAGAGATAGCTCAAATTGCTCCTTCTGGGCTTTGATTGCTCTTAACCAATTCTCAGTCTTGCCTGAATCAAAAAGATTAAAAGTTCCGCTTAGCCCGTATTCCCAAGTGTTGCTCTTCTGGAAGCTTGACCCACTTTGATGTGTATAGCTTGCGGTTAGATTGAGAATAGGCGATCGCTTTCTTGCGCCCAGTTGAGCCTCAAGCGAAAGTATGTTGCTCTTGAGAAAGCGAAAATCGGGAGTACTTTCAAGGAAGTAATTCGTTAACGCCTGAACATCAAGCCGAGGTAAAACTACTTCTGAAACTTGTTTAACTAGCGAATCAACCCAGGCATCGTAAGTAATTTCAACATCCGCTCCATTGAAGTAATTTGAGGGATCTATACCGACCGTTAGAAAGAGCGAGCTTCTGGCAAGCGCAAGTGTGTTGTAGGCACTTATGAGATTTTCCTTGGCTTCTGAAACCGCAACTTCACCTTGAATTACCTCAAAACGAGGAGATATGCCTTCCTCAAAGCGCAATGTGGCGTTTTTAAGCTGTTCCTCCGCAAGAACTAGGGCTTCCTCCGCTAGTGCGACTCCCTGTTCGGCAATGAGATAGCTCTTGTAGCCTTGATAGGTTTCGGTGATTGCGCTTGCAACTTCCTTGTCTACAAGTCCTTGCCTTGCCAGGTAGTTTGCCTCTGCTGCTTTTTCACCTAAACTTAGATTGCCGAGAGGTGTGAGTGGATAGGACAAGCGAAGTGATGACCTGCTAATCACCTCTTTCTGAAAAGTTGTTTCAGACCCAGCGGCATCAAACTTAAATTTCACCAGAGGTCCACTTCGTGTGATTGAGCTTGTAAAATCAAGACTCAGTCCTGCCTCACCCTTTATCTTCAGGTATTCGTAGAAAGCGGTTTCAGCCTCCTTCTGTTTAATTCTAAGGTCGTAGTTATTCGCTAGCGCAATATCAATGAGCTCCTCAATTGTTATTCTGACCGCATTCTTGGTTGTATGAGAATCCGTGGGAGTAATGCTGGATTGCGCCTCATTTACGTCCTCTGCGCCTGGTTCCTCCTTCTTGCCCAGATCGGTCACTTCGTTGTGCGTATCGCTAGCTTCGGTGGAAAGTGAGGTTTTTACCTCTCCCGCTTTAGTCAAAGTATCTTCAGAATAAGCAATCTTGCTCATATTTCCACTTAAGAAGAAGGAATAAAAAATAGGCAGAAGGTAAAGTGCGTTTTTAATAAAAACCTTATTCATTTTTCCCCCTTTTCGGCTTTAAAGTGGTAGGAGAATTCATTCTTGATGGCTTCATTACGAGAGCATTTCTGATGATTTGTTTGAATACCTGAAGGTACTCAGCCGGGCTAGGTGCATAATCTTTCAGGAAGTGAAAGCGAGCATAACTGGTAAGACCACCAGTAATTATGAGCGCTGCGGTTCGCAAAGAGAATGGGGCACCTAAGCCGAGTTTTCTAAAATGCTGTTCAAGTATTTCTTCGTAGATTTTTATATGCTCTATCTTGGCAAGGCGAAAAGCTTCCGCCTCCCTAAATGGCTTTGCTAATGTTGAATCTGTTACTAAATAGTGTGACTTGAACCTGATAAGGTTGGAGAAGTGAATATCCATAGCGATATTCAGTTTTTCCCAAGTGTCTTCGACACTTTGAATCTTTTTCCTGATACCCTCGTTAATTTGATGCGAGACAAAGAGTAGAAGGTTTAGATAAAGGTCTTCTTTGTTTGAGAAGTATAAGTAAATGGTTCCCTTAGCGATACCGGCGCGGTGTGCGATATCGTATATCGTAGTCTGATAGTATCCTTTATCCGCAAAGATGGGTAATGCTGCGGTAAGTATTTCTCTCGCCTTTTCAGGCATAGCTGAAATTTTTTCTTTCAGCGACATATTAGTCTCAATAAACGTTTTGGATAAACTTATAAAAAAGCTTATTGTATCTGACTGACTGTTCAGTCATTGACTGGCCAGTCAGTCAATATATCATAGACGGCGTTGGCTGTCAAGAATGATCTCTGGCAAGGTATAATCTTTCCTGTTGACTGATAAGGCTCATACAGATGTTGTTCGCCTAAGGTGCTACTTCACCGGTATTGTGCAAGGTGTTGGTTTCCGTCCAACGCTTGCTCGCATTGCTAGGGAAGAGAAGCTTTCGGGCTGGGTCCTAAATTCAACTACGGGTGTCCTTTGTGAAGTTGAGGGAGAGATGGAAGCTTGTCTTAATTTTTTTGAAAGAGTCCATAGCGAAGCTCCTCCCATCTCCCGAATAACAAGTTCCTTCAAGGAAATTCTTCCGCCTGTGGGTCTTTTGGGTTTTCATATCAAAGAGAGCGAAGAAGCTGAAGGAGAAGTCACTTTAGTCTCGCCAGATACAGCCATTTGTAATGATTGCGCAAAGGAACTTCTTGACAGGAATGACCGCAGATATCGCTATCCATTTATTAACTGTACCAACTGTGGACCTCGTTATTCAATCATAGAAGCTCTTCCCTATGACCGACCGAATACCACTATGAAGGACTTTTTAATGTGTGAAGAGTGCCGAGCGGAATATGAGGACTCGGCAAATAGAAGGTATCACGCCCAGCCAAACGCCTGCCATGTATGTGGACCTCAGGTGTTCCTAACAAATACCAATGGAGAAATCATAGCGGAAAGAGAGGATGCGCTTGAAAAGGCGGTAAGGCTTCTAGCCGATGGCGCAATTCTAGCGATTAAAGGCATTGGCGGATTTCATCTTGCCTGTGACGCATTTAATAATTCTGTGGTTGAGAGGTTACGAGAGAGAAAGAGAAGAGCGCGCTTTAAGCCTTTAGCAATAGTGGTAAAGGACATTGCCCTTCTGAGTCAGCTTGTAAAAATTAACTCAGATGAGATGGCTCTTCTTGCTAGCCCAATAAGCCCGATAGTCCTTTTAGAAAAGAAAGACACCGTAATTAGTGAGAAGATTTCTCCTCTGGTTGCGCCGAGAACTAGTCTTTTTGGTGTTATGGTTCCTTATTCACCCTTGCATCTTCTTTTGTTCAACACCCCCTTGGCTGATGGTGAGGATAGGACTCTTCAGGTTTTAGTTATGACGAGTGGAAATCTTTCCGAAGAACCTTTAGCCTTTGAAAATGAGGAAGCGCTCTTAAGGCTCGCAGGTATCGCAGACTATTTCCTAATGCATAATAGGAGAATAGTTGCGCCGAGCGATGATTCCATTGTGAGATTCATAATGGGAGTTCCCAGAACTTTGCGGATTGGTAGAGGTTATGCCCCCTATCCCGTAGCGCTTGCAACAAGGGAGGATGAAGAATGTCTTGCCCAATCTATATTAGGTTTTGGGGCGGACTTGAAGTCAACCTTCTGCTTATCTATTGGAAGGTTCGCTGTCATTAGTCCTCATCTTGGAGATATGGAAAATATTTTTGCTCAAGCTTTTCATAGAAGAACACTTGAGCACTACCAAAAGCTTTTCCGCCAGAAACCGGAAGTAGTAGTTGCGGACAAGCATCCTTTGTATTATTCAAAGAAGCTTGCAAGAGTTTTTGCCAAGAAAAATGATGCAAAATTCATAGAGGCTCAACATCATCATTCGCATCTTGCCTCTGCCTACATTGAGAACCATATTAATGGACAAGTGATAGCTCTTTCATTTGACGGAACAGGTTATGGCGATGACGGAACAATCTGGGGTGCGGAGGTCTTGGTGGGTGACTTAAATTCGTTCGAACGTGTTGCAACTATTTACACTCTCAATCTTCCCGGTGGAGAGGCAAGTATACACGAGCCTTGGAGGCTGGGATTATCCGCAATTTATTCTACTGAGCCTTCTTTGGCAGAGGATGCTCTTAGTTATCTTAGCCCAAAGAATGTGGAAGGAGGAAGAGTAGTACTGAAGATGATACGTGACGGTGTCGGATTAGTCCCTTCCACTTCTCTAGGTAGGCTTTTTGATGCCTTTTCCGCAATTCTGGGAATCTGCAATCAAGCAAGTTATGAAGCTCAACCAGCGATTGAACTTGAGATGTGCGCATCTCAAGCTGACAAATGCGAACCGCTTCCTTATAGGATATTTGAGAAGGATTATCTTCTTATATTAGATTGGCGAAGTGCTATCACGAGAGCAATTGAGAGACTTCTGAGCAATGGTTTCGTTCCTTTTACTCTCTCTGATAGAAATCTCTCGTTAACTTCACATTTAGATTTACCTCCGCTTGTACGCCAATTAGCAAGGGCATTTATTGATATGTTAATTTCAGGTTTCAGTGAAGTAGCTAGTAAAACATCTGAAGAGTTGGGAGTAAATCAAGTAATCTTAAGCGGAGGATGCTTTCAGAATAAACTTTTTTTAGAGGGAATGCATAACAAGCTGAAGGCATTGGGATTAAGAGTTATTGCTCAAAGTGGAGTGCCAGTAAATGACGCGGGCGTGTCTTTAGGACAGCTAGCCATCGGCTTAGGCCTAAAAAGGAGCTCAACAGGTAAGAAACTAATCGATACAAATGAGCTCTAATTCTAGTATCTGAATTTCTTCGCGCAGGATTCGCAGACCCCAAAGATTTGCAATACGTGACGAGTAGGTGTGAATTTGTTCGCACGCGCGACCTTGTTCTTCATCTGTTCAAGTTGAGGCGAATGAAACTCAATGATTTTACCGCATTCCGTACAGATCAAATGGTCGTGATGTTCGTCTCCGAGAGTGCGTTCATAGATGCCCACCTGATCCTTGTAACGTTCTTTTCTAACAAGCCCACATTCTTCCAATAGCTCCAAAGTTCTGTAGACAGTGGCGCGAGAAACGCGCTCCTTGCTTCTAGCATTCACCACTTCAAGTAAATCATCCGCTTGAAAATGAAACTTTTCCCTTGAGAAGATAACGTCAAGAATCTTGAGACGAGGACGGGTCACCTTCAAGGCCTGCCTATTCAGATACTCAAGAAAGACTTCTTTTGCAAGGTTATGTGCCATTTTGTATCTCAGTATCAGTGTAATTCTTTTCTCAATGAAATGCAAGTGGGCTGATATAATTCTTGTGAAGGAGGTAACAAAGTGGAAAGACTAAATCCGATGGATATTCTGCTAGTTGAAGAGGAATACACCGAAGAGGAAATTCTCATCAGGAATGCTGTGAGGAGCTGGGTTCAAAAGAGGTATCTTCCAACCATTGAAGAAGCCTATGAAGAGGAGCGATTCCCGCAAGAGGTTGTTAAAGAGCTTGCAGAGCTAAACGTCTTTGGAGCAACATTACCGCAGGAGTATGGCTGTGCCAACGTTTCTGAGGTAGCTTACGGTCTTATAAATCAAGAACTAGAGTGGGGAGACTCTGGATTAAGAAGCTTTGTATCTGTGCAAAGTGGGCTAGTTATGTTTCCAATTTTCAAGTATGGGACTGACGAACAAAAAAAGAATCTTTTGCCAAAGCTTGCGCGCGGTGAGATAATTGGTTGTTTTGGATTAACCGAGCCAGACTATGGTAGTAATCCTGCGGGAATGGTTACGCGGGCTGAAAAAGTTCAAGGCGGATGGAAATTAAATGGCGAAAAGGCTTGGATTACCAATGGCTCAATTGCGGATTTAGCGGTTGTTTGGGCTAAAAACGATGAAGGAATTGTGCTAGGGTTCTTAGTTCAGAAGGATTTTCACGGTTTTTCCGCGCCGTTGTATGAGAGAAAACTTTCTTTAAGAGCAAGCGTCACAAGTAGCCTTGTGCTTCAGGACGTATTTGTGCCTGAGGAGAATGTTCTTCCAAAAGCTGTTGGACTTTCTGCTCCACTTTCTTGCTTGAATCAAGCGCGTTACGGCATTGCATGGGGAGCCTGTGGTTCAGCAATGTTTTGTTTTGAAACCGCCCTTAATTACTCAAAGGAAAGGGTTCAATTCGGGAAACCAATTGCCGGGTTTCAGCTAACTCAGGATAAGCTTGCCGAGTCAGCAACAATGATTACGAAGATGCAGTTATTAAACCTCAGGTTGGGACGATTGAAGGAGAAAGGGAAAGCTACTCCTCAGATGATATCAATGGCAAAGAGAAATAATGTTCGAGATGCTCTTGTAATTGCTAGAACCGCACGCCAAATTCTCGGGGCAAATGGAATTATGCTTGAGTATCACGTGATGAGGCATATGTGCAACCTTGAAAGCGTAATCACTTATGAAGGGACGCACGAAATTCACAGCCTAATTCTCGGCGAGGCGTTAACAGGCTTGCCCGCCTTCGAGTAAATTTCCCGCTAAATGAATAAACGAAGATGAGCTGTGACTATTGATGCTTCGCGCAAGGAGACTTTGGTAAAAAAAGTGGTCCCATTACCATTATGGGAGCCACTCGCGTTTCGACAGGTACTTTTAGACCGCTTCTACTCTTAGGGAGATAGCGGTGGCGTTCCGGGAATTGTCCATGTTACATATCCCGTATCGTCTACATTGACATCAATCGCATACCAATCTCCGCTTGAAAGCAAGTAAGGACCACTTGTGACAACGGATTCGAAGGTCTCGCCAATATTTGCCCTCAGAGTAATGGTGCAGTTTCTTGGCTCAGGGCCTGAGAAGAAATTCACCCAAATGTGGTACGTTCCTGCAATTGGCTGATTTCCTTCATACACTATGCAGGTGAAGTTTTCTGGTCCGTAGGCAGATGTATTATCCACATCCAAAAATCCAGAGCCGATGGTCTTATTGTTGTAGTAGGAGTGCTCGTTGTTGGGATCCTGAACGTGTAGATCCATATCGCCAAGACCGTCCCAGGTTAGCGTAGCGCGGAATAAAACATCACCTGGTGGTTGCCACGCCACCACAAACTGCTGGGATATGGAAAAGCCAAGCTCGTTAGCTGCGTAGTAGCGAATTCCATTGCCACCGGTGGTGAGTATTATAAGGTCGTTAAATGAGCCATATCCAGAACCCTGATAATTGAATGGAACAAGGCTGAAACTACCATTGAGGGCTCGCGCAATCTGTAATCCATTAAAGTAAGTTAAGTAACCACTGAAGCTAGCGGTTCCCCCCACTTGGTCAACGTTGGGGTCAGGAATATCAAAGACAGGTTGAGTAAATGGAACATCAGCGTTCAAAGCGAGCTGAACATCCTTCGCGACGGGGTCAGGTGGAAGGACAGAAATTGTGTCCATCTTGGCTTGATATCCATTCTTTGCGAATCCCATAACGTAATTGCCCTGACTGACACCTGTGAACTCGTAGTATCCGCTAGAATCGGTGGTGGTAGTTCCGTAGAGTGAGCTGAGTGTGCTAAGGTAAACCTTTGCATCCGCAACGGGATTTCCTCCATCGTCAGTAACATTTCCACTAACGGTTGTTGTTGGACCCGTTTCTACTGTTATCGTAATTTCGTTGCTTTCAACTGGGTCAAAGGGAGGCAGGAATTCCGTGTAAACTGCTTTGATTGTGTAAGTGCCAGGGTTAAATAAGTCAAAGCGGAAACGATTGCCGAGCTCATCGTAGCGTAGATCAAACTGATCACTACTTTCCTCGCCCGGATTTAGCCTCTTGAATGAGCTTGGGTGAATATTCATATCCAGCATGGGTCCAAGCCACTCCACGCTTTGTCCGCCCTGATCATTGATAACGAATCGCACCGGGTAATGAATGGCGAAAATATTGTCTAGTACCTGAATGGCGGAACTTCCGTTATTTCTGAAAGTAACATCTATCCAAATCGGATCAACGGGGTTAAATGTGGATGATTCAGTAGAGATGGTAAGCTGAAGTCCCGAATCACCAACCGCGCTTGTTTCCCGAAGAGAGCTTCCTCCAGCGCCTCCAGTTGGCCAGCTATCGCTATTAAGCCAGCCATCTAGTGTCGCATCATCTACAGGGTTGCCATCAAGCTCCAGTCCAGTGTCTGGCCAGTAGTGAACATCTCCTCCAAAGATGTCCTTCTCAAGTCGCTTGCCAACTTCCTCCGTTTCCTCTTCCCCCTTCTTCACATGCTGTTTCTGGTGCGCAAACTCGTGGAGTATTGTTGAAGCCATAAGGACAATTGCCTCTTTCTTCTTTCTCTCTGTGCCACCCTGAGTGTAAATATTCCACATCGCACTATTGATGTAGAATTCGTCCTGACGCCAATCCTTTACTCTTCCCCAATACTCGCCATTAGTTGTGGTGGTATATGTACTTCCATCAGCCCTAACTACTTCTTTATTCCAGTCCATAGCGCGTGTGTTAACCTCAGGTGCGGTTTTACCGGCATTATCAGGCTGGCCATTGGTGAAGTATTCACTATCAATTGTTGCTCCAGGCTTGTTGACCTTCGCATACGCATCTTTCCACTTTTGGGATTTGGCGATTGTCTCTGCTAGCTTCATCGCCTTGTATAGAACTTCCGTGTTCCTTTTATCCCGTGGCAGTCTTGAGAGTGTCCAGACATAAATATATGGATAATCAACATTCCAATAGGAGAAGTGAGGAGCCTCAAAGGTAACAAAAACGCGTCCACCGAACGTTCCACGGGTGATTGCCTGCTCCTCGCTTTCGGGAATGATGCTTCCAGCCTCATCAATCAGCTAACCGTCATTGCTAGCTACCCACTCACCTGAAGTTTCTTCAAAATCATAAATCGGAACATCAATTCTTCCATTTCCAGCGTTTATATCAGTTAGGTCTCGCCACTGGGTCTGGGGGATTTCCAGTTTGACGGTTGCGGGTTGGAATAGCCATTCAACTTGGGACCCGCTAGTATCCTGAGCGGTAGCCCACATGTAAACCGAAGAGTTAAGTGAGAAGAGTCCGCCTTCCTCGTAAGAACCTGGAAAAGCCTCTGGATTCTCATCTGGATCGTAGGATTCCGCCCAAACCTTTGCAATGCTTGCATCAAGACCTTCAATAACGATACTGCCATCAGCGTTCTGAGCCTGCCCACCGCTGACCGTCAATTCTGAATTGGCAGGGTCAGTCAAAGTAATCGTTATTGGTGGAATGGCAACGACATCGTTCAAAGTATCCGTCCACTTAAAGCCGGTTAGCTCTAGGTTTGTGTCAGGCTCTGTATAGCTAACACGCGTTAGAATTTTCACTGGATACATTCCTGGGGCAACCGGGACTTCGAATTTTCCATCGGCACCAGTTGTGGCGTAATTGATGGAAAGATAATTATCAGGTGTGACAGTAACGTTCGCGCCATTCACCCCTCCACCAGTGTTCCATTCCACCGTTCCAGAAATAGTTAAAGAATAAGCGTGAAGGGTATCCTCACTAGGTTCGCCGTCAATGTTTTGATTATCGTAGGGAATAACTCTGAAGGTCTGATAAGTAGAAAGGTCAGTAATTTCAAAATTAAAGGTTAAGGTTCCAGGCCCAGTCGCTTCCGCTCTGGTGATAGTGCCAATTTCTGTCCAGGAAAAGAGAGATGAGTCCGAACCCTGAACCTTGTAACCCTCGCATACACTAAAGAAGTTATCCGCAAGAGGTTTCACATCCGAGATGTTAATTGAGCCATCACCATCGCCGTCAATCCACTCATTATCGGGAGTCACAGGTTTTCTGAATTCTCTCGCTAAGGGGAGAACATCTGCAATTGTGACCGCACCATCTTGGTTGTAATCTCCAACGTTTGTATAATTCCATCTAAGGGTAAAGGCTCCGTCAGTATTTATAAGGCGTAGATTTCTTGCGCGATTGGATGGACCAGTAGGGGGTTTGAAAACAATCCTGTTTGAACGCCGTTCATTTAGAGCCTCCGCAAGAGCTTGCTTTAACATCTCAAATGTAGAGGGATTCACTCCATCAGGTGCGGTTAGAGCGGAAAGCTCCTCCAACTGTTCGTGAATGGTGCTTCCCGGTAGGTTGACTTGCGGGTTGTTCCTAACGGAAGCAAGCTCCCCTCCAGTAAGAACCGACTTGTTTCTACCGCCGCATCCAAGAAGGCTAAACGCTATAAAAATTGCAAGAGAAATAAAAGCAAGGATTAATCTTGGGGTTTTCATTATTTTGTAAATCTCCTTTGGTTACCTTTTATTCGGATATCATAAACTGCAAATCAAAAATTTTCAAGTTGAACTGGGATAAATTTTCAAATTGATCTGAGTTAATGTATTTTCTTGAGTTATTAGAATCTTTTAGAAAATGTTTAAGAGTTTGAGAATGCCAGTGGGTAAGGTCTGTAAAGATAGATTCTTGTGTTTAGGCAATTATTGATAGCGGAGTAGAATTGTGGTAGATGCAGAAAATAACGAAGCGACTAGGAGCTTTTCGCCCAGCGTCAAGAGAGAGGCGATAAGAAGATTACTTGAGGGTGAAGATGTCTCTGTAGTTGCTAACGCACTAGGTATGCCGATGGATATGGTTGAAGACCTGATTGGAAAGTTCATCTTGGTTAGGCAGAGACAGGTAAAGAGATTAAGCTGGGAAGAACGGCAAAAATCATCTATCCAGCTTTATCGCGCAAAGTCTATTTCCGAAATAGAATTTCCGGAGATGTTAGAGCCGATACCTAAAGACTACTTGAGAAATTAAGCCCGGAACGAGCGTGTGAATTAATGATTAAGCAAGCGGTGGCTCAGGAAAAGATAGCTTATGAGAGGTATGCTCCTAAGTACTTCCTTCCCATTGACGAAGATTCCTTTCCTGAGGATAGGGAGGCTGAACGTCTGCCATTTATCAATCTCCGCGAGCTCCTAATCTTTTTGATGGGCATCTTTGGCGGAGTATCTTTGCTCTCAAGCTTGGTAGCCTTAGGTCTTGACCTTTCGCCACTTGGTTGGATACCTGCACAATCCTATCCCTCGTGATATTCCTTGCCTTGCTTGCCGCGTGTGTTAGACCGGACTGAACGGCGCGTGTGCTTAGGTCACCTATTCAATTCTCCAACTCCTTTTACCTAACCCGTGTTCTCCATTCTCTAGTCCCCAATTCCCTCCAGCGTGGTCAGGGCGAAGGCAGCAAGCTCCTTAAGGGTCATTCTCTCAGCGCGAGATTTTAGTTCCCTAAGCTCCTCCACGCTGAGAAGCTTCTCCGCTTGTCTCATCGCTTCTTCCGCTTGCCTCTGGAAGAGCGGGTAAGGATTATAGTTCTTTAGTTTGGCTTGGTGGGTGGCGCCAATAAGTGCGAGAGAACCCTTCTCAAATTCGCCAACCTTTATTAAGAGCGTGGAAGATGCCATCAACCCCTCTATCAGCGTTTGTAGGTTGCTAATCTCTTTTGAGACTGATAAATCCCCGATAAGTTCTTCCCTTGCGAATTTAAGATTGTTTGTTTTAACATGCAAAAGCCCCAGGCTGTTGAGGGATGCGGCAATCCCGTAGCGGTCGCCGATTTCACGACAAATCTTTAGGCTCTCCTGATAAAGCTTCTCTGCGTCATCGTATTTTCCCTGTTCGTGGGCGACAGTCCCCAGATTGTTGAGAAAGGCAGCTAGGACTTTCTTATCCTCCTGCTTCTCAGCCAGCTCCTTAACGCGGATGCCTGCCTTTTCGGCTTCATCATACCTACCAACCCGAAGGAGCATGAGACAGAAACCCAGCTGAGCGTGCATCTCAAGCGGTTCAAACTTCAGCTCAAGTGCGGTATTCAGCATTTTCTCATACCAGCTTAAGCCCGCAAGAAACCTGCTGGTTATGTCCAGATGTGTGGAAAGATGTTTGGCGTATGTTTTAGAAACCCCGCCTCAGTTCTCCTCAGCGCAGTATCAATTCCCTCGTAAATATTCTCAAGCTCAAGATTGAGTATCTTTATCGCCTAAAGCTGACTCTGCCCTTTCAGGCGTTCGCCCTCACGCCCAATGAGCTCGGCAAAGTATTTGCAGTGGGCAAGGATGCGTTTTTCGTATTCTGATGGTGTAGGGCGGGGACCTGCGCCCCGCCGTGTTCGGCGACCCACGGGTGGTCTCCCTACACGTAACTCCTTCAACTTCTCAAACGCGTATTGGTGGGATGCGACGTCGCGGAGGTAGAAGCGCGTCTTGCCAAGAACTTCTCGTGTGAAGAGCCACCCCTTATCCCTAAGTTTCACGAGGAGTTGGCGCAAATCAGTCTTGTCAATGAGTGCTTTGCCCGCCTCAAAGAAGAACCCGCCCTTGAAGACTGAAACCGCTCGCAAAACCTCCCTCTGCTTACCAGTAAGCAGGTTGTAACTCCAATCCAGGCTTGCCCGCATGCTTCTATGGCGCGGTTCAACATCGCTCATCCTTGAAGTTATATCAAGCTGATTTTCAATATCAGAAAGAAGCTCAGGAAGCGTGAACGTGTCAACCCAGGCGGAGCAAAGCTCAATTGACAGTGGCACTCCTTCAAGTTTTTCGCAGATTGTGTTTATAATCTTCAAGTTCTCTTCGCTGAGAGCAAAATCGTGCTCGACGAGCGTCGCCCGGCCAATGAAGAGCTCCACTGCCTCCGGGACTCCTTCCTCCATTTCTGAGTAGGCGGTGCTGACTAGCTCCGCCTTTCCCTCAGGCTGGTCAGCATGAGCTACTCGTGGTGGGATTACCGACAACGGCTCAAGCCTATACACCTTCTCCGCCTTCAAGTGAAGAGGCTCCCGGGAGGTCACCAGCAAACTCACGTTCGGCGCATAGGCGAGAATATCCGTGAGCAGGTTCTTGCCCTCCATCATATGCTCAAAGTTGTCAAAGAGTATCAGCATTTCCTTCTCGCGAAGATAATCGAGAAGCTGTTGCTTCGGGTCAGCGCGCCCGTAAAACTGAAAGCCAAGCGCATCCGCAGTTACCGAGACGATGCGCTCGTGCGATCCAACTGGCGCAAGCAAAACTTCAAAAATGCCATTTGCGAAGAAGTCCAAGAGGTTTGCGCAAAGTTGCGTCGCCAGCCTGCTCTTGCCATATCCGCCAGGCGCAACTATTGTTAGCAGTCTGTTCCTCTTCTCAAGAATTACCTCTTTCAGCTCGCCCATCTCCCTCTCCCGTCCAATGAACGCGTTCGGCTGATAGACGAGATTATTGGGACGATAGCCAAGGGTCGGTAGTGGCGGAAATTCGCGCACTGGAAACTAAGGATGGGTGACCTGATAGAGCCTCTCAGGCTACGCTAAATCCCTTAAGTGATGGACGCCAAGATCAACAATCTCAACTTCTTCACGAACTTGCCTCAAGGACTGCTGAACCTCATTTGAAATGAGCATTTGCCCCGGATGGCAAACCTGACAGATGCGGGACGATCGGTTGAGTGCCCTGCCGAAGTACCCGCGTCCCACGGCTAGCGTCTGAAGCACTCCTCCGTGCCCAACGATGCGGACTAGAATCTTTGATCCATCGGGAAGCGATTGGACATCACTAATCTTCCTCTGCACTTCAACCCCGCTCCTCACACAGTTATCAGCCTCCTCAAAGAGAGCGATGTAACCGTCACCGAGATTCTTCATTATCTCACCTTCGTGGTTAGCAACGGTTTTATCAACTAGCTCGTTATGTTTCTCAAGCGCAATTCTAAATTCTTGTGGATACTTCTCCCAATGCTGTGTGGAGCGATAAATATCAGTGAACAGAATGAATGCCCACCGCTTGCAAATTCCTTCTTGGCTAGCCACTAAAGGCATAAAAGAATTATAGTAGAACAAATAGAGTTTTTTATTGTAACTAGTAACATAGCAAACCCAAAAACTATTCAGTGACAGTGAGGTAGTAAAATAGTGTTAATGCAAGGTGATTTCAGAGAACGGTTTGGTTCTTTTTTGAAGGAGCTGAGGGGTAAGGTTAACGATGTCTCAATCTCCACTGATATAGCGGACATAGTAATGCATTCAACGGATGCTTCAAAGGAGCAAGGGCTTGCAAACGCTGTTATTTCTCCCAAAACGCAAGAAGAAGCAATAACCGTTGTCAAATTAGCTGGGAAGTACAAAATACCCATCTTCTCTCGTGGGGCAGCCTCTGGCATGGTGGGAAGCTTTGTGCCTACTGAATCAGGGATAGTTCTTAACTTTACTCGGTTAAACCGAATACTGAAGATAGATAGGGATAATTTAACCGCAGTTGTTGAGCCAGGAGTGGTGACAGGTGATTTACAGAGTGAAGTTGAGAAGTATGGATTATTTTATCCGCCAGACCCAGGTAGTAGTGCTTTTTGCACCATAGGCGGTAACGCAGCTGAGAACGCTGGCGGGATGCGGGTTGTCAAGTATGGTAGCACGAGGAATTATGTTCTAGCTGTGAAGTGCGTTATTCCTAGTGGGGAAGTTTTCACCACCGGTGTTTACACCACTATGAATGTTGCAGGCTATGACTTAGTGAGCTTAATTGTGGGTAGCGAGGGCACACTCGCAGTGATACTTGAAATTACGCTGAGACTTATACCTAAACCATCATCAATCCGTTGTGCCTTTGCCCAATTTGAGAGCGAGGAGGATGCCTTAAATTGTTCCGCCGATATTATCAAGTCAGGCATAGTTCCACGCTCGTTAGAATTTATTGGCGAAGAAGCGTTAAATTGCGTAAGGCGCGGTCGCGAGCTATCTTTGTTGCATCTCGAATGCAAGTCCGCCCTTCTACTAGAGGTTGACGGTTCCCATTCCGAAGCGACTCGAGCTGAAATTGGCAGAATAAATGAAGTCTGCTCAAGGTATAGGCTCCTTAGTTGGCGTGAAGCGGAAGAAGAGAATGAGCGCGAGGTTCTATGGGACGTTAGGAAGAGTATGGCTCCAACACTCTTCCAAGTCGCATCCTACCGACTTGAGCAGGATGTGGCAATACCTAGAGCGCAGGTGGCTGAATTTGTAAATAGGCTACGCAGGATTGTAAAAGAGCCAGTCCCGCATCCTGTAATTTATGGGCATCTCGGTCATGGCAATCTGCATGTTAGTTTCTTGATGGATGACAAGAATGACCCTAGAATTCCAGCAGTTAAAGAAATGCTTCCTGAACTTTTCAAGACTGTTGTTGAAATGGGCGGAAGTATAGCGGCGGAGCATGGAATAGGCATCCAAAAGAGAAATTTTCTTCCGCTTCAACTATCCGAAAGCGAGATAAGAATCCAAAGGGCAATTAAAAGTGTTTTTGATCCAGATGGGATACTCAACCCGGGAAAGATTTTTCCCGATTGATTGGGATGATACCCTACACGCTACCCACATGAAAGGAAAGCAAAATGAGGGAAATAAGAGCAGATGAATGTCTATGATGGCAGATAGAATAAGTATTTCCGCTAGGCTTTTTTCAGGGCTGTTCTCTGTTCAATTCTCTTCTCGTAGCCTACGCCTTGAAATATAAAATCCACGTAGATGCCTGGTGTATGAATGCAATCTGGATTAAGTTCTCCAATTTCAACAAGCTCTTCAACTTCAGCAATTGTTATATCTGCGGCGGTAGCCATCATCGGATTAAAGTTTCTTGCGGTATACCTGTAGACGAGGTTACCCATCTTGTCACCTTTCCATGCTTTAATTATGGCTAAATCAGCCTTTAGCCAACGCTCAAGCACGTACATCTTCCCATCAAACTCTCGCACCTCTTTAGGTTGTGATACTATTTCCGGCTTTCCGTCTTTAGTGTATTTAATTATTAATCCGCCTTCGCTGATTGGGGTGCCGTAACCTGTGGGAGTGTAGAAAGCGGGAATGCCAGCCCCAGCAGCACGAATCCTTTCCGCGAATGTTCCTTGAGGGTTTAGCTCAAGTTCAAGTTCTCCGGAGAGGTACTGCTGTTCAAAGATATTATTTTCCCCCACGTATGTGGCAATCATCTTTTTTATCTGTTTTGTCTGCATTAAAAGACCAAGACCAAAATCGTCTACACCAGCATTGTTTGACATTACAGTTAAATCTTTTACGCCCAATTCCCTTAGCGCGCTAATGCAATTTTCTGGAATGCCGCAAAGCCCAAACCCTCCTGCCATTATCGTCATACCATCTCGAACCCCTGCGGACTTCAATGCTTCTAATGCATTTGAGACAACTCTTACCATAATTCCCTCCTAACAGGTCTTAATTATGAAACCAAACTTAATCGATTATAAACTGCATTTTACTGTTAATCAAGAAATAGTCTGGCGAGCCTCTGTCTCTTAAAAGTGTGACGAATCCAATAAAACTAAAGCATAACTATCAAAATTATCAGATTTTATGCGTATTTTGAAGTTACTATCTTGGGAAAATCCGCATTCTAATTGGCAAAACCCCTTGTCAATCAGCATAAAATGTGCTACAAAACTATTATCTTAAATTAAAGGAGGTCAGAAATATGGCAGGAGCCATTGGAAAAACAGAACTCGTCGAGCAAGTGGCAAAGCATGCTGGAATTGAGAAAACAAAAGCCAAGGCGGCAGTGGATGCTGCTCTAGATGTAATCACCCAAACCCTGAAGAAAGGTGGTAAAGTTCAGCTTACCGGATTTGGCACATTCGGTGTCGCTAAGCGGAAGAAGAGAACCGGGGTAAATCCTCAGACTGGCGCTAAGATAGAGATCCCCGCTCGCAAAGTGCCGAAGTTCACTGCTGGTAAAGCACTCAAAGATCAGGTTAGTTAATTCTCAAGTCTCTAAAATTTCTGGTAGCTATAAACTTGTTTGTTTATGACGAGGGGTGGGCTTTGTTCCACCCCTTCTTCTTTTTCTTCTGAATAGAATAATGAATTACCTAAATGTTTAGTTGAAGAATCAGCTTACGTGGGCTTCACTTCTTAAGAGCAGGAAATTCATCCAGAGTTCTTTGAATTATATTGAGGATTGAACCCTGCTCTATCTCTTCTAGTCTATAGTATGCGCGCACCATCGGTTGAACAGTTTTGATAATCTTTGCTAGGTCAATTGGAGTTCCGACTATAACTGTATCGCAGGGAACGCGCGCTATTGTTTCTTCCAGCTCTTTTAGCTGATGTTTAGAGTAACCTAGTGCTGGGAGCACATCTTTGAGGTGCTTATACTTCATAAAGGCTTGGTGAATTGATCCTACTGCAAAATTCTTGGGAGAGATAATCTCCTTAGCGCCGTATTTCTTTGCAGCAATGAACGCAGCTCCATATGCCATTTCACCATGAGTGAGTGTAGGACCGTCTTCCACGCACAGTACCCTTTTGCCTTTTATCAACTCCGGATTATCAACTGTTACTGGCGAGCGCGTACAAATTATCCTAGCTTTTGGATTTATGAGCTTCGCATTCTGCTCAATGGTTTCAACTTGCCACGCCTCTGCGCAATCAACCTTATTAATGATAACAACGTCCGCGAGCATTAAATTAATTTCACCGGGGTAGTAAAGCCGTTCATGACCAGCCCTTAGTGGGTCGGCAACGGTGATTAATAGGTCTGTTTTTACAAAGGGAGTATCATTATTACCGCCATCCCAAAGTATGATGTCAGCGGATTGCTCCGCGCATTTGAGTACCTCTGCATAATCCACCCCTGCAAAAACGAGATTACCAGCTCTGATGTGGTGCTCATACTCCTCTCTCTCTTCAATGGTGCACTGATACCTATTCAAATCTTCAAACTCTTCAAACTTCTGAACCCTCTGCATCTCCAAATTGCCATATGCCATTGGATGACGCACCACCGCAACCCTCTTTCCCATTGAATTTAGTGTCCTTGCGATGAATCGCGCTGTCTGGCTCTTGCCACTGCCGGTCCGAACCGCAACAACTCCAATGGCGGGTTTTTCAACGCTTAGCATTGTAAGGGAAGGAGGAAGGAGGCAAAATTTAGCTCCAGCGCTAAGTACTCTTGATGCAACCTGCATTACCTCTGTGTAAGATGTGTCTGAGTAACTGAAGTAACACTCATCCACATCAAATTTGTTAATTAAGCTCTCTAAATCATCCATTGAGAGTATCGAAATGCCTTCGGGGTATCGTTTTCCTGCGAGGGACGGAGGGTAAAGCCTTCCTTCTATCTCTGGAATTTGGGTAGCGGTAAATGCAATAACTCTATAAGACGCATTATCCCGGAAGATGCAGTTGAAGTTATGGAAATCGCGTCCAGCCGCTCCCAAGATTACAACTCGTGTCTCATTCATAGTCTGTTCCTAAAAAAATAGTGAAATTCAAGGGGGAAAATACTACCAATAAATCCACAAGAGCTAAATTAACGCGAATTTAGATGTAAAATGACGCAAAACTCGTGCTTCTTCCACAAATCTTACACCTCTAATTTTATAAGATTTTCTTTTAAGCTCAACAAGGATATCAGCAACGTAATTTAATTGGTTGAATGAGTAAACTCTACGTGGGATTGCGAGACGCATTAGGTCAAGACCATTTAATCTTTCCTTGCCTGTTTTAGGGTCTCTACCAGCAAGAACAATACCAACTTCGCAAGCCCTTATTCCACCCTCCAAGTATAAGGCTAACGTGAGGGCGCAAGCGGGATACTCTGTCACCTTCAAATGAGGGCAGAAAGAAAGCCCATCAACATAAACTGCATGTCCACCAGGAGGCATCATTACCCTAATGTTTTCCCTTTCTAGCGTAAGACAAAGGTATGCAATCTGAGAAATTCGGTACTTTAAGTACGAAAGGTCTGTAGCTTCCTTCAACCCTTGGGCAATTGCCATTAAATCTCTACCAGCGAGTCCTCCATAGGTGATGAAACCGTCAAAAAGAATCGTGTATTCCTTCAGCTGGTTGTAAAGCTTTTCATCATTTACCGCGATGAATCCGCCGATATTCACCAAGCCATCTTTCTTTGCACTCATTATCATCCCGGTAGCGTGGGACATTATCTCTCTTAGAATAGATTTGATAGATTTTTTTTGATGACCTGCCTCATAAGTTTTAATAAAGTAGGCATTCTCAATTACCCGCGCTGAATCAATAAAAAGTGGCGTGTTATACCTGTAACAGAGCTTGCTCAACTCTTTTATATTTTCAAGGGAGATAGGCTGACCGCCTCCTGAATTGGATGTTGCAGTGATAATCACTAATGGTACTTTCTTGTGGTTCTTTTTAAGAAAGGTGGATAGGGCGTCCAAATCAACGTTCCCTTTGAACATAATGCGATCCTCTAAGTTAAACAAGCTTGGGTGCGGAAAGTTTATTGGGATCCCTCCTTGAAACTCAATATGAGCTGAGGTTGTATCAAAGTGCATATTGCCCGGGACCAAACAATCTGGCTTTACAAAATGACTCATTAAGACAAGCTCGGCGCTTCTCCCCTGATGAGCTGGTAACACGAACTTGTATCCAAAAATGTCTTCCACTGTTTCCCGCAATTTGTCAAAGGAGGATGAGCCTGCATAGGATTCATCGCCAAGTAGAAGTTCGGACCATTGATTGCTACTCATGGCTGATGTTCCAGAGTCAGTCAGAAGATCAATATATATGTCCTTACTCTTCAGGTTGAAGACGTTATAATGAGCTTCAGCAAGAGCTTTTTCCCTTCTTTCTCTGCTGACTAGAGGTGAATGTTCAACCATCTTTATCCTGAATGGTTCTAATGCAATCAGGTTCTTTAAGTCCTTTGGCGGTTTCCAGTAAGTAGGTTTTGTTTTGCCCATTGTCTTCTCCCGAATTATTTTTTTTGCTATGCTTGATCGGGATGACTGGGCTTGCCTTCCTCCGTATGATGACTTACTCAGATATTATATTAGCATAGCCATTTGAACAGATCGGTTTTGTTTTTAGGGTAGGCGAGAAGAGTATTTTGCTAAAGCTTAAGTACAACTCTAAGCAAAATTATTGGACTAACCTCAAAGGTATAATTTGAAGTATGGTTACCATTTATACAAAGACAGGATGTCCTTACTGCGCTAAGGCTTTGGAGGACTTGCGCAAACGTGGTGTCAATTTCACAGAGATAAATCTTTCCGAACAGAAGGAAAGGATAGAAGAGATGGTTAAGATATCGGGCGGTCGCATTGTTCCCGTCATTGTGGATGAGAATAATAAGGTGACTGTCGGCTTTGGTGGAGGATGAGCTGTTTAGTTTCCCCGTGTGGGAATTTTAAGCATTAACAGTGATGATTGCCACTTCGTTTGGTTTCCAACTATATGTTTTTTGCCGATTATGATAAGCTTTTAACAATTTGGATGTATACTTAGGATTGCGTGTTTACTGGATTGATTGGTGAAGTTGGTGTTGTAAAGAGGATAAGTAGAAGCAGAGATAACGCGCATCTGCAGGTGGTAAGCAAGAAGCTCATTTTGGAACTTAGAAGTGGCGATTCCATCGCCGTGAATGGTGTTTGTCTAACCTGCGAGAATATTGAGGGGGAAAGCTTTGAAAGCTCTCTACTAAGAGAAACGCTTCTAAGCACGAATCTGCAATTCCTCAAACCCGGGGCAAAGGTTAATCTTGAGCTTCCCCTAAGAGTTGGTGACAGAGTTGGAGGGCACTTTGTTCTTGGCCATGTGGATGGCATTTCAGAGGTGATCTCGCTTAAGATGCACAATAGGCAGACTGAAGCGGAGCTTCAACTAAAGCTTCCAGCCACATGGGAACGCTATGTTTTTGAAGGAGCTAGTATTGCAATTAACGGCGTAAGTCTAACAGTGCGTGAGGTTACAAAAAATCGGCTTCTCATCAATCTTATTCCATATACACTGAAGCACACGAACTTAGGTAAGTTAAGAGCTAAAGATTTTGTAAACATTGAGTTTGACGTAATCGTAAAGAGCACGTATCATAGCATAGTTTGTTGAATTTAACTAACAACAAGAAAGTAACACCCAAAGGTATCTAAGTTTAGGGGTATGTACGATTCTATGGACGAATCATTGAATCCTGATGATTTTCAAAAGCGCATAGAAGAAGCTATATCCGCTCTTCAGCAAGGCAATTTTGTCATTTTAATGGATGACTTTGAGCGTGAAAATGAAGGGGACCTAGTACTCGCTGCTGAAATGTGCACTCCTGAAAAGATAAATTTTATGACGAAGCACGCGCGAGGATTAATTTGCGTTCCCCTGACGAAAGAACGAGTAGAAGCTCTCCAACTTCCATTAATGACGTCGGAGAATACAGCGATTCATAATACCGCCTTTACTATCAGTGTAGATGCAAAGAAAGGCACGACCACTGGCATTTCCGCAGCTGATAGGGCTACAACTATTAAAGCTTTGATAGATGAAAATTGTAAGCCTTGGGATCTTGCGAAACCAGGCCATGTCTTTCCCCTGAGAGCGGAGTCCGGAGGAGTGTTGAAGCGTGTGGGTCAAACTGAAGGAAGCGTTGATCTCTGTAAATTGGCGGGTCTTAAGCCAGGTGCGGTAGTATGCGAGATTATGAATGAAGATGGCACAATGGCGAGACTCCCTGACCTTCTGCGTTTTTCTAGAATGCATAAAATACCACTGGTTCATGTGAAGGATATTGTCAGATATCGTCTATTGCGGGAATCCCTTGTGCAGAAGGTGGATGAAGCGGAGCTCCCCACCATCTACGGAACTTTCCGCATCATAGGTTACTACGTTCCAACCACCGGCGAACACCATGTTGCCTTAGTTTTTGGGGACATAAATGAATCTGAGGCGACTTTGGTGCGTGTGCATTCCCAGTGCCTTACAGGTGATGTTCTCGGTAGCTTGAGGTGCGATTGCGGTCCACAGCTTAGGTATGCAATGGAGATAATTGCTCGCGAAGGCAAAGGTGTTCTTCTTTACCTTATGCAGGAAGGAAGAGGCATTGGGCTTATGAATAAAATCCGCGCTTATCACCTTCAGGATACTGGTCTTGACACCGTAGAGGCGAACATTAAGCTCGGTTTTCCGCCTGATATGAGAGATTATGGTATCGGAGCTCAGATTCTCCGCGATTTAGGGGTTAGGCAGATAAGGGTAATCACCAATAATCCCAAGAAAATGGTTGGTTTAGAGGCCTATGGTATTAGCATAATTGAACGTGTTCCAATCCCACTAGAAGTCATCCGTAATGAGTTCAATCAAGATTATATTCAAACTAAAGCTACAAAACTTGGTCATATTATCTGTTCTGATTGATTGATTGATGAGAATCATTCCTTTACTAATATCTGCCTTGATGCTAACAAGCTTTTTATCATCTTGCCCTGTAAGCCCTGAGCTGGAATATAGAAGAGTTGAGATGAGCAATAGCAGAGGAAATGTTTCAGGGGTTCTAGATGTAGTCTTTCTCCGTCTATTCGGGGGTCCCGGAACTCAAGATGGTAAGTTTCTGTTAATTAGTGGAATTGCGGTTTCGGAAGGCAAGGTGTATGTGGGTGACGCAGTCCTCTCTAGAGTTCAGGTGTTTACCACTGATGGGGAATTCTTGTATTCATTTGGTAGCGGTGTTAATTTAGCTGAAACAACCTCTTCGCAATCGGAAATGGCAAGAAACGTTAATGCAAGTGAAGAGGAACTCAATTCACCAGTTGCTATTACCGCTCTTAACGCAAATCTTCTCTTTAGGACCGCGGATATTGCAGTTTTTCAAGATGAAGTGTTTGTGCTTAACAACTTGTACTCAGAACCAAACAGAGATAAGGCTCGTCTTGTGCCAAGTATAATGCGTTTTACAATGACGGGGATTCCCCTGGGGAGGATAAAGATTCCCGCTCTGTTCCCTATATCCTTTGATATTGACGAGGAGGGTGTAACAGTTATAAGCGATACGCTAAATAACTGTTTCTTCACCGTTGACGTGTTTAGCGAGGAGATTCTATTTACGAGTAATATTAGACACAAGAGTAACTATATTTACTTCCTGGAAAAAGTATTTTCAGAACCAACGATGGAACGCCGACAGCGCGCTTATCTCGATTGGACATCTGCAGGCGGTGGGCAGAATCAATTTGATGCGATTTCAGGTGTTACATTTTTCCGTGACAAAATTCTCACAGTTGATAGGGGGAATAAGCGAATAAAGATTTATTCTAGAGATGGTGAAGTACTAAAGATTATAAATGCCAGGATAGGAGAAACGCCCATTCCTGTTTTCGATGACCCAATTGATATAGCAGTGATGAAGGATGGAGTAGTTTTTCTCGTAGACGCGTCTCCAAACAAACCGGAAGTAATAGCATTCTCGCCACGTTTTACGCCATTATTTAGCCTTCGGCACGTTGAAATGCGCCAACCTAACCAAATTGCAATCTCTGAAAACGATGAGATTTTTGTGACCGATATTAGCAGTCAAAAAATATTTGTCTTTGGAGCTAGGCCTTCTGTTAGAAAGACAAGGGAAGCGATAGATTCAAATGTAGAAAGTGGTGTAATAAAGGGAGATATGCCTAGTGACAAGTGAAGCAACAGTAACAGCGGACGAGTTGAATAGCCTAATAAATGAAGTGAGGCAAGGAAACGTAAGGGCGACTGGTCGGATAATTTCTCTTCTTGAAAATGATTCTAATTTCGCTAGAGCTTTTATAAAGGGCATCTCACCCTTTTATGCTAAGAAGCCGAGAATAGGTATAACTGGAAGTCCCGGCGTGGGGAAAAGCACGTTAATTAATCAGCTCATTAAAATTCTTCATGGTGAGGGTAAGAAGGTCTCTGTCGTTGCGGTTGACCCCACTTCTCCCTTCTCTGGAGGAGCCATTCTAGGAGATAGAATTAGGATGGACAGCGCTCAAATGGCGGATGGCGTCTTTATAAGAAGCATGGGAAGCAGGGGAAGTCTTGGCGGTCTTTCATCTGCTACTGCAAATGTGGTTAGAATACTTGAAGTTTTCACTAGCGACATTGTAATTGTAGAGACAGTAGGGATGGGGCAGACCGGCTTTGATATTGTGGATATTGCCGATAGCGTTGTTCTACTTCTTTCACCTGAAAGCGGAGATGGGATTCAAACGATGAAAGCCGGAGTAATGGAAATAGCTGATATTTACGTAATAAACAAAGCTGACCGCCCCGGTGCGGACGGTCTTTTTAGTGAAGTTTCGTTGCTGCTATCATCAATTGAGGATAAGTTAAACTGGATACCGCCAGTAATAAAAACTTGCTCAATTAGCGGTGAGGGCGTGAGTGAAATCTTGAACGCTTTCTATGAACATCAGAAGTTCCTCAAGGACAGGGGACTTCAGAAGGAGCGTAGAAGAAGGCAGATAATGAACGAGCTCAGATTCATCGTGGAGAGTAAAGTGCGTATGTCCCTTAATGAAAATAAGGCTCTTCACGAACTGCACGAGAAATACTCAGAACTTGTGGAATCTGGTGAAATAGATACTTATTCCGCGGCTGAGGCTATAATTTCTGAATTGGTAAAAATCCTAGCCACTTCATAAACATTATGGCGACAAGACTTAAGAGAATAAAAAGAATTCTTGTAGCAAATCGAGGTGAGATAGCCGTACGCATTATACGCACGTGTAGAGAGCTTGGTATTGAAACTGTTTCTGTATTCTCGGACGCTGACCATAACGCACTGCATATTGTTTTAAGTGAGTTTGGCGAACGCTTGCCAGGCAATACTCCCCAGGAAACTTATCTTAACATTCCGCTTCTAATAGATATATGCAAGAAGTATAAAGTTGATGCTGTTCATCCTGGTTACGGTTTCTTGGCTGAGAACGAAGAGTTCGCTCAGGCTCTTTCGGACGAGAAGATTATATTTATCGGTCCTACACCGAAGAACGTTCACGATCTTGGAGATAAATTGTTCGCAAAGAAGACTGCTCAGTCGGTTGGCGTTCCTGTGATATCCGGAACCGAAAAACCTGTAACCACGGTAGATGAAGCTAGAAGTTTCGCCAAGAAGCATGGATTGCCTCTTATCATAAAGGCAGCTGCGGGTGGTGGGGGCAGGGGTATGCGCATAGTTCAAAAAGAATCAGACCTTGAAACAACATTTCATTCTGCTCAAAGCGAGGCTCAAACTGCTTTTGGTTCTAACGCTCTTTTCCTGGAGAGGTATGTAGAAAATCCAAAGCACATTGAATTTCAAATACTTGCTGATCAGTTCGGAAACGTTATTCATCTAGGTGAGAGGGAATGCTCAATTCAAAGGCGGTATCAAAAACTCATTGAAGAGGCTCCAAGCCCAGCCCTCTCGCCCTCCTTGAGAATGGAAATGGGGGAGTCTGCTGTTAGAATTGCTAAAGCTTCAGGTTACATTAACGCTGGAACCGTTGAATTTCTTCTTGATAATAATAAAAACTACTTCTTTATTGAAATGAATACTAGGTTACAGGTTGAGCATCCGGTTACTGAAATGGTAACAAACACTGACTTGGTTCGTGAGCAGATTTATATCGCTGAGGGAAGAGAATTATCCTATACGCAGGAGGACATCCGTTTCAGCGGGCATTCCATTGAAGCAAGAATAAACGCGGAAGACCCTCTTAAGAATTTTATTCCAACCCTAGGAAAGATTAACAGATTCATTCCACCTATGGGTAATGGGATCCGTTTAGACACACATGTTTACGAGGGTTACACAGTTCCAATTTACTACGATTCCTTGATAGGCAAGTTAATCTCACACGGCAATACCCGTGAAGTATCTATAAATAAGATGTTGCGGGCATTGGGTGAATTCATTATCACCGGCATTAAAACTACAATTCCGTTTCATCAATATGTAATGTCTCATCCAGCTTTCTTGAACGCTGAATTTACCACTTCTTTTGTGGATAGGTACTTTAATGCGGAGGAAATAAAGAAATTTCTTACCGGCAAGTTTGAAGAGAGGAATATAAGGCGCGTGGCTATCGCTTCCGCCTTGTCTTACATCTTGGCGCAAAGGCAAACTATGACCATTAGCGAGGATTCCTCCGCTGAGCGCAAACAGAAACTTTCAAGCTGGAATGAACCTTTCGGTAGGCGGGAGCTATAGTTTTTTTGGATTTCTCAAATCCCTACATGGTGGTTAATAGGTGAAATTAGTTGTAATAGTGAATGGGCAGAAATTTGAATTAGACATAAAAGTAAACCCTGAACGAGAAGATTCGTACCTAGTTAATTGCAACGGAGAAGAGATACCAATAGAAATTGTGGAGACCAAACCCACTTCAATTACACTTGGTATTGGGGGGTCGATTGGCTTTTTTGAGTTTATAAGACGCTACGGTGTTTTGAAGGAAGTCATTCATTCAGGTAGGTCTTACGAAGTTGAAGTAAAATCTCCTAGGCAAGTTGAGCTTGAAAATCTTCTCGAGAAGTATAGAACATCAAGTGCTGGTCCCTCTGTGGAAAAGGTAATAATTGCTCCTATGCCCGGCAAAATTCTTGATATATATGTTAAGCCTGGAGATAAGGTGGAACTTGGTCAGGTTGTGGGTGTGCTTGAGGCTATGAAAATGGAGAATGAAATAGGAAGCACCGTTGAAGGAATAGTGAAAGAAGTTAAATTGAAGAAGGGTGATAATGTAGCTCTCAATCAAGTCATAATTGAGTTAGTATAGTGAAATTGGGATTAAAAGACATTCTTCTTTGAACATAAATTCGCCTGTTATAATCACATTTGTTATGGCTAGAACTAGCGAGAAATTGATATCAATAGTTGGTGTTACCTTTTTATTGTTACTCTTCTCTGCCTGTGCGAGAGATAAGACTACACCTGAGACACCCGGTGCAAAACCTGTTGAAATTCTCTTAACCTTTCAGACAAGGGCAGACTTCTCAGCATCCCTCTACTACTTCTTTGTGTTCAACTTTAGCAATGCCCCCAAGAGGGACGAGGATAGCAGGCCCTGGGCGTTTGTTTCTGGCCCAGATAGGGGGAAAAATTGGGAAAGGTACGTTGTGTTCAACGGTAATGCTCCCACAACCTCCCCAACTGTTCTAAGGACGCTTACCAGAGAAGACTTACCTAAACTCACGCCAGTTGGCCGTGGTCCTGTGGATGTCTTATCTCAAGATTTGAACAATGACACTTACCCAGACTTAGTTGTAGTCAACAGTAATGATGATACTGTTTCCATTCTTTTAAACAATAAGGATGGGACTTTTTCAGCAAAAGTAGATTATACGGTTGGTGATGAACCTTCAAGGCTAGCGATATTTGACTATGAGAATGATGGTGATTACGATTTGGCAGTTACCAACTTTGCGGACACGGAAGAGGGACGCTCAATCCAAGTTCTTCTAAATGATGGCAGTGGTGTATTTGAAAACGGTCCTAAAATTCAGCTTCCAGCCCAGCCCCTTGGAATTGCACAGGCAGACTTTAATAACGATGACAAGGTGGATTTGGCGGTTACCATTTTTACGGATTCAGAGGTTGGGAATGCAATTGCTATCATTCTGAAAGGAGAAGAAGGTTTTGGTAAACCTCTTTTCCTTCCCGTGGGGAAAACGCCTGTTGATGTGGTAGCAAACGATTATGAAGGAGATGGGATAATTGACCTATTTGTTGTCAACGGGTTTGATGGAGAAGGTGGGAATTCTATCTCTGTCCTAAGGGGTTCAGGTGATGGACTTTTTACGCCTGTTTTTGAAAATCCTCTTCCGACTGGACGAGCCCCTGCAAGCATAGCGGTTGCTCGGCTGAATGATGATTCATTTGCTGATATAGCGGTTGCTAATTCTTTTAATGGAGATTTGGGAAATTCCATTTCTATCTTTCTTAGCAATGCGGATGGAACCTATAGTCATGCAACTTCTTTGCAAGTTGGATTATCGCCCACTTATGTTATATTTTTTGACCTTAATCGCGATACTAACCCTGAGCTGATAGTAACTGAGAGTGGTAGCAACTCAATCAGAAGGTTTCTAGGACAGGGGGATGGGCAGTTCACGGAGCCAGTATCCGCGCCAACTGGTAGTTTACCGATTCGTTCCGCGATAATTGATTACGACCAAAATGAGCTTCAGGATTTAGCGGTAGTGAATTCCCTTGATGGCAGTGGAGGGAATTCTATAACTATTCTAGATGGAACAACAGATTCTGTTTTCCGAGGAGCAGTCCTTTATTGGACGGATGAGATACCAAGAGCTATTGTGAATGAACCTTGGTTTCGTGGAATAAACGTCGATAGAAATTCAATTCAGTTAAAGATTGATCCCGTTCAGTTTACCGACCTCTTGGGTAGGGAGCCAAGCCAATTCCTGGTTGATTTTATGGTCGCTACAACCGGCATAGATAAAGAGACTAACCCGGAGGATTTTGGCAGAGTACTTGACTGGCTTGGGAAACCCGTAGTAGTGGATGTAAAAATCGGTTTTAATATAGATGAAAGCAGGGAGCAACTTGAGAATGTGGAAAATGCACCTGGCTCCGTGCCAGAGGAAGCTGACATTGTTGATTGGCGGGTGGAGGTTAGCTAGTTTTGGGGTGCCTTCGTCGGCTACTTCAATTCTTCGTTTCACTTGTAATCTTGTTATTGCTTCTGTTAATTGGGGGTTATTTTCTACTTTACAACTTCATTCAGAATGAGTTGCCTGACGAAGTTCGTAGACACTTTATGCTTCCTCCTAGCGCTGATGTTAACATTCAGTATGGGAACCTTTTGGATACCCTCAACGGTAGAGTTCGCATTATTGATATTAGCTCAAAGGAAGCTGTTATTGAAGGACTGAGGATTGAAAATCTTGAATTTCATTCGGAGAATATAAAGGTCAACCTCTTAAACGTCATTTTTCGAAAGCCTCCAATCGTGGAGAGCGCTGGGGAATCAAATGTTGCGTTTAGAGTGGCTGTGGAGGAAATTGCTAACGCTTGGCTTAAGAGAGGAGCAAAGTTTGGATTGCGAAACATTTCTATTAGTTTACGTAAAATATCTAGTGCTACCGAGGAGGAGAGCAGTGGTATCGATGCGAAAGTGGATGCAAAGGTTGAATTTTTTGGGAAAAGCGTCGAAGTTAGTTTTGATGGCAAGTTTACCCTGAAAGATGGAGAAATTTTGTTTAACTTGCTTAAAACTGATGGCACTGGATTTGAGCTGAAGTCAGAATTACTTGATAAGCTAATCCTAAGGTTTGCACCAAAGATAAAGGTTAACCAGTTGGATAAGAATCTAGTGATAACGAAGTTCTCTATTGAGGGAAATTACATTGTAATTGAAGCGGAGACTGAATAGCGACTTTAATAGCGAGTTGAGGATTACAATTCTATTTCACCTGATTTATGGGAGGCTAAATGGTTTATAGATACTTATTTATCCTTTATTTGATTCTAGTGGGAATAAGTTTATTAGGCGTGGTTCTAGCAAAGGTTCCAGAGCCAGGCAGTAAGGAAGACCCGCTTGTAACAAAGACGTACGTAGATTGGTATGCTAAATGGCAGGAGCTCAATCTTAAAGCCGGGGATTTTCTAAAGCTTGAGATGGGAACCGAGTTTTTGCTGGTTGAACCTTCTGATCATCCCCTACATTTACGAGAGGTTAACCTGGATGCTACTCGGATAGTTGATGTGACATCAGGCACGGTACTTACTTCAAGGGATTTAAGTCCGTATCATCTATACTTAGTGGCATCTGTCAATGAAGCTCGAATTGTCATTGATGATTCCGCTAAAATTTTTATTCGAGGGCTTAAGCCTTAACTAACAGAGTTATGAAAAAGATTTCCCTCATTCTGATATCTGCCTTTTTACTTCTCGGTGCTATTTCTGTTGTTCTCTCAATATTTGAGCGTGTGGCATGGGACAAAAATTTCAAAAATGTTATGTTGGTTTTTGATGGTGATGCATTTTCCATCTTAGGGAAAGCTGGAGTTTTCTTTGATTTTCCAGAGAATTCTGCAATTTCAGTGAGTGAGGCAACGTTAGCTTCTCTGACAAGTTTGGGATACGTCCAGTATCCTCCGCAAGTGAATGGCTTCAAGAAGCATGTCAAAATAAAAATTCCCCGTGCTCTGCTTTTTGATGAGCCAATCGTTCGTAAATTGAAGTCTGCCCAGACTTTCCAGAAGGGAAACATCGCGGATATTCTTTCAATGTCCTTGCGAAAAGTGATTTTTGACACTCTCTCCTATCAGGTGAGTGGAATTTATGATGTTACTATCAATTTATCCGAGCAGGACGTTGAAATAGAGCTTATTCTTCCACTTATGCCAGAAGAGGAGGAGGAAAAGCTCTCCATTGGTATATACCTTCATCCCGAAGTTCCTCATCCAAAGCGATTTGGATATCTATTTCGCCCAAGCGGCAATGGTCTATTTACTGAAGAAGGAATTAGGGAAAAGCTTAATCTTGTGCCAGAGTCGCCTGAGAAAAATAAAATCATCATTTTTCAAGGTGATAGTGTTTTGGGGTACCCTAATAATCTTCCATTCGTTGCCAAAGAATTAGAGGGACACCTAGGCGTTCCTGAGTTTTCTGAAGTTGAAGGCTTAGCCCAACTTTCTCAACTCGTCGCACCGGAGAAAGTCTTTTGGGTTCATAGCATTACACCCTCAGAAGTTGCCAAAATGAATACAGATGAGATACTGGCAAGATATTTGCGTGCTGTGAAAGAACGCAACCCGCGCATCCTCTATATTCGTCCTCTTTCAGCTGATACTAAGAAGCTCTCCGATGATACGCTAGCGCAAAAAATTTCTCTCACGAACAAAGAATTCATATCTCAACTTAGAAAGAAGCTTCAAGATGAGCTAGGAATGGAACTATCACTGGATTTGTCAAATCCGATGGCATTTTTGCCGTTGTGGTTAAAACCATTTATTATGATGCTGATATTCCTGTTCCTAATACTCTTCTTTTGGCTTTTCTTCCCACAGAGTAAAATCGCACAGTATCTCATTCATCCTATTATGCTATTGTTAGCTTTTGGTCTCTTCATTTTAAGTCTATACTTTCCGCCTGAAATGACGCTTTTAACGGAAGGATTGGGACTTCTTATGGCACTTACAGCTCCACAAGTTGGAGTCAATTTCGCATACTCATACCTCTCCCACAGGCAGAAAAACAACGCAAGTAAGTCTCGTCTTAATCCAATCAGCCATTCATTGATCGCTTTTGGGGTAGTAATGCTTTTAAGCCTTGCAGGTGGACTTATCATATTTGCCCTTTACCATAGCATCTCTGTCTTTACCAAAGTAGAGGTCTTTAGGGGTGTTGTTCTAGCTAGGGTACTTCCTGTTTTTCTTGCCCTATTTTATTCCTATGAACTCCCAACTTTGGTCACAAAGCCCATTGAAAAGAATTTTTATACCAGAGTGGATAGAGTTTTCGGATTTCCAGTAACTTACTTAGACTTAACACTGATACTGCTACTATTTGCTGTTTTAGCCCTTGCTGTTGTTAGGGCTGGTAATGAATTTGGTTTTCTGGTTTCCACATCAGAGCGATCCTTTAGAAGTACCCTTGAAGCCCTTTTTGGCATTAGACCCAGAAATACAGAGCTTATTGGTCACCTGTCGTTCATTTGGTATTTTGTGCTCCTTAGGACTTATCACAGGAGCCTTTTACTATTGCTTGCCATAGGAATGTTAGGTATGACTAGCGTGGTGAATACATTTTGTCATTTTCACACAGCATTTCAGGTTAGCTTCCTTAGAGCAACTTTTGGGCTGTTCCTCAGCTTGTTGGCGTTCGTTTTATCTTATATCATCGTTCAAATATTTTGTTTTCTCCTTAGGAGAGTGAAGCTTTACGGGGTGGGGGGAAATGCCTGAAGCGCTCCTACTTGGATACTTTGGTGCAGGGAATTTGGGTGATGAATTAATCCTCAAGTCTTTTCTGCAAGCATACGGAGATTTACTAAAGGGGAAAGGATTTTCCTATGTATTAACGGTTAAATCTGCTCCAACTGAAGATTACAAAGCGTATTTGAAAGGCATTCTTGGGGATGTAGAGTACGTCAAAATATCTCCCTTTCTTCCATATTCAGTTTTAATTAAGAAGGCAAGCCATTTAATAGCTCCGGGTGGTAGCCTTTTGCAAAATAAGACAAGTTCTCGCTCTCTCATTTTATATCTCTCTGTGATACGGGAATTTACGAGGCTTGGTAAGAAGGTATTTCTCCTAAACCAGGGAATAGGCCCCATATATGGTTCTTTTTGGTCACAAATGACTAAGAACATTACCTCTAAAGCCTCATTCTTTTCTGCGCGGGACAAGAAGACCGCACTATTCGTCGCGGATGTTCTTCCTTCTGAGCGGAGGTTTCTCGCGTCTGACGCGGTTTTTGCCAGTTTACCAGAGATTCCTTATTCTGAAGTGCAGGATGAACATTACGAAGTGGGTTTTGTTGTGAAGGGTGATATTAGATCAGCAATTCTAAGCTCTCCCGATTTTCCCCCTGACGGTAAAATTGTGGTAGGAGTGCTTCAGCGTGTGGAGTGGGAGAATCCGAGAAAGTTAGAACGACTTGGCAGAAAGCTAGACAAAGAGATTCTAAACTTTGTCCCCCCGGAAAAGTTTCTCACTAAGATTCGAAACTGCGAGGTTATCTTCAGCGAAAGATACCACGGATTAGTCCTTTCCCTAATAGCGGGTGTCCCATTTGTTGGCGTGGGAGATGATCCCAAGATTACTGCTTTTTGCGATGAGTGTGGAATGCCAAGTTTTACTGGCGCTAGGCTTGGTGGAAGAGCTATTTCAGAATTAAAGAAACTAGCAGTCTCTCGCTTTGATAGAAAACTGTTTTACGAAAGGGTCGAGGAGTATTCCGCCAGGCATAAAAAACAGAAGGAAATTCTAGCGCAATTGCTTTAAGAAGTTTGCAATTGTTTTTCGCTGGTATTAAGAGGAAACTTCTCAAGCATTTTCAGATTATTCAGTTAACAGAATTCAAGGCTTAATAAAAGGTCCATCTTAGTAAGTTGGTATAGTTGGTGAGTAGCCGGGAAAACTGTATCCCGTGTAACCGGAAAATCCACTTCCCAAACCGCGTCTTATGTCAAATATATCGCCAGTAGGAGTGTTAATCCAGAAGTCCCAGCCCCCATCAGAGACATCCTTCGCCCTTGCTTCTACTGGATAACGTGGAAAAGCGTTTATAAACACAGAGAAGTAATACTCCTTTCTCTCGCCGATAAACCCGAAGTTAAGTGTAGTGCAGGTATTTCGTTTCTGTATTTGCACTCGGTCAAAAAAAGGTCCCATAGAGCGCCTAGTTTGGAAAGAATAAACGTAGAATCTCCATCCACGTTTATAGCGCTTGGAATAAGTCCAGTCCAGTCTATCTATATAATATTTTTTATCAATCTGTGCGGTAAGGTTCACTCTGAGATTCCAATTGTCCACAGGTGAGAAGAATTCCCACCGAGAGGTAAGCGGCTGCCAGCTTGCATTTTCAATATTGTATCCAGTGGAAAGGGTTACACCCCAGTTTTCGTTGGGGTCAAAGTCATTAGTTATTGTAAGGTTACCCCATCTGCTACTGTAAAAGTCGTAACTACTTCGCAATGCGAGTCGAAAGATAGGGTCTGCCTTAAACTTAACTCCAAATGTGCTGTAATTTCTTGAACGCGCTACTTCACCTCTAACCGGAGGATTCTTGACGCCGTGTTGGACTGTTCTATCCCAGTTGAAATCAAACTTGAACCAATCTCCACCAGTATAATTAAATCGCAGGGTAGGTCGCATAACGTACTGAGCGTTCCCATCATCGTACATATACTGCGTAAAGCCTAAGGTGCTTGTCAGGCTTGCCGGGCTACGTCCAAAACTCTTGAGTAAGTTTGTGTCAAATTTTAACCGCCACACAGAACCAAGCTCCTTCTGGTCTCTTAGCTTGTCTGATAAGTTGTCCAAGTTTATATTGACACGTTCAATAAATGAACCTCTTCCGAACGCAGTTTTGGCAAAAGTTAGTTCTATACCAGGCTTTCTGCTTCTAACAGAGTATCTGTTATCATCTTTGAATCGGTCTCCATCTAAATCTATCGCTTCCTCCTCGTAAGCTAGGTTCAGGCTATAATCCGGGCGAGACAGCCTTAGGCTCGAAGTAAACCTTCCCTCTAGGTCTGATGGTTTGCCATCGTTTCTCTTCCTGCTTTGCACGCTTTCCTGTAATGAAAGAGCTATTCTGTCCGTGAGTTTAAGGTTCTGGTTTGCGCTTAGAGAACCGGTAATGTTCTTAGATAGTGGAACCTCATTTCCCTCTCCAGTTGTATAACCGCCGGTTATATTTATTGATTGCGAGCCTGTAAGAGAAGTTGTTAACTTCTTTCCTGAGTAGTTAAGATTGAAGTTACTTTGCCAATTATTTGTGCGGGTTCGAAAGATCCTATACCTGTTCTCCCTGTTCAAAGTCAGCTTGCCAGTTAGGTTTTTGCTAAAGTTTAGTTCCTGATCGATATAGAGAAGGAAGTTTCTATCCGGTTTCCTGGTCTCCCCGGTTGAGGGATCCTTCTCGCCTTTTTGTTGGCGCTGGTGATAGATTTTCGCGGTTGTTACTCCCAACGGAGTACTGAAATCCTGCCTGATGCCAAATCCAGGACCTTGCTTTTCTGTGAGTTCTAGTTTAAGAACGCCTAGCAATGCTGGCGTTACTGTTTCCAAGTATTTCGTTGAGTAGGTATAGGCAAACTTCCCAAAGTAGCCTTCAGTAGGGTTGTAGCCAAAATTTTGTTCAATCGGGGACTCAGTTTGTCTAAACGGCTCATATCGGCGAATGGGTAGTGATAATTGAGGAAGAAACATAACTTTCTTTTCTCTGGCGTAAACGTAAACGCTGTAGAAGTGGATTGCTTTATTACGCAAGATTCTTGCTCTCTTCGCGGTAAGCTCATACTCATAAACCTTACAGTGTGGAGGGCATGTACTTGCCCAGACCTTGTGAAGCTCAAAATTGTCAAAATTCCCCTTGGCGGTTTGAGCTTTGAAATATAGCACACCGCTAACTTCCGTGCCAGACGTGTTGCCGGAGACGTTGATTAGTTCAAACTGTCCGCTGTCGTAAGATAAGTAGCCTTCGTCGGCGTATATAACATCATCCCGTTGTGAGAGTGCAATTTTGCCCTTGAGATAGGCGCTCTTCGCTATGTCGTCAACTTCAATCAACTCAGCTTCAACTTGAAAATCTTCAAACACCATCAAGGCGCTTCCTAAAAGCTTTACTTTTTTGTTAGCTCTATCGTATGTGACTTCATCAAAAGCCTCTAAGTAAAGCACATCCTCTCCCAGCGGGAGTTTCAACGTTTTAGGTTGAGGGCTAATCTCTTTGATTGCTGATGAGCTCTCAACCTCGGATGCTCCAGAGGAGAAATCTATGGCTTTTGCTTGCCCCGATTCAAGCGTTGCTAAAACCACAAACCTTTCCTCAACTGTTGCGTCATCATTCATGTTCTCGCTTTGATTTTCCACTGGCGCATTAGAGTCATCATCTTCCTGGCTTTTCTTATCCTGATTTTCTTCTTTTGTTTCACCTGCCTTTGGTTTAATCGTTTCAATAAAATCAACTGCGCTGGCGCTGTCAGGGTTAAGAGGAATTAACAGAGAAAACGATAGGAGAAGAGTAACGCAAATGCTTAAAAACAATGCGAGTGCTCGCTTCGCAGAAATGCGAACCAACCGCCAAGTAAACAAACTTGCGTTACAACTGCCCTTCACTCCTGGCTTCATAGGGGAAAGTAATTTTATCAGAATTTTCGCTCTCAATTATCTTAGTTAGTGGACGAATTCTTGGCTAAATGAGTTCAACTTTAAGGCTAGGCTCGGTTATACATTCTCCAAGAAGGCTTCTTCAGTAGAAGATGAATTTAACGTTCTCTCTTTCGTAAAACTCATGCTTTGCTTGCTCATTCAACACAAAGCAATTTCCCTTGGATAAATCTATTAGTGAAGCAATTGTTATTGGGCAAATAGGTTTGACCAATGCTTTGTATTCATCATTCCTTTTGTATTCTGCTTTAGCTACCCAGATTTCGTCATAATAACTCCCATGAGTAACATTTTCACTTACTTCACCATTGTTTAAATCTAGCTTTGGATTTGGCTCTCCGCATATGACCTTGAGAAGTGACATTAACAAGCATGAGTTGATGAAAAAGGCAAAGACAGGGTGGTATGAAAAAGCAAATGCCCACCTGGAGGCATCAGAGTTATCAACGCAAGCTAAGAACTTCCTTCCTAGGGGGTGTGGAAGACCATCAACAACCACGTTGAAACCTTTCTTTAATGAATTTTTAATTTTTCCCCATGCTTCGTCGGAGAAAAGGCCGGATAGCAAAAGGAATTCAACCTGCTCCAACGCTTTTGGGATAATCTCAGAGATTTCAGTATTCTGAAAGCCAAGGCTTACGAAAGGAACTCGCATCTTCTCGTTCAGTGAACTGAATATCGGTGTAAGAAGTTCCCTCATTGCGTTCTTGCGAATGTTAGTGGCGTTATAATCTGCCAGCCCAGGTCCGGTTAACATTAAACCAACAGTCGGCTTTCTAGTGACCTGGATGTTCTCCTCCAGTTGAGAATAAAGGATAGCTAATTCAGTAGCATCAATTTCCTCATCGCTCTTAATCATCTCGTTCTTAACGGATGAAGCGAAGCTACCCGATACTAAGATATTCGCAAATCTCTCAATCTTTTCCGATATTAAAAGCACGGAACCATCTAACTTCGCTATTTCTGCTTGTACGACGCAATCAAAGCAATCAGGCAAGAAATCACCCACTTCCACTGAGTATGCGGAATCCTCAGATATTTCTTTTGCCTTCAGAAGAGATGGGGATAAGTGTCCACGATACTTGAGCATTGCAGGCACTTCACCCCTCTTTTGCTTCTCGTTCACGATTTTACTGGACACCGCAAATCCAGCCTGAGTGGCAATGTGATATGGTGGATAATTTGAATGAATCTTGAAATCCCCTTGTATGTGATGAGAGAAGCAGTGTCTTATGGGTCTATATTCTGCGCTAGCTCCTCTTGCCTTTGATAAAATTCGCCTGACTATCTCTTCTATATTTAATCCGCTTTGCATAAGAGCAAATTTTAGCGTATAGGTGATTTTGTCCAAAAATGAGTAAGTTAAAATTTGCTAGTAAGTAAAACTGAAACTTTATATGTTCCTTGCTTGGCTTCTAACCAATCAAAAAACATAGGCTCTCTCTTCTAATCTTCGGGAATTGCGGAAACGATGAAGGCGCTTATTTCCTCAGTTCCCTCTAGAGTTCCAGGAACAAAAAAGGCGTGAATCTTTCCGTTCGCATCGGTCAAATCATTGGTAATCTCTAACCGCCCAAGCAAATTCTTTAGTTCAAGAACAACCTTTATTCCACTAATGGGTGTATCTGCCAAACTCAAAACCTGAGCAACAATTTCAACGCGGGTGGATCCGTCAGCTGGCACAATTCCGCTAGTCTCGGAGGTTGAAAACGCGCTGTCCTCGAAGAACAGCTTGAGCCTTGCAGGTCCAGCCTCTACTACAGAAATCTCTACAGTTGCCCTTTTCCCAGTGGTTTGTTCCACAGCTTCAATAAGAACGACACCCACTTTTAGTCCTGCCTGGTAAATGGCATCAATGTATCCACCGCCATCTGTGAGGATTTTATCCTGAATTATAGTTCCATAACCTGAAACAATTCTGAAGTTAATTGGGAAACCGGGTGCAGGTCTTCCATCTTTGAATCTAAGTTGAGCGGTTATCCGAGAAATGCTTGCACCATCTGCTACCAGGACGTCAGGAAATGCGGTAACCTCCAAATCAAAGATGTCAGGTCGCGCAAGACTTGCAGAGCGTTCACGCTGAAATTCCGCTGGGTCAACAAGTTTGACGGTCAATACCGCAGATAGACTTGTGGGCAGTATAAAATCAAAAGTTGCACCACTTTCAAAATCCAGAACGGTAATCGTGTTTGTTATTGCAACTCTTCCCGCGCGATAGGTAAATTCCGCTTCTCCATTTTCATCAGTGTTTGGGGTGAGAGGGATGAGGAATCCCGTGCCTTCTTTTAGAGAAAGACTAAGAGTCTTTCCCCTAATAGGCACTCCATCCGCATTTGTTAACTTTACTGTTAATTTTGCTTCTGTCTCTCCATCCGCTGGCACTACCACCAGGGTAGAGAAGACGCTTATAGAATAATTACCAATTTCACCCGCAGTGAGCAGATTTCTTTGCTCCACTGGCGCCAAAGGTGGAAGGCTTACTGACTGGGCTCTAGCTTCAGTTGTGAGTAACTCTACCGCAAAAGGTAGTAGTGAAGTAAGAATTATAAAAATCACACCAGCAAATGTGTGTGCAAATTTATGCCTTCTATGTTGCAATCAAAAAATCCTCATTTACATTATAACAGAAATTTGTTTTTGGGGTGAGGGCAAAACGCAGAAGTATCTTTAGGGATATGCAATAGATATAAACATAACAAACCCTTTGATATTTTATTCAGAGTAATACGCTAAGGAGCCAGCAACATAATCATTTCTTCTTGAAAAGGCGAGAGGATTATCGTGAACACCGATAGCGACAAAGGAAATCTGAGTCTTATCAGGGTTGTAGGCAAGGCTTATTGCGCTTGCCCCGGTTTCATTATCGGTTACTGGATAAGGTGTTGTCCATCCTCCAGCCCTCTGGGATAGGTTAATGTTGGTAAGGATGAGATATTCCTCGGATTGCGCGTCGTATTGAAGCTCTAAAGCTACATAAGCATATACTCCATTTCCTGCCTCAGCAAAGTCCACTTGAGAATCAAGCCCGAAGTAGTGAAGAATAATCGTAAAATCTTGAACCTCATAATAACCTGTTTCAACCGTAGAGAAGTACCAGTTTCCAAGCGCCCTTTCATAAGAAGCTGCATCGGTAATTGGTGCATCGCCAAATTCGGGTATCGTGCGAGAGTTTGAAAAAACAATCATCGGCTCGCTAGTTTCCGTGTTAAAGTCAAAACCCACCATCTCCGAGTACTTCGTTAGTGGAAGGTCAGCCTTTATCCAGCTTCCTTCAGCGGTTCGCTCCGCGTATGCCACCCTAGTTTCTAACACAGCTTCGTTAATTTCATACTTTATTCTTCCACGAGCATAGCCTATGCCGGGTAGTTCAGTTTCTTGATTAAACTTGAATGAGGCAAAAGAAATGCTTGGACGCTCATTGTCAACTAATGTCCTTTCCCAATTATTGCCTCCGATTGGTCGCGAAAAATAGTATAACTCCTCGTTTGGTGGGGCATCTGGATTGCCGGGAGGATTCTCCATGCTAAGAACTGCCATAATCCCAATTTCGCCTAGCACCATTGAGTAGTCCATCTCTGAAGCATAGCACACAGGATAGCTGACCGTAGGGTCACTTACTACTTCGCTAGTCCAAGAGGTTCCCGAGCTATCGCCGATGAACAACATAACCTTTCCTGTGCTTTCATCAAAGGAAGACACGTAAATTTGACCGTTTAGGAGCAAAATGTCTGGATGGTAGAATCTAGCGGGACCTGGAGCGACGGGTAGATTCACCCAGTTTGCTGTTCCTTCATCAAAGTAATGTAGCCAGAGCCCTCCAACACCTTCTTCCTTATTAACGCTGACAATTGCGGGGTTTCCTTCATAGTCTACCACTATGGCTGTGTCGTTGACTGTCGCGTCAGGAATTATTGATAGCCCCAATGGCGGTTCGCCAAACGGGTAAGGGTTAGGAGGCGTTGAGGCAGGCGTGGCGGTAAGCGTGTTCCGATTGGTTGTAACATTTGGTGGCGATGCGTTATCCTGCGCTTGGACCGCGAACTCGTACTCCACTCCATTTGTTAATCCACTCACTACTTTCGTCCGTGTCCCTTGCGGGGCGGTATCTTGCGGTGTAGTCCAATTTATACCTGTGGATGACTCAGCGTAGTAGATTAAATAGGTTACCGGAGGGGAGTTAGCGTCAACCGCCTCGGTCCAGCTTATTATAACCTCTCCATCTCCAGGAACTGCGGATTGTATTCCCGGTGCCCCCTGCCATTCAGGAGGAGTTTCATCCGGCCCACCTGCCCTTGGTATACTTGTTAGATAGTTGAAGTTCAGAGTTACGTTTGGTGGGTCAGCCGAATCCTGAGCTCGGACTGCGAACGCGTATTCAACTTCATTGGTTAAACCAGTTATAGTTTCAGTGGTTTGCCCCTCTGGCACTGTGAGTTGTGGAGTAACCCAATCAATTCCGGACGAAACCGGAGCGTAGTAGATTAGGTAGGTTACAGGCGGTGAATCATCATCTATCGCAGTAGTCCAGTCAATTGTTACCTGCCTATCTCCTGGCGTGGCTGTTTGGATTCCCTCAGGCCCATCCCACCAAGGTGGAATAAGATCAGGACCACCAGCCGTAGGTGTCGCAAGAAGCGTGTTTCTGTTGGTGGTAACATTTGGCGGGTTAGCAGAATCTTGCGCTAGGACTGCAAATTCGTACTCAGTTCCATTATTTAGTCCCGTCACTAGAGAAGAAGTGGAGCCTTGGGGAACTGTTCTCTGAGGCGTGCCCCAGTCTATTCCCACTGAAGCTTCCGACCAGTACAATAGGTATGAAACAGGAGGTGACTGCTCATCAACGGCTTGAGCCCAAGAGATGTACACCTCACCATCGCCAGGAATAGCGGAAGTGATGCCTTCTCCGTCCTGCCATTGTGGAGGCGTAGTATCGGGCACGCTAGGCTCCCCAAAGGGATAAATTTCGTCGGAACGCGCGCCCCTTTGACCACCTGCGTAGGCATAAATTATGTAGAACAGTCCCGGGTCCCTGTTCGGTGGAGAATCCGTATATCTATATTCAAGACGCCCTGGCGGGGCAGATTGATAATCGGGTCTGCTTGCGCTAATCTCCGTATCTGATGGATTATCGAGATTAGGAAGATAATCTTCCGGTGGAAGACCATTTCGCCAGATTTGATAGCCTTCTATTCTGCTAAAAAAATTGCGGGCGATTGGCACTATGTCTCTTATGTCTATGATTCCCGTTCCATCTCCATCCACAACCTCCATTATTTCCAGGCTGTCTTCGTTGGTGAAGCCCCAATACCTTGCCAGTGGAGCGACATCTGCGATGCTAACCGCACCGTCACGGTTGTAATCGCCCTGGTTTTTCTCCTTCCAAATGAGAGTTAGCTTTCCATCCGAATCAAGAGAACTATCGTCAATTGTCACTTCAGTCTTGTAGATATGATTTACCTCGTCACGAGGTGGAGCAGACACAACCTTTGCTTTAGTGTTTGTGCTTTGTGAAAAACCGACTGTGAATAGTTTTCCCGCCTTTGGGTTTTGATTGCGGTAGGGTGGAATGTAACTCACACCAACATAAATTCTTCCGGGTTCGTCGAAAATAGCTAGCGAGATTACATTTTCTTTGCTTCCCCAAGCATCTCCCACTTCAAACGATACTGGCGTCCATCCTTCACCTTCATATAGAAGTTCACATGTGAAATCTGCACTAATGGGAACTTCTCGCGCTAAACTTGCGACAACCTCAATGTATTCTCTTCCCGGTGAGTTAGTAAGTTGAATCTCGGATAAAGCCGCCATTTGTTCTAGTGAAGTATTCTCTTCTGATGGTTGAAGGGAAACAGAAAATTCTGGATTCTTATCGGCTCTATGCATTGTAGTTACGCTATTAGAGCTGTTACAGGCAGATAGAAAAATAAATACCGCAAGTGCGGACATAAGCCAGAGAGGCTTGACTCCCGCACCCTTTATCCTTTGTCTCTTGTTCCTTTTAGTCACCATCAACATTGCTCACGTTCTCCTTTTACTAAGGGATTTACATTCCTCTAGTAAAACTGGCGCTAGTCCATTCATTCCTAACTTCACTGTCCCTGCTCATTAGTCTATCTGATATGGATTTGAATGTCCTCTTCTCTTTCTCCCTTCCTATCGCTCTTCATTTGTGCGCAGCAGAGTGGGTATGCCTTAGGCCTATAACCAATATCCCACACTGAAGAACTGTAATTAAACCAAGGACCATCACCAAAAGTTTTTCTCTGCAATGGGTTAAGGTTCATATATGAAGCAAATTTCGTCTTTCTTTCTAGTCTCTTTAGAAACTGTTCGGTATTAATAAGATCATCTCCTCCAAATTTCTCATTCTTGATAACTCTATACAACGCATCAAAGTAACTCTCAGAAATTTGTTCAAGATTTACTCGCTGGTTATCCGTTATTAAAAGCGCGGAAGAATTGCCTTTTAACGCTAGCATCCGTGGAATTCCGCGAATTTTCATATGAGACTTGTGTGGGACATCACTTGGTCTTGCTAGGAATCTAGGCCAATGGTGAGGGAATTTACGCGAGTGTTTTAGTTTAGTCTTAAATTGCCTTCGGCTACCATAATCTTTATCAATCTTCCCGCAACAATCCCCGTGCCTATGTTTATGAAACCATGCGCTTCTATCTTTATCAAAGCAACAGTTGCATTCGGATTCATCACTCTCATATTTTCCGCAAGCATCCCCCTTTTTTAACGCCTTTATCGCTTCTGTATCTTTGGCGAAAGAAGAGAAAGAGAAAATGGCAATAATAGCAGGGAAGAATATAAGACACATCAAGAAAAGCCTTCGCGCAATCATATCATCACCTCGTATTGCTCAATTAAGACTTAACAGTATTATTATTACATAATAGAGCAGTTAACCTAATAAAATGATTTTGGAGCTATTTGGATAGTAAAAAAAGTGCTCTGATGAGAGGGAAGATGAAGAAAGGTTTACTGTATAATCCGACATTAAGGGTTAACTAAATTCAGGAATTAATTATGGAAATTAAGAAGACTTTCAAGTCATTTAGCTACAAATGCAGAATTACGAAGAAGGCACTTAGAATAGGCGAAGTAGATTTTGCTGAAGACAAACCAACTCTTATTGTTGCAAGTCCGCCTGAATTTAAGGGCTATGCGGGTATCATAAGTCCCGAAGATTTATTTCTAGCCTCGGTTTCTGCATGCACGCTAATGACCTTTGAATCCTTTGCGGAAAGAATGAACGTAGCTTTTTCCGCATATCAAGCGGATGCGGAGGGATTAGTTGAACACGATGGGGAGAAGTATCGTTTCGCTAAAGTTTGGATAAAGCCAAAGATAACAGTTCCTAATGAAGAGATGCGCGCAAAAGCGTTGGAAGCTCTTGAAAAAGCTCACAAATACTGCTTGGTTTCAGCTAGTCTAAATACCCGGGTTGAGGTAGAAGGTGAGGTTATCATAGAGTAGAGATAAGATTCAGGCGATTTGCTTAAAACCTTTTCAAAGAATTAAGCTCCTAGTATGGCGAGAAGCTCTACCTACCCGCCTTTAATGGCGATGCCTTGAAGGATGTCGCAAACCTTCTCGCAAGCGTCTAGTGCATCTTCCAGATGCTCCAGCACTTCACGCCACTTTATTGCACCTATAATATCCTCGCCAGCACCGTTAAACATTTCAGCAATTCCAGCCCTATACGCCTTGTCTCCTCGTTTTTCTGCTTGAATTATCTTTTCAAAGGACTTTGGCATCTCTTTTTCGTATAGCTTTGGTCTATCTAGGATTGCCACCGCCTCCGCAATCGCCTCGGAGGCTGATACTAGTTCGGATGCGAGGATTGGAAACTCCTTTCGTCTTTGGGAAATCTTATAAAGCACGATTCTTTCAAGCACTCCTTCTGTAATGTCCACAACGTCATCAATAGCTTGAATTAAGTCATGAATATCTTCCCGGTCTAGGGGTGTTACAAGACTCTGATTTATTAGTCTGGTTAATTCGCCAGTTATCCTATCTCCTTCATGCTCCAATTTATTCATTTCGTTCGCATATCGTTCAAGGTCAGTGAATTTTTCCGCTGCTTCATAAAGGAGTTTTGCAGTCATTACTAGATTTGCGGATGCGTCGTTCAGGTATTGATAAAACTTCCTGTCCTGGGGGAAAAGAATGTGGCTAAGCCTCATATTTTCAACCTCCTAGGTGCCTAGATATTTGAATAAAGTTCTTAATAGAATATAAACCAGTCCAGCGGTAATAGCTGAAGCAGGGATTGTTAATACCCATGCAGCGACAATGTTTGCGGCAACTCCCCATCTTACAGCGCTAAGCCGTCTCATAATACCAACCCCCATAATAGCGCCAGTGATGGTGTGGGTCGTTGAAACAGGGATGCCCAAATACGCGGTGGAGATAAGAGAAGCTGCAGCCGCGCCCTCCGCACAGAAACCTTCTCTGGGTTTAATATGAGTAAGCCTAATACCCAGCGTTCTAATCACACGCCATCCACCAATCAGAGTGCCTAGCGCAATTACTGCATGTGAGCCAAAGACTACCCAGTTGGGAACAAACCCTCCGCTATCAAATGTTGATTGAACAAGCCAGTTACCTTCAGGGTTCACACCCATACCGGCAGTAAAAAGTAGCACCGATATCGCCCCCATAGTTTTCTGTGCATCAGCAGTGCCGTGACCAAGACTATAAAAAGCAGCGCTTATCAGCTGAAACCTCTTGAACCATGCTTCGGTTACCCGTCTATTTACCCTAAATAGTACTCTATTTACAATTGCAACGAGGATGTAACCGAGAACCATTCCTATAATCGGTGAGAGTACCATAAATAGAGCTATCTTTCCTACACCTCGCCATCCGATGATAGAAATTCCACCATGCGTTAACCCTGCCCCTAAAAGCCCACCGACTAACGAGTGGCTTACGCTGATAGGTAAACCTAGATAAGTACACCAGACCGTCCAAATTATCGCTCCGACAAAGGCTGCTAGTATTACGATTTCATTCACTGCTGAGGGGTCTATTACTCCCTTCCCGATTGTTCTTGCCACTTTCACGTCAAGTAGAAACACTGCAAAGAAGTTAAACATAGCCGCCCAAGCAACAGCCCAAAGGGGCCTAAGCACTCGGGTCGCAACTATTGTAGCGACGGAATTTGCTGAGTCTTTCCAACCATTGGCGAAATCAAATATGAATGCAAGGATTACTCCAATTATGACGACGGTTAACATCTATTGTCTAGCCCTTTTGTCCTAAAATTAATTCCCAAGGGGGGAAGAGTTCAACTATCAAGCTACTTGATTGACCATAAGCATAGACTCAAAAATTCTGAAGCGAGATTTATACACCTAGAGTTCAACCTTGTCAATTGATTTGAAGCACCTTAAAAAAATTTAATGAAAACAAAAGATACCCCATGAACAAGCATGGCGGGGGACGGAGTCGAACCGCCGACACGAGGATTTTCAGTCCCCTGCTCTACCACCTGAGCTACCCCGCCCTTAGCTTCAACAACGATTATACTAAGTCCTAACATCCATTTCAAGCGCTATTTTGAAACGGATTTTGAATTTAACATTGAACAAGATTTGATAAAATTAAATACTACCGGGGTTGAGAGAACTAGCGGGTGGAACCGCCGCAAACTGGGTCAGGACCGGAAGGTAGCAGCCCTAAGCGGTTTGGATCCTCGTCGCTGTGTCTCTCGCCTCGGCTTACTATTTTGTGAGTATTTTTCTAAGCGATAGCCCAAGCAGGCTTTATCGTCTTAATCACTATCTCTACCGGTATCAATCATTTCAGCAATCTCTGATGCGAGAATTTTCTCTTCATCTTTATAGAACTCTTTTGAAAATCTTGACGCATCCGCAAAGAGGTAATATCCGCGCATAATCCCTTCAATCCACCCCAAATGCGGTTCAGTATAGGCTGGCATTTTAACTTTCATAGAAGTTGCTGTTAACGAAGAGAGAATTTCGCTAGGATATTTATCATAATAGGCCTTCGTTAAATAATCTCCATCATAAGGGGAATGCCCGGTATCTGAAGCTTTTAATGCAATAGCGGTTCTAGCGGAAAGAGCGCCCACGAGGATGTCTCCACTTCCCCCTTTAGCCAGGGCGGGACTGCCCTGAGGCGGGTAAAGGATGAAGCCTTGCGGTGTCGCGAGAAAAGTCAGAGAGGATTTAGCCAAGACGTAGCAAGAAAGAGAGCTTGCTAGCCCAATAGCTACCCTCCTGGGGTCTTTCTTGACTTCTTCAATTGGCAGGTTGGAAAGTTTTGATAGTTCACCCAAGTGAGGTGTCAGAAGCACTAACCGCTTGGTCGCTCTTACATCTTCCAACCACTTGCGCATAACTAATGTGCCCTCCGCATCTGCTATTACTGGCTTTAATGATGAATTTATCAAACTATAAGCAGTTTCTTGAAGTTCAACTCTTTCGGATAAGCCAGAACCAACTGCGAGAACATCTGCCCAAATAATATGCGGTTCTAGTTTATCAAGACCTTCACTGCATTCAGAAAACCCAAAGGGTAGATAAAAGTCAACCATAACCTCGGTGAGTGAAGAGGCAACCACCTCATAAATTTCAAATGGCACGAATAGACGAACTAAACCAGCGCCTGCTCTTAGCGAAGAAATTGCAACCATCTTAGCTGCGCCGGAAAAGCCCCTGCTTCCCGCTAACACGAGTATCTTCCCAAAATCACCCTTATGCACGGTTCTCTTTCTTGGCGGGATGGGATTTTTGATAAAGAACTCAGTTGGGAAATAGAAGTGGTTTGGCTTGATCCCAACCTCTTGATACGACTTCAGCCCAATATCGTGGACAGCCAGCTCTCCCACCAACTCCGAGCCTTCTCTGCTGAAGAAGCCAATCTTTGGATAGCCCATTGTGACGGTCAGATCCGCTTTTACCGATGCCCCCTCAACTTCTCCTGTGGTGTTATTCAAACCGCTCGGACAATCAACCGCGATGGCAAAGCCCGGCAACGCGTTGAACGAATTTATAACTTCCCTATAGTATGGTGGGAGTATTCTGGAAAGCCCTATGCCGAAAAGAGAATCTACTTTTACCGAGAAATTCTCAATGGGAAGTGCAGTTGAGCCGTCGATTACACAAGGGGAAATTCCTATACTGCCAAGTTCTTGCAAGTAATATTTCGCGTCAATGGACGGTTCCTTCATTCTATCCTCAGACGCAACGTAGAGTTTGAAATTCCTGTAACCCTCTCTCCAGCATTTCAGGACAAAGGCAAATCCGTCTCCGCCATTATTTCCAAGTCCACATATAACAATAAAGTATGTGGTTTTTTGGGGAAACCTCATCCTAAACTCTTCAAAGACTGCTTCACCAGCTCTTCTCATTAACTCAACGCCTGGAATCTTGCACCTTTCAATGCTATAAGCGTCAACTTGCCTTATATCATCCGCTGAAAGGATCGGAAGAGGATTAATAATTCTCATAGTGAATTATTTCCCAAAATTACCTTTCCCTTTTGAGGCAATATATTCAAGGTATGCTAATATTATATACGCACAATTACTCTTCTCAGGAGGCTCCAAATTGGACAATGATAAAAATATGTACGCAAGAAGGCTTGAGCGCTTAGGACAAGAGACCGCATTTGAGGTCCTTGCAAAGGCTAATCAGTTAGAGGCTGAAAAAAACATGAAGATAATCCACTTAGAGATAGGCGAGCCAGACTTTGATACGCCTAGGAATATTACATCTGAAGCTATTAAAGCCCTAAACGAAGGCAAAACTCACTATACGCCATCTGCAGGTTTATACGAGATGCGCGAGAAGTATGCCATCGCCTTAAATAAACGGTATGGTTCTAATGTATCCTATAAAAACATTGTTATCACTCCCGGTGCTAAGCCGGTGCTTTTCCTATCTGCTCTGGCGGTGATTGAGGAAGGTGATGAGGTTGTATATCCCGATCCTGGTTATCCAATTTACTCATCAGTTGTGAGCTTTCTTGGGGCAAAAGCTGTTCCTTATGTTCTAAGGGAAGAAAATGATTTCAGGTTTGATCCTGATGAGTTCAAAAGCCTTGTAGGGGGAAAAACTAAGCTTATCATTCTAAACACTCCTCAAAATCCAACAGGTGGTGTAATGACCTTAGAGGATATGCAGGTTGTAATGGAGGTGGCGGAGGAACATAACTGCTGGATTTTAAGTGATGAGGTGTACTCAAGGATTATTTACGAAGGCGAGCATATCAGCGTGATGAATTTCCCCGAGCATTTTGACAGGATAATTTTGTTAGATGGACATTCGAAGACTTACGCCATGACCGGTTGGAGGCTCGGTTTTGCTTGTTGTAATGAAAAGCTTGCAGGGTATTTGACTAAGCTAATGAATAACTCTAATTCCTGCACTGCTGCATTTACCCAGATTGCTGGTGCGGAGGCGCTATTGGGTGACCAATCTGAGGTAGACAAAATGGTTGAAGAATTTAAGGCTAGGCGAAACTTGATAGTGGAAGGGTTGAACGAAATTGATGGCGTCACCTGCAAGATGCCTAAAGGCGCGTTTTACGTATTTCCAAATTTCTCATCCTTTGGCTTAGAATCAAGCGTTCTCTCAGACCGCCTCTTGCATGAAGGTGGAGTAGCCTGTCTTGCTGGAACTTCTTTTGGTAAAATGGGGGAAGGCTATTTAAGATTTTCTTACGCTAATAATCGTGACAATATCAATGAGGCACTTAGGAGAATAAAAGAATTTTTGAAGAAGCTCTAACATTGCAATAAGGAGTTTAATGAGATGTTTCAAAGACATTATCTATGGTTCTTCTTATCGCTTGGATTAATGCTCCTTATCTCCTGCGAGCAAGCTCCAGGTGAGATAACCGGCAGGGTAAGTTACGCTTCAGGGAGATGGGCATCCGTAAGAATTAAGGTTATAGACAAGAAGGGTAAAGTAGTTTGGGAAGGAACTAGTGATATTGATGGAACTTGGTATACTAGAAACGTTATACCACCTGGAACCTACACCGTGATGTACCTGGATCGGGATGACAAGCCGTTTGAAGGAAAGGAGCAGGAAGTTACAATGGACCCAGGTGGCCAGGTTGTCCTAGAGCAAACGCTTTAGATAAACGCAGTTAAGAAGTTGCTATCTATAAATTTTGCCGAAATAACTCAATTCCAAACCTGAGAGCCCCTTTCGTAAATTTTAGCTCTTCCTTTAATCCCAACTTTTTCCCACAATAACCTTTCTACTGGTATAATCCAGTAGGTTGTATGAATGATATTTCTGAACTTCTAGATACGCTGTGCGCTTTATCAAGAGTATCTCTTTTAGAAGAGGAGAGGGAGCAATTCGCTCACGCTTTTTCCAGGATATTGGATTTCGTGGAAAAAGTGAAATCCTTGAATCTGCCATCGCAGAAGATTCTTCCCCTTGTTAGTAAAGAATCCCAACATACTAGCGAAGATGTCCCAATTGAATTTCAATTTCCAATTAACTTTAGACACGATTATCGTATAGGAAAGCTATTTGAACAGTAAATATTGGTGCTGCTGATGAAGCATATGCTTTCTTTAACTGCGCATGAGTTGATGAAATTATACGCGCGTAGCGAGTTAACTCCCTTTGAACTGTTTGAACTTCAGCTGGCTTTTGCGCGAAAAATAGAGCCAAGAATTAATAGTTTTCTATCTCTTCGATCAGTAGTAGATGAAGAAGTAGGTAAAGTGCCATATAAGAATGCGGATAATCTTCTTTCATCAGTTCCAGTATCGGTTAAAGATATTCTCGCAACGAAGGATTTCACAACTACCGCTGGGAGCAAGATATTAGAAGGCTATCTGCCTCCATACGATGCGACCGTAGTCTCAATTCTAAAGGAGACTAATAACTTTATTGTGGGGAAGACGAACCTTGACGAGTTTGCAATGGGAAGCTCTACCGAGAATAGTGGATATTACCCTACCCTTAATCCATGGGATACTACTCGCGTTCCCGGGGGGTCCTCTGGTGGCGGAGCGTCATCAGTCGCAGCACTTCAAGCTTTTGTTGGACTTGGCACTGACACTGGAGGCAGTGTTCGCCAACCGGCTTCTTTCTGCGGTGTTTTTGGTTTTAGACCCACCTACGGAATGCTTTCTCGTTTCGGGCTGATAGCCTACGCCAGTAGCCTTGACCAGGTAGGTATCTTCACAAGAGACGTCTTAGATATAGCCTATGCTATGAACACTTTATCCAAACCTGACCCACTGGATGCTACCTGCATTGCGACTGGCGATATTGATTTCGTCTGCTTCATTGAGGGTAACACTAATACAGAAGGCTTAAGGCTTGGTGTAATTTCGGGGCTAATGAATGAGCAGGTAATTGATGCTGAGGTTCTTGAGCTTTGCGAGGAGAGCTTGAGGATACTCGCTGGTGCAGGTGTTGAAATTGTATCGGTGGAACTTCCTTTCATTGATTATCTTCTACCCTGTTACTACATTCTCACTAGCGCTGAAGCATCTTCAAACTTGGCTCGCTACGATGGTATTCGTTATGGTTTAGGGGTGGATGAAGCTCCAAGGAGGAACCTGAAGGAGCAGTACTATGAAGTGAGAGGAGTTGGTTTTGGGCAAGAGGTGAAACGCCGAATTCTGTTAGGAACTTACGTTTTGTCCGCTGGCTATGCGGAAAAGTATTACAATCAGGCACGTCAATTAAGAAAGATAATAGTGGATTCTATTGATGAAATTTTTGGTGAGGTGGATTTTCTCTTTGCTCCCACATCCCCAACCCCCGCGTTTAAGCTCGGTGAAAAACTTGACGACCCCGTAAAAATGTGGGCAAGCGATGTGTGTGTGGTTTTAGCTAATCTTGCCAATATTCCTTCTATTTCAGTTCCCGGGTGGCTTAACAAAGAGGCTTTACCCGTCGGCATCCAGTTTATGGGTAGAAGAGGAGAGGATGCGAGGCTTCTTGCCTTTGCGAGGGCTTATGAAGTCTCTGCAAGCTTAAGGTTCAGGGTTCCCCCAATGGTAGAAGAGGCACTAAATAATTTTGAGTATTGATATGAGAGGTTATCAGGCTGTAATTGGAGTAGAAATTCACGTCCAGATTCAATCCAAAAGAAAACAGTTCTGCTCATGTCCAGCTGTTAATACTCGCGAAATATCTGATGCTAATAAATTTACATGCCCCATATGCCTTGGACATCCAGGGGTGCTTCCAGTTCTTAACTCTGAGAGTGTGCGAAATACGCTTCTTCTAGGTATCCGACTTAACTGCAATATCGCTAAGCGTTCCATCTTTGCACGTAAGAATTACTTTTATCCTGATTTGCCTAAAGGATACCAAATAACTCAATATCACACGCCTTTGCTTACCGGTGGCGAGGTTGAATATTTTTATGAAGGGCAACTGAAGAAAGCGCCTTTGGAAAGAGCTCATCTAGAGGAAGATACCGCAAAGATTTTCTACCTTGAAGATGGAACCAACTTTCTAGACTTCAACCGAGCTGGAATTCCTCTCTTAGAAATTGTAACAGAGCCAGTTTTCACTTCGCCAAGGGAAGTTGTCGCCTTCTTGGAGGAGCTTCGTTTTATTCTGCGTGAACTCGAAATTTCAGAGGCTAACATGGAGGAGGGAAACTTCCGCTGTGAACCTAATATTAGCGTTCGTCCTTTAGGTTCAACAAAGCTTCTAACTAAGACGGAAATCAAGAATCTAAATTCTTTCGGGACTTTGATCAAGGCTTTAGAGTATGAAATTCAAAGGCAAACGGAAGTGTGGGAAAGCGGAGAAAAGGTGGAGAGAGAAACAATGCGCTGGGATGAACACTTGCAGAAGACAGTTCCCATGAGAATGAAGGAGACTCAAGCGGATTATCGTTACTTTGATGAACCAGATCTGCCCCCACTTGTGATAACAGATGAACAAATTGAGATGGCACGGAGAGAAGCAGAAAAATACCAGCGCAAACTCAACTGGGATGGAAGAGAACTGATTTTCCCTGCAGGCACTGCGCGCCAAATGGAATTTCTAGTATCCACACTATTCCTTTCAACCTCGGATGCGAAACTTTTCGCATTAAATCCGGAATATCTCGAGCTTCTTTCTGAGGTTTACCAGATAACTAGAGACTTAAAGGAGACAATCATTTGGCTTCTTCAAGAGTATAAGCCACTTTCGGAAACTTTGGATGTTCGGCTCTCACCAAACATAATTGCAGAATTAATCCAAATCAAGAAGCAGGGGGCGGTTACTACCGCCCAAGCCAGGAAGGTTCTCGCATTGTGCGCTAAGAGCGGGAAAAGCGTCCAAGAGGCAATTGAAGAACTAGGGTTTGGGAAAACCCTTGATGATGAAGAGATGACAAGAATTTGCGGTAAAGTAATTGAGGAGAATAGCAAGGCGGTTAATGATATAAGAAGAGGTAAAGTACAAGCCCTAAAAGTATTGGTAGGAGCAGTGATGAAAGAGACAGGTGGTAGAGCAAATCCCATTATGGTTGAAGAAAAGTTAAAATACTTGTTAAATCTATAATCTTGTGATATATTTCACGTATAAACGTATTAGGAGTGAGAAGGATCGTTCCTTATGCCAGTAAGGGTTGCGGTTAACGGTTTTGGACGAATCGGCAGACTTTTTACAAGAATCCTTCATACTTATTCGTTCAATGATTTGGAGCTTGTTGCAGTAAATGACATTAGTGATAATCTCACACTTGCCCACTTGTTTGAATATGACTCCACATATGGACGCTTTCAAGGTGGGATTCAGGTTGTAGAAGATGATTTCTTAATTAAGGGAAAGAGAATTATTACGCTTGAGGAGCCTGATCCGTTGTCTCTACCTTGGGCAGAGCTTGGCATTGATATAGTTTTAGAGAGCTCTGGTAAGTTCAGAAATAAAGAGGGTGCAGAGAAGCACCTCAAGGCAGGAGCTAAGAGAGTTGTTCTATCCGCTCCTGCAAAAGGCGAAGGTGTAAAAACCATTGTTTTCGGGGTAAACCACGAGGAGTACGATCCTCAGACAGATTTTATAGTAAGTAACGCTTCCTGTACAACTAACTGCTTAGCTCCGATTGTGAAAGTGTTGCAGGATAAATTCGTGGTAAAGCGCGGGTTTATGACGACTGTTCATTCATTGACAAATGATCAAACCACTTTGGACCAACCGCATAAAGACCTAAGGCGCGCTCGTGCTGCGGAGGTTTCCATAATTCCTACAACCACTGGTGCTGCAGGCACAATCCATTTAATTATCCCGGAACTTAAGGGCAAGCTTGATGGAATTGCCTTAAGGGTGCCTACTGCGACGGTGAGCTTAATTGACCTAGTTTGTGAGGTTGAAAGGGCTACTAACGCTGAAGAAGTTAACTCAGCCTTTGTGATGGCTAGCGAAAACGAGTTGAAAAACATCATTCGTGTTAATAACAAGCTTCTTGTTAGTGTGGACTATAAGGGTGAAACTTGTAGTGCAGTCATCGATGCTACTTACACTTCAGTGATAGAGGGTACTCTTATAAGAGTTCTGGCTTGGTATGATAATGAATGGGGATATTCTTATAGATGCGCTGATTTAATGACCTATATGGCGAGAAAAGGACTTTAATCAATATAATTCTTCGTTTTCCGTGGAAACCTTCTGTTATTTTGGTATAGTCCAAGTATGGGAATAACATACTCTTTTGATGGTCTGTTAGAAGAATCTATTGGCGAAAGAGGTGTTACACAGCAGGAAATTGAGGGACTTCTAAGTAGATTTCCCCAGACCGCCTCTTTACTCTTACAAAACAGGGAGGGCTTCCCAATTGGTTGGCTTGACACCAAGTCAAGATATGGAGACTTAACCCTATGCGAGGAACTTGCTAAAAGGTATATAGATTACGATGTCCTTGTGGTTGTAGGTATGGGGGGGAGCACTCTTGGCACGCGAGCGGTTCTCTCCGCTTTTTCTAACCCCATCGGCAGATGCACGTATGAAAGAGGTGGAAAGAAGCTAATTATCCTTGATAACGTTGACAACGCTCTTCTACGTGAAACTCTGTTCCATAGCACAGGTGAGAGGGTTGTGTTAAACCTTGTTAGCAAGTCAGGAACAACACTAGAAGTTATTGCTCACGCGTCTATTCTTCTTGAAGAATTAAAATCGCAGAACGTATCAGTCGTTATCACAACCTCAATTGGTAAAGGTCCACTTTACAAACTTGCCCTTGAGAATGATTACGAGCTTCTACCAATACCGGAGGATGTAGGTGGAAGATACTCCGTTTTCACTTCAGTATCCTTTTTCCCGCTTTTGTTTATTGGATTAGAGGCAGAGGCGATTCTACAGGGCGCACACGACGCACGAGCGGGTCTTCTTCTCGATAAATATTGGGAAAATCCAGCTCTTCGCCTCTCATCTTTAACCTACCTTCTTTATGAAAAGAGAAATGTTTTTGGTCACGTGTTAATGACCTATTCTGAAGCCCTTGAAGGGTTTGGCGATTGGTGGGTTCAACTCATCGCTGAAAGTTTAGGCAAAAGAAGCGTAGTCAGTGGAAGTGAAGCAAGTGTGGGTATTACTCCAATAAAGGCAAAGGGTCCAGCAGACCAACATAGTTTGTTACAACTCTTGCTGGATGGTTCACCAGATAAGGTAACTTGTTTCGTCTCGGTAGCTTCAGAGGAACTTGCGTTTGAAGCAAAGGTCTTAAAATACTTCCCCAAGGCTCTAGAAGAATTCAAGTTCATTAAAGGCAAAAGCTTAGATGAGGTAAAGGAAGCTGAGCTTGCAGGAACTTTCAGTGCGGTTCGTGAGCGTAAAAGACCCTACTATTCCCTTCTATTCCCAAGTATTTATGGTGAGGTAATTGGCGAATTTCTCCTATTTTGGATGGTAAGTGTTAGCCTTCTTGGCAGGTTTCTCAATGTGAATGTTTTTGATGAGCCCGCTGTGGAACTTGGGAAAAGATATGCCTGGCAAAAACTTAAAGGCATTTGAAAAGAAAAGCCTCTCTGAACGTGCTGTAAAGTTTAGAGATAGGTTGGGGGAAGTTATTTTCAAGGTTTTGCAACTCAAACGAGGTTTATGCGAAAGTTAAAGCTCCATTCTGGCTTTGTCAAATGGATGAATTTCAATTTAAGTAGAATCGGCGGATTCTTCGTGATGAAGATACCCGAGAAGTCTCCGCCGATTCTTTGAATGGTCTTGTTACTCTAGAATTTTGTATTAGCTAATGCCAGCTTGCTCTTTCCAGAGCTCTTCTATCAACCTTGTTGCCTCCTTAAGATGCTTGCGAATCTCCGCATGCTTTTTTGGCGAATTCTCCGCAATCTCTATAAGCTTCGCAAAGCACTGTTTGTGCGTCTGAGGGGAGCCTGTCATCATCATTGAGTTCCCAGAGTTATCGGTATTTTTGGGAGAGCTTGAATGATGGGATGCGTGTGAGCTGGAATTATCTTTGTTGTTGTCTGGACTTCCCATCATTTCACATTGCATCTGTCCGTCCTTCATCATGTCACACTTCGCTCCCTTGTGGGCTGAATGTAGTAGAGCCATTAAATCGCTTACCAGTGAATCCGTATCGCTTGCCAATGGTGTCGATTCATGGTGGGAAGTATGGCTAGAATCCGCACTCATCATTAGGCTCGCTTCGTGACCAACTTGTGAATTTAAGGCTGAAGAAACCGCTATGCTCAAAATGCTTACTGCGGTTAACGTTAGGAATGTTAACAACAATCCTCCACCAAAATTCAATCTCTTAAAAACAAACATTTTTGATACCTCCTAATTCAATAGAAAATATTAATAGATTGATATACAATCTACTAATATATATAGTAGCATATTAAGGAATATTTGTTCAATATTAAAGGTTAAGCGTAAAAATTTCCTTATTCCAAAATGAAGATTGAAAAAAATGGGATAACAGTATTAGTTAACATTGACGCAAACGTTAAAGTATGATACAGTTTTACTGCTCGGTAGTTCTAAAGTTTTATTGAAAAAGAACAATCTTAAAGCAGGCAAGGGTAAACTTGAAGGATAAATAAGATGGCAATTAAGCCAAGGAACAAACTGAAAAGCGTGCGAAAGGGCGAAGGCGTTCTACTCAAAATTGGAGAGATAGCAGAGCTTACGAAAACTACTGCTCGGACTCTTAGGTATTACGAAGAGTTAGGCTTAATTCAGCCATCTTCCAGGTCTGATGGTAAGTTCAGGCTTTACTCTAGTGAAGTTGTCGAATCAATTAGGATGATTCGTGAGCTGATGGAGGCTGGTTTCACTCTCAAGGAAATCTCAAAGGTGATGAAATTCTGGGTTGCCGCTAAGAGCGGTTGGGAGAGGTACAGCTTACTTAGCATTTATCTTGCTGGGAGGCGTGAAGAAATTCAAGCAAAGATTAGAGGGTTGAAGGAAGTTGAGAGAAAGTTGAGCGCTTTCCTAGCCCACATTGAAGCTTGTAAAGTGTGTCCGGATAGACCGGCGGAAGATGTCTGTACCGCCTGTGAGCACGTCTCGGAGAAACCCTTTGACCCACTTCTTTTCTATGCGTGGCAGTTAAATCACATAGATTCTCACGAGCTTGGTTTATCAAAGGAGGAACTTTCATAGATGTTAGAGATTACCAATCTTCATGCAGGAACTGAGGATGTTGAGATTTTGAAAGGGATAACACTAACTGTTAGGGCGGGCGAGGTTCACGCGCTGATGGGGCCAAACGGCAGTGGCAAAAGCACTCTTGCAAAGGTTTTAGCAGGTGACCCAGCCCTCATAGTCACTGAGGGTTCAATCAAGTTTCTTGGCGAAGACGTTTTAACTCTAACACCAGATGAGCGGGCGCGCATGGGCATGTTTATGGCATTTCAATATCCACCGGAAATTTCAGGCGTTACGATAGCAAATTTTATCCGCACTGCAATGAACGAGATACGTGGCGAGGAGGTTCCTGTTCTTGAATACTATGGGCTTCTTCAAGAAACCCTGAAGAAACTGAAACTGCCAGAAGATTTTGTGTTGCGTCCCCTTCATGAGGGATTTTCAGGCGGAGAAAAGAAGAGGAGTGAAACCTTACAGATGGCGGTATTTCAGCCGAAGTTGACGATTCTAGACGAACCGGACAGTGGTCTTGATATTGATGCTCTGAAAATTGTTGCTGAAAATATCAATGAACTAAGAAGCCCGGAAAGAGGGATGCTATTGATTACACACTATCAGCGGATACTGAACTATGTTGTTCCGGATACCGTTCATGTAATGCTTGATGGCAGAATCGTTATGGAAGGCGGTCCCGAGGTCGCAGTGGAGCTTGAAGAAAAGGGTTACGAGTGGGTGAAGCTTAAGGTGGAGGTAACTTAGTGTCTTAGTTAGCATTATCTTTTAAGGAGGAAAAGTAAGGTGGAAAACGTTAACGTGAATGAGCTTGCCAAGGCAAAGGCGGAATATAGATACGGTTTTTTTGATGAGGTTGAATACGAGTTCAAGCCTAAGAAGGGCTTGGATAGCGAGGTCGTGAATATGATTTCGGATATTAAGGGTGAACCTGATTGGATGAGAAAGTTTAGACTTAAGGCTCTTGAAGTATTCTGGAAGAAGCCTTTGCCGACCTGGGGGGCTGACCTTTCTGCACTGAATTTTGATGAGATTTACTACTACTTGAAACCCAAGGCTGAGCGCTCAAGAAGTTGGGATGATGTTCCAGAAAAGATACGAAACACTTTTGAGAAGTTGGGAATACCAGAAGCTGAGCGAAAGTTCTTAGCCGGTGTTGAAGCTCAGTATGATTCTGAAGTTGTTTACTCAAGCATCAAAACTGACCTAGAAAGACAGGGTGTAATTTTTATGACCACTGATGAGGCACTTAAACATCATCCTGACATTTTTAAGGAATACTTTGGAACGGTAATCCCAATAGAAGATAACAAATTCGCAGCCCTAAATTCCGCAGTTTGGAGTGGAGGTAGTTTCATCTATGTTCCCCCGGGCGTGCACGTTGAAATCCCCCTTCAGGCTTACTTCAGGATAAATTCTAAACACGCAGGTCAGTTTGAAAGAACTTTAATAATCGCGGACGAAGGGAGTTTTGTCCAGTATGTGGAAGGTTGCACCGCCCCAATATACACTACAGACGCCCTTCACTCCGCTGTGGTTGAGATTATAGTGAAGAAGAATGCGCGTGTTCGTTACACGACTATTCAGAACTGGAGTACAGACGTTTACAATCTCGTCACAAAACGTGCTATTGCCCATGAAGATGCTGTGATGGAGTGGGTGGATGGAAACCTTGGGAGTAAAGTTACTATGAAATATCCAGCGGTATATATGGTTGGTCGCGGCGCTAGAGGGGAAGTCTTATCCATCGCTTTCGCTGGTAATGGACAGCATCAGGATGCCGGCGCCAAGATTGTTCACGCCGCTCCTGACACTAAGGGAAGGATTACTTCTAAATCCATCTCTTTGGGTTCAGGAAGGGCTACTTATCGCGGGTTAGTTAAAGCATATCCCGGTGCAAGCAGTATTAAGTGCAATGTTGAATGCGATGCTCTTCTTCTTTCTCCTGATGCTAGAACTGACACTTACCCCTATATTCAGGTTGAAGAGGAGTATGCTCAGATTGGGCACGAGGCGCGCGTTAGTCGCCTTAATGACGAGCAGATATTTTACCTCATGAGCAGAGGGCTTCCCAAAGAGGAAGCTATTGCAATGATTATTTCAGGCTTTATTGAGCCTATTACGAAGGAGCTACCTCTTGAGTATGCGGTTGAGCTTAACAGGCTAATTCAGCTTGAGATGGAAGGTTCTGTTGGTTGATAACCTACTTGGTGGAGTGGACTTGGTGAAAACAGATAAAGTTCCAAAACTTGAACTTGGTGCAATTGAAACTAACGGTCAGCTTGTCACAACTGGACTTGGTGAATCAATGGGGATTCTTCAGCTTAGGCGTGAAGCTTGGGAAAGGTATAAGGCTAGTTCTATTCCTTCAATGATGGATGAAGCTTGGCGATTCACCCCAGGTGAGCTCTTCCTCAGCGATGCTATGAGAAACAAACTTCACACTATCTATGATGCCAATGAGTCGGTGCTAATACCATCAATTCTAACAAGTTCAATTCCTGTAATTTCTGACTTAATGTGTAGCTGCAAGGAAGATCACTCTGTCGCTAATATGCCGAAAGGAATTGATTTAAGGCTCATTTGTGACGCTATTTCCACAGAAGATGCCTTTGCGGAAAGCATATTTTCTGATCCCCGTCCAAAAGATAAGTTTGATCACTTGATCAATTCCCTTTTCACTGATGGAGTTGTTTTCAAGGCCTCAAAAAACATAAAGGTATCTTCTCCAGTTGGCATACATTCTCCGATTCCAGCAGGTCAGGTTAAGGTTGGCAGAAGCTTTCTTCAACTGGAGGAGGGCTCTGAATCTGATTGTATTTTCTGGATAGATGGTGGAAGTGATGATGCATACTACTTCGGATGGGTAACGGTTGACGTGTTGCCAAATGCCCATATGAAACTGACGGTATTTCAGATGGCAGATGAAACATCGAGTATTTTATGGCGCCTTCGGGGTCGCGTGTATCAGGATGCATCACTAATTATCAACGTGATAAATTTTGGAGGTAGAGTAGTTAGAAATGAGCTCAATGCTGAGGTTTTGGGGAAGGGCGCAACCGCTCAGCTTTTCGGACTAACCCTTGGAAGTGGTAACCAGCACTTTGCGATTCATACTTTACAGAAGCATGCATCGGCGAGGGCAACTACACGCCTGCGTTTCAAGCAGGTTTTCACCCATCAGTCCAAAGGGGTTTTTGATGGTCTCATTTACGTGCCTCCTGGCGCCCCCGGAACGGATGCTTACCAGGAGAACCATAATTTGATACTTTCAAAAGATGCGAAGGTAAATTCAATCCCTCGGCTTGAGATTAACACCGATGATGTGCGTTGCACCCATGGAGCTACGGTCAAGTACGTCCTACCAAATGAAGTATTTTATCTTCGTTCGCGCGGATTACGTGAAAGTGTGGCAAAGCATTTGCTTGTTTCTAGCTTCCTAGAGGAGATGACTAGTAAAATTACGGTTGAAAGCATTAGGGATTATGCGGAGAGAGTCCTAGAGGATAAGGTGCGTGGAGGAATTAGCTGATGTCTGAAATTGAAATTGGTGCTCTAGAAGAGTTTGAGGATGGAAAGATAAAAGGCTGGGAAGGCAATGGCTTGGCGTTAGTGTTAGTTCGGAGGGGAGATGAAGTTTTCGCGCTTGAGGATGTATGTTCGCATATGGAGGTTCCACTTTCTTTTGGTTCAATGGTCGAGGAATATGTGATTCAGTGCTCCGCCCATGGAGCAAAGTTTGACATTAGGAACGGTAAAAACCTCTGCCTACCCGCGATATTCCCAGTAAAAACTTACCGCACTATTATCCGAAACGGAAACATTTTTGTAATAATTGATTAGGAAGCGTAAAATTCACTGGTTAGATTATTGAGGCGTCAAATAAATGAATAAGGGTTCAAATTACAAGTTCATACCGAGGGAGTTCAAATTAGTAGCTGAAGACTGCCCGCTTTTGCAAAGGCAAGTTTACGGGAAGCCACTGGTTTATCTTGATAATGCAGCTATGACTCAAATGCCAAAGCAGGTAGTAGAGGCGATGGTGAAGTTCTACTACAACTTTAATGCTAATGTTCATCGGGGAATCCATTACTTGAGCGAGGAAGCCACAGATGCGTATGAGAATGCGCGGAAGAATGTTGCATCTTTTATAAATGCGCCTCATCCTTCAAATGTAATATTCACTAAAAACTCCACGGAGAGCATAAACCTTATTGCCTATACGTGGGCGAGAAAGTTTTTAGCTCCAAGGGATGAAGTGCTTCTATCCATTATGGAACATCACTCAAACCTAGTGCCGTGGCAGCAAATTGCAAAAGAGGTTGGAGCCAAACTTGTATACATTTATCTAACTAATGATGGTTTGGTTGATTTGGAGGATATAGAAAAGAAGCTAAAAAGCGGAAGGGTGAAGCTTATCACCATTACCCATATGAGCAATGTTATTGGAACGATAGTTCCATTGGAGGAAGTGGTTAAATTAGGCCATGATAACGGTGCAATTGTAGTTGTTGATGGCGCTCAAGGGGCTGCTCACCTTGGTGTTGATGTAAAGGGCTTGGATGTGGACTTTTATGCTTTCAGCGGTTACAAAATGCTTGGTCCAACTGGAATAGGTGTGTTATATGGAAAGGCAAAGCACCTTGATGAAATGCCTCCGTTTAACTTTGGTGGGTCAATGATTAGGTCTGTTGGGCTCTATGAGAGCACCTGGGCAGAACCGGCACAAAAGTTTGAGGGTGGTACTCCTAACATAGGTGGGGCGATAGGACTATCAGCTGCCATTGATTACTTACGGGCGTTTTCTATGGAAAAACTTCACCGAAGGGAGCAAGAGCTTCTTCACTACTGTTTTGAGAGATTGAAGACAGTTCCAGGGCTAAGGATTTATGGCCCACCTCCGGATAAGCGTGGTGGTATCATTAGCTTTTCCATTGAGGGTATTCATCCACACGATATTTCAACAATTCTTGACAGAGAGGGTGTGGCGGTAAGAGCGGGACATCATTGCGCTGAGCCCCTTCACGATTATCTTGGTATTTCCTCTTCTGTGCGGGTTAGCTTTTACCTCTACAATCAAGAGTACGAAATAGATGCCCTGATAGATGCCTTGATGGTGGCGCGTAGAGTTTTCGGTTATGTCTCTACTACGTGATATATATACTCAGGTTATCCTAGACCACTACAGAAAACCTCGCAATAAGGGCGAGCTTGATGACGCAACGCATATGAGCAGATGTGATAATCCTCTTTGTGGGGATAAGGTCTTCTTATGGCTAAAAGTAGAAGATGAAAAAATAGTAGATGTTAAATTTGCAGGGAATGGTTGCGCGATAAGTCAAGCTTCCGCAAGTATTATGACTCAGATGATAAAGGGAAAGACTTGCCAGGAAGCCCTAAAGCTTAAGGATAGTTTCAGGGAGATGTTGCTTGAAAAAGATTATCAGCCAGACATTAAGGTTCTTGGAGAGCTGATTGCATTGGAGGGAGTTAAGAAACTACATGCTAGAGTTAAATGTGCCGTGTGTGCATGGCATGCCCTAGATTCTGCACTAAAGGGCGAGGCAGAAGTAAGCACTGAGAAGAAAGATATGCTCTCAGCCCCAATTGAGGCGGAAGGTGAAGTTGAGCTTGCTGAATGGGAAAAGGAAATATAAATGAATTTCATATTACCCTTTCGTTTGCGAATTGGATTACATGGTAATCTCAATTCCTATTTTTCCCATTTTGCTATTTTGCTTTAGAACTAAAATAATCCTAAAAAGATGCTTCCCGATGGATTAAAAAGGCTGATAAGCGATCTTAGCGCTCTTCCGGGATTAGGTCCTCGATCTGCGGAAAGGATTGCTCTTTACTTGCTTGAGCAGGATGATGAATTCCTTGAAAGGCTAGGACAGGAGATTGCTGGGTTGAAGGATGCTGTGGCGAAGTGTCCCCAATGCTTCGGTTTTAGTTCCGGGGGGCTATGCTCTATTTGTTCCGATAAAACTAGAGATACAAAACAACTTTGTGTAGTGGAAAATCCTTTAGACATTTATCCTTTGGAAGCTACGGGAGAGTACCGTGGACTGTACTTTGTTCTTGGTGGACTCATTGATCCGTTGAAAGGAAAACTTTTGAATACTCTTCGTGGCGCAGAACTTAGAGAAAGGCTTATGAAGGGCAAGGTGAAAGAAGTGTTACTGGGTTTTGATTTTTCGTTCGAGGGAGAGGCATCCTCCGCACTGATAGCAGAGGAGTTTAAGTCTCTCAACATAAAGTTTACGCGCCCCGCTCGCGGTCTTCCAACCGGTGCTGACCTTGATTTTGCGGATGAGGTGACGTTAGCTGAAGCAATAAAATTCCGTCGTGAGTTAAAAAGAGATGATTAGCCTCTCGCCATCGTTTTTTTGGGCTAATGCTTTAAGGTTAATAAATTCAACCATAATTGATGAGACGCCGGGTAATTAATCCTAAATAATTAATGGCGACTTAATCTGACGAATTTACATCGGCTCGTATTTAGCGATAAAAACGTGATAGAAAACCCTAAAAAACGTCCGAATTGGATAAGAGTAAAGGCTCTAAACCCTAGGGTGCGGGAAACAATGCTGTCCGCCCTTTTAGGGCTCAACACTGTTTGTGAGGAAGCTAACTGCCCTAACATTGGTGAATGTTGGGGTAGAGGAACAGCAACTTTTATGGTGATGGGTGATGTTTGCACGAGAAAATGCAGTTTTTGTGGTGTGGCAACAGGCGCCCCGGGTAGCTTAAACCCCCACGAACCACTTTTGCTCGCCCAGTCTGTCCAGAAACTTAAACTTAAACATGTTGTTATTACAAGCGTAAATAGGGATGACCTGCCTGATGGAGGCGCAAGTCATTTTGTGGCATGCATTGATGAGTTAAGAAAACTTGAAGATGTTCCCACGATTGAGGTTTTAACCCCGGATTTCAAGGGCGATGAGCAGGCTTTATTAAAAGTGCTGAATGCTTTTCCAGAGGTTTACAACCACAATGTTGAGACTATTCCCAGGCTCTACCGTGAAGTCAGAATTGGCGCCCATTATGAGTGGTCTTTATTACAACTTGCTCGCGCTAAGAATTTCGCAGTTAAACATCCATTCCCAGATTTTAGGAGAGACAAAGTGGCAGTAGAGATGGCTCGAGATTCGTCTTCAAATGAGGGTAATGGTAAGGGAGGCGTTAACTCTCCCGAAAGCTCCACCAAAACGGGTGCGAATGTTGAAGCTCCCAATTCGTTCTTTAGTTTACTGGCGAAGGATGATTTAAGCGTATCTCCAAGAATTATTATCAAAAGCGGGCTGATGCTTGGGCTAGGAGAGACATTGGATGAAGTGGTTGAGGTTATGATGGATTTAAGGGAAGCAGGGGTTGACCTAATCACCATAGGACAATACTTAAAACCACTAAACGACCGAAGCAAGCACGAGGTTGTGCGTTATGCATCCCCTGAAGAGTTTAATGAGCTAGCTGAAATTGCAAAAGACCTTGGCTTTTTAGGAGTTGCCAGTGGACCGCTAATTCGCTCATCATACTTTGCTGAAAGTCAGTACGATATTCTCGCTAAATTTCGGTAATTTTAGGGGCTCTCATGGATAGATAAATGGACATTCTACTCAAATTAAAGTAGGTTATATTTCCAAGCGAATCATCAATTTCGGAAAAGGGTATCAGCCAACTTATCTTTTATCCAACTTTGAAAAGCATCAACTGAGCGAGCTTCTTTAGGTAGCGTTAGAACTTCCACAGAGATTAAGCTCTTTTTCTCACGATCAACATAACTGACTTCATACGGTAGACCGGGGTCCTCTCTTGCTAAAACAAAAATTTTTTTCAAATAGGGATGCTTTATTTTTTGAATTTCTGCGATAAAGGCTGGCCATATAGCGTCAATGCGTTTCATCCCTTCCTTAAATAGGGCGTTTAATATTAAGTTTTGGGCATAGTAAATGTGCTCTATAAAACTTATTTTGAATGAGCTTAGCTTAAAGCTCAAAGGCAAATAAACAGTTCGTGTTTTATGAAAGTTAAGTGTGAGTAAAGAAACTCTAGGCTTCTCAAAGAATCTGTAAAGACTTGTTCCACTGGCAGGCTGAAAACAATTAAGAATAGAAAGATCTGATGCTAAATCCTCAACTATTGCCACGCTAGCGTAAGCCCGGTAGACGAGTCGTAATGTACGCTCTTCGCCTTTTGTGCCCGGTTTTGAAAACCTTGGGGTATGGGTTCTTGCGGTTGAAAGTTTTGCGTTTCCTGTTCCGCCGATTCCTCCACGGGCAACAATCAACCTATTATCAACAGATAGAACTTCCCCTATTAACAACCCGCTAGAATAATCGTAAATCCGCGTGCCAATTGGGACTGAAATAAATAAATCCTTCCCACGTTTTCCGGTCTTCTTTGCAGGTCCACCATTATCACCATCTTCTGCTTTGTAACATTTCCCCTCCGAGAGCGAATCAAGGCATTCCAGTGCGTTCTCCCCCTTAAAATAAACATCCCCTCCGTTTCCCCCATCACCGCCATCCGGTCCACCTCTTGGTTTGTACTTATACCGTGCAAAGTGCACCGCGCCATCACCACCATTCCCACCACAAACGGTTAGAACAACTGCATCACGAAATGCTTCAGTTCCCATTACTCTCCACTCAGAATTGTCTTGCTAACAGGCTTGAAAGTCTTGCGGTGAATCGGCGTAACTCCATGAACCTTGAGCTCAAATAAATGCATCTTGGTAGGATAGCCTTTGTGTTTGTTAAATGTGTATTGAGGAAATTTCTTGCTCAGTTTCGTCATTATTTTATCCCGTTCCACCTTGGCTATTATAGAGGCAGCACTTACGACGGGAATGAAGCTGTCTGCTTTAGCGATGCAGATTCCGTGAGGAATTCCTTCTGGGCAAAATGTTCCATCAATGATTATCTCCTTAGGCTTAACGCGTAACTTGTTATAGGCACGTCTCATTGCCAATAGGCTAGCCAATAAAATGTTTAATCTTTCAATCTCTTTGGAGGAAGCTAGACCAAGAGCAAGGTCAACCGCAATTCCTTTTATGAATTTTGCTAGATTTGTACGTTCGTCAGGTGTAAGTTGCTTTGAATCTTTTACCCTTGGATCAAAAAAGTGCTTAGGTAATACTAGTGCACAAGCAACCACAGGACCCGCTAATGCGCCTCTCCCAGCTTCATCAATACCGCAAACCAAGATATCATTGCCTGTCATCTTTCCCTGTATCTTTTCCTTCCGCTGTTAACTTAAATACAAGATGCATAAAGTAGAGGGATAACAGGATGCTTGATGAGACTCTCACAATAATCGTAGAGATGATGCCACCGGAAGATGCCAGAAAAACTATACTTAAAATAGCTGAGATGATAAGAATGGGAAGGAAAGAATCAGCTCTAGGTTTTAACATAAACTCAACGAAACTAGTTAAGATAAGAGCGAAAAGGTAGGAAAGAAAGACGTTCCACTGGTTAGTAAGCTCTAGAAACGCCACAAGGGCGATACCCCTAACGAATAGCTCATAGGCGAATGGCTTTAATATTGCAAGGTTGAAAAATGCTAGCTCCCAGGCGCCAACGCTCGTCGGCGTAAGGAAGTATCCCTCCTCGGCATCAACCATAACTGTCTGCCCTAGCTTTCGCCTAATCACCATTCTAACGTAGAAATCAACTAAGCTGACTACAAAACAAATCAAGAATGCGATAATGATAAGGAGGAAATCCGGATAAAACTGAGGCACCTCTGCCCTTAGTTCATATCCCAATGTGAGGGTAATCACAAGAACTGCAGAGATTAGCCAAAGGTATGACACTATTGATGAAATGAAACCTATCAACAGAGCTCTTCTTTCATCTTTAACCCAGAAGGTCTTGAGTATGTTAAATACTATTTGAAGGAAGAGATAAACACCAAGTAAAATTACTAACCAAGTCCAGGTTGGTATCTTCTCATACAACCTTGAAATCCTTCTCTTTATACTTCAGGCGTTCAAGAATTAAAGATGAAATACTCTCAGCGGTAAGACCATACTTTTTCCTAAGTGACACTTGGTCACCTTGCTCAATGAACTTGTCAGGCAGGCCGATAAGTTCAAAGCGGGGTAATGGTTCAACTTTTTCCCTCACGCAATTCTCTAGAACACCAGCGCCAAAGCCTCCCGACACAACATGCTCCTCCAATGTCACCACAAGTGGGTAATTAGCGATAATGTACCGAAGAAGTTTCTCATCCATTGGCTTAATAAATCTAGCGTTAATTACGCTAGTGCTAATACCAGAGCGCTCAAGTATGTCCGCCGCCCTTAAGGCTTCATAGTTAAGTGGACCGACTGCAAGAATTGCAACGTCTGTCCCTCTCCTTAAAGTATCCCATGAACCTATGGGGATAGGATCGGGATTTGGCGTTATTTCTACGCCTAGCGCTTTACCCTTTGGGTATCTAATTGCAGTAGGACCATCGCAGTTACTTACCGCAGTGAAGAACATACTTCTTAGTTCATTTTCGTCCTTGGGCGCCATTATAGTGAAGTTAGGTATCATTCGCAGGAAAGAAATATCAAAAATTCCCATATGAGTTTCTCCATCCTCGCCTACGATACCCGCTCTGTCTATCGCGAAAATAACCGGAATATTCTGTATGGCAACATCGTGAATGAGTTGGTCAAAAGCCCTCTGAAGAAAGGTAGAATAAATCGCGCATACTGGTCTCTTACCCTGTAGTGCTAATCCACAGGCTAAAACAACTGCAAAATCCTCTGAAATCCCAACGTCATAGAATCTATCTGGAAATAACCCAGCAAATTTAGAAAGGCCAGTTCCTGTTGGCATGGCGGCTGTAATCGCAACGATGTTTTGATTAACAGCAGCTAGTTCAACAAGTGTATCCGCTAGAACCTCAGTAAAAGTTTTCGTAGCTTTCTTTTCCTGAGATTGCTTTATGATTTCACCTTCTTCCTCCACCAGAATCGTTCCTGCGGAAACACCGTGCCATTTAGTCGGGCTTTTTTCGGAGGGAGCGAAGCCTTTTCCTTTCTTAGTTATAACATGTAAAAATATAGGTTCGTCCTCAATCTTTTTCAGAGCATTCAAAAGTTTCACGAGCCCTATAACGTCATGACCATTAAAAGGTCCAAAATAAGAGAAACCGAGCTCCTCAAATATGGCTCCTTTTGTTCCGGGCATAAAAAAGTAGAAAAAGTAGTCCTTAATGTGATTGTAGATATTCCTAAAAGTAGGTTCTCCAAAAGGAAGGCGAGAAATAGTTTTCCGAAGCAGTGCGTTCAGTTTTCTTGCTGGCGGTTTACTCTTTATCGTGGAAAGGTACCTTGCAATCGTGCCCACGTTTTTATCGATCCCCATTCCGTTATCATTAAGGACAACCATAAATCGCCTTTTAGCTAGGCAGGCATTGTTCAATGCGGTTAACGCCAGTCCTCCCGTCAGAGCGCTGTCACCAATAACAGCAATTGTCCAATTTGTATCATCAGCATTATTGAAGCCAAGGGCGCAAGCAATTGAGGTGGAAGCATGTCCCGCCCCGTATATGTCGTGAATACTTTCTTCTCGCTTCAGAAAACCCGAGAGCCCACCCAACTGCCTTAGCTGAGGAAATTTTTCTCTTCTTCCTGTAAGTAACTTATGAGTGTAAGCCTGATGTCCCGTATCCCAGATTATCTTATCTTTTGGAGAGTCAAAGACGTAGTGTAGAGCTATAGTAAATTCAACGCTTCCCAAGTTGGACGAAAGGTGCCCTCCGGTTTTTGGAATATTATCAAGCAAGAACTTCCGCACCTCTTCCGCGAGGATTGGTAGCTCTTGAAGCTTTAACTCTTTAAGCTCCTCGGGGCTATTTACTCTTTCTAAAAGAGAGTATTTCACGGTTCTCGATTCTATCATCTCTTTCGCTTCTCAAGTAGATTAAGGAATTCCTCCAACAGATTCTCTCTTTGAAAGAGTGAGTGTAGCGCTTCTTTAGATAGCTTCATCTTTTGCTCAAAGTAAGCTTTTGCTCCGTAAACTCCAAGGACGGAAATAATAGTTGGTCTACCGAGCAAAGTATCGGTTTCCAGAGTTTTTCCCACATCACTCTGAATGGCAGTGACGCAAAGCAGATCGTCCTTGGCTTGATAGGCCAGCCCTGAATAAGTGGCAATCTGTTCTAAAGCGCTCAAAGTAGTCTTTTTAGCATTAGCCAGTATCCCTCCAAACTTAAAACTTGCCACAATTAGGCTTGTGGTCTTTAGGCTGATGACCTTTTCTATTGTTTGTAAATCCTGAGCTTTTCCGGAAAGTTCAAGCTCAAAAGCCTGTCCTTGAATAACCTTGCTAATTGTTTGAGAAAGCTGGTCAACGAGCTTCAGTTTTTGCTTAGGAGTTGAACTTCCGCTGAGGATAGCATTAAAGGCAAGCGCAAAGAGTTCATCGCCAGCGAGAATTGCAATTGCTTCTCCATACTTACGGTGGACAGTTTCTACACCACGCCTCATTTGCGCGTTATCCATCGCCGGCAGGTCATCATGAATTAGAGTGAAGCACTGAACGAGCTCTAGACTACTTATCTCCCCAAGGTAATTTTCCACGTTTGCTTGCGGACATAGAGTTTTCAAGACCGAAAAAGCAGCTAGCCCCCTCAGCATTTTACCTCTGGTCAATAGATGAAGACAAGCATCCCTAAGTAAAGGCTCTTCTATATTCTTGTTGACGAAATCAGTTAAGAAGCTCGTTATTTTTTCCCGTGCCTGCTCAAAGAATAGGTTAACCTGCGAAGACACAACCATATTGGATTATAGCAGTTGAGTGAGAATACGTGTTTAAGATTTGGGTAGTGAAGGTTAGGTCTTATTGCCTCTTTTCAAAAGAATTAGCGGATGGGATTTCCCTGAGAGTCGAGGAGAAGATAGAATGAAATTGAAAAACCAGCAAGAGAATGAACACTAGTTTCCCTGCTTGTTGCTGGTTGGCTCTTAGGCTGGAAAGTAATAGTAGAGAGAGTTCCACTCCCGCTAACTCCCGCTGCTCCGCCTTTTCTAGTAATGCCAACAGGAACAACTCCTTGTTGATTGGTAAGACCTAGGAATAGAATTTCATTGGAAGAGCCGAGGAAGTTGCCAGGTTCAACGGAAATCGGTGTATATCTATTAACGTTATAGGTAATTCGGAATGCGGCTTGATATAGATTTGACACATTGCTCGCTCTAACTGTTATCACCACGTTTTGATCTGAGGTGTTGTTTATATCCAAGACTATGGGGGACGCTTGAACACTGGCCGCTATTTGTTTGCTTGCCCCTCCTACCGTGAGTGAAACAGTATACTCTCCAGGAGTGGAGGGAGTAAACCAGTAAACCTTATCTGCGGTGGTAGAGACACTCGCACTTACCGATTTTAACCCTGCGGTTTCTTTAATTATTAGCCCAAAATCAGGTTGTTCGTCAGAAATTGTTCCTCCTGATACTTCCCAAACTTTCTGTCTACCTGAAGCGAGGGATGGGTTATTATAGATTGCGGTTAAAGTAACTACTGTGCTAACGGAAATGGTGGATGGCTGGGTATTTATGGCTTCAATAACCAAAAGTGGTTGTGGTGTTGGTGATGATCTCTTTCCCCCACCTCCACCGCAAGAAGTTACTCCTAACCCAATAATGATAATTGCGTAAAATAACGTTCGCAAATTCATATTTAACTCCGCTTTCTTTTAGCCTGCATATTTTACCCGATTGTAAAGATTACAGTACTTTCAGTAATGGTAACTTTCTTCTAATGATTTCTAAAATGCTTCTGGATTGAAGTTAAGAAGATAACTCGTATACCATTATCTTAAAATCATCAAATCTAACTCTAAGGCCGGAAGAAACGTACAACCCAAGCTTTCCTTCAACTGGCGCTACTTCATCTAGCTGATAAACAGGTTCATCATTCACGTAGAACTTTATCGTTGAACCAAGTATAATGACCTTTAGCCTGTTAAATGAAGATGGCTTTACTGCGGGGCATATACTCCATTCGTAAATTGCGCGGGGAATGTCTTCAAAGCTCCTTTGGATTGTTATCCAGCCGTCGTTACTTATGAGAAAACGGTACTGGTCAAATCCACCGCTTTGATTTGGGTTGTCCTGAAAAAAAAGCCCAAAACCGTAGTTATCAGGGCCGTACTCTTTGAATGAGTTCACTTCCATTTCAAAGAGCTTGTACTTCCCCGGAAAGAGCGAAAGTCCGCTCTTCTCTGTCTTGGAGGTATCAATTAAATAGTAACCGTCAATATACTTGTAAAATACGCCATCCTGATAGCCTGCAAACCATCTTGTGGGTTTTCCGGAAAAATCATCCAAGTTTGTTGACTTAAGCTTCGCCTTGGTAAGAACGGTGAAATAGTAAAAGTTAGCACTAGAGCCGGGGGTAACATACAAGCCAAATCCTCCCTTGGTTTGGCTAGGCTCATAAGCATCCGCAACCTTTTGTTCATTGATTTTTAACTCAATTTTTCCATCCTCCACACTTACACCTATTTTATTTCTAGTCGGCAGAATCAACTCATGCTTACGTGGCGCAATTATTGATGTTTTATTTTTACCACTGTGTCTTTCAAGGGAAAAAAGCTTTTCCGCTGGGTTTATTACAAACAAGAGAAATGATTCCTCTTGCACAGTTTCTTGATAATTGAAACTTATGCCCCATCCTGCTCTTATGAGCTCATCTCCAAGAACAAGTGGAGACGTATTTGAGACTAGCTCACCTTCTGTTTCAACCTCGTAGTCTGAGAGATTATGAAGTAATACGCTTTGCGCAGGCTCCTTGCTTTTTTTAGCAGATATGTAATAAGCTCCATTATTGTAAGCGTAAACTGCGTCTCCCAATTTACCTTCAAAAAAGTACTTCTCTGCATCATTCTCGGGGGAAAAATCATCCTGAAAATACACATTTGAATTGGTTCTAATTTCTTGTGCGAGGGAATCATCCAACAAAAATGAGAAAGCAGTAAGAGCTAAAGCCCACAACAAGAACTTGTCTAATTTGTTTAAGATGGACGTATTTATAACTCCAAAGGTTAACATTTTTGGGGTTATGTATTAGAAATAGACTTTACCCTCCCCCGGCGGTGCGGGTTCTTTTGGTTTCTCTTCAACCTTTTCTTCTTCCTTTGTCTTTTCCTCTGAAGCTGATTGTTTGGTTTCCTCAACCTTAGTTCCCTTTAGAAGCGCAAGGTTATAGAATGTGTTTTCTCCAGTATCATACTTCACTACAGTTTTCTTGCCATCTATCTCACCTATCCAAACCTCCTGACTGACGAGATTCAAATTAAAAGAGTATCTAGTTGCTTGGAATTTTTTCCCTGAAAATTCAAAGGAAGACTTCCCCATATTTCTTACGACAACTAGAATGGTTTGATCCCCGACGGTGGAAAAGAGGGCAAAGTGAAGTCTATCATCATTAGAAAAGTCCAGCTGTTGAATAAGCCACATCACCTCATCGTAATCAAAAATTCTCCCAGGGAAATCAATAATTGTTTCTCTAATTTCACCCTCTTCGCCGGACTTTCTTCTGACAACTATCTTTCCCTGACCGTAGGAAACATCTACATAGCTTACTCCCTTTTCCGTCTTGTATTTTCTAGCAGTCTTGTAAGGCTCTAGTGTAACAGCGTCAACGACTGTAGTTGAAGCCTCTGTTAGGTTTTCGCTAAGTGCGTTGTAGTTTATCTTATAGACAGGTCTACCTTCATACTCTCCGATGTTAAATCTGTAGTATGCGGTAGCGATTCTTCCTACCGCAGGACGGTAAATAGCAAAGGTATATGTCTCGCCGTTTCGCCAATCTGGAGGTACGATACGCGCTTCACTGGTGGCTGAGGCTTTCTCCGTGAAGTATAACGCAAGTAGGGCGACCGCAACTACTAGTATAAGGAGGACAAACGCAAATAGTATTCTAAATTTCATTCTTCTACCCTCCAAATTGAGAGAATTACTTTTAAAGTATAGATAGTTTAGCACTAGCCACGTGTTTTAGTAAATTCAAACTTCAATAGGAAGAAATATCTTTTCAAGTTAATAACTCATTGCTCTTTAACTAGACATCGCAATGATAAGAATATTGAAGTTATACTCAGGAGTGGAGTTTAGTATTTGATTTTACATATCCTTAAGCTGATATAATTTGCAACTAATGGATACTGCGATTAGTGTGATTAGCAGGTTCATTGCTCAATATGATCATTATGAGGAGGCAGCTCAGGCAATAGTTTCATACCTGCGCCAGTCCTTTTCTAAATACAACTGGGTCGGGATTTACTTGCTGAAGAATGATAAACTCGTGTTATCCGCTTGGGATGGTGAAAAACCTACCGAGCACACAGAAATTGACTTAGGTATAGGTATCTGCGGACTTGCCGCGAGAGATAAGAAATCGGTAATTGTTGATGATGTTAATTCTCATCCTTCGTATCTAGCCTGTTTCCTTGAGACAAAGAGCGAAATTGTGGTTCCACTTATGAAGGGTGATGTTTGTCTCGGAGAAATTGATATTGATAGCAACTACTCTTCCGCCTTTAGTGAGGCGGATAGAGAATTTCTTGAATCTGTTGCGAAGCTAATTGTGGACGCTTACTTTTAACTTTCGTATCTGTTCCTATATCCTTATATCTTTTTCCAGTGACAACGTTGTCACTTTATTTCACTCTTTGTGTTAATATTTTCTATTATGAGGGTAGTTTTAGTATTGATAGTTCTTCTTTCATCTCTGTCAATGAATTTTAAGCCCTGTTTGGCGTCAGCCAAGATAACGAGTGGAGAGGTTGACGTAATTATGCATGTGGATTCAAATACTTCGGGAAACGCCACCTCCATTCTTAATAGTTTTACAGTCAATGCACACATATTCTTTGCAGGAGATATGGCACGAATAGATCAGATCTTTCAAATTGGTGGAAATGTGAGCGGAAGCGGGGCTTCTTCAGACGCCGATGATTTATCGTCAGCTCTTGACAATTTTCGTGTAACAACAATACTGGACGGCTCATCCAAGTTACCATACATTCTGGATGAGGCTTCAAGAACAGCAATGAGAGTTAGCATTTCAGATGTGAATTTCACAGGAGCCGGGGAGATTGGTAATCCCCTAGATGTATTGAATAAGGAAGCATATCCTGAGGGGGCGAATATTAAAAAGATGGGGCAGGTTACCTTTCGCGGAAGAACACTGACTCGCTATCTAATAAGTTTTACCGCAGGGACAATGAGAGCAACAAGCGAGGTTTACGTGGATGAACGCTCCCTTCCTGTTTATATTCAGGGCAGTTTGGCTCAAGTGCCATTTGAAGCAGAATACTTTAACTATCGTTTCAAATCCGTTGCTTCTTCTTTATTCATAATTCCTGCGGACTATGAAATAGTGGATATGGAAAGCGTTTTAAGAGGTATGGAAACTAAACTGTTTGAACTTTTAAAACCTCAATGAGAGATGAGGGCAATTTATCAGAACCTACAAACCAAATTCTAGGAGGGAAATATGTCTCGTGACCTAATTCCTAAAAGGGCTGCTTTGGAATTAAGGGATGGGGACTACGTGAATCTGGGAATTGGAATGCCAACACTTGTAGCAAATTTTATCCCCGCGGGAGTGCGAGTAATTTTTGAAAGCGAGAACGGGCTTCTTGGGATGGGACCTTTTCCCTACGAGGGCGAGGAAGACCCCGACCTAATCAACGCAGGCAAACAAACTGTGACTTTTCTACCTGGGGCGAGCTTTTTCTCCAGCGCTGATTCCTTTGCGATGATACGTGGAGGACACATTGATGTGACTATTCTGGGGGCGCTTCAGGTTTCCCGCGAGGGAGACTTGGCGAACTGGACAGTGCCCGGAAAAATGATGAAGGGAATGGGCGGAGCGATGGATTTGGTTGCAGGCGCGAAGCGGGTAATCGTCACGATGACTCATACGGACAAGAAGGGTAATCCGAAGATTCTTGAGAAGTGTGACCTGCCTCTAACTGGAGTGCGCTGTGTGGACACCATTGTGACCGATATGGCGGTAATCAAGGTATTGCCAGAGGGAGGTGGATTGAAGCTGTTAGAGACCGCTCCGGGCGTAAGCATTGATGAAGTCCTAGCGAAAACAGGATGCGAGCTGGATACTTCCGATGTCCGCCCCTGGCGCGATAGTTAGAGGGTTTGTGTAAGTTTAAATGTGCTGGTTGGTATGCTTGGAAGGTTTAATGTTCAACAGCAGGAAAACTTAGTCCAAGAGATATAGCCAAATCAACAAAAACATACTAATTTAATATTTCCTCGGCTAGAATAGCCGCCGGCTTGTAGATTTCTGGGTTTGCGGCATTAAATTCTGCTTTTAGGCTTACCCTTAGCTTTGAATGGTCAACCAATTTTCATCCGAGCGTAGAAAACTTCTCCGGTTCAAGTTCTCTTATCATATATCCAAGAAGCAAGTGGAAACCATCAGAATTAATTTTCTTGAGAGTGCTCACTTTTGTTGAGTAAAAGAAATCTCGTGCTGAACCTTCATTTATCCTGGTTGTAACTTTGATGTCCACAAATGCAACTAAACCATCTTTTAGGGTTAACTTACAGTCGGGATATCCTCCCTGTCTCAGTAGATAAACATCCTGAATCTTTTGGAAATTTAGTTCTGTATTTACCATCTCGTACTCCATTACTCTGCTAACTTCGTTTGGTCTGAAGGATTTTGGCTTTTTCTTAACAACTCTCAGGTATACTTCGCAAGTTATCATGTCATCGTGGTATCTCCTGCAAAGGAGCTTGGCGATAGACGAAACATCCTCTATCAACTCAGCTTGAGATTCAGCACTGCAAGTAAGGACTCTATATAGAGTGGAGGACTCAACTACTAGGGGAAACGCAACCTTAGTAAACGCAGTTAGGACATTACTAATTACTTACTGGTATTCTCTCAATTTCTCAAGGTTTACATCTTGCACCTATGAGCGCTCCTTCCTGAAAATGAGGATGTTCTCCCTTTTCATCACGTTGTATAAACCGAAGATAATCTTAACAATATTATTTACTAATCTAAAGCCCAAATTTTCGCATTCCTCGATTGTAAATTCTACTGTTCTGATTTCCTCCCCGTTAAAAGTAGCGTTACCGATAACAATGGCTGCATAACGTCCTTTTTTGAGAACCCTGTACATTTCCTTGAGGCTAGTAATCATATCCTGATTGTAAAGTTCAACGCTTTCTGCGCCTCTCCCCCTAACTCCAACGAATTGTTCTCTGAACGACTTCAAGTCATACTCAAGGAGTTGGAGCGCGTGTGCATCATTTTCGACATAGTTAAGAGCAATAGAGTAAGGCGGTGAAGTGATAATTCCGTCAATTGAATTATATGGAAGATCGAGGTTTCAGCAATCTCCACGGCGGATATCCATTCTGCCGGGCTTAATCCCGAGCTCTTCAACAACCTCATTGAGGTCAGAAATCGAACCTATCATTGCCTGGACATTGGTATGAAACGGTCTATTGAAATCTTTTCCACGGAGCTCTCTATCGCTTACTGCGACTAAATAAGCCATTAGGTAAAAATCCCTAACTTGTGGATTGCCTATCTTCCAAATAAATTCGTAGAGATTCTTAACCATTTTTTTACCAAGGGGAAACTCAGTTTGGCTGACGATGCTGTCTCTTGCTTGCAAGATTTTGTTTAGTGCAAATATGCTCTCCGTCTTAACTTTTGATTGCATAACGCAAAGCGGGGAAACATCAATACCGACACAGTTTACTCCCAGAAGCTGCGCTTCAAGCGCAGTTGTCCCACTACCGATAAATGGGTCAAGCACTGTTTCGCCCTGCTTAAGACAGAGGATATTCATAAGCGCGCGGATCATCTGGGGATGGAACTTCCCCTTGCATGGGTAAATAAAGTGCGTTAAATATTGGTTTACAGACCTTGTTCGGTTCCGAAGGCAGATACGGTAGTAGTCAGTAGGCAAACCGTTGGCCGCTTTGAAATAAGCAACCCTTTTCCGTATCTCTTCAAAATTTGGGATATTCTCTACTTCAATTCTGCGAAGTCCAATGGTGATACGGTATCTTACTCCTAGGGCTTCTAATTCAAGTCCTGCAAGAGCAAGCTCGTAAATGAACTGAACGTTATCAAATAGCTCCGGGGCGTATTGTAGCGGTGGTTCTTCCTAGTTTGCTTTTAGTGTTTTGCTATCAAAGTTTTAGGCGTATGCAGAGCTGATTCAAGAGTTAGCGTTTCCTGAAAAGCCTGCCGAGAAGATTTCATAAGCAACTTACATTATAAATGATTTTAACTAAAGCTTACGCTTCTCCCCTGCTAAAATTTATCTTCGTGCCAAAGTGGGATTTTTCAAAGCTGAGGGATTTTTACGAGGCGCACGTCCCAAAGTACGCCCAGAGGATTATTTCACGCATTCGTAAAATCGCTCAAGCTGAAGGCTTTCCAGTTTACCTGGTGGGGGGTGGTGTAAGGGAGCTTGTCCGCGCTTTCATTGAACAAATCGCACCTGAGGTTCTAGAGAACTATGTTTTTGACACGGACATCTGTGTTGTCGGTGAAGCAATCAAACTAGCTGAACTTACCTTTGAACAACTTGGCGGGACGCTGGAAGTAAATTTGAAGTTTCAAACCGCCAAACTAACGACCGCCGAGGGATACCTGATTGACTTTGCGACCGCAAGAACTGAGTTTTGTGAAGCCCCTGGAGCTCTTCCAACGGTTTCTCCTACAGAGAATATCTATGAAGACTTGCTAAGAAGAGACTTTACCATTAACGCACTTGCTATGTCTCTCACGGAAGATGGCTTTGGTGAACTACTTGACCCATCTGGTGGTGTAGGGGATATTTTCAATAAGGAACTACGCATTATGCATCCACTTTCCTTTTTTGATGACCCCACTCGCATATTTCGTGCGTTACGATACTCTTCCAGGCTTTCCTACCATTTGGAGGAAGCCACTCAAGAATGTTTTCATCAAGCTATTGAGGAAAGCTTTATTGACTTCCTCTCCCCAGAGCGTATTCGGTATGAGTTAGAGCGCATATTGGATGAGCCGACGTGGTTTGGAATTATGTGGTCTTTATCAACTACGGAGCTTTTGCAGGCAATCCATCCTGGATGGACAACGCTTCCAACTTCAAGTGGTGAGGACGCGGAGGTTCTAGAGCTTACCCTAAAGGCGCAGTCAAAGTTGTTAACTATGGAGATGGTTCCAGCTAATTTAATTCGCCTATCCTGGTGCCTTTGGTTGGTAGATCTTGAGGTGCTTCCGGAAGTGCTTTCAAGACTAGGTGTTTTTACCCGTTTCTCGAAGCACATTATTGAGTCAAGAACGCGCTTTGAAGAACTTAGAAAAAGGATGAACTATTCAGACTTTACTCCCTCAAGAATTTATAGGGTTCTTATTGAGTATCCGCGAAAGACATTGCTGTTTTCTGCCTTTGCCTCACTTCTGGTTAAAGCTTGTGAGCCATTGCGAGCAAATCTCTTTAAGTATCTTTCAACTTTAAGCCCGAAGAGGAATATACTGAGTGGCGAGAAATTGGAGCACCTTGGCATTCCTGCAGGCCCTCTAATAGGCAAAATTCAGGATGAAATATGGTGGCGCTTTCTTGATGGAGAAATTGCTGATGAGTCTCAAGCGGAGAAATTTGTTGTTAATAACCTGTCTAAATATGTCAATACATAGATTATTGTTTTCTTATATTTTCTTATATTTTTTTAATATGCTATAATTATATGTTTCTTAAATTTTTACTTCAACTAGTTATCAAAACTCATTTTTTATGATAAAGTTAAACTGATTTGAGAAATCGGAAAGTATCCACAAATCGCAGAACAAGAAAGGCAAGAGAACCTTACGGTTTGCCAAGGGTTAACCTCCAGAAACTAACAGATAAGCTAGTAAAAGAGATAGGGTATCTAAGCAAGAGTTCAGGTAGAAGCAAAGTGCTAATAGGACTTTCTGGAGGAGTTGACAGCTCAGTTTTATGTGCCCTCGCCTGCAGAGCTGTAGGTCCTGATAATGTGTATGCGCTTCAGTTGACATACATTACTGATGACGAAGCGAGAGTAAAGGATGCAGCTATAGTTGCTAGAGAGTTCAAGATTCGTTTCAAGAGGATTGACATTACCGACTCAGTTGAGATGCTTGCGGATATACTTAGAATTCCATTTCACGGAGACGAGGCCCAATTTCGTAGAAGTGAAATATTGGATAGATTTCGCATGCTAATTCTGATGGATATTTCTGAGCAAGAACAGATGCTCTATCTTTCTGCTGGCAATCGCACGGATGAACTTTTAGGTTTGGGGCTATCCTGTGGACTTTTTGGTCCCGCTCCAAATCCTCTTATCAAATTGTACAAGACTTATACCTTTCAGCTAGCGGAATACCTGGAGTTGCCCGAACAGGTTCGTATTCGCCAGCCCAGAATGGAGTTCTGGAAAAGCCCATTGGATGCCCCTATGAGGGAGGTTTTTGAAAGGATTGATCAAGTTCTTCATCTTCGTGTGGATAAGAAGTATCCTCCCAGTCGGATAAAGAAGATGGGGTTTCCACCTCGTTTTGTGAATGCGGTTATCAAGAGGCTTGAAGAAGCTAGGAGAAGGAGGCTTAGTAGTTCAAGATATAGTTAATCCACATTACTACCGCATAGACTATAACTAAGATTATCATTGCGTAAATAGCTTTCTGGATCTCATCACGTCTTTCTTCAAGCTTCAGCTTTCTTTCTGATACTATTTTCTCGGCAGTTTTTAACTGCTCCTGCAGTTCTTGTATCTTCATTGAGGCTTCAACTGACTCTCTTGAAGTCATCCACTGCCTTCTAGCCTTGAAGTCCGTTTCCGCTTTTAAGTAATCCCTCTGCTTTGCCATAAGGTCAGTTTCTAACGCTATCAACTCGCTGTCAATCCGTATTGCCTCCGACCGAGCATTTAGTAAACCCAAAAGGTAATACGCAAAAATAGCTATGAAGAAAAGCGTAATAATGGCATTGATAAGTAATCTTAATTTTGGATTGCGTTCGCGAATTTCAACCATTTTTACCTCTATCATAATGCAAGAAACATGCTGATAGATGCGAAATATTATCTATAGGGAATAAGTTTGGATTAGCTTGACGACAAATTTCCATAACAAACGGGCACCGTGGAGCAAATTTACATCCAGAGTGATAATTTGAAGTGTTTACGGGCTCAATGAATGAGACGTGTGTTGCATGGGGCTCTCGTGGATTCGGAACCGGAACGGAAGCGATTAACGATTGGGTATATGGATGTTTCGGGTTATTTATTATGTCCTCTATCCTTCCCACTTCCACAATTTTGCCCATATACATTACCGCAATACTTTCGCATACTGCCCTTAAAACGGAAATATCATGTGAAATGAACAAAACTGATAGAGAGAATTTTTGATGGATTGATTTTATTAGGTTAAGGACCTGAGCTTGAATTGAAACATCCAAAGAAGAAACAGGTTCATCAGCAACAATAAACTTTGGTTGAAGTGCCAAAGCCCTAGCGATACCAACGCGTTGCCGCTGACCGCCACTTAGTTCATTGGGATACCTATTTGCTAAATCTTCACTTAATCCCACTTCTCTCATCAGACTTAATACCTTTTCCCTTCTACTAGCGGAATTGCCAATTCTATGAACCACCAATGGTTCTGATATTATCGAACCGACCTTCATTCTAGGATTCAGTGAGGAAGCCGGGTCCTGAAAGATAAACTGCACATTTCTTCTCATTCTAAAAAGTTGCGAAGGGGACAAGTTGGTAAGTTCAATTCCTTCAAAGAGAATGCTTCCCTCATCTGCTCTTAGTAAGCCCGTGAGTAATCTCGCTACCGTTGTCTTTCCACTTCCCGATTCTCCCGCAAGTCCTAAAATCTCACCTTTGTTTATGTTGATTTCAACTCCATCAACGGCTGAAATCATTCTCCTACGAGAAAATATCCCCGCTCTCCCTGAAAGCAAGAACTGCTTCTTCAGGTGTCTAGCTTCAAGAAGAGCTGTGCCTTGTTTAAGTGAGGACATTATCTTGAACTCCTACTAATTTTCAGCGCTACTGCATTTTAACACACGTTTCTTTTGTCTCCCCACCCAAAAGCCTTAAATTATGTTACAATATATTGATAAATAAAGGTTTTATATCCTTCTGAGCAATTCAGAAAAACAGTTTCATAGACATATGTGATGGAATCTTCATTATACAGTAGATCTGGTGGTGTAAGAGGGCACTTTAACTTTAGCGTCCTTCAAAAGCATATCGCTATGATTAATTTAGGTGAGGCAAGAAACCTTCCCCTGCAGGTTATAAAGAGATTAGCGTTAGACCTAAAGTTTAAGCGCGTTTCAATTGTTGAATATGATGAGGCTACGGATAGGATAGTTGGGATTACCAACATAGGCTTCCGTTTACGGGGTAGGGACATCAACCTTACCAAGCTTGTGGTAAGCAAGGTTACTCGTGAACGAGAGCCCTTCATCACTGATAATATTGAAGCTTTTCCAGAGTTAATGTCGCCATTTGCCCAATCCTATCGTACTCCAGCCTGCGCTGTTATTCCTCTCCGTTTTCAAAATGAGGTGGTTGGAGTTTTATGCCTTTCTGACCTATCGGTTTATCAGGTAGAAGAACTTAGACAGAGAAGGATTGAACTGGAGACGATTGCAGAGCAAATAGGCCAGCTTCTTTTTCACTGGCAATTTCTCAAGGAAGAACGTGGGGAAGAATATGGCACTCGTTTAACTGAGAGAAGCAGATATTTCCAGTTACTTGACGATTTTATCGAATCTGTTAATACGATTGCTGACACAGAGTCTATAGTCTCAAATTTCTCTCAACTACTCAGGGAGTGCATTCCGTTTAATTTCTGGGGGATGATATTTAACCCATTAGAGAAGGGTGAGGAGATTATTGTATCCCTAGCAGAAAAGGCGAGCGAGGATGATGTAAGGTGGTTAGTGGAGAGGTTTTCTCAGGAATGGCCTAAAAAATCTGGCAAATCTAGTTTTTCCCTTTCAGACGTTTCCATCATTTCAGGGGAAGAACTTTTAGTTGAGACCGGCTCATCTTCAATTGTTGAAAGCGCAAGTGTGGAGTTTTTCCCAATATATCTTGATAACAACTTATTCGGTCTCATTGGAGTAGTTTCACCTGCAAGTTTCAATTATACAGATGACTCTAGGCAATTCGTAAAAGTTATGAGTCATCATCTTGGAATGCATCTTAAGAAAAATTATCTAATGGTCGCGAACCAGGAGCTAGAGTATCAGGATAATCTAACAGGGCTATTTAATCAGCGCCATTTCTACTATCTAGTTGAGCGGGAGTTTGAACGATCTATGCGATACAACGTTCCTTTTTCGATCTTGTTTGTGGATATTGACCACTTCAAGGACATCAATGATACCTATGGCTTTGAGGAAGGGGACAATATCTTGAGGGAGATATCTAGAATTATTTTGGATAATCACCGCTCAACCGATCTTATTTCAAGGTATTCCGGTGAGAGATTTGTTCTTGCCCTACCAGAGACGCATTTAAGAGAGGCGGAAATGGTGGCTAACAGGCTTCGCAGGCTGATAGCAGGGCATACTTTTTACGTAGCGCCTGAAAACATCTTCATTAAGGTTACAGCAAGCATTGGAGTTGCATCATTCCTAGACCATCGTCCAAGAAGCGTGGCGCAGTTCATTGAGTTTGCGGACACCGCACTCTACTTTGCTAAGCGTAACGGAAGAAACCAAGTTGTTTCTTACACTTACGTGATAAATATGATGATGAAAGATTCTGGTGGTCATGGCTAAAGTTTAGCCTAGCCTAGTTTAGCGGTTTTTATGTTCCATAATTCTATTTAGCAGATTCGCGGAAGCAGTTCTCCAATTGGTGATTCCACCACTCTCAGCCCGCCAACTATAGTGCGCATAATCACAGGCGCAGTAGCAAGTGTTGATTCAATACCCAGTTGCGCCATTTCACTATCTGTGAGAACACTTCCAATTATCTGGGCATCAGAGCCTTCTTTCAGCTTGCTGATTATATTAAGTAAGTGTTCCGCCTTATCTTCCGAAACGAAAAGAACCATTTTCCCCTCATTTGCCAAATGAAGGACATCAAAACCAAGAAGACTACACGCAGCGCTAACTGCACTCTTCACGGGAAGCTTGTCCTCTTCAATTAGTATATTTACATTGGAACTATGAGCAATCTCATTGAGTATTCCAGCTAAACCCCCTCTGGTTACATCGCGAATTGCGTGTAAATCTGCTCCAACAGCGGTGAGTGCTGTTTTGACTAGCGTATTGAGCGCCTGGCAGTCACTAGTAATATCAGTCATCAGAGGCAACTCTTCTCTTGCGATAGCTACAGCTATACTATGGTCTCCAAGTGTACCAGTTAAAATAATCTTATCCTTCGGTTTAACAAGGTGCGCACCCACAGAAACGTTATCCGGCACCACTCCAATACCAGAGGTGTTTATATAGATGCTATCCGCTTGTCCCTTCCCAACAACTTTTGTGTCACCGCCGGTGATTAAGATTTCGCATTCCCTTGCCTGAAAAGCCATACTTGATACAATCTTCTCCAATTCAGCTATGGGAAAGCCTTCTTCTATAATAAAGCCAGCTGAAATGAATTTAGGCTCCGCCCCAAGACAACACAAGTCGTTCACGGTTCCGGTAATCGCAAGTTTACCTATGTCTCCTCCCGGAAAAAAAACGGGTTTTATTACAAAACTATCCGTAGTGAAAGCTAGTCGTCCCTGCTTCATCAAATCAGCTGGAAGAAGCGCAGAGTCGTCCAACAAATCTAGAATTGGGTTTTTGAAATAGGAATCAAAAAGAGCAACGAGTTCCCGAGTTTTCGTGCCACCGCTCCCATGCGCAAGCGTTATGTTTTCCGATCTCATAATAATGACTTATTAAATATGCTTTGTATTCTAGCTTAAATTGATTTTCTTTCGGGTAGTAAAACCTCTATTGATAAACTGTATATGGTATTTTAGAATCTTTCCTTAATATTTATTCAAGTAGGCAAGATAAATGGATTTTAGCGCGAGATTAAATTTAATTCGTCAAGAGTTTGCGAAACATAAAGTTGATGCGATGCTTATCAGTAAGCTTCCCAACATATTTTATCTCTCTGGATTTACCGGTACCACCGCACAATTACTCATCATTGAGAACAAGGCTTTGTTCTTAACAGACTTTAGGTATAAAGAGCAATTTTATGAAGAGGTTAATCAAGGCTATGAACTTATCAACTTTTATGACGAGCCTCTTCATAAAAAACTCCTTGAGCTTAAAGATGTATGCAGGTTCCAGAGACTTGGTGTGGAGGGTGATTATCTCTCTTTTACCCAAGTTGAGCAACTTAAAGAGCATTCAGATTCCTTTTTGGTTGTGCCATTGAGCGGTGTCGTTGAAGCCTTCAGGGAGGTGAAAGAAGAGGAAGAGATTTCCTTGGTGGTGGAAGCAGTAAGGATAGTCGAGGAAGTTTTCAAGGAGATTGTTTCGGTGTTAAAGATAGGGGTTACAGAGATGGATATAGCCGCGGAATTTGAGTATAGAATCCGCAAAAGAGATGTAAAGAAAGCGAGTTTTTCACCCATAGTAGCCTTTGGCCCCAATTCTGCAAAACCCCACGCGGGCTTTTCCAATCAACAAGTTATACCTGGTGTCCCTATTACTCTAGACCTTGGTGTCTCCTACAAAGGTTATTGCAGTGATCTAACGAGAACGATTTTCTTTGGTGGATTTTCAGAAGGTTGGGAGAGACTTTACAGCATTGTTTATGAAGCTAAAGAGATTGCTGCGAGTTACGGGAGAGCTGGAATTTCATGCTTTGAGCTTGACAAATCAGCCAGAGCTGTAATAGATGGTGAGGGGTACGGAGACCTTTTTGGTCATGGACTTGGTCACGGTGTTGGCATTGAAGTTCATGAAGCGCCACGTGTTTCAAAGACCAGCAAACATATATTAAAGGAAGGCTCAGTGATAACCATTGAGCCTGGCATCTATCTTGCCAAGCAGGGTGGAATTAGAATAGAGGATATGTACTTGGTCAAGAAAGATGGGCTAAAGAAGTTGAATAATCTATCTTCTGAATTACTGGTAATTTCATAGTAACCGAGAAGGGATTGAGCTATGATTACGCCAAATGACTTTAGGAACGGAACAACTTTTGAGAAGGGCGGTGAAATTTACCGTGTTTTGGAGTTTTTACATGTAAAGCCGGGCAAGGGACCTGCCTTTGTCCGCGCCAAAATACAAAACCTTCGGACTGGCGCCATAACTGACGAGACTTTTCGTACCGAAGAGAAAATAAATGATGTTAGGGTCGAGCGTCGCGAAATGGTTTACCTTTACACTGAAGGTTCTAGCATGATAGTAATGGACAATGAAACTTATGAACAGATTTCAGTTCCGATAGAAATGCTGGGCGAACGGGCTAAGCTCCTTGTGGAGGGCGAACCAGTCTACCTTGATATTTGTGAGGAAAGTGTTATTGATGCATCTCTGCCAACGGCGGTATTAGTGGAGGTTGAATATGCTGAACCTGGCGTAAGAGGAGATACCGCGACCGCTGCGACAAAATTGGCACGCCTAAAGGGAGGCTTGCAAATTCAGGTTCCCCTTTTTGTAAATGAAGGTGATATAGTTAAAGTGGACACAAGGACGCTAACTTACATTGAGCGGGTGAAAAAGTAAAGGTTTTATTTTTCTCGAAGTGAAGGTGTCTTAGAAGCTCAAAATCTCTTTTTTATTTTAATTTCTCAAAAATCTTTTTTTTGGGTAAAATACATTGTATAAAATAACTAACAAGCTTGGGGTAATGGAGAAATGAAAAGAAATTTAAGAATTTTAAGTGGATTATTGACGCTTTTATTTTTGTTCTCCGCCTGTGGCGGTGGAGGAAATGGTGGAACAACTCCGCCACCCAGCGGCGGGCAAGGAGATACTGGGCTTGCATTTTCTGTCGTTGTAACCGCCGAGCCAGAGCAAGGTCCTGCTCCACTTACAGTTGCTTTTTCCGCCTACGCTTTTGGCGGGAAGGCGCCATACAGGTTTGAGTGGGACTTCAATGGTGATGGAGTCAGCGATTCAACAGAAACAAATCCCTTTAAAACTTTCAATAGCTCAACCATTGTAAAACTAACTGTTACAGACGCAAACAACAAAGTTGTAGTTGTTCAGCGCTCAATTACGATAACCGCTACTGAGCCACCTGGCCAAACTCCACCCTTAACTGTTCAGTTTACCGCGTCCGTATCCGCAGGCACTGCTCCGCTTGAAGTGACTTTTGAAGCGGCAGTAACTGGTGGAAGTCCTCCCTATATCTACAGGTGGGATTTGGATGGTGACGGGATAACAGATTCTTCATCCCCGAAAGTCGTATGGACTTATACCTCTCCTGGACGTCCAACTGATGTTGGTGGTTCAACCGAATATTATTACTACCCAAGCTTAACCGTAGTTGATAACAGAGGAATTCAGCGTTCAACCCTTGATGACACCAATGGAGACGGGCGTCCCGATTGGCAGGTGATAATCAACGTTGTTCCCCGTGGACAACTTTCGCCGTCAATCCGCGCCAACCCAGTTGCAGGGCAAGCTCCACTGCCGGTTGAATTTACCGCAGGAGCCTCAGGAGGGCAGTCGCCCTATATGTTCAGGTGGGATTTTGGAGATGGTGTCACTACTGACTGGTCACTTAACTCATTTGCGCAACATATTTACGAAAGCACAGGTCAGTATCTAGCTCATGTATATGTCCGTGACGCCCAAATGGTAGAAGAAGTTAGTGGCGCCGCTGTTATTAACGTTTTTCCAGCACCTGTCCTTACTGTTACTATTTCTGCTGACCAAACTAGCGGTGCCGCACCATTTAAAGTAGAGCCTAAGGCATTCATAACCGGTGCACGAGAGCCAATTACCTACAACTGGCAGGTATTTACCGACGTTACGCCTACTCTTGACAATCCTTCAATAGTGTCTCCGCCGAGAGTTCCCCAGCCTTATTTGGATAGTGACGCTGTAATTGTTCCCTCTCAATCTAATGATGCAACTCCAACATTTGTCTTTGGAACTTATTTGGGACAAGAGGTTAGGGTTGATTATGATGCCAACGGTGATGGTAATGTTGATGCTAATGATGTAAGTGGTGTTGGTTCACCTTATGTTATTCGTTTGACTATAAAGGATGCCAATGGAGTTGAGGCTGAGAGTAATCTGCTTAGGATTACTCCAGTTCCACCTGAACCGGCTGATGCTTACCTTGCTTTTCGTGGAATAAAGGTCGGAGATTCTAGATGGTCACTTGGTTGGAATGCGGATTTCACTCCAAGGGCTAATTCTGCAGTGGTGACTCATAGAAGTGGCGTGGTTTACCTATTTGGTGGAGAGATTCTCTCCCAAAACGGCGAGTTTCAGTCAGTTTTAGGCCTTACCGATTCAGCTTGGGCATTGAACATTAGCGGCTCAGATATTGGCGATCCTTCTCAAGGATATGGATATGCTGATGGCGGTTGGACTCAGCTAAATGTTTTGGGCTATCCTCCTTATCCTAGAGACGGAATGGGGAATGTTATAGTGTCCAACCCTGATTTTTATGGGCCTCCCTACTCACGAGTTCCATCTAATGACCGCAACATTATTAGAGGAGACAACTTCATTCCCAGAGGCTCAGCAGCTGCCGCTTTAGTCCACGAACCCGTTGATACAAACCCGGCAGTACCTTACGGTGGAGAAGTTCCAGAACCAGATGGTAGGCTCGGTATACCTGTGATTTACGTTTTTGGTGGTAGGGATACAAGCGGAAACCCATTGGACATTGTGCAAAAGTATTACCCACCGGGTTTTGGTACTGAAGCCCTTCCAGTAGATACAGACTCAAATGGTGATGGTGAGCCTGACGCTCAGGTCACCAACAATATGGTTGACATCTGGAGCAACAGATTCCAGTTTCATGACTGGGATTTGTGGCCTCAGGAAGGTGATGTTATTAATCCACCCATTGTTCCCGACCGTCCACCTAGGGAGGCTGGTGGCGGTGGTGGGACAGGTGCAGTCCCGCTTGCCCCACTGCCCCGTCCGCTATATGGTAGTGCCGCTGTAACGATTGAGTCTGTAGGTGTATTTGCGCCGGTATGGCCAGAAAGCCCCTTCTACTACATATTCATTCTTGGTGGTATTGAGCAGGATGAACAGGGTAACGAGCATGTAGTACCAACAATGAGATGGTTTGACACCCGTATGCCTCCACCCCAGCGACAAGAAGGACAGGAACCCAGACCTGGAGATTACTCGCCTGTTGTAGATATGCCTATTGAGCGAGCTTATCACAAGGCTTTTGTTATCCCTCCAGACTTGGGTTCTAATAGACCTTGGCAGATAGTGGTAATAGGTGGATATGATCGTAACGGTAATTACATAGCCCAGGTGGATAAATTTACCTTTAACAGCATTAAATCTCCCACTACGGGTACTTGGACAACGGTCGGTTATCTACCTGAAGCTGCTATCGGACATGGCGCTGGTTGGGAGTTCGAAAACCCAGGACGCGGTTTCCTTTACCGTCAGTTCGCGGGACGCACTGTTGATGGATACACTTCTAGTATAATAGAAATTCAGGATGATGGTTCTGTGTCGTATGCGCCACATACTCTACTGCCCAGGGCTTGGTTTGGCTTCGGTCAAGTGGTGCGTGATATTGGCAGTACTACACGTTACGAGTACTTTATGTTATCTGGTGTTGGCGAACAGGGTATGAACACAATTATAGAGCGCTATAGACGTCCATAGTAGCGCTTCTCACACATTGCTGATGGCGCTAGCATGGATAATATTTGACCAAAGGTCTTTTAAGGAGGACCTAGTTAGATGGTTTTATGGCGAACTAAAACACTGATAAGCTTGTCAACTCTTTGGTTGCTAATCGTTGTTTCATGTGGTGGCGGTGGTAACGGCACAACTCCCACTCCCGAGGAGGAGGGTGTACTTCCTCTTACAATTGTCTCGTTTGTGGCGTCACCTCTGAGCGGGCCCTCCCCTCTGGGCACGACATTCACTGTAACGGTTAGTGGAGGTACTCTACCCATAACCTACTATTGGGACTTCAATAACGATGGTGCGTTTGATGCAACCACGCCACCTTCAGCAAGTCGGACTGCAACAGTATATTATCAGTATCAGTTAAAGGCGGAAGATGCGCTCACTGGTGTCTCTACATACAATGCTGTTGTTGAGGCCGTTGACGACAAGAATAAGCGAATCAAGAGTAATGAGCTAACTATTACCGTTACTTCCGCTCCTAGATTCTCAGTGAATGTTAGTATAACCAGTGATTTTGTTGAGTTTGTGGGAGATGGGGAAGATATGCGTTACATATTCGTTTCCGGACAACCAGTATACTTTAGGGCGTCGGTTCAAGCATCCGGGAGCGATAGCGGTCCATACACCTTTGCTTGGGATTTTGATGGTGACGGAAGAGTTGATTCCACACTCCAGAATGCTCAATATACCTTTACAGTTACTGGAGACAATCAACAAATGGTATTCTCTCCTAAACTGATAGTCACAGATGCTCAACTTTCGCAAGTGATTTGGACACCGCCGATTTCCCCACAGGATCCCAATTATCCCTACGTTGTGGTAAAAGAAATTGCACCCACACCGTCAGGTATTCCAGAGCTAATTGTTTCAACATCCCCGCCCACAGAGGTTGGGAATGTTATTAGGATTGTGTACAATTCTTTGAGTGATGACCCAACAGAAAGAATACCTAGGCTTTCTGTTTCAGCTTCGGTAAAGCTTACCGAACCTGGAACTCCTCCATATAGTTTCCTCTGGGATTTTACTGGAGATGGAACAATTGATTCAAGAACACCACAGGCGACTGTTCCATACTTTGATAATACGCTTAACGTAATGGTAAATCCGTATCTTCTGCAAGGCTCAGTTTCAACTAAGCAGTTTGAAATGACACTTCAGTTTAGTGATTCAGCGGGACATACAGAAAGAAGAAGCTGGCTAGTCATAGTGACCAACACCGCACGACAGGGACAACTAAACCCAGTAACCGCTGAAGTAACTGTGGATTTGGATGGCGACGATGACTTTGACATACCCGCAACACCTGAGGAACAGCAATATAAGGTCTTGAGCGAGAACCAGGTTCTTGATTACGTTGAAGACGCAGATGGCAATAGAATACCTGTGGGCTTTACTGTTAGAGTACAGGTGAAAGCTAGTGGCTCAAGTGGGAGGTATGAATTTGCGATTGACCCATTTGGGAACGGCGCATGGGCTTTTGATCCGGACGGAGACGGTATATTAAACTGGGATCCAGCGTTTATACCTGGCTCTCCAGATGTGGAGTTTAACCTTGATCCCTCATCCGTTGACGCATCTATTACATTTAGTTCACCAGATACAGCTGTTTTTTCAATCACTTATTGGGGAGGGCTAGACCCACAGCCACCATCTGTTCAATTCCCTGACGCTTTTCTTCCCGGTTATAAGGGTATCCAAGTGAGAGTAAATGCACTAGACGAGGCGGGCATTCCAATTTCCTCTGTGGTAATACCCGCGCCCGTAAATTTAGTATCCGCTACAGCGAAGAACTTTACTACCGATAGCGTAAATCCGCTACCTAGATCTGATTTTGGCTTTATTGGTCGCACTACCACAGAGGGTAGGCGCGCTTACATTATTGGCGGAATGGATGGCAACACAGCTCATAGAAGTGTTCAAATGATATTCCAATCTTATGATGCAAACACAGAGGCGGGAAGAGTTCCATTCGGTTCCGCTTTTCTTCTGACCAACCGTCTGCCCCTTCTTGAACCTGTTGGTCAGATGGCGTTTGGTTTTCATAGCCAAACTGATAGGATTTACGTAATGGGCGGTTACAACAACATTTCCGGTACCCTTTCTACAGTTGAAAGTCTTATGGCAGACGATGGTAGTATTTCCAATCCTACTCAGCCTTGGACTACAGCTGGCACATTTGGGGACAGGGATATTCACATTAGATTCGCGGATAGCGCCTCCGCTATAGTTAGAGTTTTCGTTAATGGAACGCCAACGGATGCTGAGGTATTCTTTATCGCTGGTGGCTTGGATAGCTCATCTCCTTTAGGAAATGTAATCTCAAACGTCTGGATGTACTTCCCACAGTATAGGTTCTGGTCAACTAATTTTCTTGGTGATGCTCCTATGCCGACTCCTAGATACGACTTTACAGCGGTAGTTGTCGAACCACCCACTGGCTTCAGCTATCTCTACGTGATAGGTGGTAGAACAAATGACGGCACAAGCATAAATACAGTGGAACGAATGCGATTTGAGATAGAAGGTCAACTTTCACAGGCGTCTTGGGAATCTGTGCCTGATATGCAGTTTCCTAGGGCTGGAGCATCCGCTGAGGTCATCAATGGAAAGATATACGTTTTCGGTGGTAGCGTATATCCCAGTGGTGGTACTGGGACCCCGCAGTTCGTGTCCTCATCAGAGGTGTTCAACCCAGATCAGAATATTTGGAGTTTGTTCGTTCCTCTTCCCGAGGCTTCGGTGGGTTCAATTGAGACCGCCGCTTTCCCCTCCTTTGAGCAAGGCGGTGGCACTTGGTATCCTAATGACACTATTTGGGTTTATGGCACGGTTGATTCTGGAACAGTGCTTTTCAATGAATATTACATTGAAGACTTTCGCGCAATAGATTAAATCTTTAGCATCCGTCCATTTGTTAACTTGCCTTTCCCAAAGGGAATACGTTTTTTTTTAACTTTTTTGAGCTCCCTGAAGTGAAATTCAGCACACCTAAATGCACTTTCACTGCTTTTGTGAATGACAATATTCACGCCCTTCAACGCCCTTCAAGTAATAGAAACTAGAGAAGTGATAAGTATTAATGCTGATTCTTTTGAAGAAGAGTTAATGAAGTTTTTTCGACTGCCTTGATAACCGACCTGGTAATCTAAATTTAGGCTTTTTCATCAGGGCAACTTTTACAGTTTCAATGAACGAATCGTAAGAAACATATTTTCGAGCATCCTCTACAACCCTAATAGCGAATTTATAATCCTCGCTAGAAATTGCAATTTTAACCGCGAGCCTCCATACTTCAGGAAAGTACGGAATTAAAGCCAAAGACTGTGAAATATGGTGTTTTGCGTCTGCCCAGTACTTCTCCCTTGCGGAGCTTAAGGCAAGATTATAGTGTTGCTTTCCCAGAAGTTCTCTTTGATAGTTTTCCTCGATTTCTGTTATGAGATGCTTCCTTGAAGGGTGAGTACTTGGAATGCTTAAGGCATAGTTGTAGGCGCTTTCTGCGCGGTGTTGATAGAGCTCTGATAGCGCGGTTAAGATAATAGCTTCTTCCCTGAAATCGGGATTTGTTATAAGCATCTTTTGTTTAAGTTCGTCAGCAGCGGAAAAATCGTGACGTGATAGGGCATCAAGGGCTTCTAAATATAGCTGGTTTGCGCGCTTGTAAAACTCAAGGTAGGATGTTAAATCAGCGGAGCAATTGGGACAGGCTTTGGCTTCATCTTGAGGTAAGGGGTAGCTCTTGCAAATTGGGCACGCAGTCAACGATTTAGGAGTAAACATCTTGGCCTAATAAGAATAATCAGCTATCAATGCGGTTGCTTTCTCAATGAGATCCCCTAATTTTGCAATATCTTCTGCTTTAAGGCTTTCATCCAATTTAGCCATCAGTTCTTTGAATCGTGACAATTCAATTTCGTCAATCTTTCTTTCTCCCTTCTCAACACTCTTGATAAGACCAACAAGTTCTTTTCGAGTGTTTTCGCCTTCCAGAAGTAATCTGCTTTTCTCTCTCTGTTTCAACAATTGTCCGCTAAATCTACTAACGTCCTGCTGGGCGAGGGCAACCTCCTCCGTGGTGAGACGTTTCTTGGATGCCTTAATTGTGATAGATTTACTGGCGCCTGTTTTCCTGTCTTTGGCGGTGACCTTGACTATACCATTTACGTCGTAATCAAAGGAAACTTCAACTAATGCCTCACCCTTTGGTGCAGGGGTTATACCGGTGAGTATAAACTCTCCCAGGCTTTCATTCTCAGAAGCAGCCTGGCTTTCACCTTGCAACACGTGGATAAGCGCCTCGGTTTGAAAATCAACCGTAGTGCGATACAGGCTTTTCCTGCTACAAGGAATAGCAGTATTTCTTGGGATGATAGGGCTAAATTTTGCACCCTCGGTCTCAATTCCTAGCGTAAATGGAGCTACGTCAACTACAACTAATTCTTCTAATGCTCCTCTTTTGATGCCAGCTTGGATAGCAGCTCCAAGTGCAACGCACTCTTCTGGATTTATATCCTTTAGTGGATCCTTATTCAATAACTCACGTACCAATCTCTGCACTAGAGGTGTTTTTGTCATACCGCCAACGAGGATGACAGAGTCAATCTGTTCCGGCATAAGGTTAGCATCAGATAGTGCAAGCTTAAGCGGTGCCTCCGTTTGTGCCACAAGATCCTTTACTAACTCCTCATACTTTGCTCTTGTCAGAGTTTCGTGCAGATGGAGAGGCTCGTCTCCTTCCGTGTATATAAATGGAAGATTTATTTCTGTCTCTAATAGCGACGATAGATCTATCTTAGCAATCTCTGAGGCTTCCTTTAGTCTTTGCATGATAGCTCTTTGTTGCGAAACATCTGAAATGTTTCTTAGGTCTACCTTTTCCTTTTCTTTGAACCTTTGAATTAAATAAGAGACAATCCTGTAATCAAAATCATCCCCACCTAAACTGTTATTCCCGGTAGTTGCCAAGACCTTGAATGCACCTTCAACCAACTTTATGATAGAGACGTCAAAAGTTCCACCACCCAAATCATAAACAAGGATAGTCTTTGCTTCTTCAGCCTTATCAAAACCGTATGCAAGGGCAGCTGCGGTAGGTTCATTAATTATTCTTTCAACCTTGAAACCGGCTATTTCCCCGGCATCCTTTGTTGCCTGTCTCTGGGCATCGGTGAAATAAGCAGGAACGGTTATGACAGCTTCATCTACGACGGTTCCAAGAAACGTCTCCGCATCCAACTTCAGTTTTTTAAGGATTACTGCGGAAATTTCTTGAGGGCTGTACTCTTTGTCACCTATGACTATTCGCCTGTCAGTGCCCATCAACCTCTTAATACTTGTAACGGTTCTCTCAGGATTAGCCACTGCTTGATTTTTTGCGGGTTCACCTACAAGAAGTTCCCCCGTCTCAGTAAAGCCAACCACTGAAGGCGTTAAAAACTTGCCCCTTTCATTGGGGATTAATGTAGGTTTACCGTCAACAATAGCGGCAACTAGAGAATTAGTTGTCCCTAAATCTATTCCAACTATCTGAGCCATAATTTATCTCCATAAGTTCATTATTTTGAATAACTTAATATTTTAACTTATTTTTAGTCAATTAGTCATTTTTGACGACGACCACCTGCGCAGGTCTTAATGGTATTTGATGCAAATTATAACCTGCAAGAAGAATTTCTTCTATGGTTCCATCGGGCTTATTTCTATCCCTAACTGTGCTAAGTGCCTCGTGAATTTCAGGATTAAACTTATCACCAACCCTAACCTCTATTGGTGTAATACCTAAACTCGCAAGGCGAGTTACAAGCTGTCTTCTAATGGCTTCTATTCCGATAATTACGCCTTCAGATGCGCTGTTTTTTTCTCTGGCTAGCTTGATAGCCCTATCGCAGGAATCAACGACATCTAAAAGGCCTCTCAATGATGATTTTATAGGCTCTATTGAAACTACCGCCTGCACTTTTTGCGTGAGTTGCTCAACTTGCCCTGCTAAGCGACTAATATCTTCAGAAACTTTAGTTAATCCTACCACCTCTAAAGCTGGTAGCCTTAGATTCTCCATGCTTCTTTGTAATCTAAAAAGCTCAATCCTAAGCCTGTTGAGTTCGGTCTGATAAGAAAGTAAGCTGTAGCTCTCGTAATCAAAAGTTGTCCTTGCAAAGTGCGAGCTTTCAAATAAACGGTATCTTAGAACAAAGTATCGCTCCGCACTAAAATCTACGCTTTTTGAAAGCTCCTTAAGATTTAACCTTTGTTTCATAAGGCATTACACCATCGCTTGGTCTCCGAGCCTGAAGTAAATTGATAATTCGTTCGTTAACTTCTCAACGATTGTACCCGTTTTTGTGGTGTCAGGTTTTAGTTGTGAAAAATCAGGTTTAGGGACATGGATTGTCAATCCTAAATCCTCAAATGTTGGCGTTCTTAGTTCAGTTCCAAAAACTATTTCCTTCAATCTATGAATGTCTATGGTGTTGAAGACGAAAATATTTATTCTCTCGCGTTTCTTTTCATCCGTTAGATTTGCGTATGCCTCTTCAAGAAGCATAAAGTCCGCCGGGTGTCTTTCTGGGTCAAATATTTTTATAAGCCTAAAGTAACTCTTTTCTATTTGTCCTCGGGTTGCATTTTTATCAAGTCCTAGAATCCAGTAGAACTGATTTGCACGCTGATAATAATCCACCATTTCTTCCGTCTTCACCGTATATACATCTTCTTCCAACTGCTTAGTGGCTACAAATACATCAGAAAGTAGACGTTCCACTTCACCTATAGCAACTGACAGATGCGCGTAAAGATGTGGATTTCTATCAACCATCACACGCCATCTGGCAATAACCTTGTTCCAATAAAGGGCTGAAGTTTCAAAGTTGTCTACTAACATGTAGGCGATAGCCAAATTTTGGAGGATACTCGTGTTACTTGAGTCATAATTAAAAGCCTTCTCCCATTCACTAATTGCAATTTTTATGTTGCCTCGCTGGGCTAGCAAATAGGCATTTAAGTCAATCGTGTATGCGTACAACTTGTTCAAGTGAGCGTAGTCTGTGCTTATCTCTCTAAGCTTTTCCCAAGTTTTCATCGCTTCTTGGGCATACCCAGCTTCTAGAAATGCTAGCCCAACTTCAAGAAGCTGGTTTATCTTTGTCTCTGTATGGGTTTGTCTTTGTAAACATTTATCCAATAGTTCCTGCCAATAGGCGACTGCCAACTTCTTGTCACCCTTTAATGATGCAGACTTGCCCATAAACCAAAGCCTTTGCAACTCCTGAGCTTTGGTCTGCTTGATTTTGCCCAATAGGGAAAGAGCTCGGTCGTAAAGTCCATCGTGGATATAAAAAGCGCTAAAGAGAACCGGCGCTTTTTCCTCCTCGGGGAAATCAATTCCTTGAAAAGCCTTATTGCCATTTGCCTCTGCATCCTGAAGAAACGAGTACATTAAGAGTGGAACATCCTCAGGAGCCATCAACCCCTTTTTCTTCAAATCAAGAAAAACTTTCCAAGCCTTTGAATAAAGCTTGTTTGCCAGATAGCAGTACGCCTGGGAACGCTCTAGCATGGGTGCCTCTTCACTCCAAGTGATATCACGATAATAGATTAAAGCGCGCTCGTAGTTGTGCAATAGATGATAAGAATAGGCAAGATAAATCTTTACGTTTACATCCCGAGGAAGAATTTGATGTGCAGTTTCAAGGATTTTAGTTACAGTATTGTATTCTCCATTAAAAAAGAAGCGATTGGCGAAGTTTAAGAGAAGCTCCACCGCAACTGATCTTAATAATCTGTCACTCCTATTAAGCTCAACGCATTCAAGAACGGTAGACAATGCCTTCTCCCAGTCATTATTGAGCATCAATTGGTAAGCGTAGTGAAAAAGAACATAAGAGTAGTTTCGTTGTTCAGCTCGCCCATTTGGGTTAGCCCTGTATATTCGCTCAAGGAAAGCCTTCGCCTTTTCCAATTCGCCGTTTCGAAAGTAAGCTAGACCAATTTCAATTTCTAGCCACCTGTGAATAGGCTTGGCTCTTTCATCCGAAAGAGCTTTCTGATACGCTTCAATCGCAGTTGGATAATCCCCTACTAGTTCAGCGTTAATTCCCTCACGCAGTAGAAGCAAGAACTGCGGTATAGAATCACTCTTTTCCTTTAGCTTTGCTAATAATTTTGCAGCTTCCTTCGGTTTGTTTTCCTGCTGGAGAGCAGCAGCCTTCCAATAAAGCACGCTTGGTTCAAGGACCTCAGCTCGTATTGAGGTTAGCATTTCAAGTGCTTCCTTCGTTTTACCCTCGTACAGCAGTATCTTTGCTAGCTGGTATGTATTCTCCTCCGATGGTTCGTAATGATTCCTAATGGAAAAGGCTTGGGAGGCGAGTGAGTAGTTATATCTTTCTAGGAAGAAAGTTCCAACTTTTTTAAGGAGATCACTTCTCCCTGCAGAGTGCAGGAGGTTGGCGGTTTTCTCTGGGTCAATTTCAAAGCATCTAACCGCAAGATGCAGGATGTATTTATAATCGGCTCTGTTGAGTAGACTTTCTTGGAGCAGGTAGAGAGAAACGTTCGCGGGTGAATTGAACTTCTCCAGCTCAAATCTTCTGTAAAGAATCTCCATTCTCAGCTCAGGATCAATCTCTAGCGCATCAGGAGTTTCAAGGAGGGCGTCGGATAGGATGCTCACAAGTCTGAGATTTTCCGCACTTTCTTGAGGGTTATTCATGTAAAGTTCCAGGTAGATTGACAAAGCTTGTGGGTCTTTTCTCTCAAGGGCAAGATAGCATTTATTTCTAGCATCTATTAGGTTAGCCCTTCTCCTTTCCGATGCTATGGGAAGTGCATTCTCAATGTATTCAAGGGTTTTACGATCAAAATTGGAGTTTTCAATCCTTTGCTCCGCCAATATCAGCGCTATCTGCCGTTTAATATACTCATCTTCTAAAATGGGATATGCTCTTTCATAGATGGTAAAGGCTTTAGGTTGACGCGTCTCGTAAGTCAGATAGCTAGCGGCTAAATATGGAAGAACCTCCGTGAATTCAGGAAAATTCGCCAAGGCGTCCTCGTATATTCTTTGAGCCTGTTCGTCAGTTCGCTTCTTCTGCATATAATTCTTAGCTAAAAGCAAATAGATACGAGGTTGCCTTCTTTCTGGCCATGAACTGAGGTAATGCTCGTAAACGCGACAAGCAAATTCATCATTTCTACCCTCATTGAGGAAGTGCTCCGCTATTAACAGGGTGATTCTCTTAGTGAGCAAATTATTCTTCAGGGCGTCTTCGTAGGCTTGTAGTGCTTCTTCGGAAAAGTTACCCTCCTCCGCAAAGGCTATAGCCAAGAAGGCTAGAACATTTTTGTTGTAATAACCAGCTCTATAAATATTCAGAAGCAACGTTTTCTTGTCTAGGAATTCCTTCCTAGTTCTTAGCACGTATAGTGAGAGAAGCTCCATATGTTCCTTATCAATGATTCTCTTCTGAATGGCGCTTTCAATTAGGGCTATGTTTTGCGGAGTTACCACGTTTTTATCTATGTAATACTCAACAAGTAGCCTAAGCGCGTCATCATTCTCTTTGCCAGACGCTAAATAATCCTGATACACTTGAGCGGAGAAATCCGTTCTCTCTTCAGTTTCTACCAGACGCTGAAGCAGTATCTCAACAAGTTTTTCGTCGTCTTTTCTGTGTGGATAGGCAATCCTATAGATAGAAATGGCTTCAGCATCCTTTCTGCCCGCCTTAAGAAACTCCTCCGCTAGAAGCTCACTACCTCCTTTCCAAAGTGTAAAAGCCTTAGTAGCGGAGAGCACCACCTCATGCTCGGAGGGCGTAAGGTTTGTTCGCTTGTTGGCAACTAGTCTTTTAGCGTAGTTGAGTAAAAATCCTCTTTCCCCACTTGTCTGTTCGCTTAAAGTAAGGACAAGTTCAGTCGCTTCAGGTGTGAGAAGTTCTTGACTTTCAATTAAAGAGATACACTCTCTTAAGAGAGGCTCATTTGCTCTATAGGAGTTCGCTGTTAAACAGTACTTTATTGACGCTTGTTCCTTCTGGAGAAGAGAAGCCTTCCCTAAAAGGGTATAGTAATGGGCGTGTTCTAGCTTTTCCTCGTCGGATGCGGGAGGATTTGCGTATTTATTAGCCAACCTGGAGAGAATCTTTTCGGCATCACCTGGGCGACCTCGGTTAAGCATCATTTCCGCGCGCTTTAGCAGTCGCTCCTCGTTAGTCTTGCCGGAAAATATCTTTAGTAAGCTCATACCAGTTATGAGAGCTATCTCAGCCTGAATTATAACAAATCTTGCGAATGAGCTTATTTCTTCTTAAATGTTGAGATAAGTATATAGAAGGGAGCGTAAGACTAATCTGAACTTCTAATATTTACAGTGCTAAGAGCTGATTCCAAAGAAATGTTGATATGTGGAGTATTTTCATCAAAGTTTATCGTTCGCCATACACCGTTACTCTTTGTAAGCTCAACTTGACTAATATCAAATGTGCTTATAGTGGCTTGTGTTACAACCTGAAGTGGCGCGTCACTTGGAACATAGATATTGAGATCTGTAACAGCGGCTGCAATTACTACTTCAGAATTTGTCTTACTAGGCTTAGGCAACCAAAAATCCATTGTGGAAACTGCTCCGTCAACATTTAGCTTAGTAAGATTAATCTCCCTTAGGTTAGCCTTTAAGCTATCAACCGCTCCATTAATCTCTATAATCGTTTTCACTTGCGAGGGAAGTTTTATCATCCACTCTTCTTTAATTCGCTTAAAATTCAAGCGAAAAGTGGAAGAATTTCCCACCACCCTTAGTGCGCCGTCCTCTTTTTCAAAAGTAATTTCGGGTTTCCAACGGGCGCTCTTAACTTCAACTCTTACACTTGAACTCTCTTCATCGCTATCTACCTCAAGATGCACCCCAGCTACATCTAAAACAAGGATTAACTCTTGAGCTTCACCTATCTCGGTTTCGTAGCTATAGATTTGCTGGTCCTGCTCCCCTCTATGCCATCGGTCTTCACTTCTGATAATCCCGCGATAGGGTGGAGAAGGCATATCCCCCATTGAGGAGTATATCGCATAGGCAAACGTTAGAATGAGAAGTACAGGCGTTAAATAGGCTAAACCTTCAAAGATTGTTTGCTTTATGATTATATTAAATCCAAGGATAATCAATAGAACAGGCCACAGTTCTAATAGATCCCCCCAAACATCACTTTCAATATAGCCAAGATTTACTCCGAGGGCAGTTAAACCAAGGAGTATGAGTGCCGTTCCCCAAAGAAGATTATTGACATTTCCCTTTATCCTGTCGCTCATTTTGTTTTTCACCTCTCAAGCTTGCTAAAAGATACTAGCTGTATCTAAGCTCAAAATTTGCCACGTTATTCTCTAAATTCACTAGTATTTTCTTTTCTGCGGCTATAATGTTTTCGGTAAAAAACCTGTTATCAGTCTGCTGTAATCCTACATCTTTTAGGTTATGGCTTCCTAGGTTATTTGTTAACCTAAACTCTATTCCCAATTGTCTTGGAACAGATAAAACTATCTTTCCGGCACTATTGTTAACATTCACTTCCACAAGAGATTCGTTATCGCCTAGTAAAACCTCCATAAAAGAAGCTGAGTTCGTTAATGCGAGCTTGGTAAGTCTAAGTTCTTCACAATTCAACCTGAATTTTGAGGCGTTGGCTATTAGGTTTAATTCAACCTGCAAAGAGACAGGTATGCCAATGTGCCATTTGCCAATTGATAGCGGGAAAGACTTAGTGCCCAAAAATTTAGAAGTAATATCTACGGTTAATATTTTCACACCGTTAGCTTCCTTTTCTTGAAGCTCTACGGATGATTCACCCAAGAGAGATTCGCTCTTTATCTCAATTCCACTGCCTTTTGCTGGCAGGATGGAAAGAGCGGATGCCATAGCTTCAACGTTAATTATTAACTTGGACACTCCCGGGGGTATCTCAATGAGCCGAGAAAATTCCTCTGTCTTCACCCGAGAAGTCTCCATATTCACGGTGAATTTTTGGGCACTCTCATCTTCCTCCATTTTTTTCCTCTTTAGCGGTAAAGCCTTTGTTATCGGTCTCCCTTGCTTCGTTAGAAGTTTTATGGGAGTTTGATACTCTAGAGGTTGCAAATTGCGTTTCCTCTTTTTGGCTCTCAGATGTTTTCTTAGCTTCATGAACGGTTTCAGGTTCAAGTGTCCTAAGGATAATGAAAATGCCAAGGATGATAAGTAAAGTAGGCCACCATTTGCCTAAATCTTGAAACAGTTGGTTTGGAAGAATGTTATCCAATAAAAGGATAATCCCAACTATTACTAGCCCATATCCAAAGTAATATGATTTTTTCCTGATTTTCCCAAGTCCCCATGCGATGAGGAGAACCGGCCAGAAGAGCAAAGGAATTGCAATTGAACCGAGCAATTGCCCACCAAGCAGTGTAAGTCCTAGGATTATCAAAATTATACCTAGAGTTCTTTCAGCCAATCCTTTCAACTCCTGATTGGAAATTATGAACTTAAACTGAATCCGCGAGTTAGGATATGTTGCTCATTTTTCATTATGCAGTGCTTGAGTATCCGAATATAGTTTCCCATTTGAGCATCAAATATTTCCTTTGAATTGTAAAATGAATTAAGGTTGAGGATTAGAGAGAATTGATGACTTGTGATAGATTTATCATCACCCAGATTGGTGTAGCTCCTAGTGATTTTCCACAAGCTATCTCTAGCAACTTGAAACGATTCGCATCTATTTAGTATAAGTCCTAGTATTAGGACTAAAATAACAATTACAAACTGCCTTCTACTCATTTTCACCCTTATGCTACTGAAATTTATCGAAACGAAGCAGCTAGCATAAGATATGTAAAATTATCTTAAAGTGATTCTAATTTACTACATTGCCTAACCTATTTAGCAAATTCAGATTCTCTAAGCTCTCGGATAACTGTAACTTTAATCATTCCTGGATAATCAAGTTCATCCTGAACGCATTTAGTAATTTTCCGGCAGAGGGAGAAGGCAACCACATCGTCAACCACTTCAGGTTTAACAAACACTCTTAGCTCTCTTCCCGCCTGGATGGCATAGCACTTATCAACACCGGGAAAAGAGGAGCCAATTGCTTCAAGTTTTTCCAACCGCTTAAGGTAGGTTTCAAGAGCTTCACCTCTGGCTCCTGGTCTGCTGGCTGATATTGCGTCTGCAACTTGAATGATAGCTGCTTCTAATGTTTGCTCTATATCGCCATGATGGGCGCCGATAGCGTTACAGACAATGGCATTTTCGCCATACTTTTTAGCGAGTTCCATCCCAATTGCTTGATGGGTTCCTTCAGTTTCAGAATCCACTGCTTTTCCAATATCGTGCAGAAGTCCGCCTCTCTTTGCGTTCTTTGGATCAATGCCCAATTCGGAAGCGATGGCGCTAGCGATATGTGCAACTTCAACAGAGTGGTCCAAGATATTTTGACCGAAGCTAGTTCTAAATTTTAGCCTCCCCAAAAGCCTTATGAGCTCGGGATGTAATCCGGCAATTCCAGTCTTAAAAGCTGCTTCCTGTCCCGCTTGCCAGATAATCTCATTTATCTCCTCGCGAGCCTTTTCCACCATCTCCTCAATCTTCGCAGGGTGTATCCTCCCATCGGTTATCAATCGCTCTAGGGTAATTCTCGCGACTTCTCTTCGTATTGGGTCAAAGCTTGAAAGCACAACTACGTTTGGTGTATCGTCAATTATTACGTCTACGCCTGTAAGTTGCTCTAGGGTTCTTATGTTTCTACCTTCTCTGCCGATAATCCTTCCCTTCATATCCTCCTTCTTGATATCAACGGTGGTGATGATGGCGTCGGAGTAATGGTCTACACTACAGCGAGAAAGAGCATTTACGATGAGTCTGCGGGCGTGAGCCTGTGCTTCTTGTTCCATTCGCACAGCTATCTCCCGTCTTTTCTTGTCAAGCTCATACTCCATTTCTTCCTCAACTCTTTTTAGCAGTAACTCTTTAGCTTCTTCGGTACTCAGGGATGCAAGTTTTGCTATCTCTTCATTTATCCTTTGCGCGCTCATCTCAAGCTCAGCTTCTTTCGCAGTAAGAGCTGACTTTAGCTTGTCAATTTCTGTCTGTTTGCGTTCAATGCTATCTAGTCTTTGGCTAATCTTCTCTTCCATACGGAAAATGGCCTTTTCGCGCCTCTCTAACTCCCTTTGGCGCTCTCTAAGGGAGCGTTCAGTCTCCCGCAATAGTGCGGAAGCTTCCGCCTTGGCAGATTCGACAATTGCCTGTGCCTCTTTCTCACTCTTATCAAACTCCTCCTCTTTAATCTTTCTAAGCTCTTCTCGCAGTTGGTCTATTCTCTTTGTATAGATTAAAGGAACAATCGCGTATCCCACTGCCAAACCAACTACGAGGCTGATTAGAATAGCTACAATCGTAATAAGTGGTTCCACTTCAGTTCACCTCACTTCTAGGTTGGGAATGATTTCTGAGAAGAAAGGGCATAGAGGGGGGCACACACTAGGTGAGGACTACTTGACGCTTGCTAAATATCTAACCCTATGAACCAGGACTAATCTCTTTCATAGCGCCTGGTTACCTTTAATACTTGAGATTATAGAAGGTTTAGCAGAGGCAACAATTCGTTCTTCAATTTTTGCGGTAATTTTAGGGTCATTCTCCAAGAGAAGCCTTACCGCTTCTTTACCTTGTCCAAGTTTAACGTCACCAAATGTATACCAAGAACCAGTCTTGGAAACAATTCCAAGTTCTACACCAAGATCAAGGAGTTCCCCACTTTTACTGATGCCCTTTCCAAACAAGATGTCAAAGGTCGCACGCCTGAAAGGTGGAGCAAGTTTATTCTTCACAACTTTGGCGGTTACGGAATGTCCAATAATCTCGTTTCCATCTTTCAGCGTATCATTCCGTCGCACTTCAATGCGCACGGATGCATAGAATTTCAAAGCTCTACCTCCTGGGGTTGTCTCTGGATTGCCAAAGAGAACCCCAATTTTCTCTCTAATTTGGTTTATGAATACAAGAGCAGTTTTTGATTTAGCGACAATGCCAGTCAATTTGCGTAGGGCTTGGCTCATTAAGCGAGCCTGTAGCCCCATATGAGAATCTCCCATTTCCCCCTCAAGTTCGGCACGGGGAACAAGAGCCGCAACTGAATCAACCACGACAACGTCAACCGCGCCCGACCGAACCAGAGTTTCTGCAATTTCAAGCGCTTGTTCTCCATTATCAGGCTGGCTAATCCAAAGGTCTTCAATGTTAACTCCAAGTGCCTGAGCGTACTGGGGGTCAACCGCATGTTCCGCGTCAATAATTGCAGCATAACCGCCAGCCTTGTGCGCTGAAGCAATTATATGAAGCCCAATTGTCGTTTTTCCAGAAGCTTCAGGGCCAAAAATCTCGGATACCCTACCCCTTGGTATCCCGCCAATACCAAGTGCAATATCTAGTCCAAGAGAACCCGTGGGTATTACTCCTGCCTCGGCCCTGGTTGGTGCCTGCCCTAGCCTCATTATCGCTCCCTTTCCAAACTGTTTCTCTATTTGCTTCGTGGCTTGATCTAGCGCCTTTTCCCTGTCAATACTTTCCGACATTCAATGATCTCCTAAAAGTAATAGTTCAGCTAATCTATTTTATCATATTACTCTTACCTTGCGTGTTAAATTAAAATTATGGGCAAGGTGAACTCTAGTTTTAAGAATATGAGCACGCAAAATGCATCAAGATTCAACCTCAAAAGGTTCTGCATAAATCTATATACTTTCTTAATCGTCTTTTGTCTGGGTGTTTTTACTTTTGAAAAGTCCGCTCAAGCCTGGAAACTGGAACAGCAGTGGACACGGCTTGTGAACAGTGGGATTAGCTATTACCACTTTCGGCTAAGATTCAATACCGGCCTAGTTCATATCTATGTTCTTGAGGTAAATCCAAATAAGGGTTACTCACTGCGCCCAATAATCGCAAATGACACCATCGGCACGTTAGCGCCAGTGGACAGTCTAGCAAAAAGGGCATCAGCTATTGCAGCAATAAACGGTGGCTTTTTTGACACTCAGGGGGCACATCTTCCTGTTGGGCTTATAAAGATAAACTATACAACTGTTTTTGAGCAGTTTCTTCCTCGCCCAGTTCTTAGTATAAGCGTTGATGGTAAGGTGCATTTTGAACTATTCTCTCTTCGTTCGTATATAAAAATTAGTAGAATCGGGTTGACAATTCCATTAAACGGCTACAACCGTGCTAGAAAGAGCGGCGAGGTTATTGCTTACACTAAGGAGTTTGGGCGTAGAACAAAAACAAATATTTGGGGGAAAGAGTTAATTTTAAGGCGTGTCTCCCCCTATATCCTCTCAAAGGGCGAGATGAATCTTCTCGGTGAGAAATATGTGATTGAAACGGAAGAGTTAAATAATAGCCCAATTCCTGAAGATGGCTTAGTAATATCCTTTCATGCGAGCAAACTAAAGGATATTCAAAAAGATTTATCCTCCCTTGCCCGAGGAGATGAGGTGGAGATTGTCACTCAACTACCAGATGGATGGGAGAAATATCCACACCTTTTAGGCGGAGGTCCTATGCTTATAAAGGATGGCAAGTCGGTTCTGAATTACAAAGACGAGAAATTTTCTTCCTTTATGAACAGAGCTCATGCTCGGACAGCGGTTGGAGAGACAATGGACGGCAAGATTGTTCTTATAGTGGTAGATAAGGGTAACAAGTCCTATTCATCAGGGGCTACTTGGGAACAGTTGACACAAGTTGGGATTGAACTTCTCAATCTAAAAAATTTGATGGGTTTTGATGGCGGTGGAAGTTCTACAATGTTCATCCAAGGGCAAGTTGTAAACAAACCTAGTAGTGGTGTTCCAAGAGCAGTTGCAAATATTCTTGCTGTTGTGCCGATTGAAAGAGTCGTGTCTAAGTAGAGAAATTGCCTACAACCTGCTTATTCAATGCCTAGATTGGCTGAATACAATACTGTAAGCGATAGACGCTAACGAGTTAACGATTGTACCTCAGTGTAAAAGTTAAGGTTATCTCATGGTAGTAATCTTTGCTATGAAATATAATATTCTTCTGAAAGATCGTAGTATTGCAACTTAGATAGCAATAACGGCTTGAAAGGATTAATAGCGTGATTCATCAAAAGTAGAAGGAATCAAAGAAATAGAAGGATAACCAGTGGTAAAATTTGCGATATGCCGGAAAAGCTTTTTGAGGAAAAAACTGATGAGAGTTTAGGTGGGAATACCGAACCTGCTTCTCCACCTGGTAGCGTTAAACGTGGAAAGAGTAGCCGAGCCGTGAAGAAGAAGCAGTCTGGTAAACCCAGCTTTGAGGAGAGCTACAAGCGTCTTCAGTCTATCGTGCAAGAGATTGAGCGCGAGGATATTGAGCTTGAAACTTTGCTTACTAAATTTGAAGAGGGCATTAGTTTAATAAAGGATTGCTTTCAATTTCTACAATCCGCAAAGATAAGAATTGAACAGTACGTTGAAGAGCGAAACGGGACGTTCTCTATAAAAGGTCTTACGAATATAGAAGAGAACTCATAATTTCTTATTGCAAATGGGATATATAGGATAGTAATCAAATGCTTCCTCTCGAAAAGAAAGAGTTAAGACGAAAGAGGCTCGAGGCTTTACTGTTGACTGAGATAAGCACGCTTATTAATGAAGACGTAAAAGATCCCCGATGTTTTGGGGTAGTAATCTCGGAGGTTAAGCTGTCAAGGGATAACTCTAGTGCGGTAGTTTACATTCGCGCTCGACATGAGGAGGCGGATATAACAGACAGCGCTCTTTTAGCGCTCAACTCAGCGGTAAATTATCTACGCCGAGAGCTTGGTGTTAGGCTTTCATTGAGAAAAATTCCACACCTAAGATTTGTCGCGGATATGGGTATGGTTTACAGTATTAGAGTGAGCCATATTCTTGAGAAACTTTCTAAGAGAAGAAAGAATACCAAAGGTTATTATG
>JBBIRS010000002.1:0-71238 GCA_037441675.1 Planctomycetales bacterium | reverse complement strand
AATAAGTTCATTTCACAACCATATTATGTTACTTAAGCATGAAATAAACCTGCCAGGTGTCTCCTCAGAGCAGATTCAACAGGTGACAAACCTGCTTGAAAGTGCGGAGTCAATTTGGAACTTAACCCACGAGAATCCCGATGGAGACGCGGTTGGGTGTGTTGTTAGCCTCCATCATGCACTTGCCGCCATTGGGAAAAAGGTTCGCACCTTTTTCAGCGAACCAGTGCCAAGAATGTACAGGCATATTCCTGGTATTGGCTGTATTGAAGTTATGAGCGAGCTCCCTAATGATTTGCCTGACCTAATAGTTTCTGCTGACAATGCCACTTTTAATCGCTTTGGCGCTACCTTTGTAAACGAATTGGCGCGTCTTGGAGTGTATCCTTCATACGACTTAAGACACGATAAAAGTCTTACTACTATCATAAACATTGATCATCACAAAGATAATGACAATTTCGGAGATGTGAACTTAGTAGCTCCAGAAGTTTCTGCAGTTGGTGAAATTATCTTCAAAATCCTCACATCCTTAGTAAATCCCTTACCTATGGTTTGTCTGGACAATTTATTTATGGCGCTAGTTACGGATACTGGCAGGTTTTCTTACAGCAATACTAACTTTTGGAGCTTTCTGTCTGCTGCGGAAATTGTGAGAGTGGGTGTAAATCCCTCAAAGGTGAGTGAGAGTGTTTTTAATAACCTTAGCGAGGAAGATTTGAAACTACTAGGAATGGTTCTTCAGAACGTCAAAGTTAATCATAAGCTTGGTTACTATTATACTTATGTAGACCTAGCTATGCTTAAGGAATGCGGAGTTGAGTTAGGGGATTCTGAGTGGGTAACGGATATTCTTAAGCTTTTAAGGGAGCCAAGAGTTTGTGTATTGATAAAGCAGTATGGGGAAGATTTTTTCAGGGTGAGCGTTAGAGCAAGAAATTCCTTTGATGCTAGTGCCCTTGCAAAGAGATTTGGTGGTGGTGGGCATACCGGAGCAGCTGGCTATACGTTTAGAGGAACCCTGCAACAGGCTATAGTCTCCCTTGAAAAAGCTATGATTGATTTGAATTCGCATAAGGAATAGAGAAAAGGACGAACTGAATGCCCTTGAGAGTTGGAGTAATTGGTGTTGGGACTATGGGTAAACATCACGTCCGCGTAATTTCACAGATGAAGGAGATGGAGCTTATAGGGATAGTGGATATAAACGAGGCGGTAGCCGAGACCGCAAAAGAATTTAATGTTGACTTCTCCCCGAATAGGCAAGATTTACTTAAGAAATGTCCTGAACTTGTCATTGTTGCGGTTCCTACATCGGCGCACTATGAAGTTGGAATGGATTGTCTCTCCACAGGTGCCCATTTGCTAATTGAAAAGCCGATTACAAATTCTCTAGAATATGCAGAAGAGTTAGTCAATTATGCTAGGGGAAGGGGACTAAAACTCTTTGTTGGGCATGTGGAAAGGTTTAACCCTGTTGTTCGCTTGGTTAAGGAGATGATAGATAGCGGAGATTTCGGTAAGGTTCAGTCAATTGCAAACTTGCGCGTTGGGCGATACAGAAAGGGTGGTGGTGACACTGGAATTATCCTAGATTTAGGAACTCATGACATAGATATTATTAGCTACCTTTATGGCATGAGAGCTGAAACTGTTTTTGCGGTTGCCTCTTCACGGGATGAAGTTACGGAGGATTCCGCTTCCATAACTCTTAGGTTTTCCAACAGCGCTGTAGGTTACATTGAGCTTTCTTGGCTCACGCCCTACAAGGTCAGGAAAATGTTTATTACCAGCTCGCAACATTTTGGGCTTGTGGATTTGATTGAGCAAAAGCTGATTATCTACGATGGCGAAGGTTGGGCAAGGACGATTGAGAACGAAAAAGAAGAGCCACTTAGGCTAGAGCTTGAGAGCGCAGTGAGGGCAATCAAAGAGGATTTACCACCGGAGGTGAGTGGGGAGGATTCAATCTACAACCTGAAGGTTGCCTTCTCGGCAAGGAAGTCTGCCACAGCGAAACAAGCTATCAACCTGACTGAGTTTCACCAAAACACATTTTATCCAACAAGGACTTCAGAAAGCTTAAGTGAGTAATTCAAGCTTAAAGGTCTTCATATCCACTGGAGAGCTGTCAGGTGATTTGCACGCCTCTAGACTAATTCGGGAACTTCGCCAAAATCCGTCATTTCCGCCCATTGAGCTCACAGCGGTGGGTTCTACTAACTTGCAGGCTGAAGGGGCAGAGCTTCTGTATGACTGCACCGATTTATCTTTCTTAGGTGTTCTAGCAAATTTGCCCTCTGTTCCAAAGGCTTATCAAAGGTTCCGACATGTCTTAAAACATATTTTGGACAGAAGAGTTGATCTTGTAATACTTGTTGATTATAGATTTTTTAATCTTGCTCTGGCGCGAGCCCTTAGGAGAAGAGGCTTTAACGGCGTTATAGCTTACTACATTGTTCCTACCCTTTGGCAATCTGCCTTTGACGATAGGTTTAAGAACATTAAGAATGCTCCCCAAAAATTTATAAACAAAATTGCTAAGCGCTATTTGGTATTAAAGGACTGCTGTGATATTTCAATTGCGATTTACCCTATTTCTTTGGAGCTGTTAGATTTCTTCGGCGTTTCATACATTTATGTTGGGCATCCGCAATGCCAAATGGCGGAACCAGAGATAAAAAGAGAGGAATTCCTCAAGCAAGTGAATTTAAGTGAAGGAAAGCTTGTCGGTGTGATGCCAGGCTCAAGGATGGCGGAGGTTGCGGTGATTGGTAGAGAACTTGCTCGTGCTGTTAAAATTTTACAGGAAAAGTTTCATGACTTATCTTTCGTAGTCCCAATAGCTCATCCAAGTTTAGAGAATGAGTTGAGAAGACAGTTTGCAAAGCAGGGTTCTGAAGTCACATTCATTGACGCCAAGTTGCGTTATGCCTTGATTTCCCATTCGGATTTGATGCTGGTATCTTCTGGTACTGCAGTCCACGAGTGCGCAGTGATGGGAGTTCCACATGTAATTGTCTATAAACTTCCTCTCTTGCACGACTTTATTTATTCCACCTTTACCCGCTTTCGCTTACCATACTACGGTTTCACGAATTTAGTATGGGGGGAAGAGATTGTCCCGGAGCTTATACGTTCTGAATGCAATGGCGAAAGAATCGCTAGCATCGCCTCTTCGCTTTTAGAAAACGCTGATGAACTAAATTCCCTCAAGGAGAAGCTAAAACTCTTGAAGGATAAGATTTGTAAACCCGAACCAATAAAGAACACCTGCAATGCAATTTTGGAAGTTTTGTCGCGCAAAGGGATTATAAGCTAACATACTCTATCGGTGGAAACAAAACTTAAGGAAGCGAAACAGGTTAACGCCCTTTCCGTCAGTGAATTAACGCAAATAATACGGGCGCTGATTGAAAACGAACCGCTACTACAAGATATATGGGTTCAGGGTGAGGTCAGCAACGTTAGTCTTAAGGGCGGGCATCTTTACTTCACTTTGAAGGATGCATATTGCGCAATTCAATGCGTCTTCTTCAACTTTTCTAAGGAACATAAGTTTACACCTGAAGATGGACTATCCGTTCTTGTATTTGGTGAGGTTGGGGTTTACGAAAGGAAAGGTCAGTACCAGCTGATAGTTAGGGATATTGTTGTAAAGGGCGAAGGGATACTGGCTCAAAGGTTTGAGGAACTGAAGAGAAGGTTGTATCAGGAAGGTCTTTTTGCGGAAGAGCATAAGAAGAAAATACCGTTTCTTCCAAAAGTGATAGGGGTCGTTACGAGTGTGCAAGCAGCTGCCTGGCAAGATGTTCTAAAAGTTCTTACAAGGCGAGCTCCTTACCTTCGGGTAATCCTTTTTGACACTCAGGTGCAAGGCGATACTGCTCCTGCATCAATAATCTCAGCCTTAAAAAACGCTGAGAGGGTATCCGAATTAGATGTGATACTTTTGGTTCGCGGTGGTGGTTCCTTAGAAGATCTGTGGTGTTTTAACGATGAGAAACTAGTTAGAACTATTTATCATTTAAGAAAGCCTGTAATCACTGGAATAGGTCATGAAATTGACTTCACATTAGTAGATTTTGTAGCGGATAAGCGCGCTCCAACCCCATCCGCTGCCGCCGAAATTGTAGCGCCATCCATCTCTGAGCTTTCTGATTCTTTACACACCATCGCGCGAAGTTTAATAGGAACTGTTAGGCAAAGAATAAAAGAGGCTAAATTGAAGTTCACTTCCTTTGGTGTTGAAAGACTTCTAAAGGATGTCCAAGAGCTTGTCGCAAATTACTCAAGTGAACTTGAGCTACTAGGAGACAGAATGGTATTAAATTCCACTTCAAAATTAGAATCCAAACTTAAAGATTTAACAATCATTTTATCTTTTCTAAGAGTTAAGCGATTAGTTTTTAAATTGAAGACCAATGCACTAGCTTTAGAAGACACGGAGGGCAGGCTTATATCAAGGGTAATCGCCTCCATTAAGAATAGATGGGAGGCGATAGAACAAATTGAGGAGAAATTATCTCTGCTTAACCCTAGAGCAGTGCTTAAGCGTGGATACGCCTTAGTATGGGATGAAAAGATGTTTCGGATAATACGAGAGCCGGAAGATGTCAAGGTTGGCGATAAGCTGGTAACGGAACTTGATAGAGGTTACATTGATGTTCTAGCCCAGAAAACGAGGAGAAAATAACCTATGGAATAATACTTGCTTTTTATCTTACTTGGCAGTCTCCTTGATAAGATAAAAGCTGATGCTCAAAGTGAAAGCTATATTGCTCTCAGGTGGAAGGCTATCCCCGCGACTTCGGAGGGAATATGGCGTTAGAGTTAAATCTCTCTTGCCCTACCAAGGCAAAAGCCTCCTAACCATTTCCATTTCCCAATCACTTCTTATAAATACAATTGAGAAGCCAATCGCAGTAATTGGACCCAAGGACATTAACTCAGAAGTTCAGAGGTTTGGCGAGGATGTGGTCTGGTTATCGGAGGGTAGTGGGGTTATGGATAATGTCCAAATTGGAGCAAATTATTTTGGCTGGGATAATAACTTTCTGCTAATATCTCCTGACTTGCCACTAGTTACTGCTGATGACATCAATGCCTTCCTAACAGCTATTCCAGAGGATGTTGATATTTGCGTGCCTATTATATTCAAAGAAGACTTTATATCAGCTTTTCCAAATTGCCCAAATAAGTTCGTTCAAACGAAGGAGGGTGAAATAACGATGGGAAGCCTCTTTTTCATAACTGGAAAGGCGCTTGAGAAAAATATCGGTCTCGGGAAGGATGCCTACAAAGCTCGCAAAAGTCCTCTAAAATTGGCATCTCTCCTTGGTGTTCCTATTATAGTAGCTTTTATTCTAAAGAGATTAAGCGTGAAGGATATTGAAAAACGCGTGAGCGCCCTAACCGATGCAAAGGCAAGGGCTATTTTTGTTCCATTGCCAAGGCTTGCCTATGATATTGATAATGAACAGAACATTCGTTACTTAAATGAACTATGTTGACTTATGTCGATGAATAGCTGAAACTTATTTTTAAGGCTTTAATTCAATAAAGCGGGATAAAATATTTCGGGAATGTTAAAAGGAGGGGAAAATGCTTGAACTTGGAAACTTCAAAATTATCCTTTTGGCGGACGGGGCATTTTATCTTGATGCAGGCCAGATACTTGGCGTTATTCCGAAAGCACTTTGGGCGAAGGAGTTTGAAACGGATGAGCTGAATCGGCTACCTCTATATCTACGTCCACTGCTGGTGGATACCGGTAATATGCGAGTTCTAATTGAGGCGGGAATTGGTGATAGATACGACGAGAAATTCGAAAAGATATACGGGATAGTGCGGGAGCGGAAGCAGCTTCTTGAAAGCCTTAATGAAGCTGGCTACAACCCAGACGAGATTACCCACGTGGTCTTTTCGCATCTTCATTTTGACCATTGTGGGGGCGTGAGTTTTCTTGATGAAAATGGTGTTGCGCATCTGAGCTTTCCAAATGCGGAGTACTACATCCCAGCAGGAGAATGGGAGTTTATGCAGTCGTTGAACGAACGGACTAAGCCTAGCTATAGGCATGATTGGTTTGCCCCAGTTGTCGCCAGTGGTCGCTTGAGGCGGGTGGAGGATAGCGAGAACTTCTTGCCCGGTTTTACTTATCTAGATAGTCCCGGTCACCTCCCTCACCATAAATCAATCTTAATTCAGAGTCAGGGAATGCACCTCATTTACTGGGGAGATTTGATACCGTTTCTAGTTCATCTTCGTCCAGCGTGGATAGCTGGGGTTGACACTCATCCTCTTACAACGCTTGAGACGAAAAAGGCATTGTTGAAGCGTGCCTTTGACGAGGGCTGGCACTACCATTACTTCTACCACGAGAAGAAGCCTCTCTACACCGCCGAGGAAATTCAAGGATTTCTTGAGGTGGCGAAGTAGTGATTAAGTGGCTGGTAGTTTGCTTAAGTTGAACGATACTTATCAAAGCCCAGGTTTAATCACGAGGAGGCGGGGTTCGGTCATCTCTTCCATCGCGCACCTTATACCTTCCCTACCAAAGCCGGAATCTTTGACACCCCCATATGGTAGCTCGTCAACCCTTGCCATAGGAACTTCGTTTATGAGAACCGCTCCGACCTCAGTTTTATCGTAAGCGTAAAAAATCTTATCAATGTCCTTTACGTAGTATCCCGCCTGCAAGCCGTATCTCGTGTTGTTGACTTCCGCAACCGCTTCCTCAAAGCTTTTGTATTTCTTAACACAACAGACTGGGGCGAAGGCTTCCTCACGCCATATCTTTGCACTACTAGGAACATTTACGAGAACGGTTGGAGCATAAACAAAGCCTTCCGCAGTTCCCCCTGTCAGAACTTCTGCGCCTTCCTTAACAGCTTCTTTTACCCAATCATCAATTCGCTGAACGTCCTTTTCGGAAATCATAGGACCATTCAAAACCGCTTCATCCATCGGGTCACCGCTCTTAATACCTCTTTCTGTAAAAGCAGTAAGTTCCCTAAGGAAGTCATCGTAATACTTCTCGTTTACTAGCACACGTTGTACGGATATGCATATCTGTCCAGCATAGGCGAATGATGCCTTGGCAACCCTTTCCACAACCCTTGGTAGGTTATCGGTTTCCTCAACAACAACCGCAGCGTTTCCCCCCAATTCCAGCGTTATCTTTTTCTTCTCGCAGGATTTCTTCAGTTTCCATCCAACTTCAGCACTCCCCGTGAATGAAATCTTTTTGACATTTTCGCACCGTATAAGAAACTCAAGGGATTCTGGTTGGCATGGCAAAGTGTTGAGAGTGCCTGGAGGAATTCCTGCCTGGTGGTAAACTTCCGCAAGCGCAAGGGCGCTCAAAGGGCAGTATCTTGAGGGCTTATGAATAACCGCTGTTCCAACTGCCAATGCTGGTGCGAGTTTATGCGCAGCCAGATTGATTGGGAAATTAAAAGGAGTTATGGCAAGCATAACCGATAAGGGAAATCTCCTGGTGAGGGCATACTTTCCACCAGTTTTGCTATAACCTTCTTGATAATCCAGCTTGCCCTGAAGCCTTCTAGCTTCATCGCCGGCAATCTTGAATGTATTCACGGCACGCTGAACTTCTACCCGAGAAAGGGTGATAGGCTTACCAACCTCTTTTGTTATCAGCCCGGATAGGAATTCGGTTTTTTCAGCGATAAGAGCGGATATTCTATGAAGCATCTCCGCTCGCTCAAATGGGCTATAGCTTGAAAGTATCCCATGCGCTCTTTCTGCGGATGCTAGAGCTTCCTTCATCTGCGCCACAGTGGCAAGCTCAACATTGGCCACACTTGAGCCATCCCATGGGTTTCGCACAGCGTAACTTTCCCCGCCAGGCAAGAACCTCCCGTTGAGATAGGGTTGTTTTTGAATTTCTTGAAGCTTAACCTGCATAATTAGCTATTATAGTAGGAGTTTTTTGTTTCGTCCCACTGGGCAGTCTATTGAAGAGAAAAATTCTTTAGCACCCTCAGCCCCAAAGCAATAAATGCTGATGAATTTATTATGATAAGCGCTTATATATTGCTCCTATCTTGAATGTATTTTTGTCTTTCTAGGAATTTAATTTTCATTCTGAGGCTGAGTGAAACTAGCTTCATCTATCAATTTAATTACTCTGTTGATTAAAGCTCTGTCAACCTTTTTTTCTGAAATTATTGCGAAATACCAGTAATCAGATTGATATATAAAGTGAAAGTAGTAAAGATATACTTCTTTCAATTCTGGAGGAATAAACTTTGGGCGATAAACCTGTTCTTCCGGCATTACAAAATGCATAAATTGAATTGCTCCTTTCCTACTCTTAGCGGTGAATTCTTCTATTGTTTCCTGTTCTGCTAATTTCATATTATTTTTATCTCTAAACTCATAGAGTATCTCTCCGCTAAAGAACTGGTAAAAGTTCTTGTCCGGTTCCTTCGCCACTAAATCGCCAATTCCTCCAATCTTTTTAATGCCAAGAGAATAACCATCGCCCTGTAAGATAACTGGGAATTCGCTTGAGATGTCTTGAATTACTTCAGGGAATTCATCGGTGTTGTATCTAAAGCTTATCCCTAGAAGTTCCGATGAAAATAACGACTCGCGTGAAAAGCTTTTCTCAGCTTTAGGCAAAGGATTACAGCCTGTAAAGATTAGAAGAACAATGAACGCAAAAACCTTGATTTTTATATTACTACGCTTTCTTGGCATTGAACTTCCTCTTTATATCATCAAGATCTCGCACGATTGCCCCTAGTATGCCGTTAAGAAAGCGGTTGGCATCATGTTCGCCATAGAGTTTGGTTATGTCAAGGGCTTCGTTAATAACTACCTTTATAGGTGTGTCCATAAACAGTATCTCCGCAAGCGCCATCCTTAGGATGCATTTCTCTGGTGTTCCTATCCTTTCAAACTTCCATTCTTCTGGATACTTCGTGAGTATGCTGTCCAAGAGATCGATATTCTTCAAAGTAAGAGTGCATAAATCGCGGATGAATCTCTCATTATTATCGTCAATCTCCACGATTGTTGGCTCATCCTCATTCTCGTAAAGAAATGATGATTTTATTTCCTCCTCAGGCTCTAAACCAAATTTCTTCTGATACCAGTTGTTATATTCAAAAGTCCTTTCTAGGAGTTCATCTATAGTGGTGGAGGGGTGTTGCTCAGCCTCAAATACTAGTTCAAAGGCTTTCCTTCTAGCCTTTCGCCTACTTATAATCTGCACACTTTTCAGTCTTCTGCCTGCTTCGTCCATTTGCGGATATCAATGTTCAAGTGATTTACTAAATATTTTACCAGGATGCTAGATGATACGAATGTTCTATAAAATAAAGGGCATAGCCCTTGACAGGTTAAACTAAGGGATTTTATGCTTCAAATCCCATTCTCTTTACTCTCACTTTGATTTTCGGATGCAACTTTTGGTTTTCCTTCCCTTAAGGCTCTTATAGCATCAATTATGTCTTGCGTGTTTGCGGTTAAGTAAGAAATGCCATTAATTGTTTCGGGTTCAGAATGCATAGTAGTCGCAAACAACTTATCCTCGTCAAAATCCCTAATCCTCCTTGCAAGGGCTACTATCTGATCTAGAGTAAAGTTAGTATCCACTGATTGATAGAAAGTTTTGATAGCAGAGAACACTTTTCTCCAATCAGATTTAGCTTTCAATTTGTTTATTATGGCAAGAACTGCCTTTTGTTGGCGGTAAGTTCGCCCTACGTCTCCAAGTGCATCATGGCGAAAACGAACATACTTAAGCAGTTCTTCTCCATTTAGCAGTTGTTTCCCTTCTGGTATATCTATGTACAAATCTTGCGAGCGATCAACATACCTAAGATGCTTCTCTACGTCAATTTCCACTTCTCCAAGAGCGTCTATGGAGCTTATGAATGCCTCAAAATCTATCGTTACATAATAAGGTATTGAAATTCCAAGCAGCGACTCCACAGATTGCTTAACCCATAGAATCCCATTACCTTCCCCATTTTGTCCAAACGCGTAAGCGTGGGCAAGCTTATCCCTTCTTCCATCTGGAAGCGTAACCAGTGTGTCCCTGGGAACTGACAAAAGGTTGACCTGATAGCTTCTGAGGTCAATATTTCCTACCAACACAGTATCGCTTCTATGTGGAGGATCTCTATCTATTCCCACTACAAGTACGTTGATTTTTTCTCTTCCGCCGAAGTAATAGGGAAGAGGTCGCATATTAATCACCATGTTTGAGAGTATTTTGGCAGGGGAGGTATGGTCGCCTAATGGTGTTTTAATTGGCCAAACAACTAAAGTTGCTATCATCAAAATCAACACTACAACTAGACTTACGATAATAGTAGTTTTAGTCTTCTGACGTCTGCGGTGTCTAATGATCCTTTCACGAACATTTGGGGAAAGTTCCTTTGGAGAAATCCCTTTTCCGCTGGCACTTCCCCTCTCAGCTCGAAAACGCGCAAATAGCCTATCCGAAAGTTTATCCACCGCGTGTTTCCTCTAATAACTCATTATAGAATTCTATTGTCACAGATGCTATTGGTAATTCCCTTGAGTACAAATATTGTAGATTGTTTTTAACTATAGCAAGGCAAAGCGATTTTAGTCCAAGATTTGCCTTCTTTCTTAACTCTTCAACTCCATTAAAATTCCTATCAGCAGATATCTTGTCAGCGCAAAATAAAATTCTAGCGGTATAGCCGAGGTTTGGTCTACCTGTTGTATGAAAGGCTATGGCTTGAAATACTTTAGGATCATCAACGCCAAAGTCAACCACAGCGCGTATGGCGCTTAATTTACTGTGAATAATCTCAGGTATTTTACATTCTTCCTCTGATAGCTTGTAATTAAATCTTTCACAAGTTCTTAAAAGCTCTTCCATTGAAAGGTGTCTGCAGTTATCATGTAAAAGCCCGGCAAGCCCCAGGGCTTCAATATTATTTTCACCATACATTACTCCTAACTCTTTTGCGCATTCCATCACTCTTAAACAATGAAGGAAAAGCTCCTCTGGAAGCTCCATCCTGAGCTTTTCGCTTATTAACTCTACCTTTTTGCTAGTAAATATCACCATTCTTGTTACCCTGGTTATACTTTGCTTTCTTTAAATAAGCCGAGTTGGATAACTTGTCTTGCCTTCGCTAATGACATTCGCCTTATCTCTTCAAGCTCGTTAAGGATAGCTCTAGCTCTTTTAACAACATCTTCAGGAAGACCAGCCAGCTTTGCCACCTCAACACCGTAACTTTCATCAACAAAGCCCGGTAGGACCTTATATAAGAACACTAACTCGCCATCTATATTTCGCACATCAACTTTTAGGTTCCGTACCCTCGGCAGGATCTCGCTTAACTCTGTAAGTTCAAAATAGTGTGTGGCAAAGAGGGTTTTTGGACGTCCTATTTTTCCTTCATGGATATATTCAATGACCGCCCTAGCAATACTGATTCCGTCGTAGGTTGAAGTTCCGTGTCCAATCTCATCCAGTATGACAAGCGATTTATCGGTAGCGGAGTTAAGAATGCTTGCAGTTTCCACCATCTCAACCATAAAGGTTGATTTACCACTGCTTAGTGCATCAGTTGCGCCAATCCTTGTATAAATCCTGTCAAGGACGGATACTCTTGCGCTTTTTGCTGGGACAAAACTCCCCATATGAGCAAGGATTGCGAGAATAGCAACCATTCTCATATAGGTGGATTTCCCACCCATATTTGGTCCTGTAATCACGTTTATTTGGACGTTAGTTCCATCAAGATAACAATCGTTCGGAACAAACTTCTGCTTACCGATTGTTTTAAGGACGAGTGGATGGACACCCTCTTTTATCTCTAGTATTCCGCTTGTTGATATTTCCGCTTTAGTCCATCCTTCCCTAATGGCAGTTTCAGCAAGGGAGAGGACGTAATCAAGCTCCGCAATAACTTCCGTTATAGAATGCAAAGTTTCTGCCTCCACCTTGACTTGTTCAAGAATGGCATCAAAGAGAGCTTTTTCAATCTCCAAGGCTCGCTCTTTGGCAGATTCTATTTCTAGTTCTCTTTCCCGTAGTTCGTTGGTAACGTATCTCTCTGCACCTACAAGCGTCTGTCTCCTTTCGTAGTTTGATGGAACTAGATGAGTGCTAGCTTTTGTAACTTCTATAAACCAGCCAAAAGCCTCAGTCCTTTTAACTTTCAGCGTTCTAATTCCCGTGTTGTTTTTTTCTTTCTCCTCATAATTCTTAAACCACAACTCCCCCTCGTGAATTACTTGTCTTAACCTATCCAATTCGGCATTGTAGCCTTCCCTGATAACTCCTCCATCTGCGATATTCAAAGGAGGTTCGTCGTTGATGGCAGTAGAAATTAGGCTTAAGAGTTTACCTGATTCCGGTAGTGAGTGTAATAATTTAGCGCTAAGTGATTTGGAACTTAAAGCTGACAAAATATCTTTGAGCCTTGGCACGATAGCTAGAGTTTTCTTTAATCGCGCCAATTCAGCTGGATTTGAGCGATTTAGTAGTATGCGGTTCATGATTCTCTCAGAGTCGGGAAGATTTCTTAATATCTCCCGCAACCCTTTTCTTAGACTTTCAGTCTTCGTTAGCTCTTCAATAAAAGTGAGATATGCTTCAATCGTCTCTCTTTCAGCAAAAGGTTCTCTCAACCTTCTCTTGAGCAACCTCTTGCCCATCGGCGTAAGAGTAGAATCTAAAATGCCATACAGGCCTCGTTGTAGCTCATTGGGAATGTTACTACCGGCTTCCATAAGTCCAAAGAGCTCAAGATGCCTAACCGCTAACTCGTCAAGAATAAGCTTCTTATCCGGGTAAATGCGATGGAAAAAAAGCTTAGGATTTTCAACCTTGAAAACTTCTCTTAAGAATTTGAATAGATAATAGAGTGTTAATTGAGTTGCTGAATTATCTTTAAGTTCATAGCTTTCTAAAAACTCTGTGCCTAAGTATTTCCTGATAAAGAAGGACGCATCATTTTCGGAAATTTCCTTCTTAAAAGTATGCTTAACTAGAAAGGGATGTTCTTGGAAGAACTCGCTAATAGCTTTTATGCTAATAAGAGCTTCATCTATTAGTATCTCCTGAGGCTTAATGCGCTTAATTTCTTCTATAATCTTATTAAAAGTTTCGCTTTTCTTGCCCTTTGTTCCCCTTCCTCTGAATTCCAGAAATCCCACCTTCCCTCCGGAAGCCTCCAATATGCACACGCCAATATTCCCCCTGTATTCCGCGAGTGTCATTAAAAAAACTTCAGAATCCTCGCTTAGGAACTCATCCTCAACTAAAGTTCCTGCGGTGATGATGCGAGTAACACCTCTTGCTACAAGCTTTTTTCTAGGATCAGGTTCCTCCAGTTGGTCACAAAGAGCAACTTTATAACCTGCTTCAACTAGTTTTTTAACGTAACGCATCAGGGAGTGATGAGGGACGCCACACATAGGCACTTTAACCCCCTCTGTAATCTGGCGAGCTGTAAGAACAATGCCTAATTTTTGGCTAGCCTCTTGCGCATCCGGACCAAACATTTCATAGAAGTCCCCCAAGCGATACATCAATATGCAGTCGGGATGCTCCTTCTTAATTAGGAGATACTGCTTGAAAAGAGGCGTGAGCTTCGTTTCTGGCATATTTAGCCAGTTGGTGGGGAAAACAGCCTCATGATTCTTCATCGCCACAAAGTTAGAATTATAACTATCTTACCGCACATTTGATAGGGGTAAAGCAACTCATTGTGTATGTTGAAATGATAAAATCTAAATCCTATGTGTGGAATATTTGGAATTGCATTTAACAGAGGAAGGGAAGACCTTGGCTCTATTCTAGTTCGTGCTGGCAGGCGCCTTTCCTATCGTGGTTATGATAGCGTTGGCTGTGCCACCTTAAGTAGTAACGGTAGTATTGATCTTCGTAAGGATGTTGGAAGCATTGAAAAGGTTAGTGAGGTTCTAAATTTCTTTAATATGCGGGGAGACAGAGGTATCTGTCAGTTGAGGTGGGCTACCTTTGGCCCGCCTTCCAAGTTAAACGCTCAACCGCATTTAGACTTTACCCAAAAAATTGTTGGCGCTCATAATGGAAATATTACTAATAATCCATTTCTTCGCGAAAAGATGCTTGAGCGTGGAATTCGAGTCATAAGTGAAAATGACGGCGAGACTATCGTAAACCTCTCATCTTACTTTCTTTCTCAGGGTATAACTGCTGAGGAAGCCTTTACTAAAGTTATTCAGGAAACGCGAGGTGATTTTTCCCTTGTTCTCGCCCCGGGCGAATCTAAGGTTCTTTATTGTGTCAAAATGGGAAGCAGCTTATACCTTGGCATAGGTGATGACTTTATCTGCTGCAGTAGCGACCTGCCATCAATTCTTGAGTTTACGAGACGCTACGTTAGGCTCATTGACGGAGATCTGGTTACCTTTGATGCTCAAAGCTTCAGTATATTTAACTTAAAAGTACAAGAGAGAGTTCAACGGGATATTTTAACTTCTGACATCACCATTGAAAGTGTTGCCAAGGAACCATTCGCCCATTTTTTCCTAAAAGAAATTCACGAACAGGTTGAAAGTTCTAGAAACATTCTTTCACTTTATGAGGATGGCTTAGTTTGGAAAGATTTTGTTAATGCGCTTAATTCTTCTCCCAGGGTTTTCATAACTGGCGCGGGGACAAGTTATCATGCGCTTCTTCTTGGCACTTACTATTTTGCGAACCTAGCATCTCTTCCTATGCTGCCCGCAATCGCATCTCAAATGCTTCCCCTTTACGCCAACGCGGTGGAGGGTGAAGACCTGATTGTCTTAGTATCTCAATCGGGTGAGACTAAAGACTTAATTAACGTATACAACTGGTGCAAAGCTAGTGGGAAGGGGAAAACTTTTGCGGTGGTGAACAATATAGGTTCAACCCTCGCTCTTCACTGTGACGGTATGATTCCGATAGCCAGCTTTCTAGAAGTTGCAGTTCCTGCGACAAAGACCTATCTTAATCAGGTTATTTGCTTCTTGTATTGTGCCTTAAGACTTGCAGAGAAACGTGGTCTCAGAAAAGTTGAAGGTGAACTAGGTGCTCTTAGGAAACTTCCAGAGCTAGTTGAGGAAACAATTAAAATGAATGAGGAGAAGGTTAAAGAGTTAGCCCAAGTTCTGCTACCACACTTCTCCCAACATATTCTCGGTTATGGTCTTACGCATCCCATTGCCCTAGAGGGAGCGTTAAAGATGAAGGAAGTCGTTTTCAACCATCCCGAGGGAATGTACTCTAGCGAGTTTAAGCATGGTCCGCTAGCAGTGGTTGAAGAAAATTATCCCGTAATATTTGTGGCTCTTCCTGAAAATGAAAATATTGTTCTCTCTCATATGAACGAAGTTCTCTGCAGACTGGGAAGAGTCATCCATGTGGGAGAACCAAGTCCAGGCTATGATAAGATTTGCCATTATAAACTGTCCATTCCATCTCCTAAAGAGTATGGGGTAAGTTTGGAATTCTCCCCTTATATTTCAAGTTTGCTTTCAGTCATTCCTCTTCAAATGCTCGCCTACGAGATGGCTGTAGCTAAGGGGAATAATCCTGATCAGCCTCGAAATCTGAGTAAGACACTTACCGTGGATTAGTTCTAGAATTTAGGACAAGTGCCATCTCCCCTTGAGTTTCCTATGATAGTTGAAGAAACGAGTTATTTCACAAGGGGAAATAGCGAATAACATCTCTAGCTACTTCAAGAATTTCCGCAGTTCCTCTTCATCATAACCCTGAAAGACTTCTTTGCCCTTAATCGTAATTGGTCGACGGATGAGTTCAGGGTGCTTCTGCAAGAGTTCTATCGCGCTTGCCTTAGTAAATCTCTTATTCCTCAGTGTTGCCCAGGCTGGGTGGTGGTGATTGAACGCTGCGCCTATATCAGAGGACATTACAACCCTAGATAGAACCCACTTGGGTATTGGCTCTGTGAAAATATCAATTTTATCATAATTCTTATTAAGCATATCAAGCAGGTCCCAGGTTTTTCTCGTTGAAATGCATTTTGGCGTTCCATAAACTTTAATTAAAGCCATACCATTCCTCCGGTTTTGATGACGATAAATTACTTCTCTGAGCTTAAATTATAAAATTGCCTTTCCAGAGTAATATTAGCGATATTAGCCTCGATGAACCTCTATCGGTTAATGCGAGTTACAGCCTACATTGCTTCCGGCTACTTATTTCTAATTATAGCGTTTTCAATTTAGAAGCAAATAATGTCCTTTTGCGAAAAGGTTTACCCAGAAAACCTTGATATTTAGTGAGGCTTTGCTATTTTCTTTCAAAGAGGAATGAAGTATGAATATTTTGAACATTAATGCCTCAAGCTCCTGCTTTCTAAAATAAAGCCATCAAATAATCTCTAACTATGATCTTAATTTTGCTTTCTTGAGATTTAGGCGATTAGCCTTTCTTATAGGCTTAAGAATTTCAGAAATAGTGGGCATCCCACGCTCGTAAAAAACTATCGTTCCGTCTCGCGCAATGCCAATTACTGTTCTTCTAACACCGGTTGAATTAGGTTTGAGACAGTCAAATTTGGCTGATACCGTTAAATTTTTATCAACGAGAAGTTCAAAAGGAAAATTAAAATCTTCAATAAACTTGCGGTGACTTTCAGCGCTATCTCCGTTAATGCCAAAGACGACAGCTTGCGCCCTTTCTATCCTTGAATAGTTGTCCCTTAACTCCGACAGTTGCTTTATACATCCCGGAGTAAAATCTTTAGGATAAAAGACAAGAATTATGTTTTTTCTCTCTAGTTTTTTGTTAAGATCAATAATATTGCCCCTAGAATCACGCAGTTTGAACCTAAATGCAGATGAGCCAATCATATCAAGCTAATACCACGAAAATTGACAATTAAAGCTAGCATTCATTTGAGTAGTGAAACGCCCTGAGAAACCCTATTAAATTCCGATGAAAGAAAAATTTCAATTGGCTATCCAGACCAACGCGTTTTTACGAGCTTGAGGAGGAGCTTGTAGGCTTCGTCCAGTTTATCCCACTTCACGTAGATGTTAATGTCGGTCACGCTTGTTATCACCTCAAGAATATTAATGTTCTTATGAGCAAGGGCCCTGGTGAACTCAGCTATGACTCCAGCTGTCTCAATAAAGCCTGAAGAGGATAAGCAGATTTCCCCAACGCCTCCAAGAACGTTTAGATTTAGAAAATTCTCCTTATCTGTGGCGACCTCTTCGTGTAGAACTTTGCGGGCTTTTTCAGCATCCTTTTCTTCTAGATAGAAGCTAATGAATCTGGAGTTAACAGATGCGGAGCTTATCGGAATGTTTTGTTCTGCGAGCAGTTGAGCAAGCCTACCCAAAATTCCCGGACGATTGAACCAATTGGAGCCCATCACCACAACCATAGCCAGTTTCTTATCATTCCTATAGATTCGGGTTTGACTTGTCCCATAGATTCTAGTTCCAACCTTTGTCAGTTCCTTCTGCTGTTTATAATCGATAACCCTTACATTCATATTTGCGGTTTTGAACCTAAGTGCGCGTGGATGGATTACCCTTCCCCCGGTTCCCGCTATCGCTTCCACCTCCTCCACGCTCAACTGTGATAGAAGCAAGGGATTATCTATTAGTCGTGGGTCGGAACTCATTATGCCCTTAGCGTCAGTAACTATGACAATTTCCTCGCAATCCACATACCTGCCTACTATAAAAGCAGTGATATCGCTACCTCCCCTACCAAAGGATACAAGTTCATCCTTACTATCAAGAGCGACAAAACCTGATATTACTGGCACCTGTCCCACGCGTAAAAGAGGCAAAACGTACTTTGCGAATCGATGGCTCGTCCTTTGGGTCCGCAGTGTAAAATCTCGTTCCTCATTGACTTTTTCAACTGGCATCGTTGAAATATCGTCGGTATCAACGATGATTGGCCATGTTTCGCTTTTTCTAGGGAAAAAAGGAACCGCGTTCACTTTCTTTGCAGAAAGCGCTGCAACCATTAGTAAAACACTCTTCTCCTCAGCCATACTAGCTATTGTTAATTGTGTCTTATATCCAGCAGAACCATTTGTCGCTTCATCAACTAGGGAAAGTAGTTCGCTGGTCTCGTTGCCCATAGCGGAGACGACCACAGCAATTTGCTCACCCATCTCCGCAAGAGATGCAATAGTAGTTGCAGCCTCAGCGAAGTGTTTAGGAGTAGCCAGGGATGTTCCTCCGAATTTTATAACCCTTCTCACTTAGATTAACGTTTCCTCAGAATAACGGTTGAAAATATCCTCAAATTCGCTACGTTTTCTCGTAAGAACGACCTTTGTGTTGTCAACAACAATTTCTGCTGGTTGAGGGCGAAGATTATAGTTACTACTCATCGTGTATCCGTAAGCTCCAGCGTCAAAAATTGCAATTAGCTCACCGGTATTTGGTTTGGGAAGTTTGCGATTCTTTCCAAGAAAATCAGCGGATTCACAGACCGGACCAACAATATCATACAACTCCATCTCATCGTTTGCGGAATTAGATGAGACAAGCTCAATGTGATGATAAGCGTCATATAGGGGTGGGCGGATTAGCTCGGTCATCGATGCATCTGTGACGAGAAAACTCTTACCACCGTTCTCCTTCGTTCCCAGAACTTTTCCGACTAAAATACCGCACTCTGCGATTATCGCCCTTCCAGGCTCTAGCATCAGGGTATAGTCTAATCCTTCTAGAATCTGTCGTAGTGTGGATACGTAATCCTCAGGCGAGGGCAATATAGTATCATCGTGGAAATAATTTATGCCTAGTCCGCCACCTACATCAATAATCTGCACGGAAACATCTGCATCAACTAGTTTCTCAGCAAGTTTTATAAGATACCTTAACGAATCAGCCATTGGAGCGACTGATTGAATGGAGCTCCCAAGGTGAGAATGTAATCCCACTATTTCAATAAATCTGCTCTCTTTTAACTTGCTTATAATGTTGTTCAAATCTTTACCTGTAAAACCAAACTTAGATTCGGCAAGGCTCGTTGCAACGTAAGGGTGAACGTGCGGATCTATCTGTGGATTAATCCGTAGTAAGACTGAAACGGGAAGTTTCAGTTCCTCTGCGAGTTCTTTAATCTGCTCTGCGTCAAAGCAAGAATCAACACTTATCAGCATTCCAAGGTTTATGGCTTTAGCAACTTCCCACTTTTGTTTACCGTTCCCATGCAAGAGAGATTTTTTCAAGTTAAAGCCCGCCCTTTGAGCTAGCTCAATCTCCCAACCAGACACAGTTATTGCGCCAAGCCCTTCCCCAGCGATAACTCTGTTCAAGTAAAAGTTATTGTTGGATTTTAGGGAAAATGCAAGTATCGCATTCGTTCCCTCCAAAGCCTTCTTCCATTCTCTTATCTTCGCTAAAAGCGCGTCTTTTGAGTAAACGTAAAAGGGAGTAGTGCCCAATTTGTTCGCAATATCTATAATTGGCACTCCATCTACACAGATAATTCCGTTTTTTCTCTCAATGGCCAAAAGGTATTTCCTTCAACTTAATAACACTATCCTACTTGAACCACCTGATTTTACCCAAACTACTTAAGTATGTGAATTTAATACAATTCTTACACTCGTGAATTATACCTGGAAGGCAGTTAGGCTCTTCTTGCTTATCTAACTTTTCAGTGAATATTTACAAGAGTCGCAGATTTATGTTAATACTTTCCAGACTAAGATTTAAGATGAAAAATCTATCTAGTATGTTAAAGTTATAAGAGATATGCATTTAAGGCTACTTACCGCAGGCGAATCCCACGGCAAAGGCATTACCTTTATACTTAGTGGATTTCCACGAGGACTTAGGATAAAACCTGAGAAGATTTCCTTTGAGCTAAAGAGGAGACGAGGTGGGTTGGGCAGGTCGCCCCGTATGAAGTTAGAGAGAGATGACTTTGAGTGCCTTGCGGGCTTGCGAGATTCCGTTACCACCGGCAATCCTCTTGCCTTTTTCATTGCCAATGCTGAAGTTGAAAAGTGGGCAAAGTTTCTTTCTCCGTGGGAAGCCAACCTAAATCCCAAGTTGACTGTGCCAAGACCTGGGCACGCAGATCTTCCCGGTGCAATTAAGTTTGGCTCCATTAAAAATGACCGACTACAATGCGCAGATATTCGTGATATTATTGAGCGCTCTAGCGCTAGAGAAACAGTGGCTAGAGTGCTCGCAGGAGTCATATGCAAGACTTTTCTAGATGAACTTAATATAAATATTCACTCCTTCGTCTTCCAGATAGGTAGGGCGAAAATACCAAAAACAATTCTGTCTAAGCTACTTGAGGCGAGAAGCGAGAAGGATTTACCGCTAAAGAGCATAGAGGAAAACAATCTTAGGATTCCCAATCTTGAACTAATGAAAAAGGCTGAGCGGGAAATTGCGCTAGCGCAGAAGGCTGGAACTACTTTAGGAGGAGGATTTGCTGTCTTCGGATTTAACGTGCCCATCGGTCTTGGTTCATTTTCCCAGTGGGATACTCGTTTGGATGGATTAATTACCCAAGCTATTCTTTCAATACCGGGTGTAAAGGCGGTAGGCTTTGGTGGAATTTTTATTAAGTTTGGTGAGCAAGGGATAAAGTATCATGGGGATATAGTTAAAGACAGGCAAGGAGTGAGATACACAAAGAACAGCGATGGTGGATTGGCTGGAGGAGTGTCCAATGGGATGCCCATTGTCGTTACCGCGTTGATGAAGCCGTTGCCAACCCAGGCGAAACCTCTCCGTAGCGTTGATCTATTCTCAGGAAAATCTTCCAAAGCTTTCGTTGAAAGACATGATGTTACAAGTGTTCCTTCCGCATCTATTATTGCTGAGGCGATGCTTGCTATTGTTCTTTCAAGTAGTATTCTGGATGTCTTTGGAGGTGATGAGATTAGCCAAATTAAAGAAAGAGTTGAAGTCGCTAGAATGAGAGTTAAAAATCTTTGAGGATAATTAGAAGAATTGAATTTTGATGAATGCGAACGCAAATAAAGTTAACAAAAGTATTGCTATTAGCTTGAAAGATGTTTGCAAGACCTATTATCCCCTTTTCCCTTGGCAGAAGAGTCGCGGCGTAACCGCGCTTAGAGGGTTAAATCTGGAAGTTGAGAGGGGAACTATCCAAACTCTTCTGGGTCCTAACGGCGCAGGAAAAACAACGACGGTTAAGATTATAGCCGGTCTTATTTTACCTACTTCAGGTCAGATTACATTTTATGGCAACGATGGTGTCAGGTTGAGAGAAAGGCCTAGGATTGGTGCGGTCCTTGAGGGAACTAGGAACATATATTTCAGGTTATCCCCCTTAGAGAATCTCTATTACTTTGGTGAACTTAAAGGATTGAGTACTGTTGAGATTAGGAGACAATCAAAGGAGCTTCTTGAGGAGTTTAGGCTTGCTGATCGGGCGCGCAGTAGCGTCCAGACTTTATCAAGAGGTATGCAACAAAAGGTCGCAATCTCAGTTGCGCTTCTAGGTGACCCTGAGATTTTGCTCCTTGATGAACCTACTCTTGGACTGGACGTTGAAAGCGCCCTTCTTATTAGAAACAAACTAAAAACTCTAGTGAATAAAAAGGGTAAAACAATAGTTCTCACAACTCATCAAATGGATTTAGCCGCAAGTATTAGTGATAGTGTTGCGATAATTCAGGAGGGAGCGCTACTGGTTCAGGATTCAACAGTAAATTTGATTGATTACTTCAAACGGGCTGACTTTGAGTTGGAACTATCACGCTCGGATTGGGAACGTGTGGTAGGAGATTTTTACTCTACGCGTTTCACCCTGGAGGAAATGAGCGAGAATGACCTAGTTAAAGTTACGTTTCACCTAAAAAATACTCAAGAATTCTATGTTATCGCTTACCGATTAGCTGAAGCAAAAATAGCTTTTCGTTCTCTTAGGCAGGTTAGCCCTACCCTAGAGGAGGTTTTTTTGGAGATTACGCGGTTACATAAGAGAGGTGCCACCTTCATTGAACGTGCAGACACCAACGAAAAAGAAAACGCCCCAGCCTCAACATCAATGCCTGAGGCAGTGGATAAGAGTGCCTTGCGTCAAGAAACTAAGAATTCAACCGAGGATAAAAAAGGATAATGATGGCCTTCTTAAAACTTGTTCGCGCAGAATTTGTTAGGACATTTCTGCTAACATTTCGTTACCCATTAGAGTTTGTAAGTGGACTTTTGCTTATGTACCTTTTTTTCTTTGGCTTATTCATAGGCGCACGCACCTTAGTTGCGGGTGGAACTATCATCTCATTTTCTCTCTCTAGTTTTATCGTTAGCTACTTAATGTGGTTTTTTGTAATTAGCGCTCTGAACAGGTATTCTTACTCTATAGAAGTAGAAGCTCAGCAGGGCATCCTTGAGCAGATTTACTTAAATTTCCCACGCTACCTATTTCTTCAGTACATACGGGCTATTGTGGACTTCATCCTAGGTGTGGTTTTTGTGAGCTTATTACTAACTATGATTTCGTTTACCACGGGACATTTTCTTACCCTTGACTTTGAAGCTAGCTGGCAGGCAATCCTAGTTGTGGTCGTGTCGATTATCGGTATCAATGGTTTCGGGTTAATCTTTGGAGGATTAGCTCTTATGTTCAAAAGGATTGGACAGGTTGGCAGTTTAATGCAGTTCGTTTTTTTCTTACTATCTTACCTGCCGACTGAACAGTTTAGTAGAAATGTTCAATTCGGTCTTTATTTTCTTCCACTTACTCAGGGAGTTAAGCTATTAAAGCTCATCGTTATCCAAGGTGAAAATATCTTTAGCCAAACTAACTTATCACTCTTTGGCGGACTTATTTTGAACTCCGCAGCATACTTTTGCATAGGCTCTCTATTTTTTTTGCTTTGCGAACGGAAAGCCAAAATTGACGGAAGATTATCCCAATATTAGGGAGGACATATGAATTCAGACCTTAGAAGGGAACTGTCAAATCTATCATTACCGGAACTATTAGAGATTTTATCTTCCGATGAACGCTTAATCAGTTTAAGTTTATTTTTGAATGCAAGTATGGCTCTCTTTTCTACCGAAGGAGACCTTTTATATTTAAGTCGCAATGCACGTTTCCTCTTTGGACTACCTGATGATGCTCCGCTACCAACCTATAACATTTGCAAAGACGCTAATTTTCAAACGACCGAATATTCATCATTAATAAGAGCAGCTCTTTCTGAAGAGAAGGTATTTATCTATGAATTAGTGTATAAACCTCTGCCGAGTTCAATATGTCCTTCTTCCAAATACGACGAGATAAAAATAAAAATAGATTTCTCACCAATACATGACAGAAACAGGCAAACGATTATCTTTGCCCTATTTCAAAAACCAGTATATGATATTCGCTCTCAACCCATTCTTCTAATGCAAAAGTCGGAATCAGCCGCGATGTTGGCTCGTGGGATAGCGCACGAGTTTAACAATATCTTTGCTTCGCAAAAGGGTATAATTTCCCTCCTTGAGCTTGAGCTATCTCCAGCTCAGTCTAGTTACCATTATCTGAAGAAGTTTGAGGAACTAGTTGACCGCGGAGTTAACCTCATAACAGAGTTAACAAATTATGTTCGTTTAACGGAACCAGTTAAAACCTTCGTAGCCATACAAGAATATTTTGAGCATTTTTTCGGTCTAGCGCGGTTTATGATAGAGCGTAACATTGAGCTCAACACTAATGTTTCCGCGCAAGGATATATAAAGGCGGATACCCATAGGCTTGATCAGGCGCTCTTTAACCTGCTTCATAATGCGGTTGATGCGGTGAGAGATTCGCAAGAGAAGAAAATTAGAATTATGGTGGATATTTCTTTCATCGAAGAATTGGAAAGGGAGATATTAGAGGATAGGTTGACATCCGCTCTCCGCATCACCATTGACGATTCAGGAAAAGGTATAGATGAAAATATCTACCCAAGAATATTTGATCCTTACTTTTCAACTAAGGAACCCAAGCGAAACACTGGATTAGGGCTGAACGTTTCCGAGCAGATAATCTCTGAGCATGGCGGAGTGCTTCTAATTTTCCCAAAGGGTGAACTGGGAGGAGCAAAAGCAGTAGTTTATCTTCCCCTTAGCCAAGAACCGTGAGGGCTTGCTTTCTAATTTTAATGTTTAGTGACAAATCGTTCCATTCGTAAATCTCACCATCAATGGCTAAATTTACTGGTCTATTTAGTCCTTCAATTCTTAGCTCTTCTAAAGTCATATACTCAACTTCCTTTAGGTTTAAGTGCTTTCCCCAAATCATCTTTGGCAAATGAAAGAGCATAATTAACTTGAAACAGTTGCTAATAGCGATAACGTCCAGTTTGCCATCATTTATCTTCGCATTTGGCGAGATTGGCAGCCCGCTTCCAATCATTGGTCCGTTCATTACCGCTAGCCACCAACAAAATCCTCTGCTTGATTTAGGAAGCTTAGGCGAAGAAAAATGTATCGGCTTTATCAAAGGCAGAGTTGTAATGAAAGCTAGCAGATAATTCTTCCTTAGCCAAGCAGGCATAAATCTCATCCTATCAAGCACTTGCACGTCTAAGCCTAATCCCGCGGAATTGTGAAATAAGTTATCCCCAATTTGACCCAAATCAATCTTTATGAAGTTTCTTCTTCCAAGCGACGCGATACATTCAGAAATTCTAAGTGGTAACTTTAGCGCTCTTGCTAAATCGTTTCCTCTGCCTCCAGGCAGGACTATTAACCGCTGATTTTCAATGTCCATTGAGTTAATCACTCGGTTTATTGTTCCATCGCCTCCTGCTACAACGATGGTGTCATAGCGAGCTACACCTTCTTTTACTATTTGCTCAAGCTCGTAGATGGAGGTTGGTTTTACGCAATTCAAATTACCAAAAAGAGGTTGAAGTTCACTGTATATTCTCTCGCCACGTTGAAATAAATCCTTGCTTAAAACTAGTAATGTTACAGCTTGTTTGAGTGTCTGAAGCGTATGCGTCATAAGGCTGGCACAATAAGTCCTGCCCTTTCCATGTTAACGCCTATTTGTCCACCGCCTTTAAGCTCAAGAATGGTTCTCCCATCAGAGGTAACGACGAAAGCTGGAATATAAACATAGGTTGGAATGCTGATTTCATCTTTATTCATTTCCACGCGAATATTATCAATAGAATATTCTTCATCCGTGTCAGGATTGCGTACAATGAGTTCAACCGAAGCGGAAGTTGGTTTTCCTCCAGATTCTATTGAGTTAGTATAAACAGCTAGCGATAACTTAACAATGAAGGTGTCAACTTGTAAATTCTGTATTGGGATGCCCGAAAAGTACCATTTTGCGGTAAACCTTCGCCTGAACTGGAATGGGTTCGAAGATGCAAGCCACCATACCCCATACTTCTCTTGATAAGTGCCATTACACTCAAAAAACTCAGCCTTGTATGCGGTTCCGCCATCAATGGGATCGTACGGGAATTCTTCTGCGCCTTTTGAAGGAGCGGTAAGAATTGAAGCTGAGATGACAAAAAATAATAGTGCTAAAATACAAAATTTAACTTCCTTTACCATAGCCTTATTTTACGAGTATGGATTTGGAAGGTCAATGAGTTTGAACTATGTAGTTTATATTTAGTCCCTTCCTATTTCACAATCGCAACCCAGTGAAGAGATTAAAATGTATCATTTGATTTTTGTCTAACTTACAAAGCGAACTTTTTGCCAATTACTTCGTCCTTCAAATAGTCTATAATCCAGATATTCTTAAGAAGAGTATGCGTGAATCTCTTATTTTCTTACTATTGGTTGTGATGTTTCTGAATTCTCCCGCGTTCTCGGGCGTTAGCCCTCATCCTATAAGAGCAAATTCTTCCGCTTCCCTTGATGCTGATGTAACAAGTAACTCTGCCGAGCTTGAGTACTTCAATCCGCAGGATGCGATAAATAAGGAGGGGTTCTCGCTATTTATCCTAGACGAAAAGGGTAAGATTGCGCCAGATTTGAGGCGATATTATGCCCTTTCAGTAAAAGTGCTTATGAACGGTGACGCTTTTGTTTCAATAACTGCGAGAAACCTTCCCCCAAGTAAAGCAAGCCTATTCATACTCAAGTTCAACTGGCAGGACTATCTTTACAAGGAATCAGCGCCAGGCAAGATGTATGGCGGAATGGATGAAAGCTTGTTTATCGCGGTTCCTGGCTTACTGGGGACATTGCCAATAGGAGTAATAAGGATTCGTCCGGCTGAGAAGGGTTACATTCAAGGCGATGGCTTGATAGCAGATGCTTTTTTTGAACCAAAGACAAGCAAGGGGAAGCTCGGTCTTCCTTTTACTGCCTCTTCAGATTCATGTACCATTAGCAACCTAAAGGTGGACAACGATGGCAGGTTTAACGTGCTTACCTGGCAGTTCTCTCTTAAAGGTGATTATGACTTAAATGGGGAGGTTAACCTTGCTGATGCAATTCTAATTGGCGAATACTTTTATTCAGAAGTTGGCGATGGTGTTCGTGACGAGGAAGAGAAATTTCTGGATGCGAACAAAGATGGCATCGTAAATACTAGAGATCTTGAAGTTGTAAGAGATAATTTTTTCGCAAGTGTAAATGGTTTTAATATCTATCGCACAAGGAAAGGCTTGCCAAGTGAGAAGAAACTTTACGGTGTAATTGATAGCGATTACACTGTAAAACTCGGAGAATATCCACTATTTTCAACAGTTGAGTTTACTTATAATGATGCCGGCTATACTGATGACCTTTTGGAAGAGGGTATATCAGAAATTATCTACAAGGTAATACCAGCTGGTCCTACTGGCGAGGCAGAGTTCTCAGAAACGGTCAGTATTAAATTCGGTTATGGCCCAGACGTATATCCGCCTCACGATACATTTGATAGGTTCAAGCCTTATAAAGGGGTGATTGGGGTTGATGCAGGAGATGGTAGGTTAAGAATCAACTTTAAGCTCAACGCTTCTGATATTCAACCTCGCGGAGAGTATACATCTGCTTCAAAGATTAGATATTATCTCTACCTTGGCTATCGCGATGAAGAGACAGGCTTAATTGACCTTCATAGGCTCATCTTACCAAATTCAAAGAACAAATCTGAAATTACAGGGTTGCAGAGTTCACTGATATGGGATGACTTAGACCCAACAACTCCAATCAAGGAACCGCTTATCAACGGAGAAGAGTACGCGGTTTACATTTCTGCGGAGGACAAATCAGGCAATCGCACGCTTCCAGAAATGGGTACGGTGATTTTTGCCAAGCCGATGAAAGGAGCGCATAACGATTTTGAGCCACCCCTGTGGACGCAAAAGGTGGGAATCCAAAGAGTAATACCCGGTAACCAAGGTGTAAGAGTTGAATTTGGTAGCGCAGAAGACTTCGTTTCTCCTCCCGTTCGTTATCGCGTATATTATTCAACTCTTAACAAGATTGACCCGACTTCCGACTCTTATATTGATGTAACTAACTCTCCAGTGTCTATAACTGGTTTGACAAATAATACCCGCTATGCCTTCTTGGTTCGTGCGATTGATAGTGCGGACAGGTTCTACCCTAAAATAGTGCCAAATGAAACCAAGAATCTAGAAGTTACGTTCGCCACTCCCCAAGAAGAACTAGGCGACATTACTCCACCAGTGTGGCGTGATGTAGTAGGGGTGCAGAGTATTATTCCAGGGGTTGGAAGTCTTAGAGTCCAATTTGGAAGCGCAACTGATAATTTAAGTGAAGAAATAACATACAGAATTTACTATGAGAAAGGGAAAGAGGTGAGTTTTTCCCCATCTACCCATATGAAGGATGTTAAGGATATAGGCGAACCAATTTATTTGGAAGGGCTTGAAAATGGTAGCGAGTATTCTGTGCTAGTCAGAGCCATAGATAATGAGGGCAATGAGGAAAAGAACTCAGTAACACTCACTGGAATGCCAGAAATGGGGCTTGATAATCGTCCTCCCAAGTGGGAAAAACCTGGGATTCAAGGTTTGGCATCTCTTGATAGGGGGGTTGTGCTTTTCTGGAATCCTGCAACCGATGAGACAGAAGATGTATCCTATCGGGTTTATTGGCAGATGGGTTCTTCTGGCATTACGGACTATTCTTTAGCGGTTTCTGATGGCAGGTATCTAGACACAGAAAAAACGAGTTGCGTAATTATGAATCTAATTAACGGCATAGATTACAGTTTTGCAGTTCGCGCCAGAGATAGCCTAGAGCCACCAAATGAGGACTTTAACAGAATTTTCTTAACAGGAAAGCCTACCCAAGCGCCTCCTTTTACCTATGAAGCTGTTGTGGATGTCCCTGATCAAATATTAGCTACAGCTATTACGGTTCCCCCAAAGCTTAATTTTCCTGCAATCGCATATATAAGTAAAACAAAAGATAATCTTCAAAAGCCTATTTATCAGATATGTTACGCTGATAAGGCAGAAGAAAAATGGAAGAAAGAAATTCTATCCGAATCTGACGTATCATTCTTAGATACCATATCTCTCGTTATTAGTTCAATGGGAATTCCCTTTATAGCTGTTGTAAGAAAATCTAGCGCTAAAGAAGAGTATTGGCTTGAGGTTTTGCAAAGGGAGCCTGATGGGATTTGGAAGCGGGAGATTGTCTATAAAAGTGGCGTGAACGGAAGGATACTATCTCCTTCAATGGCTGTTAGCGAGAATGGTAGAGTGGGGCTTGCATTTTTATCCGAGAATCCTTCAAGAGAGGAAGTAAAGCTTTACTATGCGGAGTTGGCGAATAAAGTATGGAACTTAGCAGAGGTTACCCGTTCCCCACTGTTGACCACTTCAAGTGTTAATAATATTACTTCAAATAAATGCGCACTGGGATATGGTGTTTTTGATTTTGAGGGTTTAGTGAAGGAAAGAGCTACGATAGCGTTCCTTGATGGTTCCGAAGGCGGTTCGGTTAAATGGGCTTTTCAGGCGGGAGGTGGTTCATGGATTACTTGGAATGTGGAACAGAGCGTGAACGCTTACAGTATTAACTTATCTTTTTGGGAAGAGAGACTACCATCGGGCAATTTTATAGATTGGCCTAGCCTAACTTACGCTTTATTGCAAGAAGATGGAAAAAGTGTTTGGAACGTTTCAGCTCTTAGAAGGCAAAGAGAAAATGGCAATACACTTATATGGGAGAAAAGACGTGTTGAATCGAGAAGCGAAGCATTTGTCGGAATTGATGCTCACGTCAACCTTTTAAGGAAAGATAATGGCGAATTCTACTTGACCTATGCGGTTAGTCGGACAACTAACCCGCCGGTTATCAGGCTGGCAGTTGAGAATCTATTTACCAGAAAGTTCTCTCTTTTCAATCTTTACCCTCCTAGCGCATCAGGCGAATGTTCAAATCTTTCCGTAACTACGATAAAGCCCGATGCGGTTGAGAGGCTGGTACTCGCAGCTGTCTTTGGAGAAAAACTCTGGGTTCTAACAGAAAGGTAAGTGGCTCTGCCCCCTATCTTTCGAGGCGAATTTCATACCTTAATTGCCTATTGAAACTCGCTTACCTTTAATCACGTCAAAAATATACTCAGGAAGTTTCTCTTCAAGAGAAGATGGTTCATATCCAAATAGCTCAATTAACCTTCTATACTCTTCGCTCGTAAGAGCATTATCCTCATGCAACATTTGCCACTGCTCATAGTTAACAGGAACTTTGAGGAGTGATGATGGGATTTTCATTAACCCCAAGGGAATATGAAAAAGTGGCTTTGTTTGTCTCTGAAGGAGCTTTGCGATAAGAAGGAGAATTTCATTGTAGGTATAAATTCTTGCCCCTCCGACTTTAACGACCTCGTTTCTCCCCACATCGCTCGTGGCGGAAATGCAGACAAACCGTGCCAAATCACCAACGTATATCGGCTGGAATTTGTTTTCTCCGTTTCCAAGCACAGGCACGATTGGAAGTCTATACACGAGCCTTGCAAGAAGGTTTACGAATCTATCTTTCTTTCCGAAAATGACAGATGGCCTGAATATGGTGAAACCATTCCCACTGGTTCTCACCAACTCTTCGCCCTGAAACTTCGTGCGGTGATAAATTGAGGGTGCATCTTCTCTGGTACCGAGGGCGCTAACTAGAACGTATTTCTTCAAGAAGAATTTTTTCCCAGCTTCAACCGTGTATTTAACTGCTTTAACGTGGATATTCTCATAGGTGTTTTCCCCTCGCTGGGCAATTATCCCAACAGAGTTAATAATCACGTCACAATCCCTCACTGCTTCTTCCACGTCTCTAGCGTTCAGGATATCTCCAGGGATAGTTTCAATCTCGGAGTATAAACCTCTAGGTTCTTTTCGCGGACGCAGGAGGGCTCTCAATTGAATTTGATGATAGTTTTTAGCAAGTTCCTCTAGAATGGCACTGCCAACAAAGCCAGATGCGCCTAAAAGCAATACTCTCATCTATCTTATTATACGCAGGATTAATTGATAATCCAGCAGGAATATTTAACAAGAATATACAAGGCAATAACTGAAAAAAAACTATAATAAATGTTGTAGTTTGCTCCAGTAGCTCAGGGGATAGAGCGTTGGCCTCCGGAGCCAAAGGTCGAAGGTTCAAGTCCTTCCTGGAGTATTTTTTATGTTTCATTTCTTCTTCAATTAAATTTGTTATTGGGCAGAAAATATCCTTAACCATTAACTTGAAAATCTATGCCAATTGGCGTGGTATATCCAAAATCTAAAATATTTGATAGACTAATTTGGTAGTTGAAAATGCGTGCTACATCTAGAGCAATTTCAGATAAGTCTAAGAAAATCCTCGATGAGGAGCTTTATGCAGAGGTTGCAAAGGGGAATAAGAACGCATTTGACGAGCTCTTCAATCGTTATCAGAACCAAATATACAACTTCATTAAGAAGCAGGTGTCAGATCAGGAAACAGCCGAAGATATTACTCAGGAGGTGTTTCTGAGACTGTATAAGGCTGCTAAGAATTTTGATCCTTCAAGACAATTCTCTTCATATCTGTATAAAATTGCGGTTAACGAGATTAGGCGCTACTATCAGAAGACCGCAGGAGAGCAGGCTTACTCTCTAAATGAGCCAATATTCGATTCAGATGATACCCGCGAGCGAGGCGAAACTCTTGCGGATGAAAAGTCTTCGCCAGAGCAGGAACTTTACGATAGATTAAATTCCACATCTCTTCAATCACTTATTAACAGGCTACCACCAGAGCAAAAGATGGTCGTACTCTTGAAAGTTTATAGAGGATTGACCTTTGAAGAGATTGCTCGTGTTATGGATAAGCCTTTATCTACGGTTCTTTCACGCATGCGTTACGCCGTCCAAAAGCTTAGAAATTGGATGCTTATTGATGAAAATTGTCTGAAGAAGACAGAGGTGATTGAATGAACTGCGGTGAGCTTCGACAGAAGATTTATCTTTTCTTATACGGTGAACTGACGAGAGATGAGCTTGAAGCTATATACAAACATCTTGCGGATTGCCACCATTGTGAGCAGGAGAAAATTTTAATCGGGAAGATTCTTGAAACTTTGAAGAATGGTCTTGGTGATGAACCAGCTCCACAAAGGATTCGTGAAAGACTGTTCCAAAGCCTTGATGCCTAAGCTTCTTCCGCTAAAGGCTTGATGAATTCAATTCTCTCTTATCACTTACAAGCTAGGAATAAATTTAGATTACCAATATTAGGTTTTTCTTTGCAAAGACTCTGCTATTTAGTTTTTGTCTTGTAATTTGCTTGGTAAGTTCCTTTCTCTATTGCTTTTATCCACTGCTTGTTCCTCTTATACCATTCCACTGTAGTGCTAATACCATCACTTAAATTGACGCAAGGTTTCCAGCCAAGTTCAGTTTGTATCTTTTGGCAATTCAGCGCATATCTGAGATCATGTCCGGGCCTATCCTTAACAAAGATAATGAGGTCATCTGATTTTTTAAGAATCTTAAGGATTTGTTTAACTAAGTCTATATTTCTAAGTTCGTTTGCTCCGCCAATGTTGTAAACCTCTCCAAGCCTTCCTTTTCTAAGAACCAAATCAATGGCTCTACAGTTGTCTTCCACAAAAAGCCAATCTCTAACGTTGATTCCCTTTCCATAAACTGGAATTGGTTTATCCTCCATTGCGCGACTAATCACTACTGGGACAAACTTTTCCGGAAATTGAAATGGACCGTAATTGTTAGAGGAGCGGGTTACAATGATTGGCGTCTTATGGGTAACAAAGTAGGCTCTGCACAAAAGGTCTGCGCTAGCTTTACTTGCGGCGTAGGGACTATTCGGTAGTAGAGCGTCATCCTCTTTTGATTTTTTAGGAGGCGGAACGCTTCCGTAAACCTCATCCGTGCTGATTTGAAGGAATACGGGTGTTCCAAACTTCTGAACCGCTTCTAATAGAACCTGAACCCCCGAGATGTTTGACTTTATAAACGGCTTAGCGTCTAGGATACTTCGGTCCACGTGAGTCTCAGCGGCAAAATTCACAACCGCATCAAACTTCTCTTTCTTAAATAACGCCATAACATCACTATCCTTGCAAATGTCTCCCCTTACGAACACGTAACTACCTCTGCCCTCTAAATCCTTAAGGTTTAATGGATTTCCCGCATAAGTTAACTTGTCAAGATTAAATATCTTCAAACCATCATAATTTTTTAGCTCATACCTTATAAAGTTTGAGCCAATGAATCCAAGGCCACCAGTGATGAGAAGTTTCCTGATTAAACGCATGCAAAAACTCCTGAAAATTACTTGACTTTCAGTTTCTAAAATCGCTTACTAAAGCCAAGCGTTTAAGAGTTAACGAGCTCATTTGCTCTTTTGATTGATTCAAAAGTGCCAGCATCAGTCCACCAACCTTTCAAAAAGCCATAGGTCAAAGTGCCATTTTTTGCATAGTAATCGTTTACATCAGATATTTCCAATTCACCTCGCCAGGATGGCTTTAGCTTTGAAATAACTGAAAATACGTGCGGGAAATAAAAGTAAATGCCAGTTATTGCGTATGGGGATGCGGGCTTTTCAGGTTTTTCGGTAATCGCAACTATTTTCCCATCAACAATAGTAGGCACCCCGAACCTGGACGGATTGCTTACTTCCTTAAGTAAAACCCTTGCGCCTTCATCTTGTTTCAGAAACTCTTGGATATGTGGCTCCAAGATATCTTCAAAAATATTATCACCAAGAACCACCACTATTCTGTTGTCCCCGACAAAATTCTTGGCTAGCCCAATAGCTTGAGCTATTCCACCAGCTTCATCCTGGACGCGATAGGTAAACTCGCATCCAAAGTCTTTCCCACTTCCGAGTAGTTGGACAATCGCCCCCATATGTTCCGTTCCTGTTACTATAAGTATTTCAAAAATGTTTGCTTCTACAAGTTTCTTTATGGGATGAAAAATCATTGGCTCTTTGCCAACTGGAAGAAGGTGCTTGTTAGTCACTTTTGTGAGAGGCAAAAGACGACTTCCCGTCCCCCCGGCAAGTATAATTCCCTTAATAGTTTCAGACACGATACAGGATTATATCATTGGTATTTGATCGCGAATTTGAGCTATAATTCACGTCAATATGCAGAGGGCTAATATCTCGGTTTTTAGATATTTCCACTTTGTGTCTTGGGATAATGAATCCATTCTTCACTTGAGTCTTAATCTAACTATTATGCTACTCTTCTTTTTTCTTATCCTTTCTGTCCCTTTATCTGTGTTTTCTAAAGTTGAATCAGAAGAAGAGCAGGTAGTTGAAAAGATATTTGAGCCATCGGATGTAAAATTTGCGGCTTTTCATAAACTATCGGTTAACGATAGACTGCGAGTTAAGCTATTTGATGGGAATGAGTTTAAGGAATGGGAGGTAGTGGTAGACGCGGATGGAAATATTACTCTTCCCTATGTTGCTTCGGTTAATGTCCTTGGTCTTTATCCTTCACAAGCGATTCGCAAACTTGATGAAGCATTCCGAGAGTATTATGTCAATCCCTTGGTAGATATAGAACTAGTTCATTTTGGTTACTTTGAAATTTATGTTTTTGGTACTAATGTTCCGGGAAGAGTACATCGGGTAAAGAATGGCACTCGACTGCTTGAAGCATTATCTTCACTGAAGATTAACGCAAGTGGAATGTACCGTCAAATTCATCTTATTCGAGGAGGGTTTGATTTCTCTGACTTTGTAGGACACACTGCAACCTCCGAGGCGGTTTCAATAGTTGAAGAGGAGTCTGTAACATTCATTAGAGCGAAAAAACCCGAGAGCCCACTAAGAGCTGGTGCTACTGGGGTAGCTGGAGGAGCTAACCTTAGGCAATGGGTGGAAGAGAGGAAAAAAGATCCAGCATCAAAGGTTTACATAATTGATCCACTTGTAGCGGTTCTTCAAGGTGAAAATGAGACTGCCAATATGCTTCTTCAACCGGGCGATGTTATTTTTGTGCCTGCCCCTGAAAGGCTCGTTCAAATATCGGGCGTTTCCAAGGAAGGTCTATACGAATTACTCGAGGAGGAGACCCTAGGGGACTTGCTTTACCTTAGTGGTAGCGTGGATTTTAGCGCCGATCTAAGAAACAGTATTGTGGAAAGAAGAGATGATAATGGTAGACTAAACCGAGTAGTTCTGAATTTAAGCGGGTCAGATGAGGGTATCAAACAGGCTGAAAACTTCCCTCTGCAGGATGGTGATACTGTTAGGCTTATTCCCTTTGAGCGCCGAGTCTTTGTTCTGGGCGAGGTTTTCCGCGCCGGGGCATTTACTTATAATCCTGAGCTGACTGTCGCGGACTATCTTGCTATGGCTGGCGGAATGACAGATAATGCTAACACAGGTTGGCTTCAGCTTATTCGGCATCCGCGGGAGCTTCTCAAGCCCGAAGAACCAACAGAGGTCATCACGGTAAACTTCAAGAAGCTTCAGAAGGGGCATCCACCGGACGCTAACTACGCTGTAATGCCTGGTGATGTTATATATGTTCCGCCAAAAGGATTTAAGCTCACTTATCGGGATGTGATACAGAGTCTCGCAACCTTCATTACCGGGTTTAACGTTTTTTCCAATGGTGGCGGTACTACCCGACCTCAAGGGGCAGAGTCTCCACCTGAACAACCTCAGCAGTAAATCAGTCATAAGTAAACTTATCTTGGAGAGTTTAACAATGCCACATTATGCAAGAAGTTTCTTGTCGGCTATGTGTATGCTTTTAGGTCTCATAGCTACACTTCTTTTTGTGTTTTTCCTCGCATATACAGCCCCATTATCGGCAGAGCAAAACGACTCCAGCGCATATCCTCAACCGAAATTATTTCCGGGTGAGGAAAGACATTTGAAGAACATTCGCCAACTAACCTTCGGCGGGCAGAACGCCGAGGCTTACTTTTCCTTTGCTGGCGATAAACTTATCCTTCAATCAACCCATGGAAGTTATCCTGCTGATCGTATCTTCGTTATGAATATTGATGGCAGTGGTGTTAGGCAGATAAGCCCAGGAAAAGGGGTTACAACTTGCGGGTATTTCCTTCTAGGTGATGAGGATGTTATCTACTCTTCTACCCATGAGTATATGGAAAGTCCTCCCCCGCCCCTTGATTATTCGAAGGGGTATATCTGGAAACTTCATCCAGAGTATGAGATATACCGGCAGAAGCTTGATGGGGGCGAGCCTGTGAATATCACGAATTCCTGGGGTTATGACGCTGAGGCAACCGTAAATCCAGTGACAGGGGAGATTATTTTTACTAGTGACCGAACTGGAGACTTGGAGCTTTGGCTGATGAATCCTGACGGCAGTAACCTCCGTCAATTAACCCACACCGCAGGCTATGACGGAGGAGCGTTTTTCAATGTCGATGGCACCAAAATTGTCTGGCGTGCAAACCGCCCTAAGACCAAAGAAGACCTTGATGAGTACTTTCAGCTCTTGCGTGAGGAACACGTGATAAAACCAATGAACCTCGAGATTTACATAATGAATGCGGATGGTTCAGGGCGTGTGAAGCTCACTAACAACGGAGCCGCAAATTTCGCTCCATTCTTCACTCCTGATGGCAAGAAGGTAATCTTTGCGAGTAATATGAATGATTCTAAAGGCAGAAACTTTGAGCTTTACCTCGTTGATATTGAAACGAAGGAGATTGAGCAAGTAACTTTCGGCGGTGAATTTGAGAGCTTTCCGATGTTTTCCCCAGATGGGAAGAAGCTCGTCTGGGCTAGCAATAGGAACGGCATCACGCCCCGCGAAACTAACATTTTCATCGCGGACTGGGTGGAGTAACATAGGTGGACATTTTCTTCCATAATGCATAGTAGGGTAGAATATCCGCAGTTCCAATGGATACCGTCACGCCGGCTATAAAACGCTCTGCGCTGTTGGTGGCTACTCTTGCATCCTTTCTGACCCCATTTATGGGTGCCTCCATCAACATTGCCATTCCTGTCATAGGCAAAGAGTTTGCACTTAATGCGATTCTCTTGAACTGGGTTGCAACTTCTCAGCTCTTGGCATCAGCAATGTTGCTAGTTCCATTTGGTCGTATCGCTGATATTTATGGTCGGAAACTTCTATTTATACTTGGAATAATAACCTACACATTAGCATCACTCCTTTGCGCCTTATCAGCCTCAGGCGCAATTTTGATTATCTTTCGTGTAATTCAAGGTATCGGCGCTTCGATGACCTTTGGTACTGCGGGTGCAATCTTAGCCTCTGTATTTCCCCCCGGAGAACGTGGCAGGGTATTTGGCATAAACGTTTCCGCTGTTTATCTCGGACTTACCATTGGGCCCTTCGCCGGTGGCATCCTTACCGAACACTTCGGCTGGCGCTCTGTATTTTGGGCGAATGTGCCTCTAGGAATTTTCGTAATCCTTGTTGCTCTTTGGCAACTAAAGGGCGAATGGGCGGAGGCGCGTGGAGAAAAGTTAGACGTTTTTGGTTCCTGTCTATTTGCGCTGAGTCTATTTTTTTTGGTTTATGGTATGTCTAGGCTCCCGTCATTTCTAGGCTTAGTATTGCTTGTCCTAGGGATTGTTGGGCTATTTTCTTTTATCGGATGGGAAATGAAGACGCAAGCTCCAGTTTTCAACGTCAAGCTCCTTCTTAGTAATCGTATCTTCGCATTCTCAAATCTTGCCGCGCTTCTTCATTACAGCGGAACTTTTGCAGTTGGCTTCCTCTTAAGTCTTTATCTCCAATCTGTTCGTGGATATTCACCACAAACCGCGGGGCTAATCTTGATCGCTCAACCGGTGGTTATGGCTCTCTTTTCGCCCCTTGCCGGAATGCTTTCGGATTTTATTGAACCTAGAATCGTTGCCTCCATCGGAATGTCCCTCTCAGTTATTTCGCTACTTCTATTCAGCTTTCTTTCCAGCACGATTAGCTTGTCATTCATAATAGCAGTTCTTATCCTCATTGGCTTTGGATTTGCGTTGTTCTCCTCACCAAATACAAACGCAATTATGAGTTCCGTTGACAACCGGTTTTATGCGCTAGCCTCCGGAACAATCGGCACTATGCGTCTCATTGGAATGATGCTTTCAATGAGTCTCGTGATGCTAATTTTTGCGCTGATTATTGGTAAAACGGAAATTACAGTGGAGAACGCAAAAGACCTTATAGTAAGCGCGAGAATTGCGTTTCTGCTCTTCTCAGGATTAAGCCTCATTGGCGTTTTCGCCAGCCTTGCCCGCGGAAAAATGCACGGCGTGAATAGAAATAGCAACACCTTGTAGAATTACCTACAGAATACTTAATTTCTAAGCTTTGTAGCTTACCAATTACCCTAATTATTGAATTTCCAGGCTTGGCTTCAAAGGGATGATGTTGCCAAGCGTATAAACCGCGGGGCATCTTTCCTGAGCGAGTCTTTCCGCTTCACGGATTTTTTCCTCTGGCGCATCGGACGCAACGGAAATCTTCACTCGGATTTCCTCTATGATCGGCGCATCGCTTATGCCAAAAACTTTCTCAAAGTTTATGTCCGCCTCAACTCGGACGGAAAGCTTCTTTAGCTCAATTCCCAGCATTGACGCCATCGTGGCAAAGACGCCGGTATAACAAGAAGCAAATCCGTAGAAGCAGTATTGCATGGGCCCGGGAAGCGTCCCTCTTCCGCCCATAAAGGTTGGGTTATCCGCTTCAATGGTCGCTTGTCCACCTTCAAAGCCCACGACCGAGCGAAACTGAGAGTTTCCTTCAAAGAGCCACTCGCCCTCAATCACCTGCGTTTTGCGTGCCTTCGCAGGCTCTGCCTTAATCGCTTCAAGAAACGCTTGCACTCCATCTAGATTCACATTGTTGATTCTTGGCATAATAAAAATCCTCGTGTAAGGATTATAGCCCACTAGGGCGCGAACTTGTATTGCGCCGAATATCCTTGTAGGGCGCAAAGTCTGCTTACGCCGTTTCTCAACTAGCAATCCACGGCTGAAGCCTCACTTATGCCTTATCTAATACTTTGCTAATTCAAATCCTCCCGATGGCTTTCCATTCCTACACCTATGAAGCGCCAATTCTTTTTTTCATAAGTCGCGTAGGAGAGAATTAGAGTTCTTCATAGTTACACAAACTACGGCGAGTAGGGCTAAGCGCCACCATCGACGATATGAAAGACCTTCACAAACCGATCTCCTTCCTGCGATAAATATAAAAACGCAAGAGCTCGTATATGACCTATTCAATGATAAGCTCCGCTACACCATCTCCATCAATGTCAATCGGTTAGATATAAGAGTTCCCCACTCCTTCTGTCTCAACTTCATCGTCATGGCGTGACCAATATCCCTTAAGGAGGCTTACCCACTGGTTATTCTTAAAGGTAAGAAGGAGATTGTATCCGGCTACTATCTCTACAAAATAATCTCGTGATTCTTTCAGGTATGTTCGTTGGTCAGACATATAAACTTCAGGTTGACCATCGCGGTTCAAATCCATTAGCTCAATCTCGGGAGTCGAAGCCCTGGCAAACCATTTGGGAATGAGCTTAAATTTCTCAAAGACGGTAGAGAAAGCAGCATTACTTATCTTTTTCAGTCCTACGGTCTGGGTTTGAGTTAGAGTATTCTTATACAAAAATGACTGGTCAATGGTCTGATTCGTGACAAGTATCAGCCGTGAATGGACGTCAGCTGAGTTTTCCCCGGATATATGCCCTTCCAAATAAAATCTTAAATAGCTACCAGCTAAGGTTCTTCTCCCCGTTGCATTAAACTCTCCAATTAACCAACCTTGATGAAATAACCAGAACTTGCTACTTTCAAAGAGTCGTAGTATCTTTTACGCTTTATCTAGGTTTGTAAAGCGGGGTGTATCCGATCCTTCCGTCCAATCATAATTGAGTTCATATTTAAGAGAACGATACTCTCCATTCTCATATATAACTAGTGGGGCTAAATAAGATGGTTCATTGCTACAATCTTCAATTAAATTAACCAAGACAGGTTCTGAAATTTTAGCGGTGTCGGAATTTTCGGCCATTGCAATGAGCGGACTTGGGATTAGTCCAAGAAAAAAAACACACATAACGACCAATATTTCCTTTTTCACGTTTCTTCTCCTATCCTCTTTTCTTAATTCCACTGGTAGTAGTAGTGTTTTGAAACTTTCTTTCAAGAGACGGGAAAAGGGGCGCACAATAAGAGTATTAAAGCTCTTAAAAAATACTTTCTTTAACTCGTGCAATCCTAACTTAAGCAATCCATTATGCCGAAGGGGGGAGTCGAACCCCCACGGGGATAACCCCCACTAGGTCCTGAACCTAGCGCGTCTGCCATTCCGCCACTTCGGCTTCATAAATTATTCTAGCAAAGGGATTTGTCCACTACAATTTCGCAAACGGAACGCTTACTCCCCCTCAGCCTAATTGCCCCGTCTAACAAAGAACTAAGTCAAAGCTCAAGCCCAAAAGTTTAATCCCTCGCCAAAGTCAAATCCTTCAGCCCTTAAGGCTAATTCATTTTCCATCGGCTCTACTGCCTAGTGTCTGCCCGCAACAAGTCCCAAAATTCATTTAGCGTGGTAACATAATAGGTTGCGCTATGCACTCAAGTGAAATTAGGCAAAAGTTCTTGTATTTCTTCGCGGAGAAAGACCACCGCGTCATTCCGTCCGCTTCCCTTGTTCCGCTTGCCGACCCGTCAATCCTCCTCATAAATGCTGGTATGGCTCCGCTCAAGCGCTACTTTGAGGGAAAGGAAGCCCCACCTGCACCCCGCCTCGCCTCCTGCCAGAAGTGCATCCGCACCGTTGATATTGAAAAAGTCGGCTTTACAAATCGCCATAACACCTTTTTTGAAATGCTCGGTAACTTTTCCTTCGGCGATTACTTCAAGCGCGAAGCCATTATTTTCGCTTGGGAGTTTCTCACGGACAAGCGCTGGCTTGGGCTTGACAGTGCGTTTCTTCATATAAGCGTTCATAAGAATGACGATGTTGCGCCTCGGGAGTGGGAGAAAGAAGTGGGCGTAAAGCCATCTAGAATCATCGCCCGCGGCGATGAGCATAACCTCTGGGCTGCGGGAGATGTTGGTCCCTGCGGTTATGACACTGAGATTTTCTTTGACCTTGAGCGCGACTCAAAGCTAAGCGTTACAGACTCAACTCATTTTGACGAGCTTGAAGAATCGGGGCGCCTCCTTGAAGTTTGGAATCTCGTGTTTATGGAGTTCTACCGCAATGAACAGGGCATGCTTACTCCACTACCGAAAAAGAACATTGATACGGGAATGGGTTTGGAGCGCGCCTGCGTTGTCCTTCAAGGTAAGAAGAGCGCCTTTGAAACCGACCTCTTTGATTATCTTATTCAATACTACAAGAATCTTGTAAGTTCATCCGCTTTGAGTGCCGAGCAGGACAAATCCACCCTTTCGGTGAAAGAATCCGAACTTGCTTATGACCCCTACTTTCTCCTATCCGACCACACCCGCTCCGCAGTCTTCCTCCTCGCGGACGGAGTTACACCTTCAAACCTTGACAGGGGCTATGTGCTTAGGCGCTTAATCAGGAGAATTATTAAAACCACTTATCTGCTTGGCGTCCGCAAGACGTTCCTCACCGGGCCTGCGGAACTTGTCATTTCCAAGATGGGTGAATTTTACCCCGAGCTTGTCACAAATAAGTCTGGCGTCCTAACTTGGCTTGCGAAGGAGGAGGAGAATTTTCTCAAAGTCCTAGAGCGTGGCTACATTGACCTAATGGGAGAGATTGAACGCACTGGCGAGCATGCCCCGCTTTCAGGCAAGTTCCTATTCACACTTCACGACACTTATGGCTTTCCCTTTGAGGTCGCCAAGGAATTCGCCAAGCTTCAGGGCTTTGATGTGAACGAGGAGGAGTTTGAAGAGGAAATGGAAAAACAACGACAGCGCGGGCGCGCCGCCGCGGAATTTGTCACAAACTTCGGAACGGAGGTTAGCGTGTCAAAGAATAACGCAAACAACGATGTTGAATTTCTTGGATATGATACCCTTAGCGCAGAGGCGAGTTTCGTCGGAATCTCGCCATTCACTGGCAAGCTGGACGCGGAGAAGAGGGAGAAGGACACTATCCCTGAAGTCCCAAAGGGTAAACCACTTTACCTACTCTATACGAACCGCACGTCCTTTTATGCGGAGGCAGGCGGACAGCCGGGGGACACGGGCGTTATCATTAAGGATGGAGTGAAGTTTATCGTCATTGATAGCAAGAATCGCGGGGAGCATCTTGGCTTCTTTGAGGAAGGCTCAGCTGAAACGTTGCAAGCGGGCGATATTGTTAATCTTCTGGTTGATGAACGTCGCCGTCGTGCGGTTATGCGTGCGCACACAATGGCTCACGCATCTCTGAAGGCGCTCAAAGTAATTCTCGGCGAGCACATTTCCCAGGCTGGCTCCCAGCTATACCCCGACCGAGTTCGTTTTGACTTCTCACACTTTCAAGCGATGACGGATGATGAAATGCGCAAGGTTGAGGAGATCGTTAACGAAATTATTCTAGCGGACTATCCTGTATGGAGCCAAGAAATGCCCTTAATTGACGCCAAGCGGCAAGGTGTAACAGCGGTATTTGAGGAGAAGTACGGCGAAATTGTACGCGTCATCAACATTGGCGAAGATGGTAAGCAAGTTTCTCGGGAGCTATGCGGAGGAACGCATCTATCGCGCACATCACAAGCGGGAAGCTTTGTTCTCATTCGTGAGGAAAGCGTCCAAAGCGGTATCCGTAGAATAGAGGCTGCAACTGGCGAGGTTGCCTTTCGCTTCCATCAGGACTTTCGCTGGACAACGCAGAATCTACTTCGCACATTCAACATTCGTCTTGATGAGCTTATCCCCACAATTGATGGTGTTCGCGCACGTCTTGATTCAATGCACGAGGAGCTGATGAATCTAAAGCGCGGCGCGCTGTTCAGTGAGATTAAGGAAAATGTTGCTTCTCCCGAGCAGATTAAGGATATTCAACTTGTAGTTGGTGAAGTATCTGAAGCTACTCGTGATGACCTCAAGACCGTCATTGACCGCGCTGAGCGCGAGCTAGTTAAAGCTGGCAAAAAGCCCTACTGCATATTACTTATTTCAAAAGGCGTGGATAAACTCTCTCTAAGCTTGAAAGTCTCAGAGGAACTTCCCTCACGCAATCTTAAGGCGTCTGACCTTATTCGCGAGATCGCCAAAGTTTGCGGTGGTGGTGGCGGTGGTAAAGACCTCTTTGCCGAAGCAGGTGCTAAAGATGCTAGAAAAATCCCAGACGCAATCAACAGATTAAGGGAGTTTTTGTCAGCCTAAGTAGTCGGAAAATGTTCTCCCTTGCGTTGTTCTATTTCAAGGTTAAGTATGAGCTTGTTATACAATGAACTTGTTATACAATTTAATCGTCATATAGTAAGTTCTAAAATTCTAATCCACGGAGGGTATTACAAATGGAAGGTACTCAATTTAGCCCAAAAGCAAAAGGGCATATGCTTCGCGTTAAGCTAATTATTGCTAACCTGATTTTATCGTCAATTTTATCAGTAGGTGCTCTCTACTTTTTCACTTATCAGTTCAGGAGCATTAACTTCTATGCTATATGGTTGTTTCTAGTTGCGTTTGCGCTACTTGGATTGTCCACGCTCTTTGGGGCGATGGCATTAGGCAAAATGGCACGTTCGTTGATCCTAAATAACGATTGGCCACTTGAAGTTGAGTACGGAGGTTGGTTTTCTTTACATAAAGCCTGTCTATGTTTAGCTTGGTTGTTATTAATTTCGGCACTTATCGTTAGTGTCTATGTTCGTCGTGCACCGCCTCGCCCATTTATTTCCCGCTCGACGCCAAGTTTTCAGAGACCGGGACAAGGAGAATTCACGCCATTTGGTGGAAGAAGGGAAGAGGCACGCGGAGCCGGTGAAAGGCTTGGTCGTCAAGGCGCTGAATTGCCGAGTGGAACGTCACCTGGGGGAATGGCGCCCCCTGGTGGACCCCCTCCAACACCAGGACAGCCCCCACAACCACCGGGAGGGACAAGCCCAACACCTCCGCCACCACACGGTCAAGGTAATCAGCCGCCGAGTGGGCCCGGCAAAACCCCTCCTGCTCCTCCGGGAAAGTAATAGACTTAAAGCTGAAATTACTCGTTCTATTTTCGCGAGATAGTTCACTTGGCGCATTCTGCGCGTAGTTCTGTTCAAGTAGTTAATCTATAAGTGCCATTGCGTTTTTCTGCGACTTCTATCAACTTCGCTATTGGGATTCCTTCAGGCTCAAATTCAGCACTCCTCTTTGGTATAAGTGGTACGAATCGGGCAAGAGATAGATTTTTCACAATTAGATATTCCTTCTCGCGGATGATTTTTAGCATCGGGCAGTAATCGTGCGAGCCGTTGGTTGGAACAACCATAATTCCACCGGGACAAATTTGCTCAATCCATGCTACGTAGAGAAAGTCAGTTCCCGCTGTGCAGATAATTCTTTCATAAGGTGAACCTTCTTCATATCCAAACCTTCCGTCTCCTACGATTAAATTTATAACCTCCAACATTTCATAAGCTAAAAATCTTTCCCTAGCGCTTTGAGCTAATTCTTCGCTAATCTCCATTGTGTAAACCCTGCCCTTTATACCAACTATTGAGGCTAATAGTGCGGCATTCCACCCAGTTCCAGTTCCAATCTCCAGAACCCTTTGCCCTTCCTTAAGCTCAAGTGCCTCAAGCATTTCAACAACGACGCTTGGCTGACTAATGCTTGCCATCGGAGTTTCATAATCTCCGAAGCTAATCATTAGGGCATCATCTGCGTAAGTCGCGAGTAGTGTCTCTTCAATATCATCAATCTCTCTAAGGTCATAGGTTCTATATCCGGTGGAGAATGTTGTCAGGAAATGGTGTCTTGGCACTTTCCTCAAGGCATGCTCTACTCTTGGATCTCTAATTACTCTTCTATCTTTGAGATACTTTATTAAATTTTCATTCTTCTGAAGCGCTTTCTGTTCCCATTTTTCATCTAAAAGTGTCAATTCAAAAAGCCTTGTATCACCTAGAATTCGGAGCGTCAAGAAGACTTCTAACACTTTGTTATCGCTAGCTTTCCTCAAGTTGCTTAATCTTATCTATTCTTCTCTGATGCCTTCCGCCTTCAAATTTATTTTCCAAGAATACATCTAACAGCTCTAAAACCTCTTCAACACTCTGCTGATCAGCGGAAAAAGTAACAACATTTGCATCATTGTGTGTTTTGGCATACTTAGCAGTGTGGTTATTATAAACTGGTATTGCCCGTACACCATTTACCTTATTTAACGCCATTGCTATACCAACTCCACTACCGCATATTCCAATTCCAAGAACTTTTGTTTCGTCACTTCCTTTGCCATTTGTTAGACTGGCAATCTTTTCTCCCAGTAATCTAGCATAATCAGGATAATCACAAGAATCCTCACTGTAACATCCTAGATGCTCAAGTTCCATATTTCTTTTTGAGAGCTCGTTCATAAGCTTCAAGGCAAGCGAGTATCCACGGTGGTCGTTGGCAAGAATGAATTTCATTTTCCTTCGCTTGTTCTCCTAGTTACTTTACCCATATTTAGTGACAAACCTGACAGGCTAAAACGTAACAGTAAAAGTAGAGGTAAGAGTACTACTTTCCGTGTTGTTAATCGGTCTATCACGATCAAGTTTGTCAATTCCATTCAGCTGGAAGCTCCACGTCAAATTTTCTGCAAGTTGCATATTGAAAGTAAGCACCAAATTGGATTGCACAGTCCTAGTGCCAGGCCTAATACGTCCGGATTCATTTACGTAACTTGCGGTAAGGGCGGAGTTTGACCTTATGGGTAGACTTAATGTCGCGTTTGTGGAAAACACATCCTGCTCCAATTTACCTATCGGTCTTCTTGCGGTGAGATTGTCGCGGGAAGAATCAGACACACCCATGCTGAAAGTTAAGCCCTTCTTTGTTTTCATAATCATAGATAGTTGGAAGGTTTCTTGCGTTACACTTCCTCCGGCGCGCAGTGGCGGAAATTCTCTCTCGTCAACTTGTGTGATTTTGCCTATGACGTTGAAATAATTGCTCGGTTTGAAAGAAATAGTCCCGGATGAGCTTGATGAGCTTTTTTCAGGTAAATCTCTTTTTAAGTCAGTTGTATCTGTTTTTCTACCATCAAAGGTCAAACTAATATTATCTTTGGGGAAAAGCTTTACCTGGTAGTCCAGAGTATATGTCCCTATATCTCTTCCGCCTCCGGTATCCTGGACAGTGAGTAGTGTTAAGCCAACCGAGTTTTGCCCTGATTGTCCCTTAATTGGTAGATTCCAATCCAAGTCTAACCTTTGGGAATATTTTTGTTTCTGCTCAGCCTCGGGTGGAGAATCCTTCTCCTGAATGATAGTTCCACTTAATTTAAGCGCACTATTTAGCTCTTTGGCTAACTTAATATTTAGCCGTTCGGTCCTGGCTATGGATGGTTTAGCGCTGTCGGGAAACACGCTGGTTACGTTTTCACTAAACTCATACTTGGAGGAAATTTCGCCCAAGGAGTTTTTCCTTAAAAATTCCCAGAGAATGTATGAATAGTCAGAGCTAGAACCAGAGGTTTCGGCTCTAAAGGGGATTGTTCGCTTAGTCTCTTTGGTTGTTCGGTTAAGAGTGAGGTGCATTCCAGAAAGGGTTGTATCTAGTGAGTAAAATGCGGATAAAGTCTCGGAAGCTTGAGAAGCTCCGATTGCTCCAGTGTTAGAAGCGCTAGATGTAATATCCGCGAGAAGAATTGTTGCGGGGGGCAGTAATTGAACCGCGGTGAGTTTTCTGTCGGAGGTATACTCAAAGGCAGTCTTTGTGGGGTCTGCGGCAAACCTGCCAGTTGTTGCCTTCTCGTCTATTCTTCCTTTCAGTTGAAGTCTATTAAAAGAATCTTGGAATCCCACAAATGCGGTAATTCCAGTTCTATTAAAGCCAGGGGCGCGTGCTATTTCATAAATGTCATACCTCTGTTCAAAGGTTAGTGTTGTTTGGGCGGTATTTCCGAAAAACTCAATTCTTCTATCAAGTGGTCCAAAAGTAATAACTTGGTTGTATATCGCGGAAGAGGCTTCCTTATTCGGGGATACGCTCGTAGATTGATAGGTGCCAACAAGCTTCAGGGGGGGAAGGATTTTCTTTGCCGCTGATCTTGCGGGAACGACTAATCCAAGAAGAATTATTAAAGCGATAAGATTTGTAAGGATAATTCTCTTCACAAATTCTATATAACCTTTAGCCAATTCCACTCCCCAGGCTCTTATTATATATGTTGATTGTCAAAAGAGTTAAACTTAAACTTGCATTTTATTTTGTTATTCCCTCAAGCTATAATTAAGTTATGAGACAAAAGAGGCAAGACTATTATCCGGCGTTTTACCGGGAGAAGAGGCGAAGAGAGCGAGTTTTCATCGTGGTAAGCTCACTTCTGATATTGATTTTGCTTATTGGAATTTCCACCTTCTTTATAGCTTATCTTATTAAAGTTTTCAGTAAGCCAGTAACTCTAAGCAATATGCTTGAGAAAAGGCTACCAAGCGCTTCTTCAGAAGTAAAACTGCGGGAGAACGTCGCGCTTCCAACTCAAGCGAGAAAATTTGTGACAGAGGGAGATGAAGTTCTCCTTTCACTATCAGATATAAAAGAGTTTAGCCCCTCATTCCCAGAGATACACGTAGAACTAGGTGAGGCATCACCGCCTGTTGGTGTTGGTGAAGAAAAAGAATCTCAACAAACAGAAGAAAGTTCCGGTGTAGAGCAAGCGGGTGATGCACAAGCGGTGGAAAGTTCTACTCAGACGCAGGAAATTTCACCGAAGGCAAAGGGCGTAGAAACCTCCGCAAAGAACGGGGTAAAGGCTAGCGCTCCTAAATCAGGTGAAAGAGTTAAGGAGGAAAAAGAAACTTCCTCCAAAGAAACTCCCTCTGAGAAAAGAGTAAACGAGGGAATTAGTGAGAGCAAAAGTAAAAAGGCACAGCAAGAAGCAAATGGTGAAGCAAAATTCACCTATCTAGTTTTTGCTAGCGTGATACGATCAGATGATGAAAAGGGTGGGGGTGTTGAGGAAAGGGTAAGGCAGACACGCGAAAGGTTAATGGAACTTGGATTCAGCGCAACCGCTATAGACCGCAGCCAGGGCGAGAAGAAGATTTTTCTAATTCAAGTGAATGGCACCTTCACCGATTACGAGAAAGCAGAAGCGGTAAAGAACAAGTTAAAAGAAGCTGGTTTTAGCGAGACTTACATTCTCCGAAAATCGCCCAATTGATATAGAATTATCTGGATTTACTTGGGATATTTTTAGCATCTTACAAAGCAGAGAGAGCATACTTATCCTTCTACTTCAACTTCTACTTCAACTTCTCTTCCTGCTCATTTTGAGAATTTAGCATTAAGCAAATAATCTAATTTTGATAGACTAAAGAATATCTGAACACATTGGAGAGGGAAAATGTTTAAAGGATCTTCCGTATTAAACTTGGCTATTTTGATATTTTGCGCTGTCATCTTTTTATTCTCTGTAAGAACTTTTGCTTTAGAGTTGTCCGAACCCCAAACTCTTAAAGAGCCAATAATAGTTAAGAAGTGGAGAGTCATCGGGCCCTTTCCAATGGGCGTAAGAGAGGCTGGAACAGACCCTCTAGCTTACTTTGATGCCCCAAAGTTTGAAAACGCACTGTTGCAGGGAAGTTTCCCGAGTTACCTAGTGCCGGGTGCGGAGGCGCGTTTTACCTATGCGTTTTCAGATGATAACGGCACGGTTAATGTTAACTTTCCAGACATACCAGAAAACAATTGGGAACTCATTAAGGATGAGTGGGGATTTGCAGGAACTCTTTATACAGGTTACGCTTATGGCGCATTCGTTATTGAAGGGGATAAGCCCATTTGCGCCTTGATAGACCTACAAGGTGCAGGTTCATTTATGCTAGGTAAGGATACTCTTTCATTAGAAGGTGTTCCCTGGCCTGGTGATTCTTACGGCCACAACATTTGGAAACAACCCGTAATTCTTGAGCCTGGAAGGCATTTAGTGCGTGTTGGCTTCACCTACCGCGGAGCATTTACCTTTAGGTTACTTCCTGTAGATGAACCTTTACTTGTAATTTACAATGATATCACCGCACCGGATATTGTTAGGGGTGAGAAGCCAGTCAAAATAAATATTGGCGTCCCACTTGTAAACTGCACTCAGCACTGGGTTCAATTAGAACGTGTTAGGATTCAAGGACCAAGTATCTTCAAGGCTGTGAATTTTGAATCTTTTCCTATTGCTCCCTTTTCCGTGCAAAAAATTGTCGCTGAGCTTGGGCTTGATCCTCAGGCAGATACAGAAAAACTTACAGAAAATACGCTTGAGATTACAATTCAGCTTGAGCATACACTAGGGAAAAGCTTGATAAAAATTCCATTGAGAATCCGTGAGCCATCACAATCTAGAAAGGAGGTTTACATTTCAAAAATAGATGGTTCAGTGCAGTATTACGCGCTTTTACCACCAGCAAATCTATCATCTAATAAAAAATATGGATTGATTCTTTCTCTTCACGGTGCTGGGGTGGAAGCGGAAGGTCAAATTGACAATTATCAGCCAAAAGATTGGGCATATGTGGTCGCGGCCACAAACCGAAGAAGATTCGGTTTTGACTGGCAAGACTGGGGAAGGTTAGATACCTTACAGGTATTGGAAGAAGTTCAGAAACGCTACCCAATTGATGAGAACCGCATTCATCTCACAGGGCATTCGATGGGAGGACATGGGACATGGTATCTTGGCTTCACTTATCCGGATAAATGGGCAACAATTGCGCCCAGTGCCGGTTGGACTAACTTCCCATTATATGTTCCAACTTTCCTCAGAAGAAATCTCACCTTGGGCGCCCCACAGGCTAACCTCATTTGGGAGCTTGCTTTGCGAGAAGATAACACTTTGGCTTTAGTTGAAAATGCGCTTAATCTACCGGTCTACGCGCTAGAGGGAGGTGCGGACGATAACGTTCCGCCACAGCAACCAAGAATGATTGTGGAACTCTTACGCCGTTACAATTACAACGTAACTTACGATGAGATTAGAGGTAAAGGGCATTGGTGGGATGATACTCCGGATTTGCCTGGAACTGATTGCGTGGATGGATTCGGATTTAACAAGTTTTGGTTAGAGAATAAACGCGAACCCCTACCCAAGAGGGTAATTTTCCGCACCCACAATCTATCAATCAATAATTCCGCATACTGGATAAGAATATTAAATCCAATTAGGGCATATAGGGATGTAAGAGTAGAAGCGGAAGTTGTTGGCAGAAGGGCGCTTAAGATAGAGACAACAAACGTCTTGGCGTTAAGCTTACACCTACCTGAAGCATTAATCGGTGGAATTAAAGTAATTCCAGAATCAGCAGTTCTTGAACCTAGCGCAATTTCACTGACGATAAATGGTCAATCGATGAAGTTGAAGCCCGATGGAGATGACGATTATTACCTTATTTGCGATTCGCGGGGAAAGTGGCGAGAGGCTAACCTTGATGAGGTTGTTGTGAATTTTAGCAAAAAGCATGGGCTACGATACGGGCCGTGGAAACAAGCTTTTATGCGTCCGTTTTTGATTGTTTATGGCACTAAAGGAACCGAAGAAGATACTTTCTGGAACCTTCAATTGGCAAGATTCTACGCTCATAGTTGGTGGTACAGAGCAAATGGATATTCAGCAATAATAGCGGATACATCGATGACAGCAGATGTAGCGGAGAATTACAACTTGATTCTACTGGGAAGCTCTAAGACGAATCATTACACAGAAACTATCGCTCAATACCTTCCGATTGAGTTAATGGATGATGGGGTGCGCGTGAAAGTTGTTTCTAAGCAGCAAGGCGATTACCGTGATATTGTTATTCCAGGAAGAAATTTGACTGTTAAATACGTCTACCCAAATCCCATGTGTCCAGATAATCTTATTCTTCTTCAAGCTGGGCAGAACATAGAAGCTTTCAAGCGTCTCTTTGGATTTATAGAAATATACTCTGGAGCAGGTTTCCCCGATTGGGCAATTTTTGGTGATGACACAAAACTTCTTGGGCTAGCAGGCGTGGAGGCAATGGGCTTTTTCAACCTCGAATGGGAAATTGACCTTGGCGATAACATAACTTACTTTAGAGAAGGAGTTATTCGTGTTCATCCTTAAGTTGCGAAGATGTTTAGTAAATTTGCCAAACGGTAGTTTTTGCTTTATGATTTCTGCCGTGAGGAATTTCTTACACCCCGGCCCTCTTATTCTTTTGTTGTTGGTTTTGATCTCATTCTTTTTTTCTAACACTTTTTCTACAAAAGACCGAGCTATTGCTTCGCCTAATCTAGAGGGTGTTACCGGTATCCTGAACATTCCAAGCGCTGAATCTGCTGAAGATGGAGAAGTGTTCTTCGGATTTGGTCAAAATGAAAACAGGGATAGATTCGCCGGTAACAGACAGAGGAACTACTTCGCTGGTATTGGTTACTTGCCAGGCTTGGAAGTCTGTGCCCGTTACATAGAATTTCCAAGAATTGAGGAGCAGGTAGTTCCAGGCTTTGGTACCCGTAAAGATCGCTCGGTGAATATCAAATATCAGTTCGTATGTGAATCCTGTCATAAAGTATCGCTAGCGGTGGGTGCGTATGATGTAGGTGGAAAGGCGCGAATTGAATCCGCGGCGTACTTCGTGGGTTCTAAAACTTTGGGTCCTTTGAAGGTTTCGCTAGGTTTTGGAAGCAAAAGACTTTCTGGAGTTTTTGGGGGTGCAGAATTTAAGCTATCAAACAAGATTGCGTTACTCTATGAAAATGATAGAGTTGATAATAATTTTGGATTGCGACTAACTCCAGATAACCATTTGAATCTTGTAATTGGAAGGGTGAATGATGATGTTGGTTTTGGCTTTTCCTATGTTAAGGACTTAGTGCCTCCAAAGGGTAAACAGGCACCTGTAGCTGAAAGAATAGAGCCTAATCCGATTTCAGAGGTTACTGATCAAAACGCGCTTGATAAAATAGCGAGAGAACTGGCTAAGCTTGGTTATGAAAATATAGAAGTAAAAGCTAGAGAGGACGAGCTCGCCATAAAGTACGAGAATCGCTTATTCAGATTAGAGGAAGAGGCTTGGGCAAGTATGCTACTCTTTGCATCAATTTACGCTCCTAAGGACAAATCCGAATTACGTATCGTCTCAAGGCGGGAGGGTGAACTAATTCTTGAAACGAGATGCAAACGCGATGACATCCTCAAATATATTAACGGAAACATAGAGGTTGACGAGCTTGCGAGAGCTGTGAAAATTTCTGATTATGAACCTCCCAACTATCCGTATGAACTTGAAACTTCCCTCATCAATTCATCAAAGGGCACAGTTGATGTATTCTTTGCGCCGGCAAACAAGTTAAGGCTGGGTGAGTTTTTTGAGCCTGTCAAGCATAGAACCGGCTTTGCGGTCAACCATGACATTTCTCTTGGTAAAGGATTGAATTTGACAGGTAGCGTTGAGTTTCCTCTTGTGAATAATCTTGATAACAAAGACACTTTATTTTTGCGCAATGAAACGCTGAACCTTTATAAGGTTAGTGGAAATTCTCGTCATTTCCTTTTAAGTGGTGGATACTTTGGAGAGCATATCTATGGTGCTAAGTCTGAACTTCGTCAATTCATTCAAGGTAACACCTACTCCTATGATATTGGAATTGAAGGCGGGGTTGCAAAGGATAAATTTTTTGATCTTAATGAAAAGGAGTTGCTCTTATCTGCGACTTGGCGGCATCCGGCGTATGATTTGAGTGTCAGGGGTTACACGGGCAGATTTTTCCGTGGAGATGAGGGATGGCTCGTTGAAACCAAAAGATACCTTGGCAAGCATGAAATAGTTTTGTTTGCATATAATACTGATGCAACATCAACTGAGGCGGGCTTTAGATATACTATTCCCCTTCTCGGTTACAATGATAAATCTTATTCCCGATCTCGGTTTACTATTGCACCACTATTCACCTACGAATACAGAACATCAAGTCTTCCAGGAGCTGACTTTCTTAGTCCAAGGGTATCAGTTGAAGACTTTAGAAAAAGGTTGTATCCTTTTTACTTGAGAGAGCACCTTGATATTCTAAGAAAAATTGCTCATCAATCGTATAATGAGAAAAGTTAATGCGTTCTAGTGAGAAACTTTTGCTGGCGAGTATTGCAAAAAGCACGATATGGTATAATTTACGCTGCTCTAAATTATTAGTGTGATATGAATAAAAGGAGGGATGTGGAGGAAGGGAAATATTAGGTAGAATTTGTTGAGCAACCAATGTTGCCAACTACTATTGACTTGTATTATAATATAAGCTAATTAGTGTTTTTTTCTAAAAATCCAAAATTGTTGAAGGAGGAAGCTGTGAAAAGGTTTTTTGTATTTATCACATTCTTAACTGTGGCCGCCTTTCTCGCTTCAGCCTGTGGGGACAAACTTCCGCCCCCAGGTACTATTCAGCTTGGTCCCTCCATCACTTTAGGTGCTTTGCCTACTGCAGATAACCATGATGGAGATGCATTCACTTTTACCGCAACAATTACCGGTAGCGGAAGCATAAGCTGGAGCTGGGACTTTGGTGGCGGGGCTGTTCCTACTGATGGAGCTTCAGGTTCCGGTGGTGGAACTATCAGTGTTCCCACAAGACTGGTTAACACTTCACTTACCGAGGACAGATCCTATAACGGTAGTGTCACCGCCACCGACCAGTTTGGTTCACGTACGGCTACATTTACTTACGTTGTCGGTAGAAGGTTGAACCAAAGTCCAGTGATAGAAAGCGCAACCTTCGCTGATGGACTTATCACAGTGGTGGCTTCAGATCCAGACGGTGACCCGCTGACCTATTCATACGAGGTTATTAGCGGTAATGTAACCGTAACGCTAATTGGGGATGGATCGACCGCCAGTGTAACCACCTCCGCTCTGAGCACTGACTTCACCGTTAGAGTGACAGTATCAGACGGCAAAGGTGGCACTGCCACTGCGGACGTTTCTGGTTCAATTAGTATTCCCATTCCCGACAACGCGATTTGGATGATCTTTGATAAGCCGACTACATTTGATGGTTACAATACCACTGTTTCCGCCAATGTGGGTGATGAAATTACTGTAACCGTTTACGCCTACAATATAGCAAATGAGTTAAGCGCGATTGTCCCCGTTCACATTCAATTCACCGGAGATATTCTTAATTACGTAGGTGACCCGGATGGGCTTGGTCCAGCCACTGCATCCTTTGAAGTGGGTGAACCCAACGGGCAAGACTGGGCTCTAGATGGTATTTGGACTGAGGTTGGAGGCATCGGAGGCTTCCTACCAGGTCCAACAGCGGAAGACCTGTTCGGCCCCTACGATGTTGATTACACTGTTGATGGTCAGGACTTCCCAGGAATGAAGTACTTTGAGTTTGCTATTGCCACTTATGCCGCAAGCGAGACTACACCTATTACCCCGGCGCCTCCTGGTAGTTCTGGTGCGCTCTTCAGCTTCAAGTTCACTGCAGCTTCCGCAGGTACTGCAACCGTTAGATTCATTCAGAACAGGGATAACTCCGCAACCCCTGTTACACAGTACAGCCACGGCGCCAGTGTATTTCTCTTTGACGACCAGCAGGTTGTAACCATAAACGTTTCTTAGTTGAATAGTTTGAAACCTAAGGCTATAAAAGCGTGGAGTCCGTTTAGAGCATGAATGCTTTAGCGGGCTCCACGCTAGAGACACAAAGTGTTGGGGCTAGGGAGTTATCCCTAGTAGTGTTGAGATGTCTCATAATGTTGGTAGAAGTGTGACGCCATTATAAAAGGAGAGGGTAATTATGAGAAAGGTATCATCTTTCATGAGCGGGATTGGGCTTCTCCTAGTGTTCACGTTATTCTTGCTGGGATGTGGTGGTGGAAACAGTTTTGTTTCAACCCCTACCCCTAGCAGTGGTGGAAGCCTAATCTCTGATTATCCCCAAGGCGAGGGCAATTTTGAGGGAACGTTCGTGAGTGACAATAGTTCCATTCCGCCTACGATGTCAAAGCAGGTTTCCATCTCCAAGGAGGACACAGGTTCCCAAACAGTTGTCACCATCTCTGCCAACGAGGTTGCCAACTTAACCTCGTTTATGTATGAACTTCGCTACGACCCGAAGTATCACAATCCCATCAAGGTTGAATTCACAGGTTTTATGGGTTCAGAGGAAGAACTACTAAATTTCGCGGACGTCAGCACGCCTTCGGTAGTTTCTCTAGCATCTGTGCTAATACATCCTGACGATGCGGAAGGCGTTTCTGGCTCTGGTGAAATTGCGAAAGTTTACTTTGAAAATTCTCCATTCAACAAGAAGAGCGTATCGGGCATTGACCAGCTTGTTCCGGTTGAAGATTTCACGCGCCCCGACCCGGTTGGAGCTCCTACTACCTTTAGCTGGACGACAAGCTTCTTCCGAGGTGATGGAACCCAAGACGCGGTTATTGATATACGTGACGTGGGACCCATCGCTCGGGAGTTTTTCAAGGATCCCGGTACTAACCCTGAGGACATTGGAGCGGACTACGCTGATTATAACGATGATGGTACCGTTGATATTCGCGAGGTTCAGCCATTGGCGTTGAAATTTTTGACGAGGGTATCTGGCTTCTTTATTCAGACTGCTGCTGATGCTGACCGCAATGGCGAACCAGACGGACCTCCTACTGATGATGGTGGCTTAATTGAATACTCAGCCAATACCGGTCCCGCCAACACTGGTTTTCTTTCGTTCTCCAAGAGCCTTGAGGGCAACTATAATGGTCAAGTCATCCTTGTGCGTATTAATTACCGGGATGCTGGCGGTAATTCCATTGAGGCGAATGCCTCAGATTGGGTCCAGGTTGATCTTACTGGAGGGGCGGCATTCAACGTTAGTGTTGACGCTGTTATGATTCAGATTGAGAATACATCGAATAACGACCCAGTTGATCCGGGTGATCCGAATACATTCAGCTATTACTACAGCAAAGCTACCGGTAGTAGCGACGGCACCGTAACCGCGAATTCCACCATTACTGTGAGACTTGTTGGAGTACATTACCAGTGGCTACCTCCTGGGGATGGTCAGTATTATGGTGTTTCAATACCCGGTGAAGAGCCCGTAATAGCGCTTGCTCCTACTGGTTTTGATGCTGAATACGCCGCAATCTTTGACCACTTTGCAGGGCTTATTCCAACAAGTGTTACCGTGACTCCGACAGATGCCGCGGGCGCAACGCTTTGGGAGTGGTTCCTACCGTCAGCGACACAGCCAGCGACCGAGTTCACTGGTCAGATCGGACCAAATGATGTTGACGCCTATGCGCCTGGACAGACCCCAAGAGTTATCAACGTAACCACACTGTTGGATCCAGACAACCGGTACACCGGTGGCAATCAGCGCACCTTCAACACCGCGGTTAACTTGAGCCTTGCTGAAGATCCTAATGCTCCAGAGATCTGGAACTTTGCCCCCATGGAGCAAGAGTTCAACAGACCTGGACCAACAGTCACTATTGCAGTTGACTTCGGAGAAGATGACTGGTCAGACCCATCAAGGTTTGTAGCGACGCCCGCACTAGTTCAATTGGTGAACATAGATGACCCAGCGAATCCAATTTACCTTGACCCAGATGATGACCCCTCAGACGGTCTTGGTTGGGAACTTGACCCGGTAAATCCAGATCAGGGAGGAGAACCTTCTGCTGTAGGTTACTTTAGATACTTTAACGAAGCAGCGCAACGTCCTGATGAGGCAAATCCCGGAGAGCCAAATGACCCAGACGAAGACCCACTTAATCCATTCCGCCCGACGATGATTTTAACTGTGAAAATGCCAGTTTATTCCAGTATCCCAGGCACCAGTGGCCGGTTCTATTGGCGCATAATAGACAACAATGGTAATATCCGTTCTTCACTAGATAAGCCGTTTGACCGAGCTACTGGTGAAACAATGTTCTACACTTTCGTTCAACCACGTCCAACGCCATTCAGCACCTACCCAGTAGGTGGAGACCCATCCGACCCACAAGCTCCAGGCATTTATGCAGGTTCGGATGGGCGTCAGCTAATCTACATCTTGCCGGAGGATCCGAAGGTTAGGGTCAATCCTGAAGGACAAATTGTTCCCGCGGTTCCGCCTGATCTGCCCACGTGGGAACCACTTAATGCGGAGCGTTACGCGATAATACGTAGAACCGGTGGAGACCCAGGCGAATTCATTGTCCAATTCGGTAATCCTATGCAGGGAATATTAGATGCCCCAATTCTTGTTTACAAGATTGGAGACACTGATATTCCAACTGTAGCTGATGCGGATGGTATTCTTTCCCAGCCTATTGTTCAGTTCCCATACACAGGCCTAAATCCCAATATGCTTCAGTACGATATGACAGCAATAGATGAAGCTCTAGTTGCAGATGGTCCTGTTACGTTGGCACTCTTTGCTCAGGATGAGACCACACAAATTGGACAGGTTGTCAAGAAGTTCACGAAGGTCAATCCTGGAAGGGTTACACCAGCTACTAACTGGCCAGATCCGAACAATCCGAGTCAAACCATTTACGGAAGAGTTGGTGTAAATATTTGGGGTGCTGATGGAACTTTGGCAAATCCCGATTGGAGCGACCTTACCGCTGATAAGAGCGACCGAGACCTTCTCTTCCTAGAAGTGCGTGGGCTCTGGTATAGGCACAAGAGGGTTGACGATAATACACCTGATGCACGTTTCCGTTCGCATCTGTTAGAGCTTGAAAGAACCCTTGGTGGTACTATCGAGAACCTTCAGGTTTTACCAAGACTTATTGACCCCGGTGATTACAACAAGCCTGCCATTGTTGCGATTGATGTTAGCGATCCTCAGACCTATCGTGATTTGGGTGTGAGCGATATTCCTGCTCCGTTCTTCTACGAGATATACTGGCGTGACCCGTGGAACAACGAAGTTTCTGAGAGATACTTAGACCCGGTCAGCCTTACCCCAATTCAAGTTCGTATAGAGCCGTAATGCGTTTCTTGTAAATAGCCTTAAGGGGGTGCCCCAAGAGGAATGGGGCGCCCCCTTTTTTTCTACTTCCATTGCTGATTGCTTTTAGGGAGAGGTGTCATATAGATATGGCGCAAAATTAACCAAACGCCAGATGCTCAAAAGATTTGATGGTTTTCAGGTAGGATTTCAGAGAGCCTTGGGTGTTTTCTAAGTACTCTCAAGCCTTTCAGGGAAATCTTAAGAATGGCGGACGGTTCGCCAGCAGTTTCTCCCGCATCAACCACTAATTCTATTTCTGAATTACTCCAAAGCTCTTGACTACAATCAGCAACATTTTTCGGTTCAGCTCTTCCGGTGATATTTGCGCTACTAGCGAGGAGATAACCTCCAGCTTTCTTAATCAATAGGTTTAACACAGGATAATCTGGGATTCTTATTCCAATCAACTCATCATTCGTCTTCATAATCTTGGCTGGAACGAAAGAGTTAACTATTTGCCTTTCTAGAACCAACGTAATAGGCCCAGGCATTAACTTAAATAACGGAATCTGATGTGTGTTCGATAATGCTTCTATTAAATCCCTCACCTTCTTAGTTAAGTTAACAAGAAAAGCAACAGGAGTATCTACATCTCGTCTTTTCGTTAGATTTATCTTTTCTTTAGCGCCTATGACTTCACCACCTGTCATAATTCCATAAACAGTTTCAGTGGGAAATATGAAGAGTTTGCCCTGCCTAGCCAGACACGCACATTCCCCTACTATTTTTACATCCTCATCCGTAGGATTATAAGAGTTAGAAAGTTTTATCAGCCTAGCCATTTACCTGATACTACTCTATCAATTCCGCTAGTATCTTTAGTGATTATTATGTTCTCATATCTAAAAGTGGAAAGAATGTTTCTCACGTCTTCCGCCTGAGAAAATCCAACCTCCATCGCAAGAGCTCCACCTGGATAGAGCCAATGGCGAGCTTCCTCTGCAATTAAGTTATGGTAATACGTTCCCCTTTTTCCCTGAGGAACAAGCAGGGCTCTCAACGGTTCGTACTTTAATACATCTTTGTCCAAAGCGCTAGCATCCTCCACGTAAGGCGGATTAGAAACTATTAGATGAAATCTCATTGAACGCTCAAAGGGGAAAAACAAATCACCTCGGTAGAGCCTGGTATTGACGTTATATCGCTTTTTGTTTCTCCTAGCAACTTGAATCGCCTCAATAGAAATATCAGTTCCATAGGTTATAGATGAAGGAAATTCCAGGGCAAGAGAAATTATAAGCGCTCCACTACCAACACCTAATTCTAGAACGCGTAATTTAGTGGAAACTTCGTCCTGAATCATCTGTCTTAAATATTCAGAAGCTATCAACAAAAGAGCCTCGGTTTCAGGTCTAGGAATTAACACGTGCTTATTAACATAAAACAACCTACCTGCGAAAAACCATTCACCAAGCGCATACGCGAGTGGTTCTCCGCCCTTGATGGTTTGAAGAACTTCAAAAATTCGTATCCTCTCTGCTTCTCCGACGAGACGCTCTTTATTTAGAATGACATCCAAGGTCTTTAACCCCGTTATCACTTCAAGAATTATTGATACCGCTTCTTCAACGTTTTCAAATCTTGAACAACGATTAAGTTCTTCCATCAGAAAAGTGTAAATTTCCCCGAGTTTTAACGGCATGGAGGACAAGCTTACTATCTTCGCATCCATATTTGGAATTTTATACTTTCAATCTGAGTAGTTATATCTCTCCCTTCTCCATTCTACTAAGTCTTTCCTCAGCTTCACTCGCCCTCAAAGTTTCTATCAATTCTACAATCTCGCCATTTAGAAACTCAGGAATATTATGGAAGTTCCTGTTAATTCTATGGTCAGTGATTCGGTCCTGTGGAAAATTGTAAGTTCTAACTTTCTCACTTCTTTCGCCTGTACCGATTTGCTTCTTTCTAGTTGCGTCAATTTCTGCGTGTGCCTTTTCACGTTCCATCCGCAATAGATGCGCCCTCAGCACTCTCATTGCCTTTTCCTTATTCTGGAATTGGCTTCGTTCATCCTGGCAAGAAACAACAATACCAGTGGGAATGTGGGTTATCCTGACCGCGGAGCTAGTTTTATTCACGTGTTGTCCTCCCGCGCTACTAGCCCTAAATGTGTCTATTCTCAAATCCTTCTCGTCAATGTTAACTTCAACTTCTTCTGCTTCCGGTAGAACAGCCACGGTAACGGTGCTGGTATGAATTCGTCCCCCACTTTCTGTAATGGGAATTCTTTGAACCCTATGCACTCCGCTTTCATACTTAAGCCAGAAATAAACGTTCTTTCCTTTTATAGAAAGAATGGCTTCTTTAACTCCACCAGTTCCTAGATTATTAATCGAAATTGTTTCAACTCTCCATTTCATTTTTTCTGCAAAGCGGGTGTACATTCTGACCAGCTCTGAAGCGAATAGCGCAGCTTCCTGACCGCCTGCACCCGCTCGGACTTCAAGTATAACGTCCTTCTCGTCGTTTGGATCAGCTGGAAACATCATCTGAAGAAGTCTATTTACTAACTTTTCTCGCTTTCTCTCATATTCTTCTATCTCCAGATCCGCTATTTCTATTAGTTCCTTCTCTTCAAGTTCTTCTCTTTCCTGTCTTAATTGCTCAATCTTTCCGTCTAATTTACTTAGTTGGTTGTAAAGTTCAAGAAGTTCAGATATTCTACCGAATTCTTTAGAAAGTTCTATGAATTTCTCTTTGTCCTGTGGGAGAAGCGGATCCGAGAGCGCTCGCGCAAGTTCGCTGTACCTTTTCTCAGCCTCGGGTAGTTTGGTTAGAATTGCTTCTATGGTAATCATAATTTTCGCTTCTAAAATACTACCATTTTAATAACACTCTAAATTTTAGGAAAGACGCTAACTATATAGAATAAGACCAGCTAAGCCTTAAAGGTGCTTTCAATCCTGTAGGTAAAGCGCAAAAAGTCTGGCAAGGATAGCTAAAGTGTTGGAAACTAAATCGGGATGGGTTAAAAGCTGAAGGCTAGGATTTCTTTCGCCGTTTCGTTTTTTTCAATTCCTCCTGAGACACTGCGCGAGCAGCCCTTTGCATAAACCTCTCCACACGTCCTGTAGTATCTACGATGGTTCTTCTACCAGTGAAGAACGGGTGGCACTGACTGCAGACCTCAACGCTGATCTTTTCCCGGACTGACAGAACCTGAAACGTGTTCCCGCACGCACAAGTTACCGTCGCAATTTTTAGTTCTGGATGTATTCCCGTTTTCATAATCCTACCTTATTACAGAATTTTCGCAAAAAACATTTTACCAAAGGTTGCAATTTTCTCAAGGCACAGTTAACTATCTAATTTCAACTGGAACCAGAACTTAAATTATTCTAGCCACGCCAGCATTATCCCAATTACCTCAGTTAAGGAGAGTAATCTATAACTGGCTATCTGCCTACCTATTTCGCTCAAAACATCGGCAGTATCCTGGCGGGCGGAGGGGTAGTGAATTTCCTTCACTTTCGCTCAGGGCTGGCTTCAGGTTCTTTTCAAGAGTTCGTGCCACGTTTTACCGTTTGTTCTGAGCATGCCTCTTCAGCTACTCTTATGGCAAGCAATTCCATACTGATGTAACGGAGAGGGGGGGATTCGAACCCCCGAGGCAGGATTACTCCGCCTAGCGGTTTTCGAGACCGCCGCCTTCAACCTCTCGGCCACCTCTCCCCAATACTATTCTAACGAGAAATATGCAAAGGATGAAATCATAAAGCCACCTTGCACCTTGCCCTCTAAATTAGCCTTCAATCAAACAGAAGAATATAAAAGCTATGACTCTTTAATTCTTAGAAGTGAAAAGCAGACCACTAACAGCAGAAAACACCATTTGGGCTATTTCCTCCTCTCTTTTATCAGCGTCGATTGTAACGAAGATTGACGGATTCTCCTTAGCCAATTTCTTAAATGCAGACCGAACGCGATTGTGAAAATCCAACCCTTTTGCCTGAAAGCGCTCTATTTCAGATGAATCACGAGATTTCTTTAGTGCGTTTCTTCTCACCCGCAGAAATGAACTACTTTCCTCCACCTTATCTTCTTCAAATAGTTTGCCTTTGAAACGTCTGGATAATCCAATTTTGGGATCGATATCCAGGAAAAATACAAGGTCAGGAGTTGCGTCACCAACGAGCCTCTCTGTAATTTCACGCATCCAAGTTAGGTCTAACCCTCCTCCTCCACCCTGATACGCGAAACTTGAATAAAAGTACCGATCAAGAATTACATGTTTTCCTTCAAGGAGGCTTGGCTTAATTACCGACCGCACGAGTTGAGCTCGAGCTGCGGAAAATAACAAAAATTCCTCTGTTGGTGTAAGTTCAAATTCACTTGAGCGAAGAATTCTCCTAAGAGTTTCTCCAAAAGGTGTCCCGCCAGGCTCTCGTGTCAGGATTACAGATAATCCCTTTTGTATCAAGGAGTCGTAAAGCCTCTTCGCTTGAGTAGTCTTGCCCGAACCCTCTCCACCTTCAAAGCAGAAGAGCAATCCCTTTCTGCCCATCTACTCTTTTTCCTCTTCTTCCTCGTAGAAGATGCCTTCTTTCTTCATCTTCTCTGAAAACTCATCAACAATATCCCTAATGACTCTTCCGAAAAGCTCCTCTTCAGTGCGAATGGATTGCGGGTAGAGCTTAGGTTTTTTCGGGGCATGATTATACTTCAAAAGAATTGTTCCCCTCTCAGTCTCAACAATCCTTATTTGCATTACCGAAAGTACTTCAGGATAACTTACTGACCTGCTAGGCCATCCTCCCCCCGTAATCTTAAAACCAATGATATCTCCATCGATTAGAGCATCAACGCCATACTTTTCGCCAATTCTTTGAGCTTGCTTTAGAAGCAATGGCTCATCTAAGTTTTCTTCTTTTGGCAGGTCAATTAACTTAAAGTTGACTTTCGGAAATCTGCGCTGAAGCCTATCCCGAAAAATCCGTCTAGTTTTTTCACTAGCCCTCATCACACTAGTATCATTCTTGAAGCGTAAAAGTCCAACATTTTTGAAACGAGGCAGGGAAGTTTCTAATTCAGTTGGAATTTCTTCTTCGCTTTTTTCACCTGAAATAGCTTGATCAACTTGCGTCTCTGCTTCCTCGGAAAGAGCGAGTGGTGAGGAAAATAATAATAAAGTAAAAAGGAAAAATAATGTAAGATATGCTTTCTTTACCATTTTGAGCTGTCCTTATATGTCACTAGAGATTACGCATTAATTTTACTATAAGTTCGTAAAAAGCAGTCTTAAACATCAAATTCAAATCCAAAATTGGATAGCTGGTTGAATGAGTTAAGATTTTTATAGTATGGCTTTTAGGGAACTAGGATTAACAAGTGGTTATGCTTACTTTGGTAGATTAGCCTTGATATAATTTCAGCTTTTCAGGAGGTAGTGGATGGATTATGAAAGGTTGATACGAGTAGCAAGAGGCGAGGAGCCGGCAGATCTGCTCATAAAAAATGCGCAGATTGTGAATGTGCTATCAGGAAAGATTGAGAGCGGTGATGTTATTATCGCGGATGGCTACTTTGCTGGCGTCGGCTCCTATACGAATGCAGGTAGAGTAATAGACCTAAAAGGCAAATACATCGCCCCAACTTACATGGATGCACATATTCATATTGAATCGACTATGCTAACCCCAGCAGAATTTGCACGCGCCGTGCTTCCAAAGGGGACAACTTCTACTGTCTCCGATCCCCACGAGATTGCCAACGTATTTGGCATAAGAGGAATAGAACTTATGCTAAAACTCTCGGAGAGTTTACCTTTTGATTTCTATTTCACTCTCTCCTCCTGCGTGCCAGCCACTCACATGGAAACCTCAGGCGCAAAAATTACCGCAGAAGACTTAGAAAGGCTAACACTTAATCCTCGCATTGTCGCTCTTGCTGAGCTTATGAATTTTCCCGGCGTCATCTTTCACGATAGAGAAGTTATGGCGAAGCTGAAATTAGCCCATGAGAGAAAAATGATAGTTGATGGGCATTCTCCAGGTCTTCTCGGTAACGATCTAAACGCCTACCTCTGTGGTGGCATTCTTTCAGATCATGAATGTACAAGCGTGGAAGAAGCAAGGGAGAAGCTCAAAAAAGGAATGTGGATATTTTTGCGCGAGGGCACAACGGAAAAGAATCTGCTTGAGCTGTTGCCATTAGTAAATGACTTTACAATGAGTAGAATGTGTATAGTTAGCGATGATAAAGATCCGGTTGATATTCTTGAAGTCGGTCATCTAAACGCAAGTGTCCACCTCGCTGTTCGCAACGGCATCTCACCTACGACTGCATTTAGAATGGCGTCACTTAATCCAGCATCTTACTACAGATTGTACTTTCGCGGGGCTATCGCTCCTGGATACAAGGCGGATTTTCAGTTTCTTCATAACTTAGAAGAGGACTTGCTTAAGCCTCTTGCGGTTTTCAAGGATGGAAAGATGGTTGCGGAGAATAGCGAGCTCATCGTTCCTATCTCTTCGCCAACCATACCTGAATGGGCAATACGCTCAGTCAATCTGAACCGTCAACTATCAGCGGATGACTTCAAGGTTCAACCAAGTGGCAGCAAGATGCGTGTAATAAACGTTATTCTTGGGCAAATTTTCACAAAGGGCGAGGTGATTGAAGTAGATGGAATGCGTAAGGCTGTGCCTGATCCTACTGAGGACATTCTTAAACTAGCGGTTGTAGAGCGTTACAGCGGACAAGGTAAGCTTTCGGTTGGCTTCGTGAAAGGTTTTGGGTTAAAAAGTGGCGCTCTTGCATCTTCTGTAGCGCACGACTCACATAACCTTATATGCGTCGGCACGAATGATAATGATATGGCATACGCGATAAACCAACTTGCCCGTTTGAACGGAGGGCTCATAGCAGTTAATGATGGAAGTATTATAGGAGCAGTTCCACTACCACTTGCCGGTTTGATGAGTGTTGAAAGTGCGACTGAAACCGCGCGCAAACTCACTCTTCTTTTGCGCGCAGTTAAGGAAAAACTCTCATCTAGCTTGGATAATCCCTTTATGTCCCTTTCATTTCTTGCTCTGCCTGTAATTCCAGAATTAAAGCTTACCGATAAAGGGCTTGTGGATGTTAACAAGTTTGAAATTGTTTCGCTTTTTGAAAGCTAAACCGCCAGGCTAATCAATCTCTTCGGATTTAGGATAAGAATGGATACTTCGCTGTATAAACGTCAATAAATACCCGATTAACACTAGCAACAAAATGGTTAGAACAATACTCGCCTCCGGTCCAAAGTCTTTGCCTAAGAGCGTAATTTCCTTGCGTAGTTGAAGTGATATAGGGTGCCAAGTTGTTGAAAAGGTAACTCCAGAGATGGGAAGGTTGAGGAATTCTAGGAAGAAATTCCATCCAAAGTGTATTCCCCGGACAACTAAAATGCTCCTAAATAATATGAAAGCAATGCCTAACAGCACTCCTGCAAGGAATATATTAACTGAGGATAATAGTGATGAGTTTGGATTAGAGGCGTGGACGATTGAGAAGATAACACTAGAGATAAAGACTGAGTTCAGAGAAGAACCAGCTGAAAGCCTTTTTTCTGAATTATGCCTGCTCTGAGAATGAACTATACAAGAGATCCCAGTATAAGCGTAGGAAGCAATATACCAATTCCTCTAAAGGCTAATTCCTCAAAGAGGCTCATAGTGAGCGTGAAAAAAGCGAAATCTATGGGATTGAAAGTAAGCATAGGGAACGGATGGCTTGGCAGATCAGGTGGACTAATAAAACTTACCTGATAAAAACCAAGAATCAGTGTAGGCAAGATGGTGGCGATTATTATTGCCATACCAAATCCTACTCCAGCCAAAAAGCGGTATAAGGATGAAGTAATTGCGTAACGCAATCGGAAAGGCTCTCTCTTCATTCCCAATATAGTGCTGGATGGTTAGGGTACTAAGAGGAACATAAACGCAAAGAAGAACTAAGTTCAGTAGCATCCAGGTTAGATTTATTTCAATTATTGTGCTTTTCATTCCGAGAGAGATTTTAGAAGCATTGAGAATTGATGTGCGGTTGCGTCCCAATTGAACTTTCCGGCCTGTTCGCGAGATTTTTCGCCTAAGTCTCGCCTGAAAGTCGGGTTCTCAATTAAGTTTGATAGCGCTTCAATGAACTCTTGTGGTGTATCCACTAAGATGGAGGCAGGTATTTCCGGATGCGCAGCGACACGATACGCCACAGATGGCACTCCAAACCAGCTCGCCTCAAGGATTGGCAGATTTAGCCCCTCCCACTCTGTCATCGTTACATAAATATCTGCGGAGAGATAAAATTTAGGCATCTCCCTTGGAGGAAGCTTCACCAGAGGTATAGCGCCTTCATCCTTGAGCCAATTAACATCTTCTGATGAACCGATGCCAGCCAATACTAAAATTATCCTATACCGCTCCTTTAATTTTAAGTAGAGTTTTAAGAGGTTTGTTAATCCCTTATAGGGCGCATGCTTTCTATGCAATCTAGTACAGCAGGCAATTACAACCGCGTCATCCTCTATTTTCCATTGACGCCTAGCTTTTCTCCTTATTTCTATTTCTACATCTCTTTGAATTTCTCCAAGTAAGCTATAGTAATGATCACCGCCAAGATATATTACCTCCAACTTTTTTCTGGTTTCAGGAAGAAATCTTCTTGATAAAAACCGAGAGATAGTGACTATTCTTGATGCCCTTAATGAATGCAAGTAGGTTTCAATCAAGTGGAGATACAACCAGTTTAATTTTCCCTTCCATGTAAAACCCTTTGTTGGGACATTTCCAAAGTCAAAGAAGACTGTTGGCTTCTTTGTCGCTATCCACATACCGTAAAAGGGGAAAGTAGCAGAAACAATAACGTCAAAGCCTTCAAGCTCATCTCTAATTTTTCTAAGCGCAAGTTGGGTGTTCAGCTCATAAATAGGAAGTATGCGGTTAAACTGAGCGCCAGCAATATTGAATTTCTTAATCTCAAAAGAATAGTCAAGATAAGTGTCATCAAAATCCGTAGTATAAATTGTTACAGTATGACCTTCACGGACTAGCCTCTTTCCGATTTCAGCAACTGCAAGGTCTACTCCGTAGCCAAGAAGCATCCTAGAGGTGAAAAAGGCGATTCTCATCATTCAAAATATTAGCAGGAAAAGCAGTTAGAGTGCGGTAAGGTTAATAATTCAATATAGGAGTATAGGGGCATACACTCTTAACGCGAGAAGAGTATGAAATTCCTTGAGTAAAATTTGAGAATGTTTTAATTGTCCTCTTCGGGGCTCCACTTCACCACAGGGTTTCTTGCCGCGTCAACCTCATCGAAACCGTAGCTTTTCAAATTTCGTATTTTCCTAAATTCCTCAGGGTCAGTTTCAATTGCCTTAGAAAAAGAAAGCATCAATTCACAAAATTCATCAAGCCTTTCTTTACTCTCGGTTTCTGTTGGTTCAATCATCATCGCTTCCTCTACTATCAGCGGGAAATAAATTGTTGGCGCATGTACTCCATTGTCCAACAATTTCTTAGCAATGTCTCTAGCGGTAATTCCATAGTTAACCTTATACTTTTTACAAGAAAGCACAAACTCATGCATGCACCTTTGATAGTAAGGAATCACATAAGCCTCTTTGAGCCTTTCCTGAATATAGTTAGCGTTTAGGACGGCGTTTTCAGCAACTCTTTTAAGTCCAGCTGCCCCTAGAGTTCTTATATATGCATAGGCGCGCACTAGAATGAGGAAATTGCCATAGAAAAATTTCATCCTACCAATTGATTTTTCTGGGCTAAAAAATTCAAATTTGCCATTCTCACCTTTTCTTAAAATTGGGGATGGCAGAAATGGAGCTAGGCTCTTTGTAACACCGATAGGACCCGCGCCAGGTCCACCACCGCCATGAGGCGTGGAGAATGTCTTATGAAGATTAAAGTGAACGATGTCAAACCCCATATCAGCTGGACGAGCATAAGCAAGAAGAGGGTTTAGATTTGCACCATCATAATAGAGAAGTGCGCCAATTCCGTGAAGATACTTGCTTACCGCTGATATCTCTTTTTCAAAAATGCCCAAGGTATTCGGATTTGTAAGCATGATACCGGCAATTTTGTCTTCTCCTAGCGATTCCACAACTTCTCTGATAGCTTGAACAGTAACCAATCCCCGGTTGTCACTCTTGACCTCCTTGACCTTAAATCCGCTAACGGAAGCTGAGGCTGGGTTAGTGCCATGAGCGCTATCTGGAACAAGCATAATCGGACGCTCTTCACCCTTTTCTCTAAAGTAAGCTTGAGAGACAAGCATTCCTGTGAGTTCGCCCTGTGCTCCCGCTGCAGGTTGTAGGCTCACTTCATCCATCCCAGATATTTCTTTCAGGTATTGGGCTAGCTCCCACATTAACCTTAGAGCTCCTTGAGTTGTAAATTCAGGTTGAAGTGGATGAAGCTCAGTGAATTCTCTTATGGACGCTACTTCCTCGTTAATTTTGGGATTGTATTTCATTGTGCAGGAACCGAGAGGATAGAAACCGCTATCCACACCGTAATTCTCCTGAGAAAGTTTTAGGTAATGCCTAACAAGCTCAACCTCGCTTACTTCAGGAAGTGGAATGGGTTCTTCCCTTCTTAGGTCCTTTGGCACAAAAGGACTCGGTAATGTACTTCCAGAAAAATCCGCAACGTTTAACCTTCCAGCGCCTTTTTTTGATTTCTCAAAAATTAACTTCAATTCCGTAACACCTCCTCAAAGTCATCACAGAACTCGTCAATAATTGCTTTGGAATGTAATTCGGTAAATGCGAGTAGCAGTCCATTCTGGTACTTTGGGTAGAACTTGCCAAGCTTTACACCAGGTAGCCATCCCCTTACAAGAAGAGCATTGTATATCGCGTCCACATTACCAGTTCCTTGAATTTCCAAAGCGAATTCGTTAAATAGTGCCTTTTTTTGGAAGAGCGGATTAATACCATCCATTTGAGTAAGTTTTTGATATGCGTAGTGAGCATTCTCTTCACACAATCGACTAATCTTGTGAAACCCATCCTTGCCCACCGCTCCAAGATATATTGCGCACTGAATAGCCACTAACGCCTGATTAGTGCAAATGCTTGAAGTAGCTTTTTCTCGCCTTATATGTTGCTCTCTGGCTTGTAAGGTCATTACGTAGCCTACTCTCCCATTCAGTGCTTTGGCTCTTCCTATTATCCTTCCCGGCAAATACCTGAGGTAACTCTCTTTTGTGGCAATAAAGCCAAGCAGAGGTCCGCCAAAACCTGACGGTATCCCCATGGGTTGCCCTTCGCCAACTGCGATATCCACTCCAAGCTCTCCTGGACTCTTAATACTGCCAAGGACGAAGGGGTAAACAGACATAATTACCAACGCGGAGTAGTTATGAGCCAAGTTGATAATTTTTGGAATTCCTTCGGGATAAAATCCCATAAAATTCGGCACCTGAAGCACAACAGCAGCGACGTCGCCTCCTCTCAATTGCCCTTCTAACTCATCTATCGAAAAATCTCCATTTTCATCTGCGTCAATATTTTCTATCTTAAGATGAAGTCCGATGTTATAGGTTTGTAGAACTTCTACCGCCTGAGGATGAACGAACGGCAGAAGAATAATGCGAGAATTACGGGTGATATTCTTAGCCATTACCACCGCGTCCACAAGTGCGGTTGAACCATCATAGGAACTTGCGTTAGTAGCATCCATTCCAGTTAGCGCGCAGATATAACTTTGGTATTCAAATATGGCTTGCAATAAACCCTGGGAAACCTCAGCCTGATATGGCGTGTATGACGTGTAGAATTCCCCGCGACGGACAAGTTCTTTTACCACCGCAGGTATGTAATGTAAATAAACGCCAGCTCCTGCGAAATTCCTATTCCCGCTAAAAGAAACATTTTCCATAGCTATGCTTTTCATATGGGCGTAAAGCTCGCTTTCCACCATTGGGGCAGGTAGATTTAGCTCATCCTTCAACTTCAACTCGTCGGGGATGGTTGCGAAAAGTTCTTCTAAACTTTTAACGCCAATGACCGCTAACATTTCACGCCTATCTTCGTCAGTGTTGGGTATGTAAGGCAACCCTATACCTCCTTCTCATCTGTTAATCGTTTGAATTAAATAATATCCTTTTGGTAAAAGTCTATATAAGTTAATAAAACATCTCCAATAATAAACTCAGTGCCCCTTCTCAAGAGATTCGCACATTTTCTCATACTCTTCTGCTTTCATCAGCTGTTCAAGCTGATTTGGTTCAATCACATTTACCTGACAGATGTAACCCATTCCAGTGGGATTCTGGTTTATTAGTTCAGGTTTGGTCTTAAGTTCATTATTGACAGCGGTGATTTCAAGGTCAACCGGAGCATAACATTCGCCAACCGCCTTGACAGATTCAATCACTGCGACAACTTCGCCCTTCTTGAATCTTTTTCCCACTTCTGGAAGCTCAACAAAAGTGATGTCTCCGAGTTGCTCAGCTGCGTAAGCGGATATTCCTAGAAAATAATTTCCGTCTTCCTCTCTTAAATATTCGTGAGTCTTCTCATATAAAATGTTCATAAAAACATCGCCCTCCTACTAGTGGTATAATCTGTGTTTCACGAAGGGAGGCTTAGTAAGGATAGCTGGAACATTTTTCCCTCTCGCCTCCACTAATACGTTCATTTTGGGCTTAGCATATTCTTGCTTCAGGAAGCAAAGCGCAATTGAACACTCCAACACGGGAGAGTACACCCCGCTTGTAACATAACCAATTTCTTCCAGCTCTAAAGTGAAAATCCTCGCTCCTTGCCTTGGGGTTCCATATTCCCTTTCCACCTTTAACCCGAAGAGTAGTTTTTTAACACCACTCTTGCCTTGCTCCAGAAGGAATTTATCACCTACAAATTCCTTGTGGAAGTTCACAGTCCACCCCAGATTTGCCTCAAGGACGCTAGTTTCTAAGTTTAATTCGTGGGAATATAGGCAATATCCAGCTTCTACTCTCAAGCTATCCCTCGCCCCCAAACCTACAGGCTTAATGAGCGACTGATCATTAACGTTACTCTTCTCACCCGCTTGCCAAAGCTCTTCCCAAAGGGGGACTAAATAGTCATTTTTGCATATGAGCTCAAACCCTCTTTCGCCGGTGTAACCTGTAGCGGATAGAAAGACCTCAATTTCTTTGTGTTTGACTCTTCTAAATGTAAATGGAAGGATGCAATGTACATTTTCAAATCCAGCCTCTGTTAGCACATCTTCGCTCCTTGGTCCCTGAACCGCTAGAAGTCCATATTCGTAGGAGCGATTATCAATTGAAACCTGATACTTTTTTTCATCGTTCCATTTGCACAACCAATTGAAATCGTTCTCGATATTTATCGCATTCACGACCAGTAAATAATGCTCAGGATTAAATTGATAGACAATCAAATCATCAACAACTCCACCTTCTTCGGTAGGAAGTAGTGTATATTGACAACCACCATTGCCAATCTTGCGAAGGTCATTACATAGAACGTACTGCAAAAAATCAAAGGCGCGTTCTCCGCTGATAAAAATCTCGCCCATATGAGAAAGGTCAAACATTCCAGCAGAGTTTCTAACCGCAAGGTGTTCTTTAATGCTCCCTAAATCGGGAGATTGATACCAAACTGGTAAAAGATAGTTGGCGAATTCAATTATCTTTCCATTTAGTTGCAAATGCTTTTCATAAAGTGGGGTCTTCCTAGAGCCATTCGCCATTACCGATAACCTGCCAATTGCCAGTAATAGTTCTTGACCGCCCTGATAAAGCTTCTAG
>JBBIRS010000001.1:0-405660 GCA_037441675.1 Planctomycetales bacterium | reverse complement strand
GAACTTCATTTAGCTGTGCGTAGTATATCTATCTTACTTTATACAATCAAAGCGGACACTGTGGAATGATTATCAAACGCTCTTTGAGTCTACCATTTGAGCCTCCAAAAGTGGATCGTTTACCCCTACATACGCCTATACTTACGGAAAGTATACCCTAGACAGGGCTTCCGCCTAGTCCTAGTCTATGTTTCTCTCTTTTACTTTGAACCCGACTACGCCCCTCCCGCCGATGGAATGTCATAGGCTGGGCTTGTCGGCTTCAAGAAGGTGCGGGGAATAAACTGTGATAGGTAGAGTCAGTGTCTTATAGAATTAAATTTAGGTAACAACCAACCCGCAACAGTACTCATGATACTGGCAAGCGCGTATAAAAGCGTTGCGAAAGCGTTAAAACCTCCCTTTCCCGAGGTTATTTCTCTCTGCATTGCATCTAGCTTAGAATCCTTGGAACTCAGGGTCGTGTTAATGCGTAGTAAAAACTGCAGACACTCGGCCATATTTCATAAGTAGCTCTGAACGTACCAGTAAGGCTGTGAAATTTATATCTGATTGATATGATTGACGGCGGTCAGTAAGGATGTCGTAAGAAAACTTGCTGGGTGGTGGGGTTACGTTGAGTTCCTGAATGGGAAGGGTTGGTGGTTCCGGATAAGGCTTGATAAATTCGGAGTAAGCGGTGTCATTAGTAATTTGAGTATAGAGGTCTAGGCTATGCTCGAGCACAGTTAAGAGACGTTTTCTCTGGTCATCTTCATCCTCGGGCTCTTGAGCCTGGGCGAACTCGTCGACTAGGTGATTGAATTCAGCATAATAGCGAATGTTCTTGTCGTATTGGCTGTTGACATCCCGCTGAGCACAGTAATAAGGTAAGAAATTACAAACCATTGCAGAAAATAGAAAAAAATAAGGTAATAAGAAAGAAAATCATAGATAGCTTACCGATCTTGAGCATTGGCACTAGTTCCTCCTTCATTCAACAGATTATAGCAGAGATGCTATAATCTGCGCTCATTCTAAATAGGTTCAGGGAATGAGTTGGGTTATTTCACTGAAATCCTTCTAGGTCTGCTTGTCATTTTCCTCGTCATTCCGCTCTTGATTGGATTGGTTGTCGCCAGAATGATGGCAAGACTCACGTACCACTGGGAAGACGAAACCGTTGGTGAAGGCATACTTCATCGGAGAATGGTTGAGGAAGAAATCAATCAGCTAGTGGCGATGAGAAACGAAGCTCGTGAGAGAGCTGAGGAAGTCTATGTAGGGCGTGAGATTATTTTCGGGGAATACGAGAACAAAGGGATGAGAATCCCTCTTTCTGCGAATGAAGTTGAACGCTCTACTCACTGCTACGTTATCGGCGCAACCGGAACAGGCAAATCTTCTTTGCTTCACAACCTAATCGTTCAGGATATACAGGAAGGACGCGGAGTAGGCGTCATTGACCCTCACGGAGATTTGATTGAGTCAGTCCTGCCGTTCACCAAAGATAGAGCGGAAAAAGTTGTCTTGATTGACCCTAGCCGGGAAGACGCGCTCGTTAGCTTTAATCCCTTAGAGCCAAAGGAAGGCTTCTCCACGGAGGAACAAGTCGCCAAACTCATCCTAGCGTTCAGGCGCATCTGGGAAGACTCTTGGGGACCGAGAATGGAGGATATCCTACGCCATACCTTGGAGCTACTCATTGTTCATAAGCTCACGCTGAATGAATTTGAGCGAGTCTTCACTGACGGCGATTTCCGGGGCTTGCTGATTAGCAAGACTAAAGATGAAAGGCTTGCGGGGTATTTCAAGTACCGCTATGAGGTCCTTCCCGAAAGGGAAAAGTCTACTTGGGTAGAAAGCTCGCTGAACAAGGTCTCCGCCTTTCTGGCGGATTGCCGAGTGAGACTATTGCTTTCTCAGGAAAAGTCCACGTTTGATATTGGGAAACTAATGAATAAGCAAGGGATACTCCTCGTGAATCTCTGTAAAGGCAGGCTCGGCGGTAACGCAGACCTCTTAGGTGCGCTCCTTATGGCAACTATTGAGATGGCAACGCTTAGTAGGAAGAAGGAGGAAAGAACTTCCTTCTATCTCTACATAGACGAATTCCAAAACATTGCGACCGAGTCGTTTGCGGTATTGATGAATGAGGCTAGGAAGTTTGGGCTGTCTTTAACGCTTGCCCACCAGTCCCTTGCTCAGCTTTCCAGAGAATTAGCTGAGCAAATTATCTCTTCCGCCGGAACGCAGGTATATTTCCGGTCTCACGTAAGGATGCGGAGAGACTTGCTGAGGAATCCACTAACGTTATGTTAGAAAAGGAGGAAGCTGAGCTTAGGCTTTCCACGCCGGAAGAGGAGTATCACATCTCACTACAGGAGCAGTGGGAACTCTGCTTTAACAAACTGATGCGACTCCCGCAGAGACATGCGGGCTTCTTCCAGAAGGGTAAGTTTGAAAGACCACTCATCTTCACGACCCTGCCGATGGAAGTAAAAGCAAGAGTCATAGATTTAGAAGCGATAGGCTCAAAGGCTATGCGTAAGAGAAGTGAGATTGAGGCGGAGCTAGAAGACAGGGGGGGGAGGATTAAACGCGAGATAGCTAACGTAAAGGATATTGAGCCTCCGGAGATAGAGAAGGGCTAGGGTTATTAAATACGCTATTGCGGATTTCTTTCCGTCTGCTACTATGGCAAGGCTTGCCTACAGTAGGCAAGGCTCCCTTCGCTCCTTTAGCACCTTGATTCACTTCACCACCTAAGGAGGTGATGCCCTTGCTTGTGCGCCATTTGCGCTCGCTCGTCTGGCTCTGCCGCTGGCATAACGGCAGGAAAGACAAACTTGACGAGCTCTACCGGAAGCACTTCTCCGTCTTCACCGCGCTTGCCCTGAGAGAGATGATGGGCGTTCCCGTTGGCGAGACTAACCTTGAGCTGGCGGGCTTTACCTTCCGCGTCTCCTGCGATGGCGAGTCAATAACCATCCTCTCAATTGTCCCGCCGGAGACGATTGAAGGCAGACAGCTTGCCCTCTTTGGGGAGATGCTGGATGACGACAAACTCATTGAAGAGCTGGCGCTAGGTGAGGCGGACGTGCTATCCGAAGAAGAGCTTCAAGCCAAAATTACGAAACGAAAGGGGGTGATGTTTATGGCTGAAAGGGTGGATAAGACACTCAAGCTCGCTATCCTTTTTTTCTCCGAGGGATTACGGCTTGGCGATGGAGGATGTCAATCCGCTGATCCTCATTCTCCTGCACGAGGATACGATTACTCCCGATGAAGCCTTTGAGAAGTGCGCGGAGAAAGTCACGCGCAAGCTGGAAGAGATTTACGGGATGATTGACTCGGTGCTGGAGTTCAGAAAAGAGCATCCTGAGCTAGTGGAAGAGATTCCCGATGACGGCAAAGCGGAAAGCGATTCTCCCGAAGGACCGATAACCAACAAGCAGATTCGGTATATCGGATACCTCTATCGGAAACGCAACGAAGAGCCTAATTACGACTCTATCCGGAAGCTGACCCGCGCCGAGGCGTCAAAGGAGATTGCTAGGTTAGAATCAGAGCTTGGCGAGAAAGGCAGTCAAGAGCCAAAGCCCAATTCCCGCAAAAGCCAAAAGGCAAAAGCCAAAAAGGAGTGAATGGAGCCTGTTCCTTTTCTCAAGCGCCAGAATTCTCTGGCGCTTTTCTCTGTGAGAAAATCGGAGTGAGGTTAGATGCTAAGATTAGCTGCTGAATGGGTAAGGAAACTGCGCGCAAGAGACTTCCGAAAACAAGGCGGGCGAAGACGGCGCCACCCATTCAGATAACGGATAGGGACGCGTCATTAATTGAGGCTGTGCTGAAGTTTCGCTTCGTTGAGGCGAAGCACTTGGCATCGTTATTCTGTGAGGATTCTCAGCAAGGTATCTACCGAAGGTTAAAACTGCTCTATCACCACAAGTATCTGGATAGATTGCCACTGCGAACGGACGGAGGTGGCGAGCGGTTTGCCTATGCCCTTGCAGAGAAGAGCGCAAGGCTACTTGCTCAGAGAAAAGGCATCGGACGTGAAGAGATTCCATGGCATAGGCATCTGAATAAAATGACACCTGCAAATGTCGTTCACTATCTAGTATTGGTGGACTTCTGGGTGTCGCTGGAGTGCGCGCTCACAAAGGCTGACGGGATTAGTAAGTGGAATGTCCTTCCCGGCTACAAGCTGGCGAAGCCACTCTACGCATTCTTCCGCGATAAGGAAGGCAGGCGATTCAAGAAGTCCGTTGTGCCTGATCTGGTGATTGAACTTTTCAGTGACAACGCCAAGAAGAGTCTCTTTTTCGTGGAGATTGACCGCTCCACGATAAGCACGAATAGGTTTGGTGAGAAGGTGGAAGTCTATATGGCATTCCACCATTCAGGTGGCGCTAGAGAGCGTTTCGGAGTGCCGGGCTTTGTAGTTCTAACAACGGTATCCTCCGATAAGCGGATGCAATCACTCGCCAATAAAGCGGTCTCGCTTAAAGGCAGGCGCGGATTCTGGTTCGCGCCGAAGAATGACTTTGCGGGAGCGAAGATTCTTGATAGAATATGGAAAAGAGCGGTCGCCGTCTCGGAGGGAAACGATGACGCGGTTTCCATTCTTGACATAGTTGCGGAAACTTGAGGAAAGGACGTTGAATTGAGAGTACTACCGGCAAATTGGGAAAGGCTTTTGACTTACGGCTGGGATGTGTTCTTCCTGCGAACCGGCTGGTTCAGTCGCGGACGCGAGCTGAGAAAGGACGCTATCATTTGCAACTGGTGTGGCGAGCAGATTCCCCTCTGGGCCACTGGCAGTGCAAGTGCGGATACAACAAAGCCGGTCGCTACTTCTCCCGCTGCCCGAACTGCCTGACCACTCCCGGCTTCATCAACTGCCCCACCTGCGGTCTAAGTAGGTATGTAAGGTAACAAACGAGGTCGTGAGATTGCGAGCCGATGAGGCATACAAACGGTTGTGTGAACTGAACTCACTGGGGAAAGCCCGGGAGCTAATCAGCGCGCTCGGCTTCTCTTATGCGGATGAACCGCTTCCGACTAGAAGCCTTCCTGCGGAAGTAAGAAGCGCTATCGCGCCGGATTCGCTGAGGGTTATTGGCCGCGCTGCAAGCTACCCGATCATCTTTGTGCAGAAGGCCAAGACCGAGGAGGACGATCCCGACCGCCAGCTCATCCGCCTTTAGCGTGAACTTATCAGTAAGCTCCCGGCGGAGTTCCAGGACGCCAGCATCATCTTGGTAGCCGCGCCTGATTTCTCCCGTGTGCACTTCGTCAACGCGAAGCGTGTGGGCAGGCGTCTGGTGCTGCGCCGGTATCTCATTGGCCCTGACCAGAAGATGCGTACCGCCGCCGAGCGTATTGCGTGCCTGAAGGTTGACGGGAAAGTCTCCTGGGATGATGTACTTACCAAGGTTGAGGAAGCCTTCGACCGCGAAGCCGTAACCGAGCAGTTCTTCAAAGACTTTGAGAAGGTCTTCAATGAAATCAAGTCTGAGTTAGTAGGGCAGATAAGGGATGAGCACACGGCGCACCAGTTCCTTCACGCGCTGCTGAACCGCCTGATGTTCATCTACTTCGTGCAGCGGAAGGGCTGGCTGGCGGAAGGCGACCAGGAGTTCATCAAGACACTGTGGGAAACCTACAAGAACGGGAAGTTCCCGAAGGATAGCTTCTACCGCGACTGGCTGGCCACGCTCTTCTTCTCCGCCTTCAACAACAAGAGCGGGTATGAGAACAAGGGATTGCCGAAGGAAGTTGTGCGCGCGTTCAAGCTCGCGACCTTCCTCAACGGCGGCCTGTTCAAGGAGTGCGACTTTGACGTCGCGCGGGCTTCACGGTCACCGACAGCATGTTCGACCGCATCTTTGAGCGCCTGCTGAACCACTACAACTTCACGGTGATGGAGGACACGCCGTTTAACCAGAACATCGCGGTTGACCCGGAGATGCTTGGCATCGTGTACGAGAGCTTGGTGAACACCAGCGAGCTCTCCGATGAGTGAACCGAATCCGGCATCTTCTACACTCCGCGCGTTGAAGTGGATTTCATGTGCAGGCACACGCTCGTGGAGTATCTCGCTAGTCACTCCTCTGCCAGCCGTACTGACCACGCCGAGTGGCAGGCAAGCCTCTACCGCTTCGTCTTCCCCGAAGAGGGCGAGGAGATTGTCCCCATCTTTGACAAGAAAACGCGTGAGGAGCTAGACGAAGCGCTTCTCAATGTCGCAGTAGTTGACCCCGCTTGCGGCTCCGGCGCGTTCCTTGTGGGGATGATGCAGGTTATCCTTGAGCTTCGCCGTGAGCTTGCTCGACAGGCGGGCAATGACCTGGACGAGTTCACCGAGAAGCGGCGCATCATCGGGCGCTCCCTCTACGGCGTGGACGTTAAAGGCTGGGCGATAAGCGTGGCGCAGCTTCGGCTGTGGCTCACGCTGATTGAGGTGGCGGACGAGAAGAAGCTGGACTTGTTGGGAATGAAGGCGGCGGGCGAGCCGCTTCTTCCGAGCCTTTCCTTCAAGCTTCGTGAGGGCGATAGCCTCGTGCAGGAGATTGCAGGCGTTACGCTCCCCATCCGCGCGGTGAAGGGTAAACTGTCCTCCGCCGTACAGCGAAAGGTCACGGAGCTCCGCAAGGCCAAGACCGACTTCTACTTCAATCGCGGAGACATCTCCGAGCACGAGGTCAAGCGTAAGGAGCTAGAGCTGTATCAGACCATCGTGGACGAAGGATAAAGGCGCTCGCCGATGAGCGGGCGAAAGTGCAGAACCAGAACGCCGTTGCCTTCCAAGAGGAGCTTGTTGCGTTGGAGAAATCAGATGCGGAGCGCGCGGCTGACCTCGCTGAGCACCGGGCAAAGGAGGAGCTCAAGCGCGATGAGCGGCTGCGCGAGCTGCAATCCGAGATTGATTGCCTGAACGAGATCAAGCGACAGCTACCGCAAAAGCGCCAGCTCTTCTGGTCAATTGAGTTTGCGGAGATCTTTCAGGAGAAGGGCGGCTTCGACGTCGTCATCGGGAATCCGCCGTATGTCATATACAAGAGAATCATCGATCCGTTTGACCTCGAAAGAGGAGTTGAGCCATCGGCTGAGGGAATAGCCAAATACAAGGGTAAGTTGGAAAAAGCCGTGAAGGATGACTGGGGAGAGTTGAAAATAAACCGAAGAAGCGACTTGTATGTTTACTTCTACCTCAAGGGGCTTTCGTTGCTCAATGACAAGGGCGTCTTCTGCTACATATCCTCCAATGCTTGGCTTGATGTAGAATACGGTGCGAGATTACAGGAGTTCCTTCTGACGAGAATGCAGATTCACTCTATCTACGATAACGAGGTCAAGCGCAGTTTCAAGCGCGCGGACGTGAACACGATAATCGCGGTTCTGGGCCTGAGCACGGGCGGCGTGAAGGAAGGAGCGGAGAGCGTTGCCCGGTTCGTGATGTTCAAGCAGCCGTTTGAGGCGGTGGTAACCTCTGAGGTGCTACTGGACACCGAGAACGCGGCTGAGCGGAAACTCATTGAGCGCAGCCATAAAGGGAAGAGCCTTCCATACGCTCGCGTCTTTCCAATGACCCAGGGCGACCTCTATCGTGCTGGTCTGGAGTCGGAGGACGAAAAAGAATCTCTAAAGATAACGACCAAGGACCCGTTTGCAGGTGTTTACGGCGGGAACAAGTGGGGTGGGAAGTCTCTGCGCGCGCCGGATATCTACTGGGTACTACTGGACCGGGGACAACTGAAGCTCATCGAGCTGAGAAGACTGTGCGACATAATCACCGGAATTAAGGAGAGCGGCTATCGCGAGTACATAAGACCGATTGCTAAGGCGACTGCACCTATAAGCCAAAGGCTCGAGATCGTGAAGAATCCCCGCGACCATGCCTCAGTACAGATATCAAGACCTGATTCCTACATCGACACGGGCAAGGCTTTAGTAATCGCCAGAAAGGTCGTCTCAAAAAGAGCACCGATCCTCTGGCTCGCCATGAGGGGAGACAGGCATATCGTCCACGTGAATCGCGATGAGCTCCCATTCACTGGGAATTTCTTCGGGCTGCGGCCATACGCCACTTCCCTAGACGTTGTCGCTGCCCTGCTTAATAGCACTATGACGGTCTTGCTTGCTGAGATATACGGCCGAAAGGGATTTGGGCAAGGGGCGACTATTCTCGTCAAAAGCGACCTAGGCAGACTGGAGATTGTCAATCCTAGAGAGCTGGGGCCTCAGACGGAGCGGAGGTTAGCCGATGCGTTGGATGCAATTGCCCGAAGAAAGGTCCACAGTGTCTTTCAAGAACTTGGCCTGCCCAAGCCGAACAAGGACTTCAGCAACATCAGGTTAGAGGATGTGTCGCTTGATAAAGTCCTTCCCGACCGCCGGGCGCTGGATGACATCATCTTTGATATCCTTGGTCTCACCAAAGAAGAGCGCGAAGAGGTCTACCGCGCCGTCATTGAACTCGTAACCAACCGCCTGAAGAAGGCGAGGAGCGTATGATGAAGATAAAGAGCATTCTAATAAACAACTTTCGCAGCTTCCCTGAGGTTACAGACGCTACGAAGCCTACACGCCTTGAAGACTTCTCAATACTCGTTGGTAAGAATAACTCGGGCAAGTCCAATTTCTTCAGGGCTATCCGATTCTTCTATTTGAGTGAGGATTATAGGTCAGGCGTCGCCGAGGAGGATTTCCACGTTGGGAAGAATGGTAGAGCTGATGAACTGTGGGTCGAAATCACGTTTGGCGACCTAAGTGATGAAGAGATTCAAGCGTTGAAGACGAAGAAGTATCTGCTTCCAGGGAATCTGATGACTGTCAGAAGGACTGCCGTGAGGAAGGAAGTCGATAAGAAGGCAAGGGGAACATTCCTCAACGCATACATGATGGAGAACGGCAAACTAAGACTGTCACCGACCAAGTTCCTGGGGTGGGATTCTGTGGGTCTGTCTGAGGTCGGGGACATACTGCATATTCCAACTGTGAAGAGCCTTCCTGATGAACTGAAAGGGGCTCAACAATCCGGTGCTATCTTCGCGAAAATGATGAAAGAGATAATAGAGCCGGCGGTGCTTCAGATGAAGTCGTTCAATGAGCTTCAGGAGCAGTTGCAGGAATTGGAGAGAGAGTTACGAGGAAGTGCGCAGCAGAGCCAGGCAGTGGGTATCCCTAATACTCTGTCGGAAATAGAGAGTGAACTGTCCGCTGCGCTCTCTGATTGGGAGACCGTAGTCAAAATCAAATTCAGTGGTATACCAGCATCTGATATCGTATCTCGCGTTGCTGATGTGAAGGTTAAGGAAGGCGTAATGCCTGAGACTTCGCCGGATAGTATGGGTCATGGCCCACAGAGGTACCTCTTGTTCGCCATGATCCGCCTGTGGGCGAAAGTAGAGAAGTTCCGGGAGGCCTTGAAGAAGAAGGAAAAGCCGCAGGAAGCTAGGTTATAGCTGCTTCTTTTTGAAGAACCAGAGCTGTATCTCGACCCCCATCAAACAGAAAGATTAGCAGGCTACCTAATGTCGCTTGCTGAGCAAGGCGGAGTTCAAGTCCTAGTCTCGACGCATTCGCCGTATGTGGTGCCTAGTGAACACGAGGATTTCAAGAGAATCGTCAGGTTGGAGAAGAGTGACCGCCTGTCTGTTGTAAGGCAAGCGTCCGAGGACTTCGTTTCAGCAGCAAGTTCAGGCGAGTACAAGGATGAGTTCAGGTTCGCGCTGTGGCTGAACGCTGACAGGAAGTCTGCTTATTTCGCGGAGTGGGTTATACTCGCCGAGGGACACGAAGAGAAGGTCGCGTTGAACTACCTGGCTGAGCAACTTGACACCGCCAAGCCCCGTCCCGTTATCTTGGACTGTGGAGGAAAGAAGCAAATACCTAAGTTCATGGAACTGATGAAGGAAATGGGAATCCGGCATAAGGTGATATCGGATGATGACGCTCACATGGACGTTAACGACCCTCGCAGGAAGGAAAGCGAGACATGGGGCAAGGAGATAGTAGGTGCGAAGAGTGAATTCACAGTGGGTGAACTCGTATTCGTGCCTGAGACGCTGCGAAGATACTTAATGGGACAACACCACGACAGCATTCCAAAAGAGGCTTGCCCGCCGTTAGAGTTGCTCAAATGGCTTGAGCAGAATACCCTAGAAGATGAGAAACGGAGTTTCATTGTGGATGTTCTCAAACCGCCGCTGGGAGGCGAGTAACTTCACCAATGCCACACGACATAATCGACAATCGGGAAGAGAAGCTGGCTGAGCATATCGGTCGGCTGCTGGATAACGCCGAGCGGGCGAAGTTCGCGGTCGGCTACTTCTTCCTATCGGGCTTTAAGGCGATAAAGGAGCACCTGGCGAAGACGGAGGAGCTTAGGCTGCTCATCGGGTCCACCAGCAACCTGAAGACTATCGAGGCGTTGGCGCTGGGAACGGGCAATCCCGAAGCGGTGGAGAAGCGCCTTGAGCCGCTGAACTACCTGACTCCCCAGGAGAAGGCGGAGGCCGTGAAGCGGGAGAGCGAGAAGCTCACGGAGATTGCCTCGCAGATTCCGCAGACTGACGAGGACGAGGAATATATCAAGTATCTCGCGGGGCTAGTGAAGGACGGGAAAATCAAGGTTCGCGTTTATACGAAGGGCATCCTCCACGCGAAAGCCTACATCGTGGACTATCCGAAAGACCGGTATGAGCGGGGCTCCGCGATTGTCGGGTCTAGCAACCTGTCACTTGCGGGCGTGACCAGCAACACCGATCTGAACGTGGTGGTGCCAGGTAACGAGAATCACGAGAAGCTGAGCGAGTGGTTTGAACGGCTGTGGAGTGAGTCCGAGGATTTTGATAAAGAACTGATGCAGGTTCTTGAAAGCTCCTGGGCGATGAACGAGCCCACCCCGTATGAGATTTACCTCAAAGTAGCCTATGAACTGGTGAAGGACCGGCTTGACGAAGACGAGAAGGTTCACAAGCCGAAGAGCGAGCAAGTGCCGGAGCTTTTCAATTACCAGAAGGACGCGGTCATTCAGGCGCGGCAGATTCTCGAGAAGTACGACGGCGTGTTTCTGGCAGATGTGGTGGGCTTGGGCAAGACCTACATGGGCGCGGCGCTGCTTGGCGGACATCTATTCTCGAACGGGCGATAAGGCTATCGTGATCTGCCCGCCGGCGTTGGTTCCGCTATGGCAGGATGTCTGCGATATGTACGACCTGCCGGTGCGCATCTTTTCGCGCGCCAAGGTGCAAAACATACTGGAAGACGAGCGCCTGATGGCTCGCCCAGTCGTGCTGATAGACGAGTCGCATCACTTCAGGCATACCTTCACGAAAGGTTACAAGGCGCTTGAGGAGATTTGCTTTAGGAAAAAGGTCATAATGCTCACCGCCACGCCGTATAACACGGAGGCAAGAGACATACTATCGCAGATGAAGCTATTTCACGCGACCGACGCAACAGCAATTCCAGTTGGCCCACCAACGCTTTCCGATTTCTTCAAGGCAGTTGAGGATGGGCAGAAGAAACTCCCAGAGCTGTTGGAATACGTGATGGTTCGGCGAACGCGTAGGCATATTGAGAAATATTATGAGGAGGATATGAAGAGCGGGAACCTCAAGTTCCCGGAGCGGAAACCGCCAAAGCGGATTGACTACTCAATAGATGAAGTTTACCCGGGGATTTACGAAAAGATTGAGAAGCTCCTGAGGAAGATTCGTTACGCGCGGTATGACCTCTACCACTACGTGAAGCCTGAGTTTAAAGGCGAGCCGGACTTGGCGCAGCTGAAAACCGCCGGGAAGAACCTGGTGGCCTTGATGCGGACGATCCTTTTCAAACGGTTGGAGAGCAGCGTGGCAGCGTTCAGGCGCTCGGTCAAGAACCAGGAGGAGATTCACCAGCACTATCTGGATTATCTGAAGAAAGGCGTCGTTCCGGCGGGACTGCTGGCGGAAGAGCTTAGGAGGTATAGACTGACGGGTGATGACGAACGACTTGAGGAAGCTATGGAGCAATTCGCGGAACGATATGCGCCTGAGAAGTTTATGATAGACCGCCTGAAGGTGGATATTGAGGCTGACTTGGAGGTCTTCACCGAGGTGTTCAATCTGGTGAAGGGGCTAAAGTCCGCGGACGACGCCAAGCTCCAGACGCTGCTGGACTACTTAAAACAAGAACCTTTGAGGGATAATAAGGTCCTAATTTTCACGCAATTCGCAACTACGGCGGAGTATCTCGGTAAGGAGATTAAGGCTTGCTACCCGGACGCAGACTACGTTTCGGGAAGTAGTCGCGATATGCTTGAGAAGGTTAGGCGGTTCGCGCCTAAGGCAAATAGGGCGAAAATTAGAGAGAAAGACAAGATAAGAATTCTAGTCACAACGGACATATTGAGCGAAGGGCTTAACCTGCAAGATTGTAACATTGTCGTGAACTATGACCTCCACTGGAATCCGGTTCGGTTAATTCAGAGAGTCGTCCGGGTGGATAGGGTATCAACCGAGCACGATTTAATCTACACCTTTAACTTCTTCCCGGAACACAAACTGGAAGCGAAGCTGGGTCTTGAGGAGAGACTTACTCGGCGCTTCAAGGAGATACATAAGCACATTGGACTGGATGAGAAGTACCTGAGCCCTGAAGAGAAACTTTCAGACATTGAGCTGTTTAAGCGAATCTACACGGGCGAGGAGGGCGTGCTTACGAAAGGTGAGGAGGAAGCGGAAGTCAGCTTCGCCGAGCTTGTAAAAGTGATGCGCGATTTACGAGAGAAAAACCCGGAAGTTTTCAGGAGAGTTATGGAGCTTCCAAACAAGGTTCGATCGGCGCGAGCGGATAGCCAGAATGAATTGGTGGTTTTCTGCAAGACCGGAGAATACGCAGCTCTTTAACTTGCAGATGAGGACGGCAAGGTGGTATCGCGCGATCAAATTGATATTCCCAAGAAACTCAAGTGCGACCCGGGAACCAAGAGAATTGCTCTTCCCAAGGGCTTCAACACCAAAGTCCGCACCATTGAGAAGGAATTCCAAGAGACTGCGCAGGAGCGGATACTCCAGCGGGATGCTGTTGAATCCGAACCGCTTGTTCGCCAGACGCTGAAAGAACTTAATACGCTTGCCAGAAAGGTGAAGGGTGAAGAGAAGAAAGCGATTGCGGAGCTTAGAAATAGGCTGACCACAAACCCCCTAAGTCCAAAGGAGAAAAAGGATTTGCGAGGGCTTCGGAAGATGCAGAATACGCCTGAGGAGCAGGTGAAAATGCTCAAAGAGATTCTGCTTAGTCGGCAGGCAGGGCTTTTTGAAGAGCCAAAGAAAAAGGTGGTGGAACCGGTAGTTGTGCAAGTGATTGCCAGTGAGGCTTTAGTGAAGGAGTAGGCGGTTGCCAAGAGTCAAATGATTTCATGCCACTGCCCCTCACAGCAAGGCTCTACCTCTGGGGCAAAAGGAGCAAACGAAAAACGCAGTCTAGGTGGTTCAATTAGCCGAAGGCTAACAAGTATGTTAGGACTGCGTTTTCTGCCCACCAAGGGCGGGCAAGCCCCAGAGATTACCGCGTAGAGCTTGCTGATGGCTCACGGGTGGCAATTCCCCGCTCTTGCCTAACCGATAGCTTTTTCCATATTCGCTTCGGCGAAGGGCAGTGGCTTTGATAGCATAGCAGAAACCGCAAGATTACCGTCAAGCGGATTTTTCTTCGCCACTGAAAACGCTTCTTTGGATTGTGGACAACTCTTGCCAGACGAGAGCTACGCAAAGAATCGCTGACGATAGGGGAAGGGGGGGAGAGGGGGTCAGCGCAAGGTAGAGCAGGCTCAGTTCAACCTTCAGTTCAGTTCCCCCGCACCTTCGGTGAGGCGAGGGACCTCTCTAGCCATTGCCTGAGCCTCACAAAGCCGTTCAAGCCCATAGGGCTCGCCCAAGTCCAGGTAGGAGGCTCGGAAGCGAAGGACAAGCTAACCGGAGCTTCGGACACTCCTTGCCTGCATCTAGCAGGCATTTGGGCGAGCCCATCCCGCCGCCGTCCTATGCCCTAATAATGGAGGCGGCGGGAGGGGCGTAGTCGGGTTCAGGTAAAAGAGAGAAACATAGACTAGGACTAGGCGGAAGCCCTGTCTAGGGTATACTTTCCGTAAGTATAGGCGTATGTAGAAGTAAACGATCAACTTTTGGGGGCTCAAATGGTAGACTCAAAGAGCGTTTGATAATCATTCCACAGTGTACGCTTCGAAAAGCGCAGCGCAAGCGGTGAAAGGATAAGTGAGCCCATCATAATGATGTGAAGTTTACAAAGAAGCGAAGGTAATCCCTATAAATAGCATCAGGGGAGAGTGCCGCTTATCGATAATTTCAAATCTGCGAGATTGAAATTCAAAGTACCACCGCGTCCATCCAAAATAGGCAAAATAATACCTTCTCTCATAACAAAATAGGTAATACTGAATGCTATAATCTCGGACGCAAAATTATGGTTGAGCTTCCAGAAGTTACAAATATCCTTAAAAGCCTAGAGGGAAAAATTGAGGGAAGTAAAATCGTTACAGTTCGTTTAGTCTATCCAAAAATAATTAAATATGTCACCCCTCATAAGTTCAAAGCTAAAGTATCTAATAAGAAAATCAAGAGCCTTTCCCGCATGGGCAAGATGGCGCTTCTTGAGTTGAGCGGAAATTTATATATCATTGTCTCCTTCGGTATGAGCGGTTGGTTCACACTTGAAGAAGGTAAAGGCGAATCCGATTATTTAATTCTTTCTCTGAAGCTGAGCAATGGTATATTTCTTAACTATCGGGATAAGAGGAAATTTGGCAGAATTTCCCTTGCTGTCGGGAATGAGCTATTGAATCATCCTTTACTTAAGAACCTTGGACTTGAGTACAACGATATGAGACTAACGCCGAAATTTTTACTTGAGAAGAGCAAAGGCCTTAAACGTAAAACAATCAAGGAGTTCTTACTTGATCAGCGGTTCATATGCGGGATTGGTAATATTTACGCCAATGAAGCGCTCTTTGACGCAAGAATTGACCCAAGAAGGCGAGCAGCTTCAATCAATTTGGAAGAGTATCGCAAGATAATAAATTCAGCGCGTAGGATTCTTCAGAACGCAATTGAGAAGGGCGGGACAACCTTTCGCGACTTTTTGGATGCGGAAGGCAAATCCGGCAAATTCAAAGACGAGCTTAAAATCTTTATGCGACAGGGGAAGGCTTGTCTCCGTTGCGGGAATAACTACACTGTTCAAAAAGTATATTTAGGCGGACGTGGTACTTACTTCTGCGATAATTGCCAAAAGTAAAGGAACCGAGGAATATAGGAATAATGCCTGGGAAAACAAAAAATATTGCGCTTATTATTCACGGTGGAGCGGGACTAATTCAGAAAAGGCGTTTTGAGAAAATGCGCAAAGTGCTCTTTATGGTTCTTAGGGAAGTATCGCCTGAGCTTGAGCAAGGAAGCTTCGCCTTGGATGTGGTTGAGCGCGCGGTGTGTATGCTTGAAGACCATGAGCTTTTCAATGCAGGCTTTGGTTCTGCGCTCCGAAGCGATGGAAGGGTGATGATGGATGCCTGCATTATGGATGGGAACAGACTAAATTTTGGCGCTGTGGGCGCTGTTAGTAGAGTCAAAAATCCAATTCAGCTTGCCAGGCGCGTAATGGAAGAGCTTGGAAGTAATTTTCTGGTGGCGGAGGGGGCTGAGAGATTCGCCAAAGAGCATAGACTAAAGCTAATCAGCGAGAAGAGTCTAATCTCGGAATGGAGACGAAAGCAGTGGGAAAGGCGAGCGTTAGAAATGAAAATGTCAGCGGAAGATTATGACAATCACGGAACCGTTGGAGCGGTAGCGCTGGATGTTTATGGGCGCCTAGCCTCTGCGACATCAACTGGAGGAATATTCTATGCGCCATCCTGGAGAATTGGAGACACGCCAATTATTGGCGCTGGAACCTACGCGGACAATATTTGCGCGGTTTCCGCAACCGGTATCGGCGAGGCAATTATGAAAGCGGTCTTGGCAAAATCTTGCGCCGATTTAGTCGCAAATGGGCTGGCACCTATAAAAGCGGGACAGCTCGCTATATCAATTTTTGAGAAAAAAACCGGTGGAAGGGCTGGGGTAATCGCTGTGGATTATCTTGGTAGGATTGGGTATGCGTTCAATTCTAAACGGATGGTTTTTGGTTGGTGGAAGCGGAAGGAAGGAATAGTTGTATCCGAGTAAAAGTTAACGTGGCTTTGATGCGCGCCCTCGCTGAAGGTATAGGGCCCTTAGTATTCTTCCCGAGGAGGATGAGCCCGGCGCTACATCTTTCATATAACCCGCTAAATCTAAAAATGGCGGTATAAGCTCATTGGCATACTCCTTCAGTATTTCAGGGACTGGCTCGTAGATAACCACGTGTAAAAGCCGCGCGGTGTAAAACTCAGGCGGTAAATCCTCTGCTGGTTTTGGATATTCGTCGCCAAGCCCTGCCTCCCAAAGTCACGTAAAGTAGCCCTTTGGATACTCCTCATTTGAATAGGAGCTTTTAGCAAACCATACGCGCGTTAAATTCCCATAGTTCTGCTTTGCAATTTCTACTCCGCTCTTTGGTTCTTTAACCTTATACCGCCTCGAGTTTTGTGGAATTACCCCGTATGATGCGTCTAGTATTTCTACAAACTCTAGCGTCAGGACTGTTAAAGCAACAAAGAGGCTTTCATTGTTAACAATTTTTCTTTCATCTATCACCTTTGCTGATATTGATTCATAAAAGGCTTTTGCTATACCAAGCTTTGGCATCTCAGTGGTATCCGTTTCGGATAGGGGCTCTTTGCCCACCTCTCTTCGAACAGTGTTTAGAAATGGGAGGAGGTCTTTGGCATTCATTGAAGAGTAAAGGGGATGGCCACTAAGTGGAGGGAACGCCTGCGCGAATGAACCCTCTTCTCGGATTAAGTTAAAAAGCAAAAACAATGTGAAAAGGAGGAAGAAGCTAAAAATTAACCCTTGAATCTCAGATTGGTTAAAGTGATTTTCCTTCATTTACTCTAAGCCTTGGGCTATTTTAGCAGGTGGCAACTACCCGCCTTGATATAATCCAATTGTGATTTATCTTTTACTAATTCTTACGGGTTATCTTTCTGGCTCAATCCCATTTGGATATTTAATTTCTTGGGGAATTTACCACAAAGACATCAGAAAACTCGGCTCGGGCAACATTGGAATGGCGAACGTTTGGAGGAATTTTGGGTGGGGCGCAGGTCTTTCCACTCTACTTCTTGATTTTATGAAAGGACTAGCACCTGTTCTAGTCGCAAGAGCAGTCCTCAACGGCTCGATAAACCAACTTAATGAAACTTCTTTTCAATTCTCGGAATATTTTTCTTCTGCAGAATTTTGGTTCAGCCTCGTGGCAATTTCCTGCATTTTAGGGCATAGCTTTACGCCTTGGCTCGGCTTTCGCGGGGGGAAAGGATTTGCGTCCGCCCTTGGCGCGATTACCGCCCTTATTGGGATCTGGCTTGTTATACCTCTAATCACTTTTGCTTTCTTCTTCGTTCTCTTCCGCTACATTTCGTTAGGTTCAATTACCGCATCTCTTTCCTTCCTCATAATAACAATTCTAGTAAATGACCTTGATCCCTATCTTCCACTAGGAATTCTAACCTTTGGATTTATACTCTTCACCCACCGATCAAACATTGCTCGTTTGCTAACCGGCAAAGAACCAAAATTTACATTTAAGTCTTCAGCGTAGATAATAAGTTTAATTTTTCCCTTTGAAGCGTTATTTGTAGAAATATGAAAGCCTTAAGAAATTTGCTGACGGAAAATCTCAGACCGAATAAGTTTTCCATAGTATCAATAGTTGTTTACATATGCTATTTCCTACTTCTGCTAAGCTTTTTCAGTTGCAAAGAGTCTGTTAAAGAATCTGGCGAGGATAAAATCAATGCGCAGGCGCAAGATACGGAAAGCCAGGCTAAACTTAGAAAGCTGGAAGCGGTAGGGCTATACGTTTACGTTGGTTCCAGGGCTTTTGCGGATGAGTTGGGTAGGTATCCCAAGAACATCAAAGAGATAAATGAGGCGCAACTAATGCTCAAGAGACCATTCAACTACTACCTGAGCCGAGAAATTCCTCTTGACGGAAGCTCTCAAGAAACTGGCGATATCTGGATTGAGCATGGACAGGAGGAGGCTATTATTATCTACATAAAAGGTTCAGAAAAAACGAGAAGAATGCACATTATGAACCTTCCTCAACCATCTGCCATAAGCCCAAGATATGAGGGAGAAGTGAGTGAGAACTTGTCACTTCTGCGCAAGTATTACAGCGACAAGTTGCACCGCACCTTTTACTATCAAGCGGATATTATAAGAAGAGCCTTCAAGACTAGTAAGGCTGAAACATTAACGGAGTTTAGGGATTCACCATTTTATCCAGATTTAGATTACGCAAAAAATCTAGTCACAGGTGAGCAGTTGAAAGAGGAGAAGAGCGCTGGCAATTTTATTCTATTTGAAGATGATTTTGGTTTATTTCTGGCCTTCTATGACGAAAAGGGTGAGATACTTCCTAATCCTGAAAAGACATCCGATGCAAACGCTACGAGGAATTTGGAGCTAACAAGAGAGCCAATTCTGCTTTTGTCTAAAGCGGGTAAGGGGGAGGTGTAGAGAAAAATCTAGGTTTGAAAATAAAATCCTTCCAGCTGTGCTACCACTTCCGCAGATAAGCTTTTAGAACTTCAATCTAGGCGCCTTCTGGCATTATGTCGGAGAATGTAAGCCCTGTAATGTAAAAAATGTAGCTAGGCACCATTGGAAGGACGCAGGGTGATAGAAACGAGAGAAACCCGCCGAGAAGTGCAATGATAAGGTTGAGAGAATATCCAGAGAGGTATTCTTCGCCGGTGAATGTGGTAATTTGTGCCGCATAGGTATTCAGCTTGGCTAAACCGCCAGTCATTAGTAGAATGCCAACAACGATGAGCAAAATTCCTGAGAAAACATTGATAACAGGTATGGCGCGCCGAATTACTTTTAGGCTGGATAAGAACCAGTTGAATAAAAGGGAAATCAGGAGAAAGGGAATAGCTAGCCCAAGGGAATATGCAAGCATCATAGCGATGCCTGCCCCGGGCGTGGCTGTGGCAAGTGTGAAGATGGCAGCAAGGATTGGTCCGATGCAGGGTGTCCATCCTGCGGAAAAGAAGACCCCAACCATAAACGAGCCTAGGTAGCCCGAAGGCTTATTTGAGAGATGTAACGCCTTTTCCCTTAACAAGAACTTAAAGGGAGTAAGACCCCATAGGCTACCGGTGATATGGATGCCAAGAAGTATTAGAACCATCCCTCCTATGTATCCAATTATCTTTTGATAATCCACGATTGCTCGGCTTATCCATGCAGATGGAAAACCAAATGCAACTACAAAAACCGTGGAAAAACCTAACACAAAGGCTAAGGAATGAGTAAATGTTCTGAAGATTAATCTGTTCATATTTTTTACCCTAAGAATTAAAAATTTATTAAATTACCAGGAACAAAGAACAAATAGAGAATACCTCTTATATTTAATGAATTATCCATTAGAGTTGAAGTACTTGTAAGTATTGTAGGTATAAAGTTCAACCTGGTCAGAAAAATTAGGGCTTTTGGGATCTCCGCTTTGCCCACCGGGAATAACCGAGTAGTACCTCTCAAGGGGAGAGCTTAAATCAACTATCATTCTAAAGGTTGCGCCGAAGTCCTTGTAAAAAGTGCTATCGTGAAAAGAGCCGACTGAAACATTCACGCATCTGAAACCACCGCTTGCAAAAATTTCGCCAGGACTCGCTAGCGAGTAAATGGGAAGCGGATGAATCATCCTTATCTTATGCCTGTCGCCATAATTCAAAATCGTTCCGTTTTCACTAAATGAATTTTGAGTAGCGAAAGAAAGAGCGTCCCTTAAATCCTCCTCTGTGAAGGAAAACCAGGAAGAGCCTTGAATAGCAAGGGCAGTCATATCATAGGTCGCATATAGCGCGCCGTACTTTTCACGCGCAGTCTGAATAAGTTTATGTTCTATGAGACGCCAAATGAGCGCGCCTGGCTCATCTGCATCCATCATTCTATTCCAGCTAATGAGCGCTTGAGTGACAACTTCCTCAACTGAACTGAGTTCGTTTTTGCCACTCTTTATTCGCTCAACAAAGACTGGCAGAAGTTGTTCCGCGTAGATAGAGTAAGTGTCCCTTTGAATTTCTGCCAATTCCTCCAAAGATATTTTCCCGTCATTTGCCAGTTTTTGTTTGATGAGCATAGAGATTCGCCGCGCGCGTGTCCCTTCGGAGTAACTTCCCGGAAATGTAGGCTTACCCGTGCCATCCAGCTCCGGCGGGTTGTTAGCCGAGACAATGTAACCCTCATCTGGATTTATTACGCTAGGCAGATAGCTTGGCTCGAAGAATTGCCACTTATACTTCTGTAAGTCGCTCCAACTGTTTACCAATTGGGGAATGCTTGACTCGTAATCCCGAATGGGGATTAGCCCTCGCGCAAAAAAGGCAATGTCGCCCTTTCGCGAAGCGTAGAGAAAGGCATAAGGCGTCTGCGCTAGGCTAATCCCCCTTTCAAAATCGGAAATTGTCCTACCAGTGGAAAGCAAATAAAAGCCCAGTGGCTCAAGGCTCTCCGTTTCTTGAACCCACTTTAGAATCAGCATTTTGCCATCTTCTTCCGCAATTACCGGTCCAAGGCCACGAATGTAGGTGATTGTCCTTTCTTCCTCCAAAGTCCTCAATCCTTCGCTAATCTTGAATGTTGCTTTTGATTTGATAATTTCATCGGCGTCAAAAAGCGCTGGTAGATCTTCTTTTTCAATAAGGATTAGGTCTTGGTTGTCCGCTTGAAGTGCGGTTATTCCCCAGGCGTAATACTCATTTGCACCAATTGCGATTAAAGGAGTGCCGGGTATGGACGCTCCGCGCACGGAAAACTTGCCATCAAGGGTAAGCCATACCTCATACCAAATTGACGGAAAGGTAATCTCAAGGTGAGGGTCGTTGGCAAGCAATGGGTATCCATCGGTAAATTTTCCAGAAATTACGAAAGCGTTACTACCAAGAGCTTTTTCAGATGCAGAAGCAAATCCAGAGCGAGGCTCTGTTTTGCGGGAAATAATCGGGAATAGAGGCAGCTTAGCCAGCGCGTCTAAAGTTTTTTGTAGGTTTTCAGCTTGGGTGCCACCTGCATTTTGAAGCCGAAATCTTATAAGCTCTGATTGAAAGTCTTCAGCAAGCATAAAGCCTACACTTCTTGCGATTGCAAGAGTGTCAATGGGCTTCCATGGCTCAAATGGTGGAAGAATTGAATATTCAGGCGGAAGACCGTTATCAGAGATGTAACTGTTGATTCCTTCTGAGTAGGCGTTTAGTATTGTCTCCGCTTCAGGTGATTTACCGATAAGCAAAGCCAAATCTTTCTCAGCTGAGCGGTAAAAGTCAACGCTTCTTGCAAGAATATCTTCTTCCAATCTATCCCTTCCTGCGATTTCTGCGAGAGTTCCCCTAGCCTTTCTTCTCGTTACGTCCATCTGGAAGAGTCTATCCTTTGCGGATATGTAACCAAAGGTGAAGAAGAGACTCTTGAGATTATTAGCGGTAATGTGAGCTACTCCGTATGGGTCAACTTCAACTTTGGCGGGAAGAGAATCTAAACGATTATTATCCTTAGCAAGGGACGCAGGACTTATGAAAAAGGCATTCAGAAGGACAAAAAAGATTGAGCAAAGGATGGATAAACGGAAGCTTCGGAACATAACTAGCCGGCGCCCGGGAATATTTTGTTCAAGTGAAGCCAGTCTATAAGCAAAAATTGCATCCTGCCGATTAAGAGAGAAACACGCGCCATTATGGTATAGCCGAAGGATGCACCAAAGGCTATCATAAGGAAATAGATACCAACGCGAGCGAATCTTCCAATTACCCCTCTGTGTTCCACGCTGAAGAAGAAGTAAACGAGAACTGTTAAAGCGCCAACGAGCAGTATCAAGGAATTAATGAGAAGGACAATTTCACTTGCGTTACTTGGAAGCACATCTATCCTGTTTATAGTTGAATAGAATTGAGGAAGAAGAAGACCGTTAATTACCTTTGGAATGGCAATACCTGTTGCTCCACCAATGTAGAAGGCAAAGGTAATCCTCGATAGCCAAGCTATAGGCCTAATTATACGCAGAATGATGAACATACCCATAATCGCGGGGATGATGACCCAAGGGTCAAAAGGCGTTGCGCCGGCCTGACCGTATTTAGGATCAAGAAATGGAATAAGCCGATATACGAAGTTTGGCTTTATAAGGTTAAACCATGTTAGAGCCATTATCCACGCAGCGGAAAGTCCAAGATACAAATGCTGACCTAACTTGAAGAGCGGGTTATCGCCAAAGATAAATGAGAACATAGCCAAAGTGAAACCAGCAGCTATCCATATCCCGATTGTTGTCATAGAGGGACTTCCGAAGAATTTTTGCATTCCAGCTAGGAAACCTGAAGGCAATTCTTGCTGTAATAGAAGCGCAAAAACCACGTTCATTTACCCTACACCTCCTGCCCTTTCTTTCCGCTCCAAAGCGCGCAACCATACCGTAAATACATTCGCCAAGATGATGGCTAAGAATACTAGAGAGTGAACGGTGGCTTGGGCATCCATAGCACGGGATGCTTTTCCTTTGAAATCCATTAAAGCCTCGTACTCCGCAGCTCCTTTTAGTCCGCCAATAATTCCGTTCACCTGATTCGCCTGCAGATAAGGGTAATACTGGGGCGCCATAACCGCGGTAACTCCTGCACCAACAGGAACATCGTGCACCTCCGTTCCATAGACAATCCAGTAATCACCTGCAATTCCCGCTTCTAGCATTACCAGGTAATCCATCTGCTTGAGTTTATCCACACCCTGCATTATCGGCATTGTGTCCAAGGGCTTGCCAGTGTAGTCTTTTACAAAGGTATCTCTTATGGACTGCCCAACTCCCATTATCACAAGGGTAGTCCCTGGTTTATATCCTAAGAATACATAGTCTTCTCCTTCGGTCCACCACTCGTTTCCAGGAACCTCCTTCAACTCGCTTATTGCCTGAGTAACTAAGCCGGTTCCAAGGGGCCAAAGGGCAAGGATAAAAAGCTTGTGCCTTTTATTTATAACGTGCTGCATTATCGCCTTCATCATTGGATAAAGCTCCGGCATTGATGCTGGGTCATAATCAACAGAGAGCATAATGTTTGAGCCTTCCGGTAAATTCTCAATTGTGTCAAAAACTCCTGTGACTTCAGGGGTCGGATATACGCGAACGTTAAGGGGAATTAGGATAGGTACGATGACCGCAATAGCTAAAAGCGCGTAGATAATTCTTCTATCGAGACTCAAAAACCACTTGAGGAATTTTTTCATTACTCCCCGCCCCCCAAATAAGTTCTCTCAATACCAAATATAATTCTCACAGATAGAGCAATCTGCGCGAGAGCAATGCCGAGAATAATTCCGCGATATCCCGCCATATTGGGATTGTTCATAATCCAATCCGCAAAGGTGCTAATGGAAGCTCCGACTTCATTTCCCGCGAAGAGCCGAGAGAAGAAGTTGACAATCTCGTCGCCCGCGGGCACTCTTCCAATCATCACAATTAGTCCCGCGATTAAAAGCGCTGTGGCTTCAGCGGTTCTTGCGCGAAATGCCCTAAAGGCAGCGCTTGCAATGAAGAAGGCGAGTGTCGCGAACATTGTTGCCTGGTTCGGCAAAAAGACATAGTTGTAAAGCCATTGACCGGGAGTTAGCCCACCTTCAACCTTCGCTTCCAAGCCGAATATCAAGGTTAGAACGAGCATCACCCAGAAAGCGGCAAGGGTGATAATGGAATAACCATAGCCTGGAACGCGCCGTCTTACTTTAGTTGTGTGGTAGTGAACGAGCGAAATAATAGCTAACACCCCCGCAAAACCTGCGATAATTATGTCCCACCTGACATACCAGTTGTAAACACTCTCCGCAAAGTCGGTTGGGACATACTCCCTGACGAACATCAGCATTCCCATTAGGAACGCCAAGACGATTGGAAATTGCTTTTTAAGAAACTGCATCTCTTATCCCAATGCTTTGAAAAGGTCTCTGACGAACATAAAACCCACACTCGCAAGAATAGTGCCGACAAGGATGACAATCATAATAAATAGCTTGCCCACATCCTGACCCTTTAGGCTACCTAAGAGCCTTGGTTCTCTGGCAAGATATGCGCTTGCTGCGTAAAGCTCCTCCCCAATGAGAGTGTAATCGCAGGTGGTAACGAAGAAGGGGAGTTGGGAAGTGGAGTCTGTACCCGCAATTTGAATTGCACCGGTTGTAGCACCAGTTTCAGCTAGAATTAGACTTTCCGCATAGTAGTAACCCATAAATATGTTTGCAGCGGGCTTGTCCCTAACCATAATTCCGCAAACAGAGGCGGTATATGCAAATTGGTCTTCCGTCAGGAAGAAGACGTTGTCCTCCTTGTACGCGTCCGGGCGACCTGCGTCAAGATAACCCTGTTTAACCACCTCCTGCGCCACAGATAGAACGACTGGGTCCTTTGAAGGGACGAGGAGTTCGCTATCATAGTTTGCCACCCGTCTCGCCACTCTTCCGAGAATATTCAGGGAAGCTAGGGTTGAGAGAGTTGATAGGGGGTCCATTCCGTTAAGATATAGAATTGGCTTGCCCATTTCAGTGGCGCGACCAATCGCCTCGTCAACCGCTTCCAGCCCCGCGATTTTTCTAATGTAGAGATTCGGGTCTTTTCTCGCGAGCGCAATGTAGTATAGTATTACAGCGCCAAAAATAACTGCAAAGATGAGGTTGTTCGTCCTTGCGGTATGAAACCAATTTACTCTCGTTCTAGCTTCCATGAGCTGCGGATACTCCACTACCCTTCCCTGTTTTTCAGCTAGTAGCTTAAGGTAGTAGTTCTTGCCCTTCTCTGGAATTACTCTTTCTCCAACTGAAACTTCCGAAATTACCGCGGCATGCCAGGTTCTTGGCTCCTTATGTTTCCTAAACCAAAAGAAACCTGGAAAGTATGAACTATAGTCATCCTTGAAGGAAGTATCCGCAGGAAATCTAACCGCCTCATACCAGGGCCCTTCAGGGCTTTCAGCTATTAGGACGATGTAAAATTGTTCTTCAGTTTCCCCCTCCGCCTTTTCAAAGATTACCACCAGCCCTGTGCCATTGTCATTGGGAAGATCCTGTGCCCATACCTTGGTTGGTAGCGGGATGAACACTTCAGGCTCTTTTGTAAGAGGTGAAGGAACTTCAGGCGTCATACCCTCAGGAGGAGGGATAGGTATTCCCCTAGGTCCGGCAGTGCTCATTTGCGAATTTGCGCTTGACGTCAAAATGAACCAGACACCAATGGGGAGCAATCCAAAAAGAACCCTCCGTATATGTCTCATATCAGGCTTCCTTTGAAGTTAAAAAATTATACCAGAAAATAAAGCATCGCAAGGGGGAATTTATTTTAGTAATTTGCCAACGAGTTTTTTTTGCATTATTCTTAAAGCGATTACTCCATCAGTTTTTAATCTTAAAACTAAAGCCGGAGGGATACTCAATGAAGCGTGTCGTTGAATGTGTTCCAAACATCAGCGAGGGTAGAGATGCGGAAAAGGTGAAGGCATGCGTTGAGGTGATAAACGCGGTGCAGGGGGTGAAGCTTTTGGATTACTCCTCCGATGCTGACCACAACAGAACAGTGATAACATTTGCAGGAGAGCCTGATGCCTGCCTTGAAGCGGCGTTTCAGCTTGCGAAGAAATGCAGGGAGCTAATTGACCTTACCAAACATAAGGGCGAGCATCCAAGGATGGGCGCGGTGGACGTAATTCCATTTGTCCCCATTGCGGGAGTTAGTATGTATGATTGCGTTGAGCTAGCGAAGAGGCTTGGCGCTAGGATTTGGAAGGATCTTCAAATTCCCGTCTATCTATACGAGTATGCGGCATCCGCTCCACATCGGAAAAATCTCGCTGATATAAGGCGTGGCGAATTTGAGGGACTTTCCGAGAAGATGAAAGATGCGCTTTGGAAACCGGACTTCGGCGAGCCTGCTCCACATCCAACCGCAGGCGCAACTGTTGTTGGCGCAAGGAATTTTCTCATCGCTTATAACATTAACTTGAACACTGACGATATGAAGGTCGGAAAGAAGATTGTGAGCTGTATTAGGGAGGCAAAGGGAGGGCTAGCAAACGTGAAGGCGATGGCGGTTTGGCTTGAGGATAGAAAGCAGGTGCAAATCTCAATGAACCTCGTGAACCCCATTGATACGCCGATGTACAGGGTTTTTGAGATGGTGAAGATGGAGGCAAAGAGGTATGGAGTGTCTATCGTTGGGAGCGAAGTAGTGGGGCTTCTACCGCTCGAGGCACTTGTGAAAACCGTTGATTACTATTTGCGATTTGAAGATTTCAAGGCGAACCAGATAATTGAGGTTCAACTCTTCGGCGAGTAGGCGAACGTTTGCGTAATTATCTACTCCACAGGCCAACTTGGGATAGCTTCGTCTCTCCTCCTCATTATCTTTATCGTCTCGTCCATCGCAGTGACTATCTTGCAGTAGGTTTCTATCTCTTCGTATGTGAGCTTCTTCTTCACCTTTTCTCTTTCTTTACCGGTACGTGGCATGGTACTACGTGCCAATTGGCAGAAATCTTTTCGATAGGTAACTCATATATACTTGGCATAACCGTTTCAACAACTTTGCAAGCAAAGCCGTGAAGCGCACCACCCATCCATTGTTGCTTCCCACAAAGTTCGCAAGCATCAACAAGTGCCCTCCCCACTAATATAAACGCTTCCTCATCGACGATTAGTTCGCCGTGGGCAATTCCCACTCTTAATCGAAACATGCTCCGGAAAAGGGTTCTAAAAATGAGCCAATTTGCACATTCCATTACACGTCTTGAGGCCTCTAAAGAATCATTCTTTGCATAAATTACAAAGGAATCCGAGAACCACGCCACCCCAACTTGCGAATCGTTTTGAAAAGACCTCAATGATTCAAGTTTAGGCGGTTCAGATGAATGAAATATAGCATTGTGTAGGCATTTACCAAACCTCTCTTTCATGTCCTTTACTATTTCCTCAGCCTGAGCTGAAGTAAGTAAGTTCCTAAACCCCAAAATATCGCAAAACGCTACTCTCTTCATATCAATCCTCATTTCCCGAACCTTTCTTAACCATCAAACTAATCGCAACTCCCTGTTGAATGTCAAAGACATTCTCGTCCTTACTGCCATCTGGCGCTCTTTCCTCCTTTTTAACGTTTCCATGAAGGTCTAGCACATATATTTTGTCAAAGGCTTTCAACAGCTTTTCGCGCATTCCGCGAAATGTTGGATTATCTAGCCAACTATGATTCGTTATCATCCCCACAATTCCATAACCATTTTTCTCAATTCTCCACTGCGCAAAGCGGATGAATTTGACGTAGTCATCCTGAAGCCAAACCTTCTTTTCTCCTAGGGGGGATACCATCAACATCATAGTAGGTTGCCGTAAATGTAACATCCGCAACCTTTCCTTTCAGAAAATCCTCGATCCACCTGCACTGTTTTCCCTTGTTCTTGTTTGCTGAAAGACCCGAATAAGGGGGATTCCCCATCACTACAAGGATTGGCCTCTCCCTCTTAACGTTAACTGCAGCCCTTGATCCCTCTTTTATCTTGTTCGCATAATCAAGCATGAGGCCGGCTTCACCCTTGATGTGAGGTATCCCTGGAACAAGGGTATTAATAAGGAAGATATTGAGGCGCTCCCTACATAAGAATTCGTATCCAAGCTCCGCAAGTGGTAGGCTTAACTTCAAGTGACAAATTGTATGAGGTGCCATTAAAAGCTCAAAACCGAATATCCTAGGAATCAGCCTTTCCTTCACGTAGGAAGCGAGCCTAAGGAGAATATTTCCTTGAGAAACGGATTGCTCTAAAGTATGAAGTCAACTGAGGAACGAAAGTTGAACTTTTCTTTAGGTGCATTGCTGTGCCACACTCGTGCGGCGAATATCCCATAGGTGAGCGTTTGCGCATACATATCCGCGAACTTCTCCTCGTCCAAGTCGGGTAGTAACATCCTCCTGAATTAAGGTAAGTCCGGGCTGGAGAGACTTAATAAGTTCCATCAGAGTTAAACGGTGTGTTCGTTCAGTCGCATCTCCCGTAGCTAGATTGTGATTCAGAGAAGTTACGTAGTTTCTGAATGCGGTTTCGTATTTTGGGTCAATTTTGCGCATAGTTTTACTTTTGGCAAGCATTCTATCATAAGTCTTGGATAGTTAGATAATGATTACTTTTCGTGGTATCATCCCCTGCTATAATCACCGTTGGAGAATAGGAAGTGCGGATTCTTTTTTCGTGGTTGAAAGAGTTTGTTGATGTGAATGTTTCCGCGGAGGAGCTCGCCCGCGCTCTTACTGAGCGAGGAATTGAGGCGGAAACTATCGGAAAGCTTGATGCCCTTAGAGAGGGCTTTGAGTTTGCTGAAATTCTTGCATTGCTCGATGAGAAGGAAGGGTTCGGGGTTTATGAGATTGCCCGCGCAGGAGAAAGAGAAAAGGCAGTCTCAAAATGCAAGCTCATTCCGATAGGACTTACCGTCCTTGTGAAAAAAGACGAAAATGAAATACCAACCCTTGAGGAACTGAAGCTATCACCGGTGCGCTTTCCGCTTGTGAAGCCTGCGGGAATGAGCGAGAAGGAGTTCTTCGCTGATGCGGTTATTGATTTCGCTGTTGTCAGCAATCGTGGGGATCTCTTAAGCCATCTCGGCATCGCAAGGGAAGTCTGTGTCGCTACTAGCGGGGAGCTTAGAATGCCAGAGGTTCTTGATGCTCAGGGTGATGGAGATGACAAGCCATCAATTACTTTAGAAAATGTTGAGTTATGCCCTCGTTACGTTGGCGCCTATTTTAACGTGAGCAAAATTTGCCCTTCCCCCGATTGGCTTATTCACCGCCTTAGCCTTTGTGGAGTTACACCAATAAGCAACATCGTGGATCTGAGTAACTACGTTCTCTTTGAGCTTGGTCAGCCTCAGCATACGTTTGACCGCGAGCGTTTAATCAAAGGCATTATCGTCCGAAACGCCAGGAAGGGAGAGAAATTTACCGCCATTAACCATGTTGAGTATACTCTGGACGAATCAATGCTCGTCATAGCGGATAAGGAAAAAGCCGTAGCAATCGGCGGGGTTATGGGTGGGCTTGAGACTGAAATTAGTGATGCGACTTCATCAGTCCTCTTGGAGAGCGCTTACTTTACACCTGAAAATATTCGCGTTGAATGCAAAAGGCTTGGCTTGATGAGTGAAAGTTCACTTCGCTTCGGCAGAGGGACTGACCCTGAAATGCCTCCCTTTGCCGCAAAAAGGTTTCTTTATCTAGCGGAGAAGATTGGCGCAGGAAACTTTGTTCAGGGAAGTTTCGTTGACGCAAATCTTTATAAGGGAAGGCCATTGGGAATTTACTTCACGCCTCAGTTCATCAATTCATTTTTGGGCACGAGTTACGATGAGGAGAATATCCTGAGCACACTAAAGCTTCTCGGAGTAAAAACTGAAGCGCAGGGAGATGGTTATGTTGCCATTCCGCCATCCTGGCGCGGGGATTTGGCAATTAAGGAAGATATTGCGGAGGATGTACTGCGGGTAAATCTATTTGACGCAATAGAGCCAAGGGAGTTAATAATTCCATTAAAGAGCGCGGAACAGGACGAAATCTTCGCATTTGAACGGCGTTTGGAGGAAATCCTTGTCAGTATTGGCGGACAGCAAACCATAAGCTACGCATTCTTAAGCGAGGAGAAAAGTAGAACCTATAAATTCACATCGGAGGAGCTTGTGCCAATTCAGAATCCCGACACATCTGACCAGGCATACTTGCTTCCGAGCCTTTTGCCTCCTTTGATTGATGCTGTGGTGAGAAATTTGAGTTACCTTGAAACTCCGCAACTCTTCTTTGAAATTGGCAGGATTTTCTCTCCAAGGAAATTTAATTCTCGCTACGCTCATGAACTGAACTCTGGGGATAGGAGCTTGTATGAGCAGAATACCTTAGGCATAATATATGGAGAGGACTTTAGCCTTCCAGCAATGTTCTCAGATGACTTCAGGCATAAGCACCCGTTTTTCATGCTCAAGGGCGTGTTGAGCCTGCTAATGCAAAGGTTGGGTATCACTAATTTTAAGCTTGCTCGCATCTTTGTTCCTTTTCTTGATGAAAAACTTAGTTTTGCGGTAAACATTCAAGCTAACGAGAAATGGGAATTGGCGGGCTTTCTCGGCGAGGTTTGCAATGAGATCACTAACGCGGAGCGCGTGGAGAAAAAGCTAGCTTATCTGGAGTTATCCATAAATGCGCTTGCTGCCTATGCCAAAGATGTCGTTGAAGTTAAAAGCTTTTCAGTGTTTCCGCCAACTCTTAGAGATATTACTCTTCTTCTGCCAGCAGGCATGGAAATTGAAAAAGTTCTAAGCGCGATATCTGAATCTGGTGGCGAGTTTCTACTAAGCGCAAAACCCTTTGACGTTTACTTTGGCAAGCAAGTTCCACCGGGAATGAAGAGCGTGGCAGTTAGATTAACTTTTCAGGCTTCTGATAGAACCCTCGTGGGAGAAGAGGTGGATGAGATACTTCTTGATGTGTTAACTAAGCTATATTCCCAGCTTGGAATTACCCTAAGAGATTATGAAAAAGTCATTAGTCAAAAGGTTTTTTCCGCTGATAGATTCTCTGAAAGACTAAGAAAAGTTTATTTGGGCGAGAAGATTTCAAAGTAAGATATTAGCCACTTTGGCTTACTCAATTAAAAGTGCCTATAACCGATTTCTTTAATTAAAACTTTTTTCCCATTCTGCGCGACGAAAACGCCATCCTTTTTTGGTATGGCTCGTCCAATTTTTATCACTCTTTTCCTGAAGGCGGGCGGAAGCTTGGATATGCCATTCTCATTGGCGGTAAAGAGCAACTCAAAATCCTCTTCGGCGGAGAGAAGGAGATTACGTCTTTGGGTTTGAGATATGGCTCCGTGGTAGCTATAAACCAACGGATGGAGCACATCTTTCTCAAACCAAAGCTCAAAGCCAACTTGGGAACTCTCGGAGAGAAGAAGGATAGACTTGCTCAGAGAATCGGAGAGGTCAATACAGGATGTAGCTATACCTTTTAATGCGAGCGCTCTACTAAACTCAATTCTAATAGGTGGTTGAATGTAACGCCGAATTGCGGATTGAAAGCGGGCTTTAGTATCACTGGAAAGTTTATTCGCAGTTCTAAGGATGCGCAATCCTAGAGAGGATAAGCCAAGAGCATCACTCAGAAAAAGCCCATCGCCCACTTTCGCTCCCCTTCTTCTCAAAACGTGCGTCCTTTCCACAAGTCCAAGCATAGCGACGCTAACGGTTAAGGCTTTGGCGGAGATTAAGTCTCCACCAAGAACCGTGAAGGATAATCTATGAGAGAGTCGTTTCAGGCTTTGGGATATTCTGCCAATTGATTCTTCGCTTGCTAGCTTTTTGGGCAGACCGATGTTTATCAGCGCGCCTAACGGGACTGCTCCCATTGCGGATAAATCTGAAATATTTGCTAGAACGCATCTACAGACTGCATCAGCGGAACTCATATATGAAAGCGTGAAGTGAACTCCCTCAATCATTCCATCCTGCGTCGCAACGAGAAGCGTATCTTTGGCGCTTGAGGAGAGTTGCCACTTGCTAGGAAGAAGGGTTGTCAGCCTTGAGATTGGCAGAAGAGAGGCGTCATCAGTTGTTCCTGCTAGATTTAGCTCCGTTTCTTTCTCAACATTTAGTATCTTCCTGACTATACGGAGAAAGTCCTCTTCACCTGGCTTCTTCGCATTTATAGGTGTCATCTGCTTACGGGAAGAGCTGGGGATTCCACAATTCGCGCTGAACCGATACGGTCTCCAGCTCTTAGTTTCAAAACCACACTGGCGCCGTGAATAACCTGGCCCAATACTGTGAAAACTTCGTCAAGATGAGAATTCACGCCCAGGTTAATAAAGAATTGGGTGGACGCTGAATTGGGAACCAGTTGTCCATCTTGATAGGATTTTGCGAATGAAACTGTGTAAGGCACATTCTCGGAAATGTTCGGCTCATCTTGAATGGATTGCTTCGTAAATTCAAACTTCTTTGAGGTCACGTCTGTAACCTGACCCATTTGGACGACGAAGTTCGGTTCATAACGGTGAATGACAATTCCATCGTAGAATCCAGCTCTGATTAGGTCAATAAAATGGGTCGCCGAAATTGGGGCAATCTCGGGATAGATGGCAATTATGAATGTTCCTTTTGTGGTTTCAAAGGACGCGTATACAACCTTCGTTGTTTCTTCTCCGAGCCTACTTGCAGGGATGAATCTCTTTTCTTCCTCTGAGTCTTCGGAGCTTTTCTCCTCTTCAGATTTTCCATCTTCCTCTGATGCCTCTTCTCCACTTTCCTGCCCCTCATCCCTGCCTTCTGTCTTCTCTTCAGCCTCTTTAGTTATCGCGTTAGTGTTATCTTCAGTGACCTCTCCTACCTCTTCTTCTTGTTTTTGAGCTTCCTCCTCGGACTTTTCAACCTTTGGTTCATGAGTTCCCTTCTCCTGCTCTGAGGGAAGCTCAACCAACTGCGATACACTTCCTGAGCCCGCAGGTTTGTATTCATAACTTAATTTCCTTTTAGGAAGGAAAAACATAAGTATCACAATCGCTAAAATAAAAAGCGCAACAATGAAAGATAAAATCCACCAACGCATCTTTGTTTCACCTCAGAAATAAATTCTACCCCTTTTCAGCAAATAAATCTTCGAAGTGCGCATCTTAAAGGTTAGCGATCTGCTTAATGAGTATTGCGAGAGAGTTTCGCTGGGCTTCATCTGGACTTTTGCCCGCAACTCTACCAGTTCTTTGCTTAAATAAAGTCTCCGTGATTATTCGCATAGCTTTGATAACATCTTCTAGCGTCCATCTCTTTGCCATGCTTCTTAAGTGTGCCATCTTTCTGGTTTCGCTTTTGCCTTTTACAGCGCCCATTCCTTCCTCAGTCTTAAGCTTATAAATTGTTTCCAGACTCCTGTGAAGCTCACTTAATAGAGCTGGTCCTATCGGCTCTCTCTTGTATACCTCAAATAGGAGGTAAATCGCACTCATATTTTTCTCTAGAATCATCTCCCGAATTTCGTTCAGTTCATTCCCGATCGTTTTTGTGACAATTCGCTCAAACCATTCATCCGGCACTCTTTCTAGTTCAGCTCTTGTCTTTAACAGTGCTAACTTTCTAAGCTCGCTATCAATCAAGGATGGAAGTTCTCTGCTCATAGACACAATCTTCTCCACCTGATTTTTAGATAGCAGTAGAGCGTACCTGTTCAATGCCCTTTGCTCAGCCCACCTGTTCACAGCGAAGGGGCTATACGGAATGTCCACAAAGTGATCGGCTAGTTCTTTAAGCAACTTGGCAAGCGTTCCTTCCTCAAACTTCTTACTTTCAACATACTCCCCATCAAAGTAAAGCTCCTGTGAGAATATTAATATTGTTGAAGTGGGCGCAGAACTGATAAGCTCCCTAAGCGACTTCTCTGTCCTTTTGTTGAAACTTAACCGATTAACTTCTTTTATCCAATAAGCCTCTTCTAAGGAGAAGAGGTTGGCGCTTGAGAGCCTGGATGTAAGGGAAGAGAGGTCAACCTCATTGGCGTAAAAGCTGGTCACTTCAATGCCTTTGCAGATTGAATAAACCTTTTCAGCTATGACTAGCTCATCAATGCCAGTTATAAACCAAGTTGGCATACTTGAAAACTAAAAGAGAAATGAACACTCTGATATCTTTACGTTGTGAAGCGGGGTTTTCTCTTCTCAAGATAAGCTTTAACGCCCTCTTCACGGTCTGGAGAATTCCATAAAAGACCGAAGAGTTCATTTTCCAGCGCCAATCCTTCATCCAATGAGCCCATTAGTCCTTGAATAATCGCTCTCTTTGCTATTCTTAATGCCTTTCCGCTCTTTTCGGTAAGCCGAGCAAGAAACTTCTTGCTCTCGTTAACAAGCTCATTCGGCTCCGTGACCATAGATATTAAGCCCCATTCTAGAGCCTTTTCCGCGGTAATTGTCTCGCCGGTAAGTATCATATACAAAGCTTTCTCTAGCCCTATGAGCCTGGGCAACCTTTGCGTTCCTCCCCAGCCCGGCATCAAGCCAAGGTTTATCTCAGGAAGTCCCAACCTTGCCTTTTTGCTAGCTATTCTAAAATCGCAGGCTAGGCATATCTCCAAACCACCACCTAAGGCGAAACCGTTTATCGCGGCGAGGGTGATATAAGGCGCGCGCGCTAACATTTGGAAGACTTGCTGACCATAGTGAGAAAAGTCTCTGGCTGAGAAACTATCAAGATCTGGAAAAACTCCTGAGATGTCCGCGCCGGTTGAAAACACCTTGTCTCCTTCGGATGTTAAGATTAGCCCCTTTACTTCACGATTTAGCTCATAGTGGCTAAGCAAATCCTTGAGGGCAAATACGAAATCAACTCCAAATGTTTTGTGCTTATCCCCAACCTTGCAAATGGTAAGGAGGACAATCTGATACTTCTTGTCATATTCAACTCTAAAAAAGTTTGAATAATCCAATTTCTCCCTCCGGATATGAAAGTGTTAATAAATAGAATTTCTTCGATGCAATTAGAATTATACTGTCTAAGGCAAACTAAAGAATAAAGATTCAATTCATCAGGCAAGTTAATGTTACCAAAGACTGACCGAGCTTGTACTTTCCGCATTTCAATCTTCGTCTTGGTGATATTATTTTGATATATGCGCAAATTAATTACTCTCATAATTAGCGTTCTTGGAACGGTAATCTCCGGTGGTGGCAACCTTGAAGGAAAGGTTGAGGAGGCGCTCAAGAATGAACTTGGCGAGAGAGTTAAGGATGTGCGCGTTGAAGTTCACTCAAATCCAGGCTCCCTGCTCATAAATGGAAAAATTGCATCAATGGACTTCACTTTTGATGAATTCTACGTGGAGCCGGTGTTAATGGATGAAGTTGTTTTTTCCGTTAAGGACGTTCGCGTTAACCTGTTGAAGTCTGCCATTTCGGGTGAGGCGAAGATTAAGAAGGTGGGAGATATTACATACCGTTTTATCGTTCGGCAGAATGACCTTGCAGAGGGGCTTCACGCAAAGGTCTCTAATATTTTAGATCCGCAAGTAACAATTAAAGGCGGACAGATAGAAATCTCGGGCAAGTATCAATTGGGCATCATTAAAGTGCCATTTACCGTTAGCGGTTATGTTTCTTATGAGAATAAGAAGACCTTGAATTACCGTATCACCGAGGTGAGATTTGTGGGTGTAAAAGTGCCTGCGGCAATTGACCGCATTCTTGAAAGAGAGATTAATCCACTCTTTGATCTTGAAGAATTTTTCAAGGAGAAGGGAGGCGAGTGGAAGATGAATGAGGAGATGCTTGGCAGGAAACTGAACTTAACAGTTCGACATATCCTCGCGAGCGAGGGAAAGATTACAGTTACTGGCTCGATATAGATGGCAAGATGGGTGTTTAACATGAGGGGAATTTAGCTTGGGGCGAGAACATAGTAGTTGGAAGAGGTCGGCAACCTGTAGGGAGGAGAGGAATAACACGCCTGAGGACGGGCGTGATATGTTTGGAGAGAATCAGCGCATTGTCAGCGATTTTTATTTTAGAACTTTTAACCACTCTTGATTGAAGCGAAATATCTATGTATAATGAGGGGGTAATATGGAAGTGATACACGTTCTGCAGGAGGCATTTGTAAAGGGCTGAGAATCAACCGCCAAATACGCGCGCCGAAAGTCAGGCTAATTGACGAGGACGGCAAGAACCTTGATGTTTTCCCCCTAGAAGAAGCACTAAAAAAGGCGTGGGATAAAGGGCTTGACCTCGTTGAAGTTAATCCAGTCACTGACCCGCCTGTCTGCAGAATTATGGACTTTGGAAAACTGCGCTATGAACAGAGCAAGAAGAAACCCTCCAGCAAGAGTGGTGGCGAGTTGAAGGAAATTGGCGTGAGTCTGAAAATTAGCGACCACGACTTGGGAGTAAAGATAAAGCAGGCGAAAAAGTTTCTGGAAAGGGGTAACAAGGTTAAGTTCAATCTTGTTCTTAGGGGAAGGGAAAAGACTTTTGAGAATAGCTTGGCTATTAATCTTTTAGATAAGATATCTTCTCTTTTGAGTGAGGATGGACAGATTGAGCAGAAGAGCAAATCGTTAGTGGGAAACAAAATGTTTGTTATAATTTCTGCTCTTCGAGGCAAGGCAAAAAGAGAGGCTCAGAAGAAAAAAATATGAAAGTAAAACAGAAAACGCATAAGGCAACCGCTAAGCGGGTAAAGGTTACCAAAGGCGGGAAGCTATTGCGCGGACGCGTGGGCTCTCGCCATTTGCGCTCGCACAAATCCGCCAAAGAAAAACGTAAGTCAGCTTTACTTGAGGAAATTTCCGCGGTAGATAGAAAACGTGTTAGTAAACTGATCGGAGGCGATAGATGACACGGGTAAAAAGAAGCGTGCCAAGTCGCGCTCGCAGAAAGAGAATAATGCTTGCGGTTCGCGGTTATCGAGGCGCAAGGAGAAGACTCTACAAATCCGCCAAGGAAGCTTTAATGCACGCGGGTATGTACGCCTACATTCATAGGCGCACCAAAAAACGTGACTTTAGAAGATTGTGGATAGCCCGAATATCTGCCATTGTTCATAAGTATGGACTGAATTACTCCGAGTTTATGCACAACTTAAAGACTGCTGGCATTCTGCTAGACCGAAAACAACTCGCTTTCCTCGCGGTTACCGATGAGAACGCATTTGCAAAACTTATTGAACTTGCCAAGGGTGCTAATAATCATTAGGGATAAAAGTGTCTCACCAGCTTGAAGAGTTAAAGGGATACTTGGAGAGAGTTATTCCTCTCATCCCACAGGAAGTCCAGGAAGACGAACGCATAAATTCCTTCATCAACAATATCTCACAACTTGCTTCATTGATAAATGAAGATTTTCCACGAGCAGAGGAAGTAGAGACCTGGCGCAACTTATCTTTCTCGAGAAAGAGAGGGATTGTTCCGCTCCTTTACGATAGCATCGGAAAGCTAAAGAGTAAGGAGGATAAGCGGGCATTGGGGCTTGAGGTCAAACTGATTGAAGCTAGATTGAAAGAAATTCTTCAAGAACTTGAAGCTAGACTTGCTCAGGTTAAACCTGCGGAGGAAGTGCTAGACCCTACACTTCCTGGTGTTGATGTTATATGTGGCAGGCTTAATCCCACCAGGCAGGCTTTATACAGAATTGTTGATATTTTTTCCTCTTTGGGCTTTGACGTGTATGAAGGACCTGAAGTTGAGTATGAGAAGTACAATTTTGATCTGCTAAATATACCGCCATATCACCCAGCGAGGGATGACGTTGATACTTTTTACCTGGCGGAGGGTATCGTGCTTAGAACGCACACCTCGCCCGTTCAGATAAGGGTGATGGAGAGAATCAAGGAGAGAGGCGAAGTTATAGTTCAGATGATATCGCCGGGAAGAGCATTTAGAAGGGATAGACCTGACGCAACGCACACTCCTATTTTCCACCAAGTGGAAGGGCTTCAGGTTGGCAAAGGCATCAGCATGGCAAATATGCGCTGGATACTGAATGAGTTCGCGAGACGGTTCTTCGGCGAAAGAACTCGGACTAGACTGCGACCGGATTACTTCCCCTTTGTGGAGCCTGGTGCGGAGCTCGCAGCGTCATGCCCATTCTGTGATGGGCTTGGCTGCAAGGTGTGCAAAATGAGCGGATGGATTGAAGTCCTAGGTTGCGGTATGGTTCATCCACAGGTGCTTAGAAACGTTGGAATTGACCCCGATGTATACTCCGGCTGGGCTTTTGGTATAGGCGTTGAAAGATTAGCCTTGCTTTTGTATCAGGTTTCTGATATTCGCCTATTCTTCCAAAATGATCTGAGATTCCTAAGGCAGTTCTAGTGATCGCGCGATACTTTCTTATCTTCACTAAACCTGAATACACATCTCATTTAGCGGAAATTTCCAATTCTCGCAGACTACTCATCGGTTTGACTTATTCGAACTGGTCATCGGTTTGACTTATCGGCTTTATCCTAACTACGATAAATATGCTTGCTAGGTACAGAACAATCAACGGAACCGAGAGAACAAGCATAGTGAAGGCATCAGGGGTTGGGGTAAGAATCGCAGTGATAATGAGGATGATAATAAGCGCGTAGCGGAAGTTGCGCAAAAGACCGCGTGCGGTCACCCAGCCAAGCTTAGCAAGAATTGCCAGAACAACCGGTGTCTCAAAGAGGAGTCCGCCGGCGATGGAAAATCCAATGACAAAGCCGAAATACTTTTCAACCTGAAGTATATTTTCCAGCCCTAAACCTGCAAAGGATAGAAGAAACTTAACGGATAGCGGGATAATCACTAAGAAGGTAAACGCTACGCCAGCGATGAATAAAAGCGCTGTTATTGGAATTGCGGGAATGATTAGTCTCTTCTCCGAGGGGCTTAACGCTGGAGCGAAGAAGGCGTAAATTTCATACAAGATGAACGGGGAAGATAGAACTAAGCCTGAAACTAAGGCAAGTTTCATATAGAAGAAAAACGCCTCAGTCACGCCGAAGTAGTATAGCTTTGTCCCCTCTGGAAGTGGGTATCTAAGAATTTCAAATAGAGGTTCGCGAAAGTAAAAGGTTACTCCCACCGCAAGAATGTAATAAATAACTGAGCGAATTAGCCTGTTTCTGAATTCACCCACATGCTCCAGAAAAGTCATTCGTCGTTCGGGCATTTTAGTTACTAATTACCATTAGCCACTTGTGTCTATGTTGGAACCATTCTCTTTGTTCGGCTCGTTTGTTGCCACGTTTTCAGAATTGGAAAGAAAATCTTGGTAGGTGTACGGTGATTTGCCTTCCCCGCTTTCTCCTTCAAGTAAAGAGAGGTAGTCATCAAGGGATTCTCTATCTGTCTTTGGCGCTTTTTCTGAACCAAACATTTTCCCACCAATCCCTGACTCTACCTCCATCACTTGTCGTTCCATTTCCATCCTGATATCTGTAAGCTGAGCTTGAATTTCCTCTTTCCAGCGCAGAAAAAGGTGATAAAAACGGGCAATCATTCTAGTCGCCTCTGGTAGCTTTTTGGGGCCAAGCAGGATTATGGCTACAAGAATAATGAAAATAAGCTCGCCTTGCCCAATTCCAAACATCCGTGTAAGTCCCGATTATATCAATCTTGAGATTCTAAAATTTAAGGGAATCAGTTTTGTGTTCATTACGGTGGTCAGTAATAAGATCGAAAGGCGCTTGGGAAGAGGGAAAGGGCATTTATGAAAGGCTTTTATTCGGGCTGTTTAGCTTGAGGAGTAGTGTCCCCTCGCTTCTGAAGAAATACTTTGAAAGGCGCAAAAAGCTTGTCCGCGTGTTGAGGGCGTTCATGCGCTGAGAGTTTTGGCGGGGGTGAACACGGCGGGGGCAAGACTTGCGCCTTGCAGGGGGAAGATGTCGAGGGGCTCGCTCGAGGACGGGCGTGTTCCAAGGTGAATGCTAAGGTACACTGCGAGGCACAGGTCCCAGCCCTACAGGGGGATTCTGCTGAAGCGGTCAAGGAGGTTGCGGTTTTTATCGTAAATCCGGACCTCAAGAGGCATCTGCCCAGGAAGGCTATGGGTAGCGCAGGCGTAACAGGGGTCGTAAGCTCGAAACGCCATTTCCACGAGGTTGAGTATCGCCTCCGTCGGCTTGACGCCGGGCTTTATAACTTCTCTCGCCGCCTTCTTTATTGACATACAAATGGCAGCATGGTTGTTCGTGGTGCCGACGATTAAATTCGCCTTCTTGATTATTCCCTTTTCATCGGTAATGTAATGATGGGTGAGAGTTCCCCTTGGCGCTTCAACAATACCGACGCCCTCGGATGGCGTCTTTGTGGGAATGGTTCTGTAATTTGCGCCGGTAATTTCTTCATCCTGCGCAAGTTCCAGGAACCTCTCAGCGGCATAAACAAGCTCAATAACTCTCGCCCAATGAGTTGCCAAGGTGGCATTCACCGGCTTTCCCCCAATGGTGTCATACATCCTAAGATACTGCTCCTGCGCAAGGGGGGTAGCCATTCCATCCGCGGCGTTTAATCGTGATAGAGGCGTCGCGCGATACACGCCTGAATCCTGCCCTTCAATAAAGCCTTTCCACCCAATCTTCTTCAGGAAAGGAAACTTGAGGTATGTCCAGGGCTCCACGTGTTCCGCTACGTAATCGAGATACTCCGATGGCGCATACTTGCCAATCTCCTTGCCCGTTGTATCGGTAATCCTGACCTTTCCGTCGTAGAAATTAACATAATTGTTTTCATCAACAAGCCCCATATTGTGAACCTTGAGCTGATACGGCTCCGAGAGAATGAGGTCAACGTAAGCTTTGTTCGAAAGGACGATATCGTCAAATACCTTGAGGGTGAACTTGGCAAACTCCACGCCTCGCTTGGCAATCTCAAGAACACGCGCATGCTCTTCTTTGTTCGTTAAGCCTTTGCTCATTCCGCCGGGTATCATATTCACGGGAATGACGGGCTTTCCGCCAAGAATCTTCGCCACCTCGTGGCATTCTATGCGTGTTCTGATAACTTCCCTGCCAATCTCAACTCCAACCTTTTGAATGACGCCGATGATGTTTCTGACCGATGGATCAGCGTCAGGACCCATCACAAAGTCAGGACCGCCGAGAGCGTAGAAGTGCGTCGTATGATCCCCGAGATAAAAGGCGGAGTACTGAAGTTCCCTGAGCTTTTTAGCGGTGGACGTGAGCTCAACGCCGTAAACCGCATCGCAAGCCTTCGCGGATGCGGCAAGATGCGCCTCCGGGCAAACTCCGCAGATTCTTGACGTTATGCGAGGCATCTCCTCAACGGGACGCCCCTCCGCAAATTTTTCAAATCCCCTCAGCTCCGGCACCTGAAAGAAGCAATTTTCCACCGCTCCCTTGTCGTCAAGGAATATCTCAATCTTTCCGTGACCCTCAAGCCTTGTTACGGGATTGATGGTTATTCTTTCGCCCATTTAGGATTCCTCCTTCTTGGTATGCTGAAGATTCTTGCGAACTATGTATGAATGCGACAGACTGAATCGGTAGAAAGTCCCAGCGGGGTCTTCAACTTGCGCGATTATTCTATTGATTTCCTCCTCGTCGTCGCTATCAATGAGGCTTCCGAGCGCTGAAAGCATCTTTGCGCCCTGATCATAAATTTCGGGTGTGGGACCGTAACATCCCCTGCAAGGCATTCCGCACTGAAGACATCGCGCTTCGCAACCGCTTCTAGTTGCGGGTCCCATACAGATTAGCCCCTGCTCTAGGAGACATTGCTTGTTATCCGTAGGCTGGAAAATATGCGGACGCTTGAACTCTTTTATCCTTGTTTCCCTCTTCTCGTACGGGCACTCGTCGCAAACAGCTTTTGTCCCAGCACCGATAACGCTACCCGGCGGTGGTAGCTCGCCAGTGGCAATCGCCTCAATTCCCGCCCAGGTCATCTTCTCCGTTGGTGGACATCCGGGAACGAAATAGTCCACAGAAATCACGTCCGATAGCTTCCTTACCGTTTCCCAAAAAACTGGAAGATCCAAGTCGTATCCGTTCACCTTTGTGTGGGGTTGAGGCAAGACGCGCTTTGGATTATCCGTGCTTTGACTTTCAATGTATGCTCGGTGGAAAATTTCATCCTTTGAATAAAGATTGGCGAGGGCTGGAATTCCACCCAGATAAGAGCATGAACCGTAGGCAACGAGAACCTTGGACTTTCTCCTTAGAAGGTGCGCAATTTCCTCCGCTTCGGAGTTGCGAATTGCGCCATTAAAAAAGCAAACGTCAATATACTTGTCAGGGTAAATTTCCACGTCTTTATACTTAAAGTCAGCGACGCAAGGCCAGAATACAACGTCCGCAATCGCTACCACGTCCAGAATCTTCTCGCCAATTTCAAGAACTGAAATTTCGCATCCGCCACAAGATGCCGCCCAGTAGAAGGCTAACTTCAGTTTTTCTTTAACTTGTTCCATAAGATCAGCTCCTATTTCCAATGACAAGTTGGTTTTCTATTTGGCTTCAAGGTTCTTACTTAAGTTCAGGGGACCCAACTTCCGTATCTTTTCAGTCATATCATTAACAACTTCAGCAAATTTGTCTCCCTCTGAAGCGCTAATCCATTCAAGTCGGACGCGCTCGTCCTCCACGCCAAATTGGGCAAGCATTCGCTTAAGAAGCGGCATTCTGCCCGCAGTTTTCATATTGCCGTTGATATAGTGGCAGTCGCCGGGATGACAGCCCGCAACCAAAACGCCGTCCGCACCTTCCCGAAGCGCCTTCACGATGAAGCTTGGGTCAACGCGACCACTGCACATCACACGGATCACCGAAACGTTCGGCGGATATTTCATTCTAGCTGTGCCAGCAAGGTCTGCTCCCGTATAGGCGCACCACCAACAGAGAAAACCGATAATCTTTGGCTCAAAGCCGTTGCCTGAAACTTCAATCGGTTTCTTGGTTGTCGCATCAATCGTTGTTACTTCAGCCATTTTTCATCTCCTTCCATTATCATTCCGAGGGCATCATTCGGGGCATCATCAAATCTCAAATCCGTTGACCCCCGCTAGCGGTGACTTCAGGTTCCCGCTTATACTCCTTGAGAATTGCGGAAAGCTCGGATTCTATTTGAATATCATCAAAGCCCCACTGGCGAGCAGCGCCACTTGGACAGGCGGATACGCAGGTTCCGCATCCCTTGCAAAGAGCCTCATTCACTACGGAAATCTTCTTCACCTCTTCAAAGAAAATGGCGTCATAGGGACAAACGGTGATGCAGGTCTTGCAACCTGTGCATATTTCCTCATCAATGTGGGAAGTCGTCGGCTCAAGGACGACTTCGCCTGTGTTAATAAGCGCCATTACAGAGGCGGAAGCTGCTGCACCCTGCGCCACGCTATCTGGTATGTCCTTCGGTCCCTGCGCGCATCCCGCAATGAAAATGCCATCGCTTGCGGTATTTACTGGGGCAAGCTTGGGATGCTTTTCAAGGAAGAAACCATCCTTGCTACGGGATAGCTTGAATATTTGCTGAAGCTTGCCAGCGTCTGCGGAGGATTCAAGCCCAACGGAGAGAATGACCATATCCACGGGGATTTCACGAGGTATGCCAAGAAGCGTATCTTCAACTCGGACGAAGAGCTTTCCGCTCTTCTTGCCGTTGCCCTCAAATCGAAGCGTCGGGTCAAGGCTCGGATAATCGTTGACCTCTGCGCCTTTTCCGCGAATGAAGTGAACTCTCTCGTGAAGAAGTCTGTTGTAGAACTCTTCATAGCCCTTTCCGAAGCATCGCATATCAATGTAAAGCTCGTAAACCTCACAATCAGGGATTTTCTCCTTGATGAGGTGAGCCATCTTTAAGGAGTACATACAGCAGACGCGGGAGCAGTACTCGTTGTAGTGCTGGTCGCGGGAGCCAATGCAGTGGAGGATGGCAATGGCTTTGGGGAGAGTTCCATCGGACTTGACCATCCTGCCTCCAGTTGGTCCGCCTGAGTGGGAGAGACGCTCAAAGTCAAGGCTGGTGAGGACGTTATCATAGCGTCCGTAGCCGAACTGCTTCGCTCTACCCGCGTCAAAGGTTTTGAAGCCTGTGGCGAGGATGATATTACCAACTTCAAGCTCTAAGACTTCATCCTTGTCAAAATGGTCAATCGCCTTAGGCTGGCAGGCTTTGACGCACTCCCAGCATTCCACGCAAACTCCGCATTGTAGACACCTGCGCGCCTCCTCCCGCGCAACTTCTTCAGAAAAGCCAAGCTCCACGCATTCCCAACTTCTTATCCGTTCGGTAATCGCCAGCATTGGCATCTCGCTTCTTCTAAAATGCGGCACATTACTGTAATCCGCTCTCCACTTGGGATTTATAAAGTCATTCCGCCTGAGCACAGATGGGTCTGGTAAGTCCGTTACCTCTGAGCTGTAATCTAGCCCCTTGATGAATTTATCCACAGCATTTGCCACCTGCTTGCCCCAGCGCATTGCCTTAACAATGGTGCTAGGACCAGTGACCAAGTCTCCAGCTGCGAATACACCCGGTATGCTTGTCTCCCAACTCCCAGTTTGGACGATTGGAGCGTTCCATTTATCCAACTTCATGTCCTCGCTTCCCGCAAAGTAATCGGTGGCAGGAACAAGGCCGATGGCGAGGTAAACGTTGTCCGCATCCATAAAGAACTCGGAGCCTTTAACAGGGATGGGTCTTCTTCTACCACTCTCATCAGGTTCACCAAGCTCCATCCGCACACAAGTCATTCCCCGCAAGCTTCCATTTTCATCGGCAAGAAATTCAATTGGCAAGGTCAAATACTCAAATTTCACTCCCTCCTCTTCCGCCGCGCTAAACTCCTCCCCGCTGGCAGGCATCTCCGCTTTGCTTCTTCTGTAAACGATAGTAACCTCCTCCGCTCCAAGCCTTAAAGCTGTCCTCGCCACATCAATGGCAGTGTTCCCACCACCAATGACGCAAACCTTCTTGCCTACCCTCACCTGTTCACCAAGATTCACTCTCTTGAGAAAGTCCAGGCCCTGCTCTACCTGCGGTAAGTCTTCACCCGGAGCTCCCAATCGCGCGCCACGATGAGTTCCTACTGCAAGAATGATCGCTTGAAAATCTCTGTTCTTAAGGTCTTCGATTGTGAAGTCTTTGTCTAGAGTTTGATTAACATTGAACTTTACTCCCATCTTCTCAATGTAATTGATGTCGTGCTTTAGCATTTGTCTTGGCATACGGTATGGAGGAAGCCCTAAAGCCATCATCCCTCCGATAACGGAAGAAGCCTCGTACACTTCAACTTGGTATCCCTTTTGGGCAAGAACATAGGCGGAAGCAAGCCCTGCCGCGCCTGCTCCCACTATCGCAACTTTCTCATCCCTTCGCTCAAGAGGAGGGGGTGGGACCATTTCTATGTGGTTCTTCACTGCCCAATCCATCGCAAAGCGCTTTAACTCGCGAATTGAAAGCGGTTCATCCACGTTTTTTCTCTCGCACCATTCCTCGCAGGGGTGATAGCAGACATAGGCGCAAACGACGGGAAGTGGATTGGCTCTGCGGATTATCTCTACCGCCTCTTTGTACTTACCCTCAGCTATCATTGCCAGATATCCCGGCACGTCCTGCTCTATTGGGCAGGCAACCTTGCAAGGAGCAGGACCTCTCTTGTCTATTAGGAACTTGTTTGGAGTTGCCTGCGCAAACTGCCGGTAAATGGCGGTGCGCTCACTCATTCCCTGATTAAATTCATCAGGCACTCTAACTGGACATACCGCAACGCAATCCTGACAGGCTGTACAGGTTTCCAGATTTACGTACCTCGCCTTCTTCCGCACCTTCACTTTGAAGTTGCCAACGTAACCGGAAACTTCCTCCACCTCGGAGTAGGTCAGAAGCTCAATGTTCTCGCTTCTGCCGACAGAGACCATCTTCGGAGTGAGAATGCAGGCGGCGCAATCAAGCGTCGGGAAGGTCTTATCAAACTTCGCCATATGCCCGCCAATGCTTGGCTCCTTCTCCACGAGGTAAACTTTGTGACCACCTTCAGAGAGCTTGAGGGCAGATTCAATTCCCGCAATTCCACCGCCTACCACAAGCGTGTTTGGGTTAACGGGAACTTTGCGAACTTCAAGGGGTTTGTGAAAAACAACCCGAGTAACCGCAGCGCGAATAAGCCTTTTCGCCTTCTCTGTCGCGGCTCTTTTGTCAATGGTCACCCAGCTGACCTGCTCGCGGATATTCGCCATCTGAAAGAGAAACTCGTTCAGCCCCGCATCCGCAACTGCATGCCTGAAAGTTAACTCGTGCATTAACGGTGAGCAGGAAGATACAACTACGCGGGTAAGCCCAAGCTCTTTGATCTTCTCCTTGATGAGGTTCTGTCCTGGATCAGAACACATATACTTGTGGTCGCCGGCAAAGGCGACTCCCGGTAGGCTCTTTGCGTAATTCACCACTTCGTCAATATCAATCGTTCCCGCGATGTTTGTCCCACAGTGGCAGATAAAGACTCCGATTCTCTCCTTCTCCAAATACTGGCGAAGGTTCTCCTCCTCGGTAAAGGTCAGCCTTCTTTTTCCATTTCCCGGAAATTCTTTAACCTCCTCAGACATTTTGCCTCCTATTTCCCAGCGTAAACGCTAATGAGATTTTCAGATGGAATTAGCTCTAACCCAAAGCCAAGCTCTCTTACGTCAAGCCCAAGAGCTAGCCCAATGAGCTGGGTGAAGTAGTGGATGGGGATTTTGTAATCCGCACCAAGCTGACGATTAACGTCATCCTGATAAAACTCAAGGTTAAAGTGGCAGAGGGGACAGGGAGTAACGATGCAGTCCGCTTGAGCTTCTAGAGCGGCACCAAGCAAGGCGTCAACCAGCGGAAGAAGGTCGTTCCTCTGCGTGCTGACAACCATCGCCCCACAGCACTTGGCCTTCAGCGGATAATCCACCGGGGTTGCTCCTAGCGCCTCAACTAGAAGATCAAGGGTTTGGGGATACTCGGGGTCATCAAATCTTCCGTGTGGACGTGTTAACTGACAGCCGTAGTAGCAGGCTACCTTCATACCCGTCAGTGGTTTGACTACTTTCTCGTTGACCGCCTCCAATCCAATATCGTTGACGATTACGTCAAGTAAGTGCCGAACTCTCACCGTGCCATCGTACTTAAGTCCAGCGGATGCAAGAGCTGTGCGAATCTTCTGCGCAAAGTCGGGCATTTCGGAAATGTAATCGTTAGTCTTGTTTAGAACCGTGTAACAGGCGGAGCAAACGGTGATAAGCTCGCTTGCACCTTCCGCCTCCGCAAGAGCTAAATTCCTGGCGGATAATCCGTGGGAGCGCAGCTCTCTGATAGACATATAACTTGTGGCACCACAGCAGTTCCAGTCGGGAAGGTCTTTAAGCACGCAACCTAGCGCTTCCGCCACCGCCCGAGATGATTTGTCATATCCGCGGGAGGTGAACTCTAGTGAACAGCCCGGGAAGAAAAGATAATCCATTACGGCGCCTCCTTCTTTTTATGAACGTCAAAGGGGGCTAATGCTTCTCTGATTTTCCTTAACTGGTCAATGCCCTTAATCCTTGAACCACGCGGGGAAATTCTGCCATTCGTGTAAAGCTTAAATCCGCGCCCTGCGTTCCTAAAAGCATCCGCAAGACCAGTCTTGAGGTAATACCGCATCATTAGGTTTCCCTCATGGTTCCTGCCAAGTTCGTCAACAAGGTTTATGAAAATATTCGCCATAACAGGAGCTTTTGCCTTCTTTGGAAAGTAACCGTACTCAGAACCAAGCCTCTTTAGCTCATACATAATGTCCGGGAACTTAATCCTTTGAGGGCAGCGAACGGTGCAGTAGTAACAGGAGGTGCAAAGCCAAACAGTGTTGCTCATTAAAACTCTATCCAGCAATCCCGCTCTTAACGCTGCGATAATCTCCCTGGGTGAGTAGTCCATAAGGCTTGCGGTTGGACAAGAACCTGAACAGGTTCCACACTGAATGCAAAGGTCAACCCTCTCGCCATCTGGGATCCTCCGTATCTCCTCCAGAAAAATTTTGCAGAGCTCCTCCGCCTTTAGCTTCGCCTTTGAACTGATGGATTGAGAAACAAGCTCTTTTCGCGTCATCTATACCTCCTCAAGAACAAAATCCCTCACAACACCCTCAAAGTTAATCAGCGCCTCTCGTAGGACTTGTTTGAGGGAACTGAGATTAGCTAAAGAACGATAAACGCGACACGACCTACAATCTTCACAAGTTGGCTTGCATACCGCATCCTCACACTCCCAACAGGGAACCCCAGTCCGAAATGGAACTTGACAGCTCTTGCGATCCCTTAAGGAACAGGGCTTAAGTATCCAACAGGGAAGACAACCGGCGAGAAACCTCAATGAAGCAAGATTGAGGTGGAAATCCTTCTGAAGTTTTCTAAGTTCACGCATAATCTGAATGTCAATGTCTGAGAACATTCTCCTTTGAGTTGCGGTAACACAAGGACGAACTAAACCCCAAGCTTCGTACTCTCTTATGATTGTCACCGGGATACCAAGCATCCTAGAAGCCACACCGATTGTGTAAACGCCGGTAGAGGGTTCGTGGGTGTCCATCTCGTTATGCTTGTTATAAATACCACTAATATTATGTGCTTTCATTCACAATATATATATTTCTTAGTCTATTATAATATACCATATGTAACAATCTCTGTCAACGGTATGAAGTATAAAATTATTAAATTATCTTAGATAAATGAATGAGCAACAGGTTATAAATAGCTTGAAATTATCGGATTATATGGATAATATTAGGATTTTTACTGCTATATCAATTATAAATGATTTTAATCACATATATTTAGTGAATAAAATCACATAGTATAATAATATTTATGAATATTGTATATACATATTTGATAAATTTCTTACCCAAGAAAGCTGTGTTAAGTGGAAATTTATAATACTACTGAATGAATCCTTCGCTGTCTTTCAACAATTTCGGAAATCTTATTTAGAAGAAAGTCTATTTGTTCCGTGTCACTTTTAAGACCAAGGCTAAATCTGATGGAGCCCCGGATTTCTTCTGGTTCAACGCCCATAGCCAATAAAACATGGCTTGGCTCGGTAGAGCCAGAGGCGCAGGCTGAACCGCTACTTGCTGCAATCCCTTCCATATCCAGCTGAACAAGCATCTGTTCTGCATCAAGCCCTAAGAAGGCAATGTTGGCATTATTTGGGAGTCTTTCAACACGTGCGCCATTAACCTTTGCGTTTTCAACTCTGCTCAGAATGCCATCTATAAGTTTGTCTCGGAGAGCGATTAGGCGTGGAGTTTCCGTTTTCCTTTCGCTAGTTGCAAGCTGGAAGGCTTTAGCCATCCCGACAATGCCCGCCAAGTTCTCCGTCCCTGCCCTTTTCTCCCACTCCTGGGAGCCTCCGTGAAGTAACGGCTCAATCTTGCACCCTTCGCGCAGAAACAAAAACCCAACGCCCTTTGGGCCGTAGAATTTATGCGAAGAAAAGCTAGCCATATCAATTGGTATCTCAGCCAGTTTCAAATCCATATAGCAGGCAAACTGCACCGCATCCGTGTGGAAGCGCACGCCATTTCCCTTTGCTATCCTCGCAATTTCTGCAATGTTTTGAATTGTGCCTACTTCATTGTTGCCTGCCATTATGCTGATAAGAATTGTTTCTTCGCAAATTTCTTTTTTCAAGATGTCCAGGTTCACAAAACCTTCGCCATCAACGGGCAGGTAAGTAACGCGAAAACCTTGTCGTTCAAGCCATTTGCAGGTGTTAAGAACAGCGTGATGCTCTATTTGGCTAGTGATTATGTGGTTGCCTTTTTCCTTCAAGTGCCAGGCGGTTCCCTTTATGGCTAAGTTATCCGCCTCGCTACCGCCTGAGGTAAAGACAATCTCGGTAGGTTTAACTTGAAGACATTCCGCTATCTTTTCCCGTGAGTCGTCAAGGGCGATTCTAGCTTCTCTGCCAAAAGAATGAAGGGAGGATGGATTTCCGAAAACTACGGAGAAATATTTACGCATCTCCGCAAGAACTTCTTCCCTTACGAAGGTCGTTGCGGAATAATCCAAGTAAACTCTTCTAATAGCCATTTACGCATCTATTCCAACAGCTTAGACTTTACATTTCCAGATATAGAATCAGTCCATCTTTTAGACTAGTCTTCTCAAATTCTCCTCAAGCCTTTCCGCAAGCTTCTCTCGACTGATTAGACCAACTATCCTATCAATGATTTTTTGTTTTTGAAAGAGAATGATTGATGGCACGCAAAGTATTCCTAGAAAATCCACAGCCCGTTCAGTTTCGTTTACGTTAGCTTTGGCGAATTTGACAACTCCGTCGTACTCAATTGCGAGCTCTTCAATGGTGGCTAGCTCTTCCATTGCTGGCTTTGCTCCCCTTGAGTAAAAAGTGACCGCGACGGGAATTGGGCTTCCCGCTAGATATGAAAAGAAATTGGCATCCTTAAGCTCGGTGACTTCTGCCATCAAGCAAAATTATACACTGATTCACTCATCCTACGAGTCTCACAAAGTGCAACGATAGGGCTTAGGACGGACGATTCAAATATTGATTCCCAGTTTCAGCCGTTGAAAAACTCAAAAAAAAATTGAATAAAATTTTTATTGTCAAGCATAAGACAAAAAGATGGAGTTGCACATGAGTCGTTTGGGGCTTAGAGGCGGTCTCAATATTCTACTTGCGGCGCTAACATTCTCCTCTCTTTTTTCCTTAACTGCGAAGGCGGAGTGTTGCAGAATCGGCTCAAATGAGTGGAAAGATTATACTCGAGGAATTAGTTATGTTGGCTTTGCTATGATGCCAGCAAATGGGCTTCCACGGGGTTGCCACTACCTTTGGCTTATCGCTGATTGTCCCTTTACAACCTACGACTACATATGCCTCACTGATTGCGCTGAATGCCCTTCTAATCAATGCTATCACAAGGGGCAGTTAATGTTGGCAGCTGATACAGGGCCTGGGTGTGAGTTTATCTCTGTTTGCTTTCTAAGCTAGGGGGGACCGGATTGCGTGTCTTGCACATAACATCAACTGACGCTCATATTAGACTTGGGAAGCGCTTACAGGTAATATGGGTATAGTGAAAGCGAAAACGATAGCTTTTGCGATTACTTTGACATCTTATGTTATCAATTCAAGAGTTACTGAGACTTCCACTTTCAAGTCAACGATGGAAAGCTCGCTCAGAAAAGAAGGGCTTCCGCTTGAGTATCCAATTTCAGGTAGTGGTCGTCCACCAAATAGAGAACCAAGGCGAATTCGGTAACTAATGACTGGCCAGATGGTAATTTCCTATTCTTACGAAAAGAGGAAACTACTTAAATCGTTAGAGGAGATAGGGGATAAACGAGACGGTTCGGTCATTTATTACTCTCGCACAAAGGATGGTCAGGGTTTTGAGCTTATCATAAGGATATTCGGGGCTGGGCGTAAGAGACAATTTGCCTATGCCAGACTAAGTTTACCGATACAAATGCAACGATTGAATACAAAGCTGGAAAGTGGTTCCGCTTTACCGAAAGCTCGCTACCACCACTTCGGCTGTAGAAGCTGTATAACGCAGTGATACTCAGCTTTACACATCAACACAGTTGCCGGCTACTCCGAATGGCGAGGCTAGAGCGAGAGGCAAATTTTGCGAATAAGCCCCGCGAATGCCGTATGGCGGGTCTTCACCCTGAGCCCAGACAACTAGGGGGGAGCCTAGCCGATCACCCACTCGAGGCTCAGGACATCAGCTCCCATTCTCAAGGTGTTGGCTCGGTTCAGTATCCCACCTAACGAACACCGCAGGGCGTTACCTTTATTTTAGCACTATTTTGTCCGCCTTCAAAGAGAGAATCTCTGCTATACTCAAGAGGACATTACAAGAATGTTTCTGTTATTATGGAATGGTCGCTAAAATACTATCAGAGGGAAATAAAAAAGCGAGCGGGCTATTCACTTAAGATAAATTTTTGTCGCATTTTTATTCTTTCAATTTTGTTAGTTTCCCCACTAATTCTAAGTTTGACATCTTACTCAAGCTCCAAAATGGACTTTCAGCTTCGCAAAACCATTCAAGTAGGAGTGGAAATTACTCGCGCTACTCTTCTCTCTCCGGAGTTGGTTGTTGTTACATTGAGCAAGGAGGGATTATTAACTATAATAAACTTAAGGGACGATAGTCGTAAAAGCTTCAGAAGTGAAGCGGGTATAACCAAGCCCTTCAAGCCAACACTCATTTTTAGCGGTGGGGATAGAATTATCATTTACGACGCTTATGAGGACATAGTCCACGAATTCACCACCGACGGAAATTCAGTTAGGAAAGCAAGCATTGCTCGCGAGAAGCTAAGTCAAGATGTGAAAAACTCTGCAGTAACTGGAATTGTTCAAAATCGCAGAGAAGGAACTCTAATAATCCTTTTGGAGGAGGGAAGCCTAATTTCTCAGAGCTGGAAAGGAGAATTGGTCTGGCAGTTTCCACTTGGAAGAAGGCATACAACCTCACTTAAAAGCATCATATATGGCGAGAAGATTTTTCTTTATGCGCTTGCGCCTTTGGATCAGCGTTTAATCATCGTAAGCCTTCATGCAGATGGTACGAACAGCCCTTCAATTCCGAAGGTGGTATCAGAATTAACTTTAGACAGCCCTTTTAAGCAGTACCAATATCCAACGGATTTTCTTCCGTTGAAATCTGGCAAGATTCTTTTAAGTTATGGTAATGAAATAAGGATGATAGAAAAGACAGCAGATAAGACAGAGAGCGCCTTAATGAGCTTGCCGGCCAATCTCTCCAATGCGGGTAAGATCCTGTTCGACTCGCTTGAAAGTAAGATTTTAATTTATTCTCAGAGCGGTGAAATGGCTATAACTGAGCTGAAATGATTGTCAGCAGGAGAACAGCTGTTTGTTTGACGCTATTTGCTTCAATTCAGTTCATACTAGTTGGTTGTGGCGGAGGTGGGGGTAAATCACCGCAACCTAAACCGCCAACACCTATGGAGAAGTTCACCTATGCCGGGAAAGTTGTTGATGAAGATGCAAGAGCCATCGCGGGCGCGATTATCCAACTCTCCCAACTTTACACGGAAACTGATGAGGATGGAAATTTTAGATTTGAAAATTTATCCGGCGGAAATTACAACATAAGCGCTCAAGCTCCTGATGGGACTTTTCTCGCTACTATGGTTAATCTTGGAGGCAACATTTTAGATGCAAGGCTTGTATTGGACAGAAACCCCGAGAACTTCGCGCTCACTAGAGTAAACCCTCCACTGAGGGGCACAGAAGTTCCCCAAAATGCGGAAATTGAATTACTGTTCAGCAGGGAATTGATGCCAGAAAATGTGAAAGATTACATTAGCCTATCTCCATACTCTGGCGAGCTTGACCTAGCCATTGAAGGGGCAGTTCTTACCATCCGTCCGAAGTTTGAGCTTGATGAGACGCAACAGTACCGCTTGGCAATCTCTAGAAATTTGCGCGACATAGAGGGTAACTCCTTAGGTGTGGATGTTTACACATACTTTACCGTTTCCGATGATGATAACGTCCCCGCAATTCTTATTGGAAGTTCGCCCGAAAATGATGAAACAAATGTCTTTAGAAACGTTGAAGTGGAGTTGACTTTCTCGGATAAACTTAACCCCAATCAAACGAGATCGGATTTGGCGCTCGCTATAAACCCCAACATACCTTTTGAGGTAAGCATCAAGGAAAGAAAACTGAAGATTAAATTTATCGAACTACTTCAAGCAAACACAAGATATACAGTTTCAATACTAGGCTTGAAAGATGACGCAGGGAATATTTCCTCGCCTGTTGAATTAACTTTTGTAACTGGGCAGGTTGCACAGGTTACAGACGATATTGAGCCAGATTGGACGCGCTTTGGAAACGTTATTGTCTTTTCTAGGAAGATAGGTGGGACCTACGAGCTATTTTCGCTAAAGCTAGATGGAAAGGAGTTAACCCGCTTAACCGAGACTGACTTTAATGAAAGGCACCCACGTTTATCCTCGGATGGCGTATATGTGAGCTATCAGAGCGATGAGAATGGAAATTGGGATATATACTCAATGAGGCTTGCGACGAGGGAGGTAATCCAGCTCACGACGTCGTTAAATGACGAGATTCAACCCGACTTTTCAAGCACATTTTCGCAAACAATCGCCTATACAAAGAGACAGGGATTCAATCTGCCAGCTAAGATTTTCACCATGAACCGAGACGGAAGTTTCCAAAGAGAAGCGGATATTTCGTTTTTTAGAAGCGAATCTGAGCCCAATTTTCATCCATTACAGGACAATCAACTTCTATTCATCACAGATGACGGTGGAGATGCGGACGTGTTTATAAAGAGCGGATTTCTCGGCGAAAGTAGGGCGGTTAACTTTAATCTCACGAGCGCTCTCTCAAGTAATGAGACTTTTGCGGTTTGGTCTGCTGATGGCGAATCCGTTGCGGTCCTTAGCGATTTTGGCGGAAGGAAAAACATCTGGCTATTTGATCTATCAGGCACAATCTATCGACAGGTGACTAACTTCTCCACGGATATCCACAGTTTTGCCTTTTCGCCAAATCCGGGCGAGGATTTATTGATTGTTTCAATGGGAGAGTCGGGCCAAAGACATCTTGCTTTGGTTAGTGTATCAACGGGAGAAATAATAGAAGATATAACTTGATTTGAGATTTTTGGTAAGTGTATCGCCGAAATACCAAGCTATTTTTGCTTAATACGTGAATGGAGATTCGTAAATGGTCAAAGTAAAGATAATGAAGGCAATATCTGAAAGAAACGACGAAGTGGCAAGAGAAATCCGCGAAAACCTCAAGAACTTAAAGATTACTTCAATAAACTTAATAAGTTCACCCGGCAGTGGAAAAACCACACTAATTGAGAGAACGATTAGCCTGATGAAGGGCAAGATAAACTTTGGGGTAATCACGGGTGATTTATTCACACCGTTGGACGCTGAGCGCGTGGAGAAAGCGGGAGCCATCGCATTTCAACTCAACACGGAGGGAAGTTGTCATCTTACCGCGCCGATGGTTAAAAGCGCACTCAATGAGATTCAACTTAGCGGTATAAACCTTTTATTTATTGAAAACGTTGGAAACCTGGTTTGCCCGAGCGTTTGGGACATAGGCGAGAACTATAGGGTAGTAATTCTTTCCGTCACCGAGGGAAGCGATAAGGTTGAGAAGTATAAAACCGCCTTCTATGGGGCAGGCGCTGTTGTCATAAGCAAAATTGATCTGCTTGAACACTGCGATTTCAGTTTGGAAAAAGTAAAGGCTGATCTAAGCGCCATTAATCCGAGAGCTTCTGTCTTTTTCCTGTCAGCTAAAACGGGTCAGGGGATGGATAGCTGGTGCGGTTATATTGAAAGGATAGCTTGCGCTTCTTGAGGCGAAGCAACCTATACTTTTTTCTGCGTGATTAGCTTAAGATATGTTTGTTTCTAAGCAATGAGACTAGGATGGCAAGCCACCCTGAACCGTAAACCAGAGAACGTTGCTTTCAAAATTCGTTTCGCCAGATAGGGTTGCTTGGATATAAAATTCACCAGCAAAAGGATCATCCACCGTCAAGGTTCTTGGAACTTCCTCGGCTATGGTCTTTAGGAAAGGAGGCGTTGCGGAGATCTCCGCTAACGCGCTCACATCGCTACCCTGAATCGTTTCCACTCGTAACTCATATGGACTGGAAACGTTGATGACATATGGGCTCTCCTCAGTCCCATTGCCACTCTCCGCAGGAGTAATAAGCCTTAGTATTATTCCGTTCGCTCCTCTGATGTACTGGACTTCGTTGCTAGGAATACCAAGCGTATCATTTCCGTCCTGATATGGGCGGACGCGATACCAGGAGTTATCTATGGGCGTGTCATACACAAGTGCCATCGTAATCCTGCCGGTTCCAGCTTGAGAAAGCTCCGCTTTGGTAAATCGACCTAGCTCTGTCCATGAGTTCTTATCATCAACGCTTTGCTCTAGCACGTAACCATGAACGGTTCTGAAGAAATTATCCGCGAGAGGTTTCACATCTGCAATGTTGATAACACCATCCAGGTTTCCATCAATTACAATGTCCTCCGCATCGGTGGGAGTACCACCGCGGGCTTCTGAGGTATGAAAGAAATGCCTGGCAAGTGGAAGAACGTCTCCGATGCTTACAACTCCATCTTGATTGTAATCCCCTAGGTTGATGTAGCTCCAAGTAAATGTAAAATCGCCGGAGAGATTCACTAGATAAGTCAAATCCGACACATAACCGGAAGCAGTTGTTGGGGGAAGGCTCGTTCTCTTTGAAGCATCCTCAAGGAGAGCTTCCAGATATAAGCTAAGATATCTAACCTTCTCATCCAGCTCTTTTGTGTTTCCAATCAGGCTGTGCCAGGAAGCGGTATCATCAAGGGGAATTTGTAAGGCTAAACTGTCTTGAGCTGTGGAGACGCTTTCAGCCTTTGGCACCAATAGCGGCTGTTGAACCTTGCCACCGCAAGAGGGCAAAACGAGAAAAAGCAGAATGCTAACAAACGCTACCAATTTGAACATAAGTATTTTTGAAGACAAAATTCTTACCATATTCTTCCTCCGAAATGTTTCTTCATGGCAATTTAGCAAAAAATATTATACTATATACGAGGTAGCTAGAGCAATTCTGAAACTAAAGATCAAAAAAAACTATAAATATAGTTAAGAAACATTTTACAATAATGGTCACACAACCCTTTGATATGATTTTACAAATCTAACATTTGACTAATGAAAGTAGCTGTGCTAAAAAATAGCCCTCAAGATTCTAAGGTATAATAAGCTTTAACAAATATTGAGCATATAAATTGAAATGGCGAAGAAGTGTGAAATAACCGGCAAGAAGCCAATTAGCGGGCATAATGTTTCCCACTCCCAAAGGCACACTAAGCGCAAGTGGTATCCTAATCTACGCACAGCGGTAATTATTGACGAAAACGGAGTTCGGAGAAAGGTTAAGCTTACAGCTAAAGCTCTCAAAACTCTCAGCAGAACACCGAAGCTTAAAATCAGCGTGAAGAATTAAGAAGTTTGGAAGCTCTGCTGAAGCTATTTCTCTCGTTTAGTTAGGATTTGTCTATTAAACTATTTACTTGGTTTTGCGGTTTTGGGAAAAAGGGGAATGGGATAGCAATTCTTCCACCATTTTATCCTCTGCGCCAATAATAAGGAGCTTCTTCACTCTTGAAAAATGTCCTGAAAGTATTCTCACTCTATCTCTTGGGATATGTAACTTATTCGAAAGGAGTTTGATAAGCTCTTCGTTAGCCTTACCTTTTTCCGCCTGACTTTTAACAGAGACAATCATCCTCTCTGCAGAGATTTCGATGCCCTGGCGATTTGAAGCAGGCCTAACTTTTATCGTCAATTCCAATCCGCCACGTGTTAATCTGTAAAAAGACATTACTTTAGAGTAACCAAAGGCTTAATCTCACTGAGTTTCTTTTCGCCAATACCCTTTAGCTCCAAAAGTTCGTCAATGCTCTTGAAACCACCTCTTCTCTCTCTCTCATCAATAATTCTTTGCGCCAGCACTTCGCCAATGCCGGGAAGAAGCATCAGTTCTTCCTTCGTCGCACGGTTCAGGTTTAACGGATAATTTAGAACCGCTGTTTTTTTCTTGGACCCTTTTTTCGTGCTTTTGCTTCCTGCCTTATTTATTTTACTTGAGACATTATTTCTCTCTGAGGATGTTTCTTTTACTTTTGAATCATCAGGCGTAAGGGTTGGAAGAGTATTTTTCTCCGTGGGGACAAAGGAGAGATTATCTAACTTAACGGCATCCTGCTTAAATAATTCACTCTGCGGTGGCAGTGTGGGTCTTACTCCGTTAGCTACCAGCAAAGAGAGAATACTCAAGATGGCTACCGCTAACCCTCCAAAAACTAATACTTTCGTCCTGAAAAGCATCCCAATCTATCTCCATCAAGCTTCTCAACGGACAACAATGTTGACAAGCCTATCAGGAACAACAATCACGCGAATTACTTTTTTGCCTGCGACTAGGCTCTTGACTTTGGGTTCTTCCAGCGCCAGCCTGCGGACATCCTCCAAGTCGGTACCCAACTGAACGGTGATGGTGCTTCTTGGCTTGCCATTAATGCTAATGCCGTACTCTATCTCCGCTCTCTTGAGGAACCTCTCGTCGTACTTTGGCCATTCTGCGTGCATTACAAAACCCGATTGGCCAGAAAATTCCCACAGCTCCTCCGCAACATGAGGGCTTATCGGACTTAGAAGTTTGAGCAGGGTCAAAAGAGCTTCTTTAAGCAAGAAACGGAGTGACATTAAGCCTTTCTGCTTATCGGAGAGCTTGCCCCATGCGTCCGAGAGCCGATTGAAAAGTATCATTAGCGAACTCACCGTAGTGTTGAAGTGCCAGTTGTTTAGAGTCTCAGTAACGTCGTAAATTCCGCTATGAATAATATGGAGAAACTCTTTCTCCTGATCGCTTGGATTTTCTAAGTTAACAGAAGTTGCATCTTTTACATAATCCCAGGTGCTTACAAAAAAGTTGAAAAGACGTTTAATAAACCTAAAGCAACCCTCAACGCCACCTTCCTGCCATTCTACATCTCGCTCCGGTGGACCCCAAAAGAGGCTAATCATTCGGGCGGTGTCTGAACCGTACTTCTGAAGAAAATGGTCTACGCTCACCACATTGCCCTTGCTCTTGCTCATCTTTGCGCCATCCTTGTAGAGCATTCCCTGGGTGAAGAGCCTTCTAAAGGGCTCCTTGAAGCTAATAACTCCCGCGCGGTTAAGAGCGTAACAGATAAATCTTGAGTAGAGGAGATGCCCCACCGCGTGTTCTATACCGCCAATGTACTCGTCCACCGGCATCCAATAGTCAACGAGTTCCTTTCTGAATGGTTCTTTTTCGCTTTTTGGGTCACAGTAACGGAGGAAGTACCAGGCGCTATCCACGAAGGTGCTCATAGTGTCGGTTTCTCTTTTGGCGCTTCTTCCGCAGTTGGGACAGACGGTCCGAACAAAATCTGGATTTGTAGCGAGTCTACCGGATGGTGTTGCGGTGAATTCAACATTTTCAGGAAGAATAACCGGGAGATTATCATACTTTTCAGGGACCGCTCCACAATTGTCGCACCAGACAATTGGAATGGGCACCCCCCAGTATCTTTGGCGTGACACCAGCCAGTCACGCATGCGATACTGAACCTTCGCACCCCCAAGCCCCTTACTCTCAATCAGAGTGTTCAATTCACGTATTCCTTCCTCGCTTTTCTTTCCGCTGAATTCGTTTGAATTAACCATCACTCCATAACCTGTGTAGGGAAGTTCTGCCTCACCCTCATTGGAGGAATCTTCGTTTCGTTCAATTACTTTAATTATCGGCAGTTCATACTTCTTGGCGAAAAGGAAATCTCTTGTATCGTGCGCTGGAACGCCCATAACCACACCTGTTCCGTATTCCATAAGGACATAATCTGCGCAGTAGAGAGGAATCTCTTCGCCTGTTAAAGGATGAACTGCGTTGAGACCAAGATAGATGCCAGACTTTTCCTTTTCTTCAGCAAAGCGTTCAATGGTTGAAACTTTATTAACAGCTTCACGAAATGAGGTGAACTCGTCCAATTTCCCGCCAATTTTTGCAAGCTCTTCAGCTAGATTATGCTCGGGCGCAAAGGCAAGAAAAGTTACGCCAAATAAAGTATCTGCCCTTGTTGTGAAAACTTCAACGGATTTGTTAATTGCGGGAATATAAAATTTCACCTCAGTCCCCATGCTTCTACCGATCCAATTTCTCTGCATAACTCTAACTCGTTCAGGCCATTCGTTGAGAGCTTCAATGCCACGAAGGAGTTCATCGGCAAACTCGGTAGTTTTAATAAACCACTGTGAGAGCATCTTAGCATGAACAATTTCTCCACAACGCCAGCATCTGCCCTCAGGCGCTTCCTCATCCGCCAATACTCCATGCTCCTCGCACCAATTAACTGGCGCCTCTCTCCTGTAAACAAGACCCATCTCAAAAAGCTTCAGGAAAATCCATTGAGTAAACTTGTAGTAATCGGGGGAACTTGTGTTGACCATTCGAGCCCAGTCGTAGGAAAAGCCAGCCTGTTCCAACTGGCGTTTATGGGTTTTTATCGCTTCGTTTGTCCAATCCCTTGGATGAACTTGACGGTCAATTGCAGCTTGTTCCGCAGGAAGCCCAAATGCATCAAATCCCATTGGATTGAGAACGTTATAACCAAGCATTCTATAATAGCGAGCCACTACGTCGCCAATGGTGTAGTTTCTAAGGTGACCCATATGGAGGTCTCCGCTGGGATAGGGAAACATCACCAGCACGTACCGCTTTTTTCTTTCAGCATCAAAATCCTTCGCGCAAAAGGCATTGGCTTGTGCCCATCTCCTTTGCCATTTAGCTTCAATTTTTGCAGAATCGTACTCAATCATTTGATTTATCAAGAACTCTCAAAGGATTTAACTGGTATTATAGCAACTAGATTCTGGTATGAAAGAAAGAAAGATTCTTTTAGTAGGTCCACCCCAGAGCGGAAAGACGCAGAAACTTGTGGACTTATTTCTAAGCCACCTGGCTGATAATCCATTCGGCGAGCGAGCTTTTATCGTTCCAGATGTCACTGAGCGGGAATACCTGAGAGCCTTGCTTGCGCGAAAATCTCCCACGAAGGTTATTTTTGAGGATGAGATTTCCGCGCTACCCGAATTTCTGCACACTTTAGCGGAAAAGAACCTAGTCGTTTCGGGAAGATGCCTAAATATTGCTGAAGAAACCTTGCTTATCCAAGAAGCACTCAAGCGAGTAGATATTCCCCGCGAACTTAACATCAAATTATCCGCTAGAAACTACGCTTATCTTCGGAAAATTATCATCAGCCTTCGCCACAGCGGTTTGTTCCTGAAGCGGTTATCTTCCGGTGGGAATGAGGAAGTGTTTGAGAAGAGGCTTTCACCCTTTGAGACTTTTTTGCATAACTTGGCTATTGCGTACTTCCAAATTCTAACTGAAAATTCACTTTACGATGGTCTTTTCGCTCAGGAGAAGTTAGTAGCAAAACTAATTTGTGAGCAAGGGAAGGGGGATGCCATTCGCCTTCCATCTGTTCTTCTGCTGGATGGCTTCTATGACGCCTATTACCTTTATCGTGTGGCAATAACGGAACTTTCTCGGAGAGCTAGCACCTTTGCTATGAGCTTGCTCGATATTCCAGGCGATGAAACCACAAGGCGCTTTTTATCGTGGGCAAAAGAAAAAATCGACGCTAGCCTGGAAAGGATTGCAGAAGTTGAGAGCGTCCACGTGCCACTGCTTAACGAGATGGCAGGTATGGAAAGGAAGGCAAATCAAAGTGATGAGGCCTTTTCTTTATCTGACTTTGAGATTGAAAATGTGAACGTAAGCTTGCACAGAACTCACATCGCAGAGGCAAGCTTTATCGCGGACAAAATCTTGGAGCTACACCAGCGTGAATTAGTCCCTCTTGATGAATTTTTGATAATTACGAGAAGGTTGGAAGAGCCATTCACGGATATTCTTAGACTTGAGTGCAGAAAACGCGGGATACCCATTATTATTCCTGTAACTAGAAAGGGGGATAAGCCTTACCTTGCGGTTCTTCGGGCTTTAATTCACTACTTAGCAGAGCCTAACGAAACAAACAGGGAGAATTTACTCACATCCATCGGCCCATTTTTCGCAAAGGACAAGCAAGCTTTATTCAAAAATATTTACCGCTACAGCGGGTTCATAGATGAGGAGCTCTTTGAATTTACGTTAAATGAACTTGGCGAAGAAGAGCTTGTTAATATACTTAAAAATTTGGAAAGCGAAAGAAAGAGCATAGCTAGCTTGCGCCACTTAAACCCATCAGAAGCAGTTAGAAGAACCGCTCAAGTGATCTCAAAGGCACTTTTGAATTCTTCTGAGATAGTTAGGAAATTAAATGCAGAGTTATTAGTAGAGGATGAATTAGCGCATATTAAAAAACTTATCTTATCAATCTCTTTACGGGAGGGAATAATTTCAAAGGAGTACAAGGATGAGAAGAGAAAGTTTGAGGGACTTGTTGAAATAGTAGATTCAGCGATTGAGGCTCTGTTGAACCTTCCGCCGGAAAAGACGGTGGGAAGCGTATATTTAGTTGACGCCATCAGCGCGAGACAGTGGCAAAAACAATACGTATTCATCGCCCAGGCTGACGCTTCACACTACCCTGGTCAAATATCCGCGAATCTTACCGCGGAGACACTACCAGGATTGGCGAGCTTATACAGCATTCCCAGTATAAGCGAACTTTACGATTTTGAGCAGTCCTTATTTTTATCCGCAATTACGAGGAGTAAGAGGAAAACTTTTATCACGCTGGCAAGGCGCGATATTGAGGGCAGAAATCAGGCTCCATCGGTGTTTGTTCAAGCACTGTTTCTACATAGCGGAAAGAAGGAAAGATATGAAAGGATTCAACCCATACCCCATCCAAGAAGAAGCGCACTTAGGGAAGCGGTAAAGAAAATTAGGATTAGCTCAAGTAACTTCTTCACTGATGAAAACTTAGCCAGCGGGCTTTTGGTTATTTCGGGTAAAGACGAGCTTGAGAAGATTTTTCTTATCGGTGACGCCCATCGAGAAAAGCCTAGTGTTACTTTGGATAACTTTGCGATGCGGATTTCTTCGCTAAGCGCGTCCAACCTTAGTAACTATCGCTTGTGCCCCTATCTGTTTTTCGCATCCTACCTACTTAGGAATGTGGAGCCCCTTGAGAGCATTGAAGAGCTGATAAACGAAAGAAAAATCGGGACAGCTGTTCACCAGGCCTTGAGGGACGCTTTTGCAAAATTCCCAACCGCTCTTCCAGTGGGAGAGATGCTTAGGGAAAAGCTTAGGGCTACTGTTGAGAGGAAGAGGCTACTTGGAATTTTTGATTTGGAGCTTGAAAGAGTAACAAACGAATGGGCAAAAATCCTTGAGCGTTTTCACAAAAAAGAATTACAAAGACTTCGTATATCTCATCAAGAACCAAAGTTCTTAGAGCTTGAAGTTTCAACCTCGTTCAAGCTTTTATCTAACATTGAGGTGAAACTAAAGGGAAAGTTGGACCGCGTTGATAGATGCAAGGATGGCAGCCTGAGAGTTTACGATTACAAAACTGGCAGAGAAAGCTCTTTCAGGCAGAATGAGGCTAAACAGCTGAAAGCGATGGTAGAAGTTGCGCCTATGGTTTACCTATACCTCTTAAGGAAGACGCAGGAAGGGGGAAAGTGGCTTTTACCCTCGATGAATTACCTGCTTTTAAGAGAATTAAACCCGCATCGCATACTTATTTATTCAAAGCAAGATGGAGATATCTGGGAAGAATTTGAGAAAGCAATTTCAGAGACAATTGCAAGAATTACCAGCGGTGAATTTCCTCGCGCGCCACATTTTACTCAGGAATGCGATGGATGCGCACATTTTCATACCTGTAGAAGGGATCTATACTTTGAGGTGGAACCGAACTTTGTTGAAGCGACCACTAGTCCGATAGATATAACAATAGAACAAAAGAAGTGGGATGGGTAAAGAGTTAAACATAGAGAAAATTATCCAAAAGCCAATAATTTTTCTATCCAGCGCGGGCACTGGAAAAACCACTTCTTTGACAAAAGATTTTTACGAGACGCTTGTGGCGCTTAACTTTGATGCGGATAGAATTCTCGCGATCACCTTTACAGAAAATGCAGCAGAGGAAATGAGGGAGAAGATTTCTAAGAGCCTTCTCACTCAGCTAGGCAAAAGGGGACTTAAACTTGCTCAAGCTATAAGAGTTTCAACCATTGATGCTTTTTATAGAAGAGAGCTTTCGGAAAAAGCATTCCTCGCAGGTGTTGAGCCCGACTTCGCAATCCTTGAGGAAAGCGAGGCGGTTCGCCTGCAACGATATATCCTGATGCACATTTTCCGAGATAAGTATGGAAACGCTAACGCGGGAAGTAGCGCTCTTATCAGGCTCCTTCACTATAACTCTTACTTTACGAGATACGAGTATTCATCAACTCTTGAAAATGCCATTCTTACACTTTATGCAAAGCTGAGAGCCTACGGTGTATGGAACTTCTCTGGGCTTCAGTTTCTAGTGGAGGAATTAGATTTTGAGAAGAGAATGGATGATTTATGCAAGTTCTGCCAAGAATTGATGGAATTAAATCCTGAAGAGATGACCACTGAATTTTCAAGAGATGTTTTGAGAAATGTTCAGTCAAAAATTATTGATTTTACGAGGAATATCAAAACTTTACGAGCGGATGAGGAAACATTTTATCGGCTGATAGAAATTCTTGATTCTTTTAACCTTAAAGGCTCAGAACAATTGAGGAAAATACTTAAACCTTTGCAGGAGAAAATCTGCTTAGCGTTAAGCGCAATTGTAAGTGCAGAGGATCCCGCGATAAGCGGGGAAGTAATTGCGCTACTTGCTGAGCTAGAAAAAAGATACACAGAACGAAAGGAGGGGCTTAACAGCCTGGATTTTGCAGATTTGGGTATCAAGTTCTTCAGGCTTGTTTCTGAAAATGAAAACGTCTCTAAGGCTTACAAGAGTAGATTCAAGAAAATTTTCGTGGACGAGTTCCAAGATTTTAATCCGCTCCAGATAAAGACCCTGAATCTAATCTCAAACGCTTGTGCGCAGTATCTGGTCGGAGATCCAAAGCAGTCTATTTTTGGATTCCGCTACGCAAACCCAAGAGGTATGCTTCTTAAAAAACAAGAATATCAGGAGAGTGGCGGAACCTTAATCCATCTCACGAAGAACTATCGTTCACGCCCGGAAATACTTGAATTTGTCAACCTTTTCTTCCGCGATGTTATCTGCCGAGAAAACGAAAACGCACTAGGATTTGAGTATGATCCCCTTGAGAGTGGTTCTTCCTTCGCCAAGAAGGCTGAGAAAAGCGTCACGATTTTTTATCATCCGCAAACTGAGGAAAGGTTAAGCGGATCAGAACTTGTCGAGCTTGAAGCTAAGCAGGTGGCGAATCTGATAAAGGAAAAGGTTGAGGGAGGCGGAATTTTCACCACTAAGGACAATAAAAGGCGCCCTCTATCCTACGGCGATTTTGCGGTAATTCTACGAAGAAGCAAATACCTGCCCCTCTTTGAGAGAGCTCTCTCGGAGAGCATTATTCCATTCGTGAGTGAAATGGGAAGAGGGTTCTTAGAAACGAGCGAGGTAAGAGCAATATTTACCTTTTTGAAATTTCTCCTAACCCCTGAGCAAGATGATTTTTGCGCGGAGGTTCTACGAAGCGATATCGTCGGAATTTCCACTAATTCGCTTTACGAAGTTTTTTCCCGCCTGGAACAAGAAAGTGCTTCACCAAAGGGCGCAATCATAGACCTACTTGTGAGAGAGCCTCAGATTGTTTCCTCTGAAGCTGACCGATTGGCTTTGCTTGAATTCATAAATTGGCTGACTGATCTTAATTATCGGATACCTAGAATGAATCCTTGCGAAGTGCTTGAGGCGGTAATATCTGCTTCCAGGCTGAGAGAAAAAATTTGCGCTTATGCTAATACTTACCGACCAGAACTAAATCTTGAAAAACTACTTCACATTGCAACTTCTATTGATGGCTACGGGCTAACGGGGATATACAGATTCGCCAAGGAGTTGGAAGAGCTTCAATATCAGGCCTTTCCCGTTGGGCAAATGTGGATGGCAGAGGAGGGGTTTGTGCGGTTACTCACCGTTCACGCTGCGAAGGGTTTGACGTTTGGCGCAGTGGTTATTGCGGACGTTAATTTTGAGTCGCCTCAGAGAGAGAACCCGCTCATCTGCTTACAGAATAGTTATGGTCAATATGAGTTTGGTATCAACCATAGCCTCGCAACCATTGGCAAGAGCTTGCTTCGCGGAAGAGCTCATATCCTTGAACCCCAGTATGACTCGGTTCGTAAGAAAATTGAGCTTCAGGAACGAGAAGAGGAGCTGAGGCTTTTGTACGTTGCACTGACAAGAGCAGTGGAGTACCTCGCCATAGTCGGAATTAAGGCTTTTGGAAAATCGAAGGAAGATGTTCCGTGGGGAGGATTTCTCTCTCAACTAATCGCAATTGAGAATGACAAGATAACGCCAGCTTCATCTTTTAATGGCATCTTAGAAGCACTTCCCATTTCACTAGAGAATCGTGCTCAACATGCTGAGGAACCTTCTAAACCTTCCTGGAATGAGCTTGTGGCTATTAATTCATCATCAGTTACTGATGAAATTAGACAAAGGGCGAATGAGCTACTGAAAGAGGCAAGTTTCACTCCCGATCTTTCTCGTTATGAAAGGTACATCTACTCAGTTTCAGAATTTCTCAGTTATAGAGAGAGCAAGGAAGGACTTCCGAAACCAGAGCAGGCTAAGGTATCAAGAAGCCAAGAATTTAGCATTGAGCTAGAAGACTTCTACGCCTATGATGGCGCTTTTGAGACAAGAAGAAAGCTTGGGAGCTTGGTGCATAGCCTTCTTGCATACGGTATTGATTTTATACTGCCAACCTACAAAGAAGGATTCATTGAGGTTCTTTTTAAGGATGAAAGCGCAATTCAAAGCCTATTGCAGGATGAGGGAAGCGGTGAGCTTCTTCCATCGGCAAAAAAATTAGTTGAAGCCTTTAGCAAAACTTCACTTTTTCAAAGGCTTGTCCACTCAGAGTGGCGAAAGACCGAGACTTCGTTCTTGATATCCTTTGGCGAGACTCTCTTCCGCGGAAAGGCTGATCTGATATTTATGGAACAGAATCGGCTTTATCTGGTTGACTATAAAACAGATGACACAAGTAAAATTAGTCTGGAGGAACTAACTAAAATATACTCTTATCAACTGCTATTTTACACTTACGCGGTTTCCCAGCTACTCTCTGGCTTCAAGGTAGAGCCTTACCTTTGCTTCCTAGATATCCCGGAAGTTAGGCGTGTTGAGATAACCGATGAGGATTTCGCAAGCTTAAAGGTTGAGGTGGATGATTTTATTAAAATAATGAAGCAAGCCTATACATCCCAATTTCTCAATGAAGCAAGACTCTATAAGGAATTTTATTTCTGAGGGCGATAATCAGCGCTTTTATCTTGGGCGAATAACTTTTTTGTGAATAAGCTATGAAACTATATCGCGATCTTACAGCTTATTAAGGGTGGAGATGAGGGCGCTGGGGCTTAGTTACATTCTCAAAATGGAGGTTCACCTTCCGCTAGTGGTCAATCTCATCAAGGCTTGTTTTGAACCCTGCCTGGACAAGGTCGTGGAGATGAATCATTCCGATTGGCTTTCCCTCCGCATTCACAACAGGAAGGAGGAAGATAGGTCTAGGTTTATGATTCTCCATAAGCTCTAGCGCTTTAGAGGCAAGCTCGTTCTCAAATATAACGGTGGGAGTTTTCGTCATAATCTCCGATACGGCGGTATTCATTAACTCTTCAACGGTACCTTGCCACCTTTCCATAAGTCTTCTCACATCGCCATCGGTGATAATCCCGCATAGCTTTTCCTCTTCATCCACAATACTCACTCCACCAAGCATATACCTAGTAATTGCGGCAAGAGCCTCCCTGAAGGAGGCGGTCATAGGTATTCTAGGATTTGTAGCATCCCCTGAAAGCAGGTCAACAACCTTGAGGGTTAGCCGTCTGCCAAGCATACCGCTTGGATGGATAAAGGCGTAATCTTCTTTATTAAAGTTTCTCAGCCGCATAAGGGCTACGGTCATAGCGTCCAACATAGCAAGCGTGGTTAATGCGGATGCTGTGGGAATTAGGTTATCCGGGTCAGACTCTCTCACGTAACCGATGAAGAGATGAACATCCGCCCTTCTAGCAAGGGTGGAGTTCTTGTTTCCAGTTATAGCAATAACGGGAACGCCAATGCGCTTTAGTGGCGGAAGGAGCTCAATAATCTCGCGGGTCTCGCCTGAGTTACTAACCGCTACCATAACGTCTCCCTTTGTAACTATTCCCAAGTCCCCGTGAAAACCTTCAGCAGGGTGAAGGTATCCGCTGGGAATTCCAATACTTGTCAGAGTTGAAGCCGCCTTTTGGGCAATATACCCACTCTTGCCAATTCCAGAGAAAATTACTCTTCCCTTGGAGGAAAGTATAATCTCAAGCGCTTGCAAAAACTCCTCTCCTATATTGTCCTTCAAGTTGCTAATGCTTTCAGCTTCATGCTTGAGAACATCCCTTGAAATTTTGATTATTTCGTCTTCACGACCTAGAAGTTCCATAGTGACTCCTATTATATGCCACCTGCTGATTGATATAATCACTGAAGTGATAACGCGTGGACTAGTCAGCGCTATAGTGGTGAACTATAGAACGGAGCGATATCTCAAGGATTGCTTAACCTCTATTTTGAACCAATCTTTCAAGCCCATTGAACTAATTCTCATCAACAATGGTAGCAGAGATTTTCGCAAGTTAGACTTAAGGGAATATAAGATTGACAAACTCATTAACAACGAAAGAAATTTAGGATTCGCTAAAGCCAACAATCAAGGGATTCTTTCTTCAAGTGGGGAGTTCATATTTCTTCTCAATGCGGACGCGATGGTTCCAAGAAATTTTGTTGAGAGGGCGGTAGAAATTTTTAGGCTTGAGGAGGATATTTTCGCCATAGTTCCGCAAGTGCGTAAGTGGCTTGAACCGGGTATCGTTGAAAGCACTGGGCATCTTTTAAGAAAGGATTTCAATTGCTTTCATCGCGACAACGGCAAAAGAATTTCTATGACTGAGAGAAATCCTGGGCTAATATTTGGCGGAACCGCCGCATGCATCATTTACCGAAGAAGCATGCTGGAAGAACTGAGGATTGAGGATGAATATTTTGACGAAACTTTCTTCTCTTACTTTGAAGATGTTGACCTGGACATCCGCGCTAATTTACTAAAGTTGAAATACAGATACGAACCAACACTTTACGCGTATCACGTGGCAGGAGGCTCTCTTGCCAGAAAAGAGTTGTGGCTTAGAACCCTTGCGGAGAAAAATAGATACCTCTCGCTTACTAAGTGCCTAAGCTTTTCCGACATCCTTCCAAACCTTGGGCAGTTAATTCTCTACGAGATGTATCACTTACTTCAAGTGTTAAAACAGCCATATCTTTTCTTAGGTTTATACTATTTCGTAAAGTATATTCCTGAAGCTATTCGGAAGCGGGGCTTGATTCAGAGAAAGAGGAGGTTAAGCTCTTTTGAGCTTCAGAAAAAGCTCGTCCCGCGTTTCACACGTAGAACCAAGATGGACGAGATTGAAATTCACGAAGCGGAGAAGATTCTTTCATCGGAGCAACCGCTTGCATCAGTAATTGTTATTAACTATAACGGCTACAAAGAGACCTTTGAATGCTTAGAGAGCTTAAGATCCGCAAATTCTAAAGACGTAGAAATAATTTTGGTGGACAATGGAAGCAAGTTAGGCGAGGCGGAGAAGCTGGCGGATTCGTTTCCAGAGGTTAAAGTTATTCTCGCACCGGAAAATCTTGGGTTCGCGGGCGGGGTAAACCTTGCGACACGCTTCGCCAAGGGAAAGTACTTTGTGCTCTTAAACAACGATACTGTTGTGATGGAGGATTTCTTGAATAAACTAATCGCTGGGCTTGAGGAGGAAGATGCGGATTCCGCCTGCGGAGTTCTTGTTGAGGAAAATGTTCCTGAAACGAACGACACACTGAATCTTCTCGGATATAACATTAAAGCCGCACTAGGGGAGAGAAATGTTTCATTCTACCCATGCGGGGGAGCTATGGTTATTCGCGCCGATTCGCTTAAAATGATTGGCGGGAAGATTTTTGACGATAGGTATTTTCTTTACCATGAGGATGTGAATCTGGGCTTTAGAATTAGGCTTGCCGGGGGGAAGGTGGCAAAGGTGGCTTGCGCAAAGGTCAATCATTTGGGAAGTATAACTGTGAAGAAAATGCCTCTCACTTTAACCCGATATCATCAACTGAAGAATCGCCTGACTAATATCCTTATCTTCTATGAAGGGAAAACTCTTTTGAAACTTATCCCACTAATTTTGCTTGATTTCCTGTACTGGCACTTTAGGGCGCTAATATCTTTAAGAACGCTAATTGCAGTTTTCAAAACAGACTCTTTCATTCTCACTTCCATTCCGACTATCATACGAATGCGATACCGCTATGGAAAACTCCGTTCATCCGTTCCACTAGCCAAAACCGAAAGAGCTAGGGTTTCTGATCAGGAAATTACGAAATTCTTTAGCCATAAGCTACTATCCGGGGAAAGCTTTTTGAATGATATTTGCAAGTTTTACTTAATGGTGGTGGGAATACCAACTGCGGATTGAGCTAGGTAATTGCGCATCATCACTCCTCTTTCCATTAAAATAACACTTTGTGATGCTACTCTACAGATTTCTCACCTTTCTTTTGGCGCCTTTTATTATCCTTTACGCCTTGAGAAATCCTAAGCTGAAAGTGGGTCTTTCTGAAAGGTTGGGAAAGTTCAACTCTCAGATGCTTCAAGCCTTTCAAGACTCACGAAAGGGGAGGCTCATTTGGCTCCATGGGGTTAGCGTTGGCGAAATTAAGCTAATTCTTGCCATACTGCCTCATCTAAGAGAGAGCTTAAGAGACTTTGACTTTCTGCTAACAACTACCACTGAAAATGGAATGAGAGTTCTTCGGGAAAATGAGCAGATGGAAAACGTTTTTGTCAGCTACTTTCCACTTGGAGATATCCCATTTGCGATAAATCGGTTTCTTCAGACGTTTAAGCCTAAGATGTTTATTTCAGCAGAAGCGGAAGCTTGGCCAAACTTACTTCACAGCTTGAAGAGAAGCAAGGCAAAAACAATTCTGGTGAACGCACGACTTTTTTTGGAAAAGAAATCCGCTCTGATGAAAAAAATTTATGCATTCAGTTATAGAAACTTTGATAAAATTCTTTGTCAACACGAGAAGGCAAAATCCGCCTTTTCATCCTTGAACATCCCTGAGGAGAAGTTATTCGTGACTGGCAATATCAAGCATCAATCTACCCTTGATCCGTGGACGCCTGCAATGATAGCTGAGCTGAGGGAGAAACTAGGTTGGAAGAAGAGCCTTGTAATAACCGCTGGCTCAACTCACCGAGCGGATGAAGAAGTTATACTTGGCGCCTTTGATAGGATAAAAGTTAAGAACGAAAGGGCGGTGCTTGCTCTCGTCCCAAGGCACCCGGAGCGCGCAAAAGAAGTTCTTGCGTTCGCTAGGTCAATGTTCTTCAAGGCTCAGCGATACTCCTACTTTAATGAGGTTTTCCGTCCGCTGTCAGTTCTTATCGTTGATGAAATGGGTGCCCTTCCAAACTTCTATCAGATTGCGGATATCGTTATCCTTGGAGGTACCTTTGACAGAAACGTTGGTGGACACAACATTATTGAACCAGTATCTCTTAAGAAGCCGATTGTCATTGGTCCATACGTGGATTCAATAAGAAACGAAGTGGAAACTCTTAGAAAGGATGCGCTTATTATTGAAGTGGGCGATGAAGAAGGATTGGAGAGGGCATTAGGCAAGCTTCTTGAGAGCGAATCTGAAAGAAAGAGGTTAGGCCAATCCGCCTATGATGCGCTTATTGGTAAATCCAAGCCAATAGAGGAAACGGTCGCTAAGATTGTAAATGAAGCTTTGTCTTAGTTGAAATGGAAAATAAAATTCTGTTTGAGACAAAAAAACTTCAGCTTACTAATTCCCGCCTTCTACTTCTGAGGTTTCCAAGTCAAAAATGGTTGGCTTAATTGAAAGTTTGTTGAGGTAGATACGGAAGTTTGTTTCTGTAAGCTCATCACCAAAGTGCTTCATAAGAGCCCAAATCCCTGCTTCTAGAACGTTTGTGCCAAAGCTTCTTCCATCAATTACTGGAGTAGTAGTGATAAGCCACTTTAAGCCACGCTCCTTCAAGAGGGCTCTGTCCTCCTCCGTTGTGGTGTTTGTGATTACCGTTTTGCCAGCCATAGCCTTGGAAAGGTTTCTTCTAATGAAGTGAAAATCTCCAGCAATTACGTCTGCCCAGGCAAGCCATTTGGCATACTTTGGCTTAACCTCTTCCTGCTTTTCGCCTGTGGGATAGAGCAGTTGAAATGGGAGTTTTGTGAGAATCGGCAAGAGAATGTAAGCTAGCCGAGTTACCGCCTTGTAACTTTTAAGTTGAAGTGGGATTCCCAATCCAAACATAAGGTCGCCAAAGATAATTTCCTTGGCGTATTGAGACAAAGCGATGCTCATTCCCGCCCTATCAACTCCGCTGACAACTAGTATGCGAGAGCCAACGATTGGTATTTCAGGGTGATGCTCTATGAGATATTCAATCTGTTCCTTCTCCAGAGTGTTTTTGACCGCGCTTCCATCAGCAACGATAGTATCGTGAGCGGAACGAACCAATTTCAACGCATCACGAATGACGAACTTTTTCTTTCCCGCCCAGAGGTAGAGGTCAATTCCACCTAAGCCTATGGCGTCAACTTCCTTCGCAAACCTTTCAATCATCTCAACCGCACGGTAGAGTTTGCCATCAGCGCCAATCCGCCTGATTGTGATTGGAACTCCAAGAAGCTCGGTCTTTGCTTCTTTATCGCGCTTGCTACTGCCGAGAGAAACTGAGAGTATGGTAAGTCCCTGCACTTTATTTGCCAATAGTATTTTACTAAATAGACATCGTATAGAATAACTCTTTTGTGGAGAAAAGAGAATCAGAAGATATATTTGAGCAGAGGAGGAAGCTTGGAAAAACCCCCACCGGCAAGGCAGGCTCTAAGGTGGATATAAGCCCACTGAGAAGCTTCGCGGTGGCGACCACTATCCCTTTTACGCTCCTTGCTGGACCGCTTTTTGGTTTCGCGTTAGGCTATCTCATTCAAAAGAAAACCGATAACTATATCTTCACAGTGATATTTGTAGTCTTGGGTTTAATTGCTTCAATAAAGCTGACAATTGATCTAATGAGAAAGCTCTTGTCTTAGTTTGAAGTCTCAATTAGCAATCCTGAAGAAAGAATAATCCTCAGTACTGACTAATTTCAATGAATATATAATGGTCATGTAGGCAGATTTAGAGAAAAGTCCTTTGTGAGAAAAAGAGTGTTAATGCAAAACAACGTGAACACATTTGGCGAGGAACGACTCTCTACACGAAGAATTCTTATCACGACTATCTCTTTTTCGTTAATTATCACACTTCCGATATGGGCAATGTTTGGCACTTCCGTTGCGCTTGGATACATAGTTGGAAGCGCATGGATGTGCATAAACTTCCTGATTCTCAGCTTGCTACTTTCCTATCTAACGGGCAGGAGATTAAAGAGCAAAGTTCTTGTCATACTCCTAGTTTTTGCTAAAATGTTATTGCTTTACTCAGTCCTTGTTTTACTATTCTGGGTTGGCTGGTTCAACCATCTAGGGCTGGTGGCTGGAATTTCCACCCTCTGGATGGTAATCTTGTTTAAGACTATTGGTCTATCAATTTCCCCTAGCAAACGAGATGGCAACGCTTCTTAGAGCTGGTTTTAGGAAAGTTTACATTGCGAGTTTTGCCCTCGCACTTGCCTTGTCCAACATAGCTGTAGCACTTGCGAAAGAGCCCGCACATGAAGGTGCCCACGAGGAGGCGCATAATGAACTTCCTAACTTTATGTCAATCATTCACGGCCTTTATCGGGAACCTATTGACGCATATCTTGCGAAGATCAACACAAATCTGCCAAGACCACTTCATATTGAATGGGTCAACATTGAGAATTTAACCTTCGCCTTTTTGATGGTAGGAATTCTAAGCACTATAGCCATCGTAACCAGTCGCCAACGCGCCTTAAGACCAAAGAGTAAGCTTTACATCTTTATGGAATGGGTTGTGGATAGCTTAACTGGCTTTTTCACGCAAGTTCTCGGCAGGGAAACTAAGAGATACATTCCACTCGTGGGAACGTTGTTCATTTATATCCTTAGTCTCAACCTCTTTGGGCTAATACCGTTGATGAAGAGCCCTACAAGCGTCTGGGGAATAAACTTAGCGATGGCTCTATCCGTTTTCGTGTACGTTCAGTGGACTGGGATTGTGAGAAACGGCATTATCGGCTACTTGAAGCACTTCGTTGGCGAGTTGCCAAGCGCTAAAGAACTTGGATGTCTCGGCATCATTCTTATTCCATTTTTAGTAACACTGAATATTGTTTTGCACATTGTTGAGGAGTTGATTAAGCCTGTATCCCTGTCCTTACGGCTTTTTGGCAACATTTTGGGGGAAGACACATTGCTTGGCGTATTAGCGGGGCTAATGTTTCTTATCCCCGGTTTTGTGAAGTTTCCGTGGCACTTTCCCTTCTTATTCTTGGCAATTCTTTTTTCAACAATTCAGGCGCTTATTTTCTCCATGCTCACAGCGGTGTATATTCTCTTGATGCTTCCCCATGAGGAAGCTCATTAGTGTTTGGAAAGGCTAAAAAATTTTTAATTAGGAGGATATTATGGAACCAGGGTTTGCTTTAGGATTTGCAGTACCGGTAGGACTTGGGCTTGCCGCATTAGGCTGCGGACTTGGCATTGGAAAAGCGGTTGAAGGAGCAATGAACGCTATGGCTCGCCAGCCAGAGGCGGCAGGAAGAATTCAGCTTGGGATGATTATCGGCTCCGCTTTTATTGAAGCTCTAACTATCTACGCCTTTGTTATGTCCATCCTGCTCTTCTTCAAGATTTAGCCGATTATTGGTTCAAGGTAAAGGAGTATAAAGAGTGGAAGGGTTATTTACAATACTCAAACTTCCAGACCTCTTCGGTCATCTAATAGCTTTTGTCCTGCTTTTCTTCATTCTGAAGAAGTACCTTTGGGGCTCTATTTTAGGAATAATTGAGCAGAGGCAACAATCAATTGAGTATGCCTACAAAGAAGTTGAGGATGAGAAGAAAAATGTTGAGAAGCTAACTCGGGAACTTCAAGGGAAGCTTTCACAGATTGATGAGGAGCGACGCAAACAGCTGGAAGAGGCGGCAAGGGAGGCGAGAAAACTCGCGGAAGAGATTCGCGCCGAGGCGGAAGCTCAGAGGGAGAGAATCATTTCACGCGCTCACGCAGAAATTGAGCGTGAGAGGGAAAAGCTTATAGCAGAGCTTAATAACTATGTCGCTGACCTTTCCATTGACCTTGCGGAAAAGCTACTTCGGGCAAAGCTTGATAGGGAAGAGCATAGAAAACTCGTGAAGACGTTGACTGAAGGCTTGTAATTATGGCGCTATATGAAACAAAAGCGGCGAAGAGATATGCGGTTGCGTTGTTTGAATCCGCCCGCGCCAAGAATCTCGTCGATGAAATTGACGCCCAGTTGGAAACATTGCAAGTCGCCTTTAGCGATCCCAAGCTTCTCACCTTCCTTGAACAACCCCAGATTACGATGAAGGAGAAATTTAGCTTTATTGACCGCACCTTTGGTGGCAAGGTTAATCCCCTTGTCACTAGCACGATTAAGCTTCTCCTTCGGAAGAGGAGGATAAGGCACTTTCCAGCTATCTGTAGCTACTTTGATTACTTATCCGACCAAATGCGAGGCATTGAAGAGGTAGGGATTGTGACCGCTGTTGCGCTTGCTGATGAGGATTACGAGGAAATCCTAGAGAAATTGCGCAAGTATTCCACTTTTGGAAAGCTAAGATTGGTAAAGAAAGTCAAGCCTGAAATCATTGGGGGAATCATTATAGAACTGGGCAGAGATAGGGTTATGGATATGTCTATTGGGTCTAGGCTTCGGGAGGTTCGGAAGAGATTGATAAAGTTTTCGTTAGTCTTAAGAACGTAAGTATTAAGAACTTAATATGTATTAGCGCATTTGAGGTGAAATTATGGAACAACTAAGAGCTGAAGAAGTTACAAACGTGATCCGCTCCGAAATAGAAGCTTATGAGGCGGAGCTTAAGCTTGAAGATCGCGGTATTGTCCTTCAAGTTGGCGATGGAATAGCTCGTGTGTTCGGGCTGGAAAACTGCATTTATAACGAGATGCTGGAATTTCCGAACGATGTTATGGGTATGGCGCTGAATCTGGAGGAAGAAAGTGTTGGCGTGGTTTTGCTCGGCGATGATAGGTTGGTGAAGGAAGGGGATTATGTAAAAAGAACCGGTAGAGTCCTAGAAATCCCAGTGGGTGAAGCTCTTGTGGGCAGAGTTGTTGACCCAATAGGTCGCCCGCTGGACGGGAAAGGTCCAATTGTAACAAAGGAAACTAGGCCCTTGGAGAAAAAGGCGGACGGTGTGGTATTTCGTCAGCCTGTTAAAGAACCTCTTCAAACAGGTATCAAAGCAATTGATTCAATGATACCGATAGGCAGGGGCCAGAGAGAGCTTATCATCGGAGATCGCGCCACAGGAAAGACAGCAATCCTTGTTGATACCATCATTAACCAGAGGGAGACTCACAATACGGACAAGCCGGTATGGTGCATTTACGTCGCCATAGGGCAGAAGGAATCAACGGTTGCGCGCATATATGACATCTTTCAGAAGTATGGAGCTATGGAATACACTACCATGGTAGTAGCAAGCGCATCTGACCCTGCGCCTTATCTTTATATCGCGCCATACGCGGGTTGCGCTATTGCGGAACACAACCTTTATCAGGGGAAACATACTTTAGTCTGCTACGACGACTTAACTAAGCACGCGCAAGCGTATAGGACGCTCTCGCTGCTTTTGAGGCGACCGCCGGGGCGTGAGGCTTTCCCCGGCGACGTCTTTTATCTTCACTCGCGCCTACTGGAGAGAGCGATAAAACTCTCCGATGAGAAGGGTGGTGGTTCAATCACCGCACTTCCCGTTATTGAAACTCAAGCTGGCGATATCTCTGCCTACATCCCAACCAACGTTATTTCAATCACCGATGGGCAAATATATATGGAGCCTGATCTCTTTTACCAGGGAATTAGACCGGCGATAAACGTGGGATTATCGGTCTCCCGCGTTGGCGGAAACGCACAGACTAAAGCTATGAAGAAAGTTGCTGGAATGCTTCGCCTGGATTTAGCGCAGTATCGGGAACTTGCGGCTTTCACTCAGTTTGGAAGCGAGCTCGATAAGGCTACCCAGGCTCTTCTCACTAGAGGAGAAAGAATGGTTGAGCTCTTAAAACAGGTGCAGTTCACGCCTGTGCCCGTGGAGGAACAGGTGATATCTATTCTTGCTGGAACGAAGGGCTTCTTGGATTCACTTCCGGTTGAAGAGGTGCAAATGTTTGAAAAGAAATTGATTTCTTATGTCAAGGAGAAGTATCCGCAAATATTAATGGAGATAAAAAGGACGGGCGATCTTTCAGATGAACTTTTATTAGAGATGGAGAAAGCAGTTAGAGAATTCAAAGAGTACTTCATCTCACTTCCTGAGGAAGAAAGAAGAGCCCGAGTACCTTTAGGGGAAAAGAGAGAACCAAGCCCAGTAGCAGGATGATAGCTAAATAGAGAGTTAATTCAATTTTGGAGTGAATCATGCCAGAAGAAAACTTAAACATAGATAGCTTTTTGGGAAGCAGGGTGCAAATAACCTTGAGCAATCAGGCTTTTTCAACACTAAATTTACAGGGTATCTCCGCGCCAAAATTTTATGCCAAGCTATTAGGTTATGACAGCGTTGGGGTGTGGATTGAGAATCCAAACTTTTGCATTATTCCAGCTTATGATCCTGAGGGGAATTACATTCCACCTGAGAAACGAAAGGAGGAGTGTCACCGCGCGGCGGTTCTCTTGCTTTGGTCTTTCATTGTCACAATAGTGGCATTTCCTGATGTTGCAGAGTTTATGCCGGAAGAGCCGGAAGCAGTGATAGGATTTACGGCTGTTCGCGAGCGAGAAAGGGAAATTAGCGAGATGCGCACTCGAGCTCTTGAGAGACAAAAGAAGAAAAGTACTGAATAATCTGACCAAAGAAGATATGCCAAAAGGCTTAAGAGAAATTAGAAGGAAGATAAAAAGTGTGCAAAGCACACAACAGATAACGCGTGCGATGAAAATGGTGGCTAGCGCAAAACTGCAGAGAAGCCAGAATAAGACTCGCTCTGCGCAGCCCTACTCCGATGCGCTTATTCGCTTGGCAGAGCACCTGGCGATAGCTGTTCCCCATGCGGCGCATCCGTTCCTAGAAAGACAAGCGCCACCTGAAGTAAATCGCATCCTCCTCGTCGTATTTACTTCGGATAAAGGTCTATGTGGGTCATTTAACGCAAATATCGTCCGCGCAGCTGAAAACTTCAAAAAGAGTAATCCTCACCTATCAATTTCGTTGATAACAATTGGACGCTATGGCACGAGGTACTTTTCCCGCAGAAATTGGCATATATTCAACTCACAACCGGCATATGACTTCGGAACGAGATTTATCCAACTTTACCCCCTCTTTGAAATGATTGAGAATTCATTCTTGAAGCAAGAGTTCGCTGAGGTTTTCGTCCTGTACTCCCATTTTGTTCACACTTTACGTCAGGTCCCAACACTCATTAAGCTACTACCTGTGGAGAGAAGCGTGATTCTCGGCGGAAACGGCGAGGTTTCCACATACGAAAAGCGACAAGAAGATATGATGGAAACGGAAATCATCTTTGAGCCATCGCCGGAGCGGGTTTTGCAGATACTTCTACCAAGATTTGTAAGGCACACTCTATTTCAAGCGATGCGCGAAAACTTCGCCAGCGAGAACGCGGCGAGGATGGTGGCTATGGAAAATGCCACGAACAATGCGGGCGAGCTGATAAAGACGTTGACCCTGCAACGCAACAAGGCTCGGCAGCAGAGTATAACTCTGGAGCTTCTTGATATTGTGGGTGGTGCGGAGGCACTGAAAGGATAACAGGATAATTCAATCTATTGGGAGATTTTGAGATGGCGGAAATTACTATTGAAAATGTGAAGGCGGAAGAAGAAGCTAAAAAGAAGCGAGTGGGTCACATCGTTGAGATTATCGGTCCTACGCTTTCTATCCGCTTTGATGGAGGCGAGCTTCCTGCGATAAATAACGCAATTCATGTGACGCATCCTGAAACTGGCCAAGTTATAGTTAGTGAGGTAGCTCAGCACCTGGGAAATGACATCGTCAAGTGCATATGTATGGATTCAACCGATGGGCTTGTGCGTGGGCTACCGGCGATAGACACGGGAAAACCAATTATGGTGCCAGCTGGCAAGGCATGTTTAGGCAGACTTCTCAATATCGTCGGCGAACCAATTGATGAGAAGGGACCTTTGAATGCGGAAACTTACCTCCCAATCCATCGTCCCGCCCCTCCCCTTTCTGAACAGTCGGTAAGTATTGAACAGCTTGAAACCGGCTTGAAGGTTGTTGATCTGTTGGAGCCTTATATGAAGGGCGGGAAGGTTGGACTCTTTGGCGGGGCAGGTGTTGGTAAGACTGTTATCGTCCAGGAGCTTATCCATAACATTGCCACGGAACATCACGGCTACTCTGTATTTGCCGGCGTTGGCGAAAGAACCCGCGAGGGCAACGACCTATATTTGGAAATGACTCAAAGTGGAGTTATCAAGAACACTGTGATGGTCTTTGGGCAGATGAACGAACCGCCCGGTGCGAGGCTTCGCGTCGGCTTGACCGCACTCACCATCGCTGAGTACTTCCGTGACGAAGAAGGACTAGATGTTCTTCTTTTCATCGATAACATCTTTCGCTTTACCCAGGCTGGAAGCGAAGTGTCCGCACTTTTGGGAAGACTGCCCTCCGCGGTCGGCTATCAACCCACACTGGTAACCGAGATGGGTCGGCTTCAGGAGAGAATAACTTCTACTAAGCGAGGCTCGATTACTTCAATTCAAGCTATATTTGTCCCAGCGGATGATTACACTGATCCGGCTCCGGCTGCTGCATTTGCGCACCTTGACGCAACCACCAATCTCTCTAGATCGCTGGCTGAGCTTGGTATCTATCCCGCAGTTGACCCCCTTGATTCAACATCTAAGATATTAGACCCACAGATTGTTGGCGAAGAGCACTACTATGTTGCTAGAACTGTGCAGAAAATCCTTCAGCGTTTCAAGGACTTGCAGGATATAATCGCTATACTTGGAATGGAGGAGCTATCCGATGACGATAAGCTTATAGTCCATCGCGCACGCAGAATTCAGCGATTCCTCTCTCAGCCATTCCACGTCGCAGAGCAGTTCACCGGCGTTCCTGGAAAGTACGTTCCTCTTGAAGAAACCATACGCGGATTTAGGGAGATCATTGAGGGCAAGCATGATGATCTGCCGGAGCAGGCGTTTTATATGGTTGGAACCATTGATGAGGCGGTTGAGAAGGCTAAAAGAATATCTCAAGAAGTGTAAGGAAAATGTCTAAGGTGCAAAACGAGACGGGCTTTCTTGTGAGAATAATCTCCCCTGATGGAGAGCTATTCAGACACACAGCGGTTTCACTTGTTTGCCCAGCTGTTGATGGGTATCTTGGCGTTCTGAAGAATCACGCTCCTATGGTTGCGGCACTGGATGTCGGCGAAATCCTCCTTCGCACACCGGATGATCACATTGTCTCATTGGCGGTGGCTGGTGGATTTATGGAGGTAACTAGGAATGAAGTTCTAATTCTCTGCGATGCTGCTGAGTTTAAGGAAGATATTGACGTAGCAAGGGCAACAAGGGATTTAGAAGAAGCAAGGGAAAGACTCTCGAAGAAGTTTTCGCAGGTTGAAACTGAAAGGGCTGAAGTAGCCCTAAGAAAGGCACTCAATCGCTTGCGAGTTGCCCAAAGAGGGGAAAGGTCTAAACTTATTGAGTAGGCGGAGGCTTTGGTAAAAAGCGTAAATTCAGGAAGTGCAATTCTGGTAGAAGGTGGAAAACCTCTTAAGGGAACTGTCGCTATTTCTGGAGCTAAGAACTCCGCGCTTCCTATAATTTGTGGAAGTCTTCTGTCTTCAAATACAGTCGTTTTGGAAAACATCCCACTACTAAAGGATGTTTATTGGATAATTGAGGTTTTAACTGCATTGGGAGCAAGATGCGAGTTTAACAACGGCACAGTAACAATTGACCCAACTAAGGTTAATAGTTATTCCGCATCCTACGAATTTGTGAGAAGAATGCGCGCCAGTTTCCTTGTGCTAGGTCCTTTACTTGCGCGGTTCAAGAAGGCTAGCGTTCCACTGCCCGGGGGATGCAACATCGGTCCTAGACCTGTCTCAGAACATACGGAAGCGATGAAACAGCTCGGCGCAAATGTTGATCTTGATAAAGGTATAGTTCATGCCAGCGCGAAGAAACTTGTCGGAGCAACAGTGGCTTTCAACATCCCATCCGTGGGTGCAACTGAAAACGTCCTGATGTCCGCAGTGTTTGCAGAGGGAACTACCGTTTTGGAAAATTGCGCGGAAGAGCCGGAGGTTGAAGACCTCGTAAATTTTCTTATCTCAATGGGAGCGGATATTGAGAAGGCTGGCTCAAGAAGGCTAGTTATTAGAGGCGTGAAAGAGCTTTCGCAGAAATCTCCCTACAGGATAATTCCAGATAGAATTGAAGCAGGAACTTATATCCTCGCTATCGCTAGCACAGCTGGAGAGGGCAAGGTTATTAATTGCAACCCCCACCATCTTACGACCTTTTTGGATAAACTTTCTGATAGTGGTATTCCTATTGAGATAGGCGAGAGAGAGATTTGGGTAAAGGGACCTGAGACCTTCTCACCAATGATTATCCATACCCATCCTTACCCTGGCTTCCCCACTGACCTACAACCCCAAACGGTGGCGCTATTAACTAAAGCAAGTGGCGTTTCAAGCGTTACAGATGAGATATTCCCGCAGAGATTCTCTTATGTTCCGGAACTTCAACGAATGGGCGCTAAGATAGAATTAGGAGGAAGTAAGGCGACAATTCATGGCTCCACGGATAAGCTTACTGGAGCTCCCGTTCAGGGCACTGACATTAGGGGCTGCGCAGCACTCGTCATCGCCGCACTTATGGCAAAGGGCAAATCAATCGTCAATGGCTTTGAACACTTAGAAAGAGGATACGAGAACTTTTTGGAAAAACTTTTAGCTCTGGGCGCTGAGGTTTCCCTCGTTGATAGAAGTACGAAAATTAATGATAAATAACCTTTCTTCGCTATCTCTATTAAGATAATTTACGCGAAATCCTTTGATTTTCGAATAGAGCCGTATAGAACAAAACTCCTTCACTACCGTAATACCGTTACTTCCGCATTGCAAGTGATAAAAGGACAATCTCGGTTTATGTGCCACATTCATTTGAGCGTTCTCTAAGAAGGATGATCCTTTTGCGGAGAAGTGGATAGAAATTGGCTTTACAGACTTTACAATCATAAAAGTAGGCGTTCTCGTGCTTTAGCCTTGTTTCGGGAAGTGCAGGCAAAGACTTATCCTATCTAGTAAAAAGTAGAGTGAATTGTGTGTATTAAGAAGATGAATTTTTTCTATTTGAAACCTCGTTTCAATTAATATTACCCCCACCAAGGTATACTAAGCTGTAAAGTCATAAGGTTGACTTACTTGTGCAGAGCATTTCTAAGTTCCGGATACCGCTCTTTTTGATATGTTGTATCACAATATTTCATCTAGGGGTAATAATAGCCATTGTAATGGCTCTTTCAAGAAAACATGAAATGGGCAAAATGGGGCGCAACAAACTTGCAAATGAAAAGAGCCCCTATTTACTTCAGCACGCGGACAATCCGGTGAATTGGTATCCATGGGGAGAAGAGGCGTTTGAAAAAGCCAAGGCAGGGGACAAGCCAATTTTTCTCTCAATTGGATACTCCACCTGCCACTGTTGTCATGTAATGGAAAAGGAAAGTTTTGAGGATGCGGAAGTTGCAAAATTGATGAATGAAGCCTTTATCAACATTAAGGTTGACCGCGAAGAAAGGCCTGATATTGATGATGTTTATATGACCGTTTGCCTGATGCTCACAGGAAGTGGAGGTTGGCCTTTGACTATCATACTCACGCCTGATAAGAAGCCATTCTTCGCGGGAACTTACTTCCCGAAGGAGAGCCGATTTGGACGAATTGGGATGTTAGAACTTATTCCGCAGGTTCAAGAAATTTGGCGCACCAGAAGAGCGGATGTGGAAAGGTCTGCTAGCCAGATAACGGAGTTGCTCTCTCGGGATGAAAGTCCGCCGTTCGCCTTTGAGCTGGGCAGTGAAACCATTCAACTCGCCTACGATCAGCTTCAGGGAAGTTTTGATAAATTGCATAAGGGTTTCGGAAACGCTCCCAAATTCCCAAGCCCGCATACGCTCATCTTCCTATTAAGATACTGGAAGCGAACGGGCGAGGAGAAGGCGAAATCAATGGCGATTGAAACCTTAGACGCGATGAGGCTTGGCGGAATTTACGACCATCTTCTTGGAGGATTTCATCGGTATTCAACAGATTCTAGTTGGAGGCTTCCACACTTTGAGAAGATGCTTTATGACCAGGCGATGCACATCCTTGCATACACCGAAGCCTTTGAAGCCACAAAGGAGCAGAAATTCGCGGAGATTGCAACTGAAACCGCGGACTATGTTCTAAGGGAGATGACCTCTCCCGAAGGAGGGTTCTATTCGGCAGAGGACGCGGATTCTGAGGGTGAAGAGGGCAAGTTCTACCTCTGGCGATTTAATGAAGTAAAAGAAACTTTAGGCGAAGAGGATGGAGCACTATTTGCCAGTATATTCAATCTTGAACCAGATGGGAATTACCTTGAAGAGGCAACACAAAGAAGAACAGGCTCTAACGTGCTTTTTATGAAAAAGCCCTTAGCGGATTTGGCGCTAGAGCTAGGGTTGAAGGAGCAAGAGCTAAAGATACAGATCAGCGAGATGAAGAAGAAACTTTTTGCAATTAGGAATAAACGCATAAGACCATTCAAGGACGATAAAATCCTCACAGATTGGAATGGCTTGATGATTGCGGGATTGGCAAGAGCTGGTTGAGCCTTTGCAAACCAGGATTACATAAATTCCGCAAGAAATTCGGCAAATTTTATTCTTACTAATATGCGAACGAAAGAGAAAGCGTTGCTCCACCGATTTAGAGACGGCAGAGCGGAAATACCCGGCATGCTTGATGACTACGCATTTCTTGTGTGGGGGTTGCTAGAGCTTTACGAGGCTACCTTTGAGGTTTCTTCCCTTGAGAGCGCAATTGATGTAAATAAGCGCATGATAGAACAATTCTGGGATGAGGAGAAGGGAGGATTTTTTCTAACTGCGGAGGATGCAGAGACCGTTTTATCAAGAAGGAAGGTAGCCTATGATGGCGCAATACCGTCTGGCAACTCGGTTGCGATGATGAACCTTTTAAGGATCGGAAGAATTACCGGAAATTCTGATTAGGAAAAAATGGCAAGCAAAATTTCAAAGGCCTTCTCCGCAATGGTTTCTAAGGCGCCTAGTGGATTTATTTATATGCTTTCCGCGGTGGAATCTGCAATTAGCGATAGCTATGAGATTGTGATTGTCATCGATGATGGGCACGAGAATACTGAAAAGCTACTCAGCACCTTGCGCAAACACTACATTCCAAACAAAGTTGTAATAGTTAAGGAAAACTCTAAGGAGAAGGGTGAGCGACTCTCATATGTCGCGCCCTTTACCGAAGCGCTAGGAACAATAGATGGAAAACCAACCGCTTATGTGTGCAAAAATTACGCATGCGAAAAGCCAGTAACGGATGTTAAAGCCTTTGAGGATTTACTTGGCAAGCTGTGAAGCCACTCATACACCTTGCCACTTCTGCTCGCTTAATCGGGACCTGGCGGGAATTTGCAGTTCACTAGCCTCTCAATGATAAAATACGCTCAGGAAGTAATGATTCGCATTGGCGCTTTAACCATTGAAATCTGGATGGTCGCAGTTTCGGTAATCTTCTTTAGCGTTTTGGCTGGAGTAATTTTTGAGATAATTTTCTCGAAGTGGCTTAGAAGAATTGCTAGGAAATTTGGTTGGAAATGGGGCGAGGCGATTTTCCGCTCCTCTAAATGGCTACTTTTTCTCTGGTTCTTACTTGCAGGCGTATACTTTGCCTCCGTCATTTTTCCGCTTGAACCTAAGCTAGCTACTTACTTACATAAATTTATACTCATTCTGTTAATTCTTTCGGCAACACTTGGCTTGACTCGGTTGAGTGTTGAGTTTATGCGAATTTACACGAAGAACCTTGAATCCGCCCTACCCTCTGCGTCAATCCTCGCAAACTTGACTTACATCTTGGTATTTTCAATCGGATTGCTGGTATTTCTGCAGACCCTTGGAATTTCAATAACGCCAATCCTGACTGCACTGGGTGTTGGCGGTTTAGCGGTAGCGCTCGCCCTTCGGGATACGCTTTCTAATCTCTTCGCGGGCTTACAGATTATTCTTAACAAACAGGTTATCCCTGGAGATTACATTAAGCTTGATTCTGGCGAAGAAGGTTTTGTTACTGATATCTCCTGGAGAAACACAACTATCCGACAGCTTGCTAACAATTTAGTCATAATTCCAAACTCAAAGCTTGCCAGCTCAATTATCACCAACTTTCACAGACCTGAACCTGAACTGTCAGTTCTGATTAAAGTGGGCGTCTCATACGGGAGTGACTTAGAGAAGGTGGAACAGGTGACCCTTGAGACCGCAAAACAAGTGATGAGCCAAGTTCAAGCCGGGGCTGACGGTTTTGAGCCGACGGTTCGGTTCCATAGCTTTGGTGAGTCCAGCATTGACTTCACTGTTATTCTTTGGGCAAAAGAGTTCTCCGAGCAGTTCATTCTCAGGCACGAGTTCATAAAAAGGCTCCACCAAAGGTTCAGTGAAGAAGGTATAGAGATTCCTTTCCCAATAAGAACCATTTATATGAAAGGAGAAAGCAAAAGATAGAGAGCGCGCAGATTTAAGTTGATTAAATAATGACCGCCTGCCAGCACCAGCTTAAATACCCCATAAAGAATCTCACTACTAGAAATTGTTGGGCAAATATCAAGGAAAACACATTCCCGCTTTTAATAATCGGAGAAAACGGAAAGTTAATCGTTTGTAGTTTAGATACGAAACACAGCTTTACGCCAGGACAAACCATAATATACTTGGCTGAGTAGGTAAGTCCAATGTTTTTAAGGCAGATTGTATCCCGCTATATTTCATCTAACTGAACATTTTACGCACTGAAGGGACTAGTGTCCACCAACTGAAAGTTTTAATTTACCTGATACTTTGAGCTGAATCACACGCACAAGAACAAAGAGGACTGGAATTACTATTAGCACTAAGATAGATGAGCTAATCATTCCACCGATAATAGGAACCGCGATGGGCTTCATTACATCACTGCCAGTTCCAGTAGCCCAGAGGACGGGAAGAAGTCCGAGTAAGGCTGCGCTAACTGTCATCAGTTTTGGCCTTAGCCTCAAGGCGGCACCTTCATATGCCGCTTCCCGAATAACCTGTGGCGTTATCAAAACGCCACTCAAAATCCGCCTGTCCAGCGCCTCGTTCAGATACACGAGCATAACTACTCCTGTCTCCACCGCTACGCCAAAGAGAGCGATAAATCCCACCATAACTGCAACAGAAATGTTGTATTGAAAATGGGAGAGCATTATCACACCGCCAACAAGGGCAAATGGCACCGAAAGCATCACCATTAGAGTATCCACCACGTTGTAAAACGTGAGATAGAGAAGTAAAAAAATTACCAACATTGCCATAGGCACAACAACTGAGAGCGTCTTCCTCGCGCGAAGTTGATTTTCCCACTGCCCGCTAATTCTGAAGTAATAACCAGGTGGAAGTTTAAGCTCCGCCTTTAGCGCCTTCTCCAAATCTGTGACCGTACTGCCGAGGTCTCTGCCTCGAATGTTCAAAAATACAAGAGAACGCAACAACCCATTCTCGCTAGATATCATCGGCGGACCGTCTTGATAATTCACCTTAGCCAAGAGCCTTAGCGGAACTAAACCGTGCATCGGCGTTTCCACCAAAACGTCCATCAACTCCTCAATATCGTTTCTTAAGTCGCGGTAGTACCTGATGCGGACGGGATAGCGTTCGCGCCCCTCTATGGTTGTTGTCTGAGACATTCCTCCGATTGCGGAGTTGATGACCATTTGAACATCTTCAACATTAACGCCGTAACGAGAAGCGGATTCGCGGTCTACCTCAATGTTGATGTAGCGGCCTCCCACAACACGCTCCGCAAAGATGTCCGCTGTTCCGGGCACTTTACGTGCAATCTCTTCCGCCTGAAGAGCAAGCCTTCCGAGAACGTCTAGGTTATCGCCGTAAATCTTGATACCAACGTCTGTTCTCACGCCGGTTGAGAGCATCTGAATCCTGTTTATGATTGGCATTGTCCACGCATTCGTGATGCCGGGGATTTTTACCAGTTTGTCTAAATCGCTTCGGATGTCGTTTATCGTTTTCCCGCGGGGCCAGGTTTTCGGGTCGGTCAGCTGAACAATGGTTTCCACCATCTCTACGGGCGCGGGATCGGTCGCGGTGTTGGCTCGCCCAACCTTGCCAAGCACACGAGTCACCTGCGGATGGGACATCAACAGTTTGTCCTGCACTTGCGTAACGCGCTTGACCTCGTTGATGGACGCATTCGGGAAGAGCGTGGGCATAAAGAGTAGCTCACCCTCGTTAAGATTAGGCATAAACTCGTGACCCAGCTTCTTGTAGATTGGCCAAGTGCCCACCATAATGAGGACTGCCACTAGGATGGTTATCCATCCAAAACGAAGTGACCATTTCACAATTGGTTCATAAATCCAATCAAAGAAGGCAGTCAGGGGATTTTTCCACTGAGGTATTAATCTTCCACGAACAAAAATAATCATTAGAGCCGGCGTTAGAGTTACTCCAATAATCGTTGCTCCAAACATAGTGAAGGTCTTCGTGTAGGCGAGTGGCTGAAAAAGTTTTCCCTCCATTCCCGTTAGGAAGAAAAGTGGTAAAAAGGAAAGAACAATTATAATTAAAGAGAAGAATATCGCCCTACCAACCTGCATTCCAGCCCTAATTACTATCTCAACTCTCTCCGCGGGGCTAACGGGACCTTTATCCTGCGCTTCAGCCAGTTGCCGATAAGCATTTTCCACGAGAACGATTGACGCGTCCACGAGGACGCCAATGGAAATGGCAACTCCGCCAAGGCTCATAATGTTGCTCGTAATCCCAAGGTGACGCATAGAGATGAACGCGATGAGAACCGCAATTGGAAGCGTGAGAATAACTACCAACGCGCTCGGAAAATGCATCAGGAAAACTAAGATGATGAAGGAGACTATGATTGATTCTTCAATGAGCGCCTTTTTCAGTGTATGAACTGAGCGCTCAATTAACCCGCTCCTATCGTAGATAATCTCAATACTTATGCCTTTGGGCAGACCGCGTTCAAGTTGTTCAATTTTTTTCTTTACTCTGTCTATCACTTGCTTAGCATTTTCGCCATACCGCATCACGATGATTCCGCCTACGACTTCGCCTTCACCGTTCATATCTAGCAATCCATCCCTCATTCCAGTTCCGAGCTGAACCGTGCCCAGATGCTTGATCAGGATTGGAACGCCGGTCATACTTGTCATCACAACTATGTTTTCAATGTCTCCTACTCCACGAATGTAGCCTTTCCCGCGGATGAAATATTCCACGTTGCTCTGCTCCAGAATTCTTCCCCCAGCCTCCTGGTTCGCCTTTTCAACCGCCATGCTTACCATCTCGGTTGATACTCCATACGCGCGCAGTTTCGCCGGATCTAGGTCAACTTGATACTCCCGAACGAAACCTCCGATGCTTGCAACTTCTGCTACGCCATCAACGCTAGCAAGCTGGTAGCGGATGTACCAATCCTGAATGCTCCTAAGTTTCGCTAGGTCATAATTATCACCCCGAAGAATATACCAGAGCACGTGCCCCACACCTGTTCCCTCGGGCCCCAATTGTGGAACCACTCCACTCGGGAGCTGATTCTGCACGGCGTTCAACCTTTCCAGAACGCGAGTCCTCGCCCAGTAGAAGTTCACCTTATCATCAAAAATAATGTAAACAAAGGAGAAACCAAAGTTGGACTGACCGCGAACATCCTTCACGTGCGGAAGCCCCATCATCGCAGTTTCCAGTGGGTATGTTACTTGATCCTCCACCGTATAGGGTGACTGACCTGGATACTCTGTATAGATTATGACCTGATTTTCGGATAAATCAGGAAGCGCATCCAGCGGTGTGTTCACTACCGAATGAATGCCGTAGGCTACGAGCAATGCGTAAATAAGTATCACTAAGAACCTGTTGCGCGAACAATAATCTATTACCGCTTCAATCAATTCCTACTCCTGTTGCAATGCCATTTCCTTTGAAAGAATAAAATAGCGCTTGAGAAGTTAAACTTTACGATTGCTATTATCACGAGCAAATACTCAAATTCTCAAGCCAATTTTTAACCGCTCCTAAGTTCTACTTTTAGCGGAAATCTGCCATCCCATATAATGTTTAGTGTTTATGGACAACTGCCTGTTGGGTTTCTGGTGTTTTCCCTTCTTCAGATGTTTTCCCTGCTGCAACCAAGAGCTGAGCCTCGCTATCAAGCAAGAAAACCGCACCGGCAACCACTGTTTGCCCAGCCCTTAATCCCTCAACTACCTCGTAGTACTCGCGATTATCACCAAGGATTCTGCCAATTTTTACCTCTCGTGGTTCAAACTGATCCGGTAAACCTGGGCTTGGGATCCAGGCTCGCGCACCTTTACCTGTAATTAAAACTGCGTTTCTCGGAATGGCAAGGACCTTTTCTTTCCCAGCCTTGATTATCTTGCCATCAACAAACATTCCCGGACGAAGGCGATAACCCGGATTACTGAGGCGAGCCCGCGCAAGCAGGGTTCGCTTCTCCATAGTTAGCATTGGGACAAACTCAAAGATGCGACCATGAAAGATTCTTCCAGAATCACCTACGGGATGAAACTCCACCGCATCTCCAATGTTAACCCTCTTGGCATCATCTTGATAAATCTCCATTTCAACCCAAATGGGATTCAGATTAGCCAGCTCAATTACGCTTTCGCCCATCATCACGTACATCCCCTCCCGCGCCATTATGTCCATAACAAGACCTGAATCCCGCGCGTAAACCATAACCCTATCTACAACTTTGCCCGTTTTCGCCAGCTCATTTATCTGTGCCTCAGTCATCCCCAACAGCTTCAACTTGCGCGCCGAAGAGGAAATAAGTGTCTCCGTGTTTTTCGTCAAATCCTCATATCCTGCTGTCTTCATCCTTTCCTTTGTGCGTATCGCGGTCAGAAATTCTTCCTGCGCTTGCACCAGAGTGGGGCTATAAATCTCCATCAGCTTCTCACCCTTATTCACGAAATCGCCGACGCGCTCAATATAAAGCTTGTCAATTCTGCCCTCAACCCAGCTTGCAAGCTTCACAATCTGATCTGTTGGCGTGACCACTGAGCCAACAACGACAATCTCCTCCCGCCAATCTAATTCCCGCACTTTCGTCAGCTCAACGTTGGCAAGAACACGCTTGACCACGGGAGCTGAAACTTGAACCGCTCCTGCTTTAATCGCCTCCTGCATCTTCCGAGCTTCCTCGCCGGTGACCTTTATAAGCTCCATCCCGCAATCAGGAGCAGTGCCAGGACGGTCGCTCGTAATCCAGGGATGCATCGGATCGATGTAGATGAAGCCAGCTTCACCCTTCTCTTCGGGCATTTGGAAGCCTGCGGATAGGAGCATATCTATCTGCGCCCTCTGCTTCCTCACCGCTAACCCAAGAAGCAGGATGCATCCCAGAAGGAAAACTAATACTCCGATGTTTACCTTAGTCATAGGCTATCTCCCAAAAGCTAATTAAACTTAATGACCACAAGTAGGAATTCATCCTGTTAGCAAAGCCAAATCTCTTAGTGGTCATGATTATGCTCGCCCTCTTTATGCTGGTGGTCTTCCATACCAATCTTCTTCATTACGAAATCTACTGCATTGGCGTAAGAAAGCACCTTTGCGCCTTTCTCTTTGGCGAAAGCCTCCGCCTTTGCCTTATCAGAAAACGCTACGAGATATGGTGGCATAGAGTGCTTGAGTGACTTCACTTGCACAAAGTAAGACTTCTTCAAATCAATGAATTTGGGGGATTTATCTTCTCTGGTTGGATAATCAAGCACAAGCACGCTTGATACCTTCACTCCCTTTTCCAACTCGTGCTCGTACTGAAGCCAGCAAGCAAGAGAATCAAAAACAACATTCCTCTCTTTTCCGCTGGCATCCTTCAGGTTAGCCTTTATAAATACACTAGACATATCCGCACCTGCCATCCCGCAAAAGGCGCAGGCAGGGGATTTATCCATCTCTTTCTCCACAGAATAGGCGTAACCCACCACACTCAGTAGTAACACGAATCCTAAAAATGCTATAGTTATTCTTTTAATCCATATCATTCTATTTACCTCTCTTAAAATTAAGATTGCTCTTTAAGAAAATCCCTCACGAATTTTTCCATCTCCTCAAAACCCACAATTCGCCCGCCTAAGTCAGGCTGGAATTTCTTCGCATCCGCCTCGCTAGAAAAAGCCACTACTCCAGGCGGCATTGAACCCTGGGGCAAAGCCTCAAGCTCCACAAGGTAAACCGCGCTCTTCGCATCAATGAGCTTTGGCTTTTCCGATTGCCAAGTATCGTAGGTGACTACTTTTATATCTGTAGGGATAATTCCATGCTCCGCATGTTGGTCAGAAAACTGGAAAAAGCAAGCAAGGGAAACATTGGCTGTTCTTGAACCGTCTGAATAAAGAACCTCCAGCCTTGTTGGGCTATTATAAGGATTCATCCCGCAAATTGGGTCCTTCTTATTCCCCGCAAGATCCTTTGAAGCTTTCTCGTCGCCAACTTCTCCCGCCTCTTTCATTCCCTCGCTCATACTCTCATCCGCTGGGGCTTTTGCTAGCTCCATCTTAGCCTCATATACCGCTTCTTCCGGAGTTTTATATGTGGGGTATGGTTCCATTAGCCTAACACCTACCCAGAACATTATTCCAAGCGCAATAACCGCAAAGAGAATTCCCATAAACCCTTCAGTCGCGACTTTCCCTTTAGATGAGGAATCGCTTCTTTCATCCTTATTCTCTTTCTCCATAATCTTCGCCTCCAGATATATGATTGTCGGATTGTTCGCCCAAACCCTCATTTCCTGCTTCTAAGGGTTGTGCCATTAAAGTATCATCCTGACCTAACACGTTTTCTTTCTGGTCGGAGCTTACCTCTTCATCACTCCTCGCAGATTGATTCTTATCCATCATCCGAATTGCACCAAGACTGTAGAAGTCAAGTAATGCGGTTGCCCTGCCCTCATTTACTGTGGCAATTCTATACTCTGTTTCCATTTCAATAAGAGCCAAAGCAGCATCAATGAGAACCGCGAACTGGTCCATATTTACCTGATAGCTTGCCAGCGCTGAATCAAACGTTGCACGAACCTGTGGTAGGAGTGTGTTTTCAAAAAGCTCAAGCCTACGCTTAAGCTCGGCCATCTGAACAATCTTCTCCTGGCAAGAGGAACGGATGTCGTTATAAAGCATCTCGCGCATTAACTCAACCTCCTTCTCCATCGCGCTTGCCTCCATATACATAGCGTCCTGCTTCTGCCTTTTGTAAATGGGAAGATTGAACATAATCCCAAGGCTGAACATATCCGGAAACATCTGCCTGTATCCGTAGGAAAGCTCAAGCGCGTAATCGGGCTGGTATTCCTTTCTGGCGAGTTTCTTCATAAGCTCAACCTGGCTTTTGCGAGTGTCAATCCAAAAAGATTCAGGATGCCTGCTTAGGGCACTTTCAACTAGGAGGGTGACATTCTCGGGAACCTCTATTCCCTCTCCATTCAAGCTAAGGTCAAATTCAAGATCCTCCATCGGAACTCCAACCATACCCGCAAGCTTGGCTATCATCGTTCTCCGCATCTCCTCTAGCATAATCTCTCTCTCGTAGGTTTCGGTGTAGCGCATCTGCACCATGATTAAGTCACTCTGCATAACTTGATTTAATTCGTAGCGTGCGCGGATAATATCCATCAGCGCTGAGAGCAGTTCACGGTTTTTCTTCACCTGATCAAGCTGAACCGCATTCTCCAAGAGATCATAGTACATATTGAAAATCTCGCCCGTAAGCATATACTCCGCTTCAGCCACCTCCCACTTCCTTAACTCTACTTCTTTCTCAGCAATGTCTCGCTTCGTTGTCCTTTTACCGTAACTCATAAACTCCTGCCGAAGGCGAATCGTATCCATCGTGTCAGAGTCCATATAGGTAAATGGCCTGGGGACCATTCTATTCATAAACTCAATTCCGAGCATTGGATCCATCTTCGCTCCCGCGGGCGCTACCTTCTGCTCGTAGATTGCTATTTGACTTCTTGCAACCTTTAGCTGTGGGTTGTTCTGCAGCGCATTTGTAACTAGGTTGATTAGCTCCGGAGAAATTAATAAATCCTCGTAAACCTTGAAGGGAGGATTTGAGAGCGCCTTTTGTACCCTTTCATCAATTAACCTCTGAAGTTCATCTTCCCTTGACTTTGAAATGCCTCTTGTGGTAATTGCATCGGTTACTCCCTCAAGCAGATTGGCATAGGAACTGCCAGCTTGAAAGAGTATGGACAGGATAAACACGATTATAAACTTAAGAATCCTACCCATACTCCTGATTGGTTCACTTTTCATTTTGAATGATTTTACTATTACAGAAGGCACAATATAGGGATAAAAGCGCTGATATTCTACTATATACCTAGTAGCTGTCAAGATATTTTATTTTCAAGTGGATTTCTTTCATAAGTATGGTATACTACTAATGAAAATAGGAGATAATTATGGCTGAACTTGGACCGCTTCAGAGTGAGATTATGGATATTATTTGGCGGTTGAAGCGTGCGGATGTTCGCACGGTTCTTGAAGAATTAAACAAGAAGAGAAGCTCAAAACTGGCTTACACAACGGTTATGACGGTAATGACACATTTGTTTCAGAAGGGGCTTCTCAGACGAAGAAAGGTAAGCAGAGGCTACTTGTACAAACCCGTCATCGATCGGGGAAAATATGTAATGGAGACAATTTCGGACTTTATAGCTGGTATCATCGCTAGATACAAAGAACCTGTTGCTAGCAACATCTTGGATGCACTGGAGGACGCAAGCCCTGAGCAGGTTTCATCTCTAGTTCAGGAACTCAAAAAACGCGGGTATATTATAAAGTAAGGCTATCAAGGCGTGATAATAATCCTAAAAAGTTTTGCCCTATTCTTCCTTTTGCAGGCGTTGGGTGTTTTTCTAGCTAGCCTACTTTGGCTATTGATTGAGAAGAAGATTCCCAAAATTTATCGCGCCCGTTCTGCGGTGTTTAGCGTTAGCATTCCTATTCTGCTGTCAGTTCTTCTTACGCTAATTGCAACTATCGGAACGATTTCGGGTCATTTCGGAATGGTTACTCCCTTTTACGTCTCACTGATGCAAGGGGGGGCGGAAACAGTTATTGTATTCTTAGGTATTCTTTCCTTCATCAGTTCAACTCTTGCATCAGCTTTTCTGCTCAAGGAGCCAAAACCACCAATTGATGATGAAGCGCAAGAAATTTACCACATAGGCGAAATTGAGGTCAGAATAAATGACAGTATTCCTCTTGCTGCGACCTTTGGCGTGAAAAAGCCAGTCATCGCAATATCAGCAGAAATGTGGAGGGATAAGCAGATGTTACCGATGGTAATTCTGCATGAACTTGCGCATGTAAAACTGAAGCACAATTTACTCAAGTTTATAGGCAGAACGGTCTTAAGGCTCAACTTCTTTAACCCACTTGCGCATGCTCTAGCTGATAGGCTTGATGTATCATGCGAGGTCGAGGCAGACCTGAAAGTTTCAGGGCTCGTCGGAGTTGAAAGGTACGCAAAATTTTTGCCTAAATTACCAACTCTTGCCTTTAAGCACATCACTGCAATTAACACGGAACTAACAGAGAGGTTAATTGAGCTCAATAGCTCTGACAGAGGAAATGTTGCGTTCGCCTTTCTCCCTTCAATTCTTACATCTATGCTCCTTTCGGCTATTATCCTCTCCGCCAGCTCCCGTTGCTTAACGGTTTGTTTTCTGGGATACTAGTTAAGAGAAAAGATGAAGCAGCAAGCGCTTCCAACAGACCCACTTGGGATCCCCATAAGAGATTTATCCTTTGTAGCCTTTGACCTTGAAACAACAGGGCTTTCTGGACTTACCGCAAGAATCGTAGAATTGGGGGCGGTGCGTATTAGTTGCGGGGAAGTAACCAAAACGAAGTTTTCAACCCTCGTGCATCCGCTTACCAAAATCCCAGAGGACGCAAGTCTCGTTCATGGAATTCGAAATGAGGATGTAGCGAACGCGCCTGGAATTGATGAAGCACTAGGGCTTTTTGAAGATTATCTTAACGAGGATGACATTCTTGTTGCGCATAATGCGCCATACGACTTAGAAATACTCGCCTTTGAATACGCAAGAACATCAAGAAAAATCCTAAATAGAATTACCATTGACTCATGCGCCTGGGCGAGTCAGGCTATCTCCGCCCCTAACTACAGATTAGGCACTCTTGCGAAGGCTTTGTCCATTGAAAGCAAAAGGTTTCACCGAGCAGCGGATGACGCGGAAGTTACCGCCAAAATTTTTTGTTTCCTCGCGCAAAAGGTGGGATGGAATAAGACGCTTTCAGAAATTGCGAGTATTTATCCTGGAATACTTATCCTAAAAAGAGTTTCAATTTCTTCAAATGATATCACTCTTCCTGAGGAGCTTCAGGATATTGGAAGGGCAATGAAAGAGGGCTCAGACGTTGTGATGGTCTACTCAGGAGGCTCTCACGGGTTTAAAGAAAGAAGGATTGCGCCAAGGACTCTTATAAGGCGTGGAAGCTCTGTTTATATGGAAGCTTGGTGCTATGAGTCTAGGCAGATCAAGACATTTCGCATTGACCGCATCAAATCCGCAAGGCTCTCCCTTGACGCAACATCTCCTGACTAAATTGGGAGATTAACCGTCATAATAAATGGTAATATGGTTTAGGGGAACAAAGAATGTTAAGAATGTTAATAGCAAGATATTTACTGATAGTATTTCTTCTGCTCATTGTTGCATATCCGGTAAACGCAGGGCTCTTCAAAATTTCAAAGAGTAACGAAATAAGAATTGGTCGGGATTTTTATAATGACTACGCCAAGGAGAAAAAGTACCTAGACAACACAAAGGATGGGGCAAGAGTTAAACTAATCGGGCAAAGGCTCGTGCAAAGGGCAGGGCTAACAGATTACAAATACACCTTTACCCTGGTTGATGATAAGGAGGTCAACGCCTTCGCAGTTCCGGGCGGTTATGTTTTTATTAATAAAGGGCTATATGACTTAATATCATACGATGAAGGAATGCTCTCCGCAGTGCTCGCGCACGAAATTGGGCATGTAACGGAAAGGCATTTCAAGAAAATGTATGAGGACGCGCTTAAAGCCCAACTTGGAATACTCGCAATCGGTATAGCCATTGGTGGAGAGACAGGCGCTAGAGCGATGGAGGTCCTTTCCGCCGGCGGAAATCTCGTCTTTCTCAAGTACTCTCGGGATGACGAGGAGCATGCGGATGAGTGGGGCGTTAAGCTAGCTTATCGCGCTGGCTACGACCCTTACGGCATGAGCAGAGCTTTACAGATCTTTGTGGAACTTGAAGGTGTCCTTGGTAAGCTGGAGTTATTTGACTTAATAAGAACGCATCCAAACCCTAGTGATAGGGTTAAGAGAACGAGGGAGTTAGCGAGGAAGTATTCGGGGCGGGAGGAATGGGAGTATGCACCACCTCGACCACCTAAAGGACTTCCTTTAGAGAAATTAACTGTGAAGGTTGAAAAGCTTGATGAGTGAGAAGAATAGCTTCAATGGCTAGTTACTTTTTCTCTTCTTCACTCCGCATATAAAGTTGCATTAGTCTAGGAAAATCTTCTTGGAAATCCATAAATAAGTAGTACCATGTAAGAGCGGGATCGGTTGAGTTGGAAGAATCCTTCCTCAAGTCCTGAATTATTTTCTCCACTAGCTCATCTGGAGTTATGCTCCTAACTTCCTTAAGAAAGTCTTCAGTAAGAAAAATAGGCTGAGACCTTTCCATAGCTCGAACAAAGAATTGCTCCGGCACCTGAGGGGCAAATTCAAAATCCTCACTAAAAGTGAGGCTCATCCTAATATTCTTAGCCTGACCCATAGATGTCCGAGTACCTTATATTTTAGCAAACATCCGACCCTTTATAATACAGACTCTTGATAGTAGTAAAAGTTCCATTATTGAGGAATACTTATGGGAAAAATAGAGGACGCATTTGAGAGTTGGAAACTGAAATCCTTCAAACCCTTCGTAAAGAAGTATCCACTGATTCATGAAAAAGCTTTATCCACCAGTGGATTTGAAATTCCACTAATCTGCCTGCCGAAGGATGAGTTAAACGAGAAGGGTGAGGAGAGATACTTAGAAAGGATTGGATTTCCGGGAGAGTATCCATTTACTCGTGGTGTTACACCAACAATGTACCGGGGGCGCGTGTGGACGATGAGGCAGTATGCAGGCTTTGCAACAGCAAAAAAAACCAATGAAAGGTATCAGCACCTCTTGAACTCTGGTCAGACTGGACTCTCCGTCGCCTTTGACCTTCCCACCCAGATGGGTTATGACAGCAATCATCCGCTGGCTGAGGGTGAAGTTGGCAAGGTTGGTGTGCCAATTGATACTTTGATTGATATGAGGGAGCTCTTTGAAAATATTCCACTCGAAACTGTGACAACCTCTATGACTATAAACGCGCCCGCAATGATAATCCTCGCCTTCTACATTGTAACTGCTGAGGAGCGGGGCATTGATAAGAGACACTTGGGAGGAACTATCCAAAATGACATTCTTAAGGAGTATATGGCTCGCGGAACCTTTATCTTTCCTCCTGAAGAATCAATGGCGCTAACGATCGACACCTTTCGTTATTGCACAAAAGAGATGCCGAAATGGAACTTCATTTCCATTTCAGGTTACCATCTGCGGGAGGCTGGATGCACCGCTTCTCAAGAGCTAGCATTCACCCTCGCTGATGCAATTGAATACTGCGAGAGAGCAAATAAGGCTGGGCTTCCCTTTGACTCTTATGCCTCTAGAATTTCATTCTTCTTTTGTGCGCACAACAACTTCTTGGAAGAAGTTGCGAAGTTTCGCGCCGCAAGAAGATTGTGGGCGAAGATTGCAAAAGAAAGACTTGGCGCAAAGAATCCTAAGAGTATGATGCTTCGTTTTCATACTCAAACCGCTGGTAGTATGCTTACAGCCCAACAACCCCTCAACAATGTCGTAAGGGTAACAGTCCAAGCCTTATCAGCAATCCTAGGCGGAACTCAAAGCCTTCATACAAACGCTTATGATGAGGCGCTTAACCTTCCCACCGAGGAAAGCGCAACCCTTGCCCTGAGAACCCAGCAAATCCTAGCAGAGGAAAGCGGAATTACTAACTCCATTGACCCGCTCGCAGGTAGTTTTTTGGTTGAAGAGCTAACAGATAAACTTGAGGAAGAAGCGCTGGTTTACATTAACAAGATTGATGACATGGGTGGAATGCTTCGCGCAATTGAAAAGGGATATCCCCAAGCGGAAATCCATACTAAGGCGATGGAATGGCAGAGGGAAATTGATTCAGGAAAAAGAAAAATCGTGGGAGTTAATTCCTACAGGGATGAGCCTGTTCGGATCCCTTCGGTTCCACACGATGAATACGCGGAAGCTGAACAGAAGAAGCGACTGGCAAATTATATTGATAATAGAGCCCGTTATGTGGCGCATTACTCTGAAACCAAGATGCGTAACGCATTGGGCGAGTTGAAAAGAGCGTGCGAAGAGAGAAGCACTATCTGTGAGAGAATTGTTGAGTGCGTAAGGGCTGGAGCAACGGAAGGCGAAATTGTTGGCGCAATGGAAGAAGTTTGGGGAAGGTATAGGGGGCTAAAGGAATTTTAACCTTTACTAGCTGAGAAGAAGAAGGTTAAATTTTAGAAGACCCTTAGAAGATGCGAAACTACAGCGTTATATCGTGAGGATAAGTTTCCTGGGTAAGGTTAAGCTCACCTATATAACACCATCAGTATATAACACTTTCAGTATGGTTTCATCCTCACAAGAAAGCTGTAGAGAAGAAATACTGCCCCAAATCCTAGACCGGCTATAATCCCGATTAGTATGATAAACAGCACTCTCATCTGCAATCTCACTTGATAAAGTTTATCACAGCTCACATCCTCGAATTCGCTCAAAATGGAGTAAAAATTTATTGAGAGAAGATGCGCGGATGGCTGGATCTAAGGATGAAATAAGGGTATGACAAGAAAATCTGTTAAACAAAAGAAAAAGTGTGGGCGGATAAAATCCACCCACACTTGGTTTTCGTATTTTGAAAATGAATTACAGGTAAATTAGAATTAGCCCTGAGCGCCGCCACCAGTATGGAACGGTGCGAACACGCCGATTGGACCAAGATAACCAGAGTAACCGCGAACCTCTACAACCTTTATGCCTGGGAATCGATCCTGGTTGGGGTGTGGAACTACACTTCCGGTAAATCCGAACGGGACCCATACACCGGGGCTTGCCGTGCTCCAGAAAGCGAGAACGAGTGATGCGTTGGCGAAATTCTGGTTGATCGGTAGGTAAAATACGAAGTTACCAACAGATAGTTCATGTGGCAGATAATCCGCTCCTCCGACAAGCGCATATCCTGCTAGATATCCTGCGTTAATTGCATCTGCGGGTAAATTACGCATAGTGGCTGAAACCTGATCCATCACGCCGTCGCCATTAAGATCGAAAGCCGACAAACCTGAGAAATAGGTCTCACCGTCAACGAACGCAAACCCGCCTCCAGTCAATGGATCAAACGCACCGAGAGAGCTCTCCGCATCGTAAAGAGCAAAGCCGTTGGAAAGGACAAGGTCAATCAACCCAGAATCCGCCCCGCCAATCAGGGGCAGGTATGCACCACCAGCAAATCCGGGCGGGGGTGCAATCGATTTTCTTCCACCACTGCCAGAGCAGTTAGTTATGCCAACAACGATACCCGCAATTAATAAAACCAAAAATACTCCCAAAAGTCTTCTCATAATCACCTACTCCTTCTAAATTGTTTTTTTGGTTGAGGATAGGTCAACGCACTAATAATAAACCAAAACTCAACCATAAGTCAAGCCTGATATTTAACTTCCCCCGTCAAGTATCAGGTTTAGTTAATTATAACAGAGCAAAATTTTTCTGTCAAGTGATGTAATTAAAGATTAAAGGATAATTCCATCAAAATTTTGAAAATACTTAAATATGATAAATGTTGAGCAACAAAAGGATAAGCCTAGGAGCTATTCCCAGTGCAACGCTTATCAGTAAACATACATAGCCAACAAGCAGGTTAAGGGGAGCAGATTCTTGAGAACGCACCCTAGCCCTTGCGGAGAACGGATTTGATTGATTCGCACTATTAAGAGCTGCGTGCGCAAAATTAACATCACCCTCAATGTTGCTTGGCGCTGCCGCAGGCAGGATATACATCGCTGTTATAACTCGGAAGTAATAGTAAACAGAAATAATTGAATTGATGATTGCAATGATGACTAAATAAACGTATCCCGCACGGTAAACTTCGTAGAATAGATACAGCTTGGCAAGAAACCCTGCGGTAATTGGGACACCTATCAGGGACATTAGGAAAATTGCAAGCATTAAAGCGACCAATGGCTCTTTCTGGGAAAGTCCACGAATATCATCAAGATAAACGTCATCGCTTTTCTCCGTTGCCCACATTGAAAGAAGCGCAAATATTCCTAAGACAGCTACCGCATAACTTATGGCGTAGAAAATAATCGCAGTACTTATTGCGGGAGCTGGAATTACTAAGCCGGTTATAATGTAACCAACATGGGAGATGGAAGAGTAAGCAAGGAGTCTTTTTAGGCTCATCTGATGAAGAGCCCCGAAGTTACCAAGAAACATAGTCAGAACCGCAAGGATAATGAAGATTGGCTTCCAATAGAGGGAGATGAGACCAAAGCCGTAAAAGAGCACCACCAACAGGGCTGAGAGGACTGATAGCTTCACCGCACCTGCCATAAATCCAACGACGGGACTAGGCGCACCTTGATACACATCCGGTACCCAGCTGTGAAAGGGAACAATCGCTAGCTTGAATCCTAAACCAACCAACAACATCGCTAAACCCAAAAGTAGAAGAAATTTCTCTTCCACCAATGGAAGATTCAAGGCAATATCACTCAACCAAATTGACCCAGTGGAACCGTAGATTAAACCTGCGCCAAATATTAAGAAGGAGCTGGAGAATGCCCCTAGAAGAAAATACTTGAACCCAGCTTCCTTGCTTTCCTCAATGTGCCTGTTATAGCCGGATAATATGTAAAGCGGAATGGAAAGAATCTCAATGGAAACAATTAGGCTTACAAGCTCCCTCGTCATTGGAAGAAGCATCATTCCAATTGCGGAGGTTATAATTAGCGGAAAGTATTCAAACCCTTCAGATTTTACCTTCAAGAGGTAGGGAGACGAGATAACTATCGTTAATAGAAGGAGAAGCAGTAACGAGGCATTAATTAAGGCGGTAAAGCCGTTGTAAATTACCGCACCGCCAAATAACTGAACTGGATTAAATGGAAAGAAAACCGCTAGCGCAATTAGTGCAAATAATAAGGAAAGGGCGCTCATAGTTCCCTGAACCTTAAAACTCCTACCGATCTTCATAGCATCTAGCAGAATGAGTAAAAGGACGCATGCGACAAGGATTAGGAGCGGTGACAGAAAAACAAAACTACCTAGATGGATCGTTTGAATTTGCGTCATTTCACTAAATTCTCAGTAAGGTTTAGATTAATGAGTTTTGAAACATCTTCCTTTTGTGCCCTCTCGGTTGGGCTAAGATAAAGGATAGCGCCCGCCCGATTAACTCTCATTACAACTTCATTTATGGATGGCTCCGTTCTTTTCAAAAATGGTCGTGGATAAAGTCCGATGAGAAATATCATAAGCACAATTGGCGCAAGAGCGAGAATCTCGCGCAAATTTAAGTCCTTAAGTAAACGATTCTCTGAAGAGTAACATTCCCCATGAAAGACTCGCCGAAAATTGTAGAGGAAGTAAACAGCGGAAAGAATCACTCCAAATGTTCCCACACCTGCAAGGTAGTAATTGACCTGGAATGCGCCAAGAAGAATTAGAAACTCGCCAATGAAACCGTTCAGGGCGGGTAAGCCAATACTAGAAAGCATAACCACGAGGAAGAAGTTGTAAAAGACAGGCATTGGGATCGCAAGCCCACCGAACTCCGCAATCTCCCGAGTGTGCCTTCTATCATAAAGCATACCAACTAGAAGGAATAGCGCGCCTGTGGATAGCCCGTGATTCACCATCTGAATCACCGCTCCACTCTGCGCTATTGAATTCATAGAGAATATGCCAAGCACAATAAATCCCATATGGGCAATGGAAGAATAGGCGACAAGCCTTTTTAAGTCTGTCTGAACGGCGCAAATGATACCGGCATAAATAATCCCTACTACGCCTAGAGCCATCAGAGAAGGTGAAAACTTGATGGCAGCGGCAGGGAAAAGCCCTACTGAGAACCTTAGTAATCCGTAGGCCCCCATCTTTAGAAGAACTCCTGCTAGTATCACTGAGCCTGCGGTTGGGGCTTCGGTATGCGCATCGGGTAGCCATGTGTGAACGGGAAAAGTTGGAACCTTTATGGCAAATCCTAAGGTAAACGCTAAAAATAGCCAAGTCTGTAACTCAAGGGGAATAGGAATATTTCTTAATTTCACAAAGTCAAAGGTTGAAGGACCAAATTGATTTGAGTAGACGAAGATGCCGATAATGCCTACTAGCATAAAGAGGCTACCCACAACTGTAAAGAGGACAAATTTCATTGCGGCGTAGATTCGTTTACCGCTTCCCCAGATGCCTATTAGAAGATACATAGGAATTAGAACGCCTTCCCAGAAGAAGAAGAAGAGAACTAAATCCAAAGCAAGAAATGTGCCAAGAAGCGCTGTCTCGGTGATGAGAAGAAGGATGTAATACTCCTTCTCTCTGAAGTGAACTGAGCCGAAGCTGTAAAGAATTGTGATGGGAAATAAGAAGGTGGTTAGTAAAACGAGCCAGAGGGAAATGCCATCAATACCAAGGTGATATGATGCGCCAATCTGAGGAAGCCAAGTGTATATCTCTTCAAGGTTGAAGGTGCCTAAGTCCTTCAGGAATGGAAGAATGCCAACCGAGATAAGAAATGCGATGATAGAGATGGTAAGGGAGAAGAAGCGGTGAAACTTTATGCTGTGGGTGGCAGAAAAGAGCATAATTAGCGCACCAATTAGCGGTGTAAAGATGAGAATTGAGAGGATGGGGATTGTTGCCTGATATAGCATTATGTTATTACACCCCTGAAGAGAAGAACGATGAGAATAATTGCTCCCACACAGATGTACCAGGCATAGTTTCTAATTAAACCTGTTTGCAGACTTCTTAAGAGCTGACCTAGAGCTCCAATGAAAAATGCAATAAAGTTTGCAAAACCATCAACTACTCCCCTGTCAACCTCAGCATCTAAGAAATCAGCGAACCTTTTCCCATTCACCACAAAAAGCCCGTTATAGAACTCATCAACATAATATTTATTCAAAAGTGTAAGGTATGGCTCTTTGAAAATTCGCTTTAGCTTCTCCGTTATTCCATAGCGAAGCTTGTAAAAGTAATGGGCGAGAAATAATCCTAAAAGCGCTGAAATGACCGAAACTAAAGTAACAATTGCCTCCCCAACAAGTTCTTTGTTAGATATGGGCTCACCAACCTTATGCGCGGTCACAGTTACTGAATGCAAAACCCTATTGAGGAAAGGCATAAGAACGTTGGGTACGCCAAGAATGCTAGTAAAAAGCACTGGCAATCCTAGATACCCAACCAGCACACTTCCAAGGGATAGTATCCACATTGGCACTAGCATCACATTGGGTGGATCATGCGGATGTAGGGAAGGGTTAAACCTTGGAGGAGTGAGGAAAACTAGATAGATCTGCCTGAACATATAATAAGCGGTGAGAATCGCAGTCAACACTCCAACAATCCAAAGGATTTTGCCAACACTTGGAAAGGAGAGAGGCGTGGAAGTATAGGCTGAATACAGAATAGCGTCCTTACTGAAGAAGCCAGCAAGGAGCGGAATACCTGAAATTGCCATTGCGCCAATTAGATAATTTGCGTATGTTTTAGGCATATACTTTGCCAAGCCACCCATTCTTCTCATATCAAGCTCATCGTTCAAGGCGTGAATAACCGCCCCGGAGGAGAGGAACAAAAGCGCCTTCATAAACGCATTGCTAAAGAGATGAAAGATCGCCACAGGGTATGCTCCCAAGCCGGCGGATAAAAACATATAACCTAACTGGCTGATTGTTGAGTAGGCGAGAACGCGCTTAATATCGTTATTAACAAGAGCCATTGATGCAGAGAAGATTGCGGTGAATGCGCCAATAACCGCGACTATAAGCATTGCGAACTGTGACCAGGTAAAGAGAAAATTCAATCTTGCAACTAAATAAACTCCAGCGGTAACCATTGTGGCAGCATGGATTAACGCTGAAACAGGCGTGGGACCTTCCATAGCATCAGGTAGCCAGACGTAAAGTGGAAACTGCGCGCTCTTCCCAACTGCACCACCAAAAAGGAGAAGAGCAATTACTGTCATTAGATAAGGACTTATGCTAACTTGAGTTCCTAAGATCTTTGCAAGTTCACTAAACCTAACAGTATCAAAGATGGCATATACGAGAAATATGCCTAAAAGGAACGCAAAATCCCCCACACGGTTTACAACGAAAGCTTTCACACCAGCCCTTTGTGGCGCTTTGTTCCTGTACCAAAAACCTATCAGCAGATAGGAGCAAAGTCCAACTCCCTCCCAGCCTACAAACATCATCACCAGGTTTTCTGAAGTCACAAGGAGCATCATCATTGCCACGAACAGGTTCAGATAAGTGAAATAGCGGGTAAAGCCTTCATCCTTCTCCATATATCCGATGGAGTAAACGTGGATGAGAAAAGAAACGAAGGAGACAGTATTCGCCATAAGCAGTGAGAGAGGGTCAACGAGGAAGCCAAAATCGGAGGTAAAGCCTGATACGTTTATCCAACTGTAAAGTGTATAAATGTATTGACCGCTAGGACCTAGCGCGCCTATCCCCATTAAATACATAACTAACGCCAAAAAGGAAGCCAGGAAGGATAGTAGCACTGAAAAGCAAGCGATAAAGGAGGCGAGCTTTTTGGGGAGCCACTTTCCAAATAAGCCATTAACCGAGGCTCCAACTAATGGCCAAACAATTGCCAGGTGGATGTACGACACCTTAGTTATCCCTTAAAAGCGCTAATGGCATCCACATCAACTTCCGCGCGGTACTTATACAAAGCTACAATGATAGCAAGGCCAACCGCCACCTCTGCCGCGGCTACCGCCATCATAATGAGTGCGTAAATCTGACCGTTAACTTCCGCCAAATGTCGCGCAAAGGCAATAAAAAGAAGATTTCCAGCATTCAGCATTAACTCAATCGCCATAAACATAACAATAGGATGCCGACGAACTATCACGCCTAAAATTCCAATGGAGAAAAGAAGCAACGATAGAACCACCGAATAATCAACTATGTCATTCATCCTTTGATCCTTGAGCTTCTGTGGTTATCCCTTTCTTCTGAAGAATGTTTTTATTCCGGGGAGCTCTTGTCATAACAACTGCGCCTATCATCGCGGAGAGAAGCAAAAGTGAGGTAAGCTCAAAGGGGAGAAGGTATCTAGAGAAAAGGACGCTTCCAAAAGCGTTGATGGGAAATATCTCCCCGCGCTTAAAGGACTCCGCAGCCCCGATGCTTGGAACGCTAAACAAGCTGCCACGATAAAGGGTATAAAGCATTAAGGTAAAAAGAACAATAATGACAAGACTGCCAAGAAGAGCCTGGGCGGGTAGGCTATAGGCTAAGGTAAACCTTTGTCCGGGTTGAATGAAGAAGAAAACCGCATACAGGAACAAAACCATAATTGCCCCTGCGTAAACAATTACCTGAAGAACCGCCAGTAAAGGAGCTAACAGGGTTAGAAAAATTCCCGCAAGCGCAAAGAAGTTCAGTATCAAAAACAGCGCAGAATGAACTGGGTTTCTAGCAACCACCATTCCGACCGCTCCGATTACTGCTAGAATTGCCAATGGGAAAAAGGTTAGCGCTTCTAATAAACTCACCAGTAGAACTCCCTATCCAATAGGTCTTCCTTATGATATATGAATTTATTCTCGCCAAACTGAGGTCCTCCTCGGCTATCATTTGCAAGCTCGTAATCATGCTTCATCACGATAGCTTCAGTTGGGCAAGCTTCTACGCAAAGTCCGCAGAAAATGCACCTTAGTATATCCATATCATATATAAGGGCGTACCTTTCGCCTGGCGAGATTGGATTTTCGGGGTCATTCTCCGCGGCAACAACGGTGATGACATTTGCTGGACAAGCGGAAGCACAGAGTGAACAGCCTATGCATTTCTCTAGTCCTTTGTAAGGACCTTCGGTGTACCTCTCAAGCCTGTGAAGGCCTCTAAAGCGAGGATGAAGCTTTGGTTTTACCTCTGGATATGTGAATGTAACACGCTTTGGGCCAAAGCCAAAACCAGTTCCCGCAAACTGCCTAAGGGTAGTCGCAAGTCCCTTAAGAATTGCGATTATGTTCAGCCTACTTTTCAGAGACTTTTTCAATTCAAGCTTAAAAGGCGCTTATATTAGCCAAACGCCTTAGTTCCTCCCGTTACTAAAATATTAATTAAAGCTAGAGGGAAAAGCACTAACCAACCAAATTTCATTAGATGGTCGTATCTAAATCTGGGCAAAGTCGCCCTAACCCAGATAAAAAAGAATATCACGAGAAATACCTTGAGGAAAAACCAGAATAGGTTATTTAGAAGGAGAAGTGAACCAAAGATACTTGGTCCATTCCAGCCTCCTAGAAATAGAACTGTCGCAAGGAGGGAGATATTGATGATGGCGGTATACTCAGCAAGGAAGAACATAGCAAACTTCATAGAGGAATACTCGGTGTGATAACCTGCGACAAGTTCGCTTTCAGCTTCCGGTAAGTCAAAGGGTGCTCGGTTCGTTTCCGCAAATCCCGCAATTAAGAAAACTATAAAACCAAGGACTTGTGGAACCGCAAACCAGAGTTTATCCTGAATTTGAACTATCTCCCTCAAAGAGAATGTTCCAGCCATTAGGACAACACCGATAATGCTGAGACCTAGCGCTAGCTCGTAACTTATCATCTGAGCGCAGGAACGAAGAGCTCCTAGGAATGAATATTTGCTTCCACTGCTCCAGCCTGCTAGGATAATCCCGTAAGTTCCTAGTGATGAAAGGGCTAGGAAGAGCAAAATCCCCACCCTAACATCAGAGATAAAAAACTTGTCGGTGATTGGGATAATGCCAATAACAGCACCTGCGGTAATAAAGGATAACATTGGCGCTAGCATATAAATAAACCTGTCCGCATTTGATGGAACGAGCTCCTGCTTCAAGAGCAGTTTCACCGCATCCGCCAGCGGTTGAAGTAGTCCAAGCGGTCCTACCCTATTTGGACCTAATCTCCACTGAAAGAAAGCAATTAACCTTCTCTCAAGGTAGGTCAAGTACGCGACCGTGGTGAGTAATCCACCTAAAATTATTAAAATCTTCACCAAAACCCATATAAATTCTGTAACTGCCATTATGCCTTCTTGATCCTTACCGAAAACGCTACATCCTCTTTGGAAACGAGCGAATTTATCGCTTTATCTTGAATATTTCTATCAATGATAACAACCTTGCGAGGCACCTGCTCCGACATTTTGGCGGAAAAATATAACGAGCCAACTTTTGACTCAACCACAACTTCATCTCCCTCAGAAATGCCAAGCTCCTGAGCATCTTCATAATTTAGAATTGCCCAATCCTTCGGCACTACCTCCTGCATCCACTTTGTATGGCGAACCTTAACGGAATTTCTGAATAGATAATGTTTAGGCACTAGATAGAATGGAAATTCCTTGAGTGGCTCGCTATTAGATGAACATACTTCTTCAGCGGTGGATATGGCTTCTATGCCTTCAAAACTGTGAGCTTCACTTTCAAAGTGGGTTAATATGCCAGCCTTAGGTATGTCAGCTAGTTGCTTGACTGGGATGAAATCCGCCTCGCGCGCAAGTTTTGCAAAAAGCTCATCAGGTAGAACAAACTGACTACCCTTACCCATAGAAATCAACAAACGGTTGAAGAGTTCCAGATCACTTGGCACAACATCCGTAAGTGGACAACTATTCGCCCGTTGGAGTCTTCCTTCAAAGTTGAAATAAGTGCCATCCCTAAAAATCCATGGACTTACGGGCAAGATTATGTCCGCAAGCGCGGAACTTTCTGTTAGGAATAAATCCTGCGCAACAATGAACTCTGCTTTTGAAAAAGCTTCTTTCGCCAACCTGCCGTTGGGATACTCGATTATGGGATTTACCCCAACGAGGTAGAGTAGTTTTACCTCGCCTGTAGTCGCCTTCTTAAGAATATTGGTCATACTCTCAAATTGATTGGGCACACCAAGCTTAAGGCTTAGGATGAGAGCGCCAAGGGAATTTGCGCCTCTAAAGATTGGTGTAACTGTTAGTCTTTCTAATGGATTTTGCCGTTCCTGCCTTATTCTTTCAATTCTTTGTGCTAGCTGATAAACCGCCTTTATGCTTTTTATGGGCGATGGTCCACAGAGGAGTTCCTGCCCAAAAATTAGGCTAATCCTTCTTCTGTTTTCAAATTCATATCTAAGTTTTGAAAATTCTTCAGAGCTAAAGGCTGATTCACCGAAGATAAAGGCTCCAGGTTTAATTCTAACGAGAGTGTTAGCATATCTTTCGCTGTCGTGGTTATAAGAAGAGATGGAGGCAAGGGTAGCTCCGCGTTTTCGCACCGCCTCCTCAACCCTTAAGCCCAACACCGGCGCCTCCTCAAGAACATCCGCACCAATAAGAACTATTAACTCGCTATTCATAATGTCTTCAACGCATCCAACTTTAGAGAGCATTACATTGACAAGCTGAGCATGCTCGGCTGAAAGCCCGCAAATATCTTCACTGAATGATACGTTCTTAGTTCCAACTCCATGCTCCGCAAAAAGTCGCAGGGCATAATAGTCCTCGTTCGTGAGGGAATTGCCCGCGATAATCCCAATAGCATCACCTCCATAATCCCGCACAGTATCCCGAATTTTCTGGGCGACAATTGACTCCGCCTCGCTCCAGCTTATTTCAGTAAATCCACCGTTATCTTTCAATGATGGTTTTCTTATCCTCGCATCGGAATGCACCCATCCGTATGCGAACCTACCTCTATCGCAAATGTGCCCATCATCCAACACTTCATTCACCGCAGGCACTATTCTCTGAAGAGAGCCGAGCCTCGTGTGTAGCTCTAAGTTGCATCCTACTGAGCATTGGTTACATACTGTCCTTGTTTTTTCAAGCTCCCATGCCCTTCCGCGAAACCTAAAAGGAATTGATGTTATTGCTCCCACTGGACAGAGTTCAATGATGTTTCCGCTAAATCTATTGGGGCTTTCGGTTCCAAGAAAGGTTGTAACTTTTGTCCAACCGCCTCTATCCTCAAACTCTATCAGATGGTCACCTGCAATCTCGTCGCAATACCTAACGCATCGCTTGCATAGAATGCAACGTTTGTAATTCATCCTTAAAAATGGGTTTAACTTCGTATCAGCGCGGATAAGCTTTTCCTCAATGTATCTGCTTTGGTATTTGCCGTAGCGTTCTGTTAAATCCTGAAGCGGGCATTCACCACCTCTATCGCAAACTGGGCATTCAAGGGGATGATTCAAGAGATGAAACTCTAACATCTCTTCGCGAGCACGCCTAATCTCATCTGATTCGGTTGTCACAACCAATCCTTCTCTCACAGGTAAGGCACATGCAATTTGAAGCTTTGGCATTTTCTCCACGCGCACCAGGCACATCCTGCAGGCGCCTAGTGGCTCAAGCCATCTGTGCGCGCAAAACTGCGGTATCTCAATCCCAATGGGCTTTACCGCCTCCGTAAGATACATCCCTTCCAGAAGCTCATAGTCCTTACCGTTAATGTTTACCTTAACCAACTTATTAACCGCTACGTCCATTTACGCCATGCCTTACGGGGATAAATTCCCTCTCATAGACTTTATGGTTTTTAATGTAATCCTCATATTCATCCCTGAAGAGATTTATGGTGCTTCTAACTATTCCGACTGTCGCATCACCAAATGGGCAGAAGGACTTAAACTCAACTCCACCACATATGTCTAAGAGTAAGTCTAAATCTTCCATTCTTCCAGCGCCATTCAAAATGCGCTCGTATATTTGAAGCATCCACCGAGTTCCCTCTCTGCAGGGAGTGCATTTTCCACAGGATTCTAAGGCATAAAAGCGGGTGATAATCTCCGCCACGCGAACGATATCAGTAGTCTCATCAAAAACAATAAGAGCACCGCTACCTAGCATAGAACCAGCGGACGCCAAACTTTCATAGTCATAGGGAATATCAACCTTTTCCGCGGGAAGAGCGGGGGTGCTACTACCACCGGGGATGAAGCATTTTAACTTTCTGCCTTTCCACACGCCTCCCGCCAGGTCGTTGATAATGCTTGAAGTTGGAACTCCGTACTCAACCTCATAATTTCCCGGACGTTCCACATGCCCTGACACGGAAACTATCTTTATCCCAGGGGATTTGTCCGTACCAAGAGATGTATGCCAGTCCGCTCCCTCTTTTATTATTGGCGGAACTGTTGCCAACGTCTCCACGTTGTTAATCACAGTTGGCTTTCCCCAAGCTCCGTGAGTTGCGGGAAATGGCGGTTTCATTTTCGGATGACCCCTGTCTCCCTCTAGGCTCGTCAGGAGCGCGGTCTCCTCTCCGCATTCGTATGAGCCCGCACCCGTGTGCACAACCATATCCAAACTGTAACCACTCCCGAGGATGTTCTCTCCTAGATATCCCTTGCGGTAGGCATCTTCAATAGCTTCCTCCATGCGCTCCTTGCCTAAGTAAAATTCTCCCCGCGTGTAAATGTAACAGTGGCTAATCCCAACAGCATAAGAGGCAATGATGCAACCTTCAATCACCTGATGCGGATTTTTTTCAATGAGGTATCTATCCTTAAAAGTTCCGGGCTCTCCCTCATCTGCATTGCATGCCAAGTACTTAGGGCCAACATAATCTTTGGGGACAAAGCTCCACTTTAAGCCGGCGGGAAAGCCAGCTCCGCCCTTGCCTCTCAATCCGCTTCTCTTCACTTCCTCAATTACCTCATCTGGCTTCATCTCCTTAATCGCCTTCTTAAGCGCAAGGTATCCGCCGTGTGCCTCATAGACATCAATTCTATGCGCGACCGGGATTTCGCAAAGAGCGGTAGTAACTTTTACCTCTTTTAATTTCTCAGCCATACTTAGGTGAATTTCGCTAGAACCTCGTCAAGTTTTTCTTCAGTCATATTCTCAAAGTAGTCCTTATCAATAATCATTGCTGGCGCGCCACCGCAGGCAGCGATACATTCAACACTGATAAGAGTAAACCGACCATCAGGAGTGGTTTGCCCGACTTTAATTCCAAGTTTTTCCTCTAGTTTCTTGATCAAACTATCACCACCGCGCAAGTAACAAGAAACGTTATGACAAGCCATAATGGTGTGCCTACCAACTTTGTGCTTATTCAAGAGTGAATAAAAGGATGCGGTTGAGTGAACCTCCTGCTCCGGAACTTCAAGGTATTTCGCAATGCTCTTAACAAGCTCGGGGCTAATGTAACCGCCGTGATACTCCTGAGCGAGAAGAAGCGTGGGAACGAGTAAGCTCCTCTTTGTGGGATATTTGGAGATTCGCTCCTCCACAAATTTCTTAACCGCCTCGTGAAGTGCTAGTGATTCCATTTACCTATCCACCTCTCCAAGGACTATGTCAATACTTCCGATGATTGCCACTAAATCCGCAACTAAATGTCCTCTTGCCATTTCAGAAATGGGTGATAAATTGGAAAATGAAGGTCCTCTAACCTTTACCCTGACGGGATGAGAGGTTCCGTTAGAAACGCAGTAAAAGCCAAGTTCTCCCTTGCTACCCTCAATGAATGCGTATGCCTCGCCCTCTGGAACCCAGATTCCATCCGTCCAGTATTTGAAATGGTGAATAAGTTCCTCAATGGATGAATTAATGTCCTCCCTTCTCGGCGGGGCGTATTTGTACTGCTTTGAAAGGTATGTTCCCGGCTCCGTTTCTTTTATTTTTTCAAGAGCCTTCAAAACTATCCGATAAGCTTGCTTCATCTCTTCAATTCTCACAAGGTAACGGGAATAGACATCACAGCCATTTTCAACGGGAACGTCAAATTCAAACTCCTCGTAGCTTGAGTAGGGGCCATCCCTCCGAAGGTCAAAATCGATCCCGGAACCTCTAGCCATTGGACCTGAGACTCCATATGAAAGCGCATCATCCTTGGAAAGAATCCCAATCCCAACTGTTCTTTCTCTCCATATGGGGTTTTCGGTGAGCAGATCTTCACAAATCTTGAGGTTAGCAAGGAAATCTTTCGCCCAGGCGCGAACTGCTTCCGGAAAGTCCTCAGGCATATCAAAGGCACATCCGCCAATTCTAATGTAAGATGTCATCATCCTTTGACCGCCAATCATCTCGTAAAGGTCCACGATTTTTTCCCTCTCCGCGAAGCAGTAGAGAAAGACGCTCTGAGCGCCTATGTCCATTGCGTGTGTCCCAAGCCATACCAGATGAGAGATTATCCTTGTAAGCTCGCTCATCATAACCCTGATGTACTGCGCACGTTTGGGCACTTCCAAGCCCGGTATCAACTTCTCCAATGAAAGAGAATATGCAAATTCGTTGTTCATTGGAGAAGCGTAATCCATCCTGGCGTAATGCGTCACGTTTTGGGTCCAGTTGTGATGCTCCGAGAGCTTTTCAATTCCAGTATGTAGGTAGCCAATGTGCGGAACGCAGTTAAGTATTTTTTCGCCTTCAAGTTCCACAGCGAGGCGCAAAACCCCATGAGTTGCTGGGTGTTGAGGGCCCATATTTAGGATAATCCGTCTCGTGGGTTCTTCCGCTTTTACACGAGAACTTTGTGTAGGTATACCACTCTCCGCTACATTTTGAAGGACATTAGTTCCTACCGCCCAAGCTGGTTCGCCAGTATGACTGTACCCCTTTCTTAGCGGATGTCCGTACCAGTTATCAGATGTTACAATTCTGCGCAAATCGGGGTGGTTTGTGAACTTAATCCCAAATAGGTCAAAGACCTCCCGTTCGTGCCAGTTTGCTCCTTTGAAAATGTCTGAGATAGTCTCGATTTGCTCCCCATCCTGAAGTAGGGTCTTAAGCCTTATCCAATGATGATGCTTTGTAGAGTAGAAGTTGTAGATTAGTTCAAAACGGGGAGATTGGGGATGCCTGTCTACCGCGGTCACAAAAGAGAAGTAATCAAAGTCTAAGCCAGAAGTATCCTTTAAGAAAAGAACCGCAGTTCTTAGATGTTCTTTTCCTATATTTAACACAAAATCTCCGTTAATCTCTTCCAGCTTGGCAGGAAACTTAAGTTCCGCCTGAACTTTCTCATTTAGGCTGGAAATTACCGAAATGAGCCCGCGCTCATTAACATGAGACATTAGAAACTACCCTCCTTGAGCCACTTGTTCCAGGGATAGCGGGCATAGGCTGGGACGTAATTTCCGCTTCTTATCTTATTTTGCAATTTTATTAATGCATCAAGAAGCGCCTCAGGCCTGGGTGGACAGCCGGGAACGTACATATCCACAGGAACAATATGGTCAACCCCATGAACTATTGAATAGGTCGTAAATACTCCACCGCAGGATGCGCAAGCCCCCATGCTTATCACCCATTTAGGAAACGGCATCTGGTTATAAAGCTCTCGCATAATTGGCGCCATTTTCCATGAGAGCCTTCCTGGAACAATCATCAGGTCAGCCTGCCTTGGGCTTGCGCGGAAAACCTCAGAGCCAAACCGCGCAATATCAAACCTACTTGCTGATGCGCTCATCATTTCAAATGCGCAACAGGCAAGCCCGAAAGTTAAAGGCCAGATTGAATTCCCCTGAAGCCAGCCTATCAGCTTTTTCAGCCTTGTGACTAGTATCCCCGATTCGGCAATATTTGCATCTTCATCACTTACTAAGAGGGGTTTATAATCTAAAGTGATGCCTCTTACATTCTTTGAGTTTACTCTTCCTCCGACCATAGAAATACTCCTTTGGAAACGATATAAAGGTAGCCCACCAGAAGAATAAAGATAAAGATAAACATTTCGATAAACCAAAAAGCACTATTCCCGCTTTCCTTAAAGGAAGAGAACGTTACCGCCCACGGGTAGAGGAAAATTGCCTCTAAATCAAAAATAACAAATAGTATCGCAACTAAGTAATACTTTATAGGATACCTATCCTGCGGAAGGCCATCAGTAATAAGCCCGCATTCGTAAGCCCTTCCCCATTCAGGAGAAACGGGAACCCTTTTGGGACTCAAGAGGTGGGAGAGCGCTACCATTACTATGGCTATAAGTATGAGAACAACAATATAAATTAGGAATGGGAAAAATTCTTCTATCATCGTAAATAGCCAAAAATATAAAGTATCCTAAGCCATAAATCCTTGTATTACTTGCAACAATTTAATAATTTTACCTAGAAAAATCTAGTTATATTTCCAGATAAAAATCTCTAAGGGTAAGTGAATGAATTAACAAGGTCAGGGAAAGAATTTTACCACAAGCCCCCCAAAGAAAAAAGAAAGATGAGAGTTGTTATGAGCGATAAGAGGGCTTCCCCCAAAAAAGAATTTTACGGTAAAATAAAGCTATCTTAAGGATTAAGAAAAAGCCGAAGCCAAACGTAGTACTTGCATATAGAGCTCTTTCATTGCTTGGATTACTCCTTAGCGTGGCTTTTCTTCCTATGCTAATTAAATTTCAATTGATAAAGTCGGAAGAAGCCTTCGCTATGACGCAGAAACTTTTTATTGCCATTAGCCTTGCAATTTATTTTTCTATACTGATAATACCTGGAAGGGGAATTGTTCAGAAAGAAGAGGCTAGATGGATGATTAGATTCTTGCTAGTTATCTGCGCTCTCTTAATAATAATTAGCGCGGTCTTCATTCCATTTCTCGTGCATTACTTGCGCTGGGCAGAATCGTTTTCCGATGAAACAATTCTCCTAATTGCAAGACTTGGCCTCTTTCAAGCAATTGTCGGCATCTTAGTTCTTCTGGCTAAGAGCTTAGCCTTGATGATACCTTACGTCAAGAAATACACTCATAGACTAAGCGAATTAAGCGTTTTCCACCGGGGAAAGTATCTCTAGGTTTTTCTCTTCGATGCTTAGCAAAGATGTTTAAGCGCCTTTTTTTAGATAGGAAGATGAAGGGAGAGAGACTCGTGCTACTCTTGATTAGCGAAATGTCCTAACACCGGAATAAATCGCAATTACTGCTAGCAGAGCGGTAATTAAATAGAGGATAAGGACGGTATTTCTATGAGCTAGACCTTCTAGGATGGCGTTGAGCGAGTCGTTAATTGTTATACCGTTGCGTAGAGCTTTTCTTCTCTCTGCCCTTGAAAAGACTAGAAGGAGTCTGTGATGGATATGCTTTTTATCCGCAACTAGTGGAGCTTGACCTCTCACAATTCGTCTGAGAATTGCAAAAGTTGTGTCTACTATCGGGAAGAGGAAGAGAAGAATTGGAATCAAAAAAACGATAAGGGCGGTCTGTTTGAAGAAACCTAATATGGATATTGCTGAGAGAATGTAGCCAAGAAACATTGCTCCGCCATCGCCTAAAAAGATTTTCGCTGGGAAGAAGTTAAACGGCAGAAAACCAAGAAGCACACCCACTAGGACTAGCGCGAGAAGGGCAAAAAAGTATTCACCTCTGACCATTGAGATAACTACAACCGCAAAGAGCGCAATGGCAGAGATACCGCCCGCTAAACCATCAAGCCCGTCTATGAAATTGATGGCGTTAACCATGCCAACAATCCAAAGACAAGTTAGGATAACGGAAAGGGGTTTTGGCAGTGCGATAATGCCGAAGAGCCAGTCTATTCTTACGCCGTAAATTGCCACTAAAAAAGCAAAAGCTAACTGGCAGAGAAGCCTGATATGAGCGGGAATGTTGAAGAGGTCATCAAGAAATCCCAGGGCGAAAAATAACACAGCCCCAAGAAGTAATGCGAATAGCTGGGAAGAGCTTAGCAGTATATACCCTTGAGGAGTTAGCATAACTGCAAGTAAAGTGATGATAAAGGAAGTAATAAAAATGCTAAGCCCTCCAAGCCTGGGGATATTGCCACGATGAACTTTGCGTTCGTTGACCTGATCATAAAGGCTGAGCTTTTTACAGAGAAAGATGACCGCAGGCGTAAAGAGGAGAGATGTTAGAAATGATAAAACTCCTAAAATAAGTATAAGCCCGCTTAGTTCTCCTCCAAAAATAGCTTGCCCCTTTAACTACTTAAGGGATTTTATGACGAAAATAAACGAAACTAGTCGTTGATATTTTATCACAAGAGATACCCGAAGAAATTAAAACCAAAAATTCACGAAGCGTCCAAGATAACAGCTAAGGAAGGAGAGAAACTTCAAGCTGTCAAGCTTAATAGGTCAACTACTCACTTTTTTCACGCAGATAGCTCCTACGAAAACGTGAATTTGACAGTCTTCCCTTTCAGCAAGTAAACTTAGTAAGATGCGAAATTTTGCTTCGGCTTTGGCTTTTGTCGCCTCAGCCATAATCCTCTGTGGGTCTTTGGTGGACGCACAAGGAGAGAAGGTTGTTCCTGCCCAGTTCAAAAAGCAAGGATTTTTTGCAGGCGGTAAACCTCTCGCTGGAGCAATTCTTTCAGGGATTAGATTCGGCAAACATTCCGATTTTCTACGCGTTGTTTTTGACCTCTTCCAGCAAACAAGAACATCAACCATAGGCGCACCCTGGCACCCACCTTATAAGATTGAATACAAGAAGTATCCCTATAGATTTGTTATCACCTTGGAAGGTGTCACCTTTTACGAACGCGCGAACATTGAATCAGAAAATTCTCTTCCGCTTTCTATTGTAACGACCCCTGACAATACTATAAAGGTAATTCAAATTTTCGTGAATGAGCCTGTTCTCTTCAAGGTGATAGAGATAGATGATCCCGCGAAGCTTTCCCTTGATATTAAGAAGGCTGGTGATGAGGAAATACCAAGGGTTTACGCTGTGACACTCAAGAACGTGGATGATGTTGAGACTGCCTTTGAAATTTTAGAAAGCGGAAAGATACCAGAAGGAATTGACCTTGATGTTTTGGTTATTGGAAACTCTGTATTTGTTGAGGCAGTCTTTTTGAATCTTGACGAAGCCGCAGAAACCGCATCAATTCTGGAAAAGAACGGTTTTGAGGCGCTAATCACTGAAAGAATGGGAAATGAGCTTCCTACCCTTTAGGCTTTCCCAAAAATTCACTAACGTTTGGAACTTCTACCCCAAATTAAACTTACAACTATATTTAGCAGGAGTCCTATGAAAGCTAGCATTAAACTGCTCGGAAAGCGTAGAAAATTCACTCTTGAGGAAAGCCCTTTTCTTTCAACGATAGGCATAATTTTTGGGGTTTTCTTTTTCCTCTTCGCCATTATCTATACGATAATCGCCCTATATATGATTCAAGTTCTCGCCGAGATTGAACGCAAGGATTTCTCGCCGGCAAACTTGAGAATAGAAGAGTATGCTCGATTCTTTGAGAAACTTAAGAATGACCATTTTGAAGTAATGGAAAGCGAGCCTTATATAAAGGAGGGCGTAAAGTACTTTCTTTGGACAGTGGTTACACCAGATGGCAAGAGTAGGCTTATCTATCGTTGGAAGCACGATTTGGAAAGCAATAGAGTGGAGCCTATGACAAGTCCAGCTACTCATCTTGATGTGAGCCTTGGACATATCAAGAAGGAGAACGCTTTAGATTATCCTTACAATCCTGATGACGAACTCGCAGAACAGATCGCAAAAGGAACATACAAGATAGAAGAATTGAGCCCGCCTGAGGAAGGTGAAGAAGAGGAAAAGCTTGAAGAGGAGAAGCCTGTTGAAGAACAGACAGATGCGGAGAAAGCTGAAGAAGCTAAAAAGTCTAATGGCAGTAAGGTAGATGAAGAGGGGAAGAAGGAGAACGGCGAAGTGGAAGGGGGAGAAGCCGCTGGGGAAGGGGGGACTGAAGATGGGGGAGAGGCGGTTGAGGTGGGCGGAAGTGGCGAAGATGGGAAAGATGGAGAAGAAGAGAGAGATGAGAATGGAGATAGCAAGACGGGCGAGGATGATGAGGGAGCGGAGAGCCAAGAGAGTGGAGAGCCATTAGAGTGACAGACTCTAAGGGGCGTCTTTGAGTGAAGAGGCAATAACGGGGTGCTTGTCGGCTGTTGGCTTGCCTCCGGCGTGTGGGAAAGGACACGGGCGAGACGGGTGTGATCCAAATAAAGCTACTTTAGGGCGCGAACTCGTATCGCGCCGAAATGACGGCGGGGCAAGCTCTCCCCCCGAGCCTTTCAAGACCAAAGCTAACCGGTGGATTGTTGCTTTGCCTTCTGCTACAATCCTCACCCTGAATGATTGCAAATATCATTGACTCCCTCGTGCAGTTCGTATCGAACATAATTGGCACAACTGGCTATCCCGGCATCATCATCCTAATGGCGATTGAAAGCGCCTGCATTCCGTTGCCCTCTGAGATTATTATGCCTTTCTCAGGCTTTCTGGTCTCTACTGGCAAACTGAACCTGCACGCTGTTGCATTTGCCGGCGCTTTCGGTAACCTCCTCGGAAGTATAGTCGCTTATGTGGTCGGATACTTTGGCGGAAGATCCTTCGTCCTTCGATACAAAAAGTACATCTTCTTGCGAGAGCACGAATTAAGAATCGCGGAGAAATTCTTTGAAAAATGGGGAGGGGCAACTGTTTTCTTTACCAGGATGATGCCGATAGTTAGGACTTACATTTCTCTGCCCGCAGGGTTAGCCAAGATGAACTTCCCTAGCTTTTGCATTCTCACATTTGTTGGCTCAATTCCATGGGCATACCTTTTAACCTACGCGGGATTGATTCTGGGCGAAAATTGGCGCGAGATTAAACGCTATACTGAATTGATCGACATTCTCGTTATACTTGCTATTTTGGGCGTCATCATATATCTGATAGTTAGAAAGAAGCGTAAGAGAGAATCTATGAACTAAATTGGGTTTACTGATACAATAATGGTAACTAGTTCAAAAGCCAGGGAGAAGTGAACTTGGAGGAGAAAACAAAAATAATGGGGACAGAACCATTGGAGCAGATAGAAGTTCCGCAAGAGAAATTGGAGCGGAACTGCCCTAACTGTGGTCAGGCTATTTTGGAAAGTGAAAAGTACTGCCCGACATGCGGATATGAAAGGGGTTCATGGGCGAAAGCAATAGGGCGTACTGAAAAGAAAGAACCTATCTTGAAACTCAAAATCGGTGAAGAAGTGTATGAGCTTTCCGAGGGTGAATATGTAATCGGCAGAAATGAGGGAGATATTGTAATTGCCAATCCCTATCTTTCTAGAAGGCATTCAAAGATCAAGATTGAGCATGGTAAGGCTTACTTAGTTGATTTAGGTTCCACCAATGGAACTTTCTTGGATGGTGTCAGACTTTCACCTAATGAAGAAAAGGAAATTCCTGAAAGCTCTAAGTTAAAATTTGGCGAGCTTGATGGGGAAGTTACATTTATATCTTCGGCTGGTGTTTCCGCGAGCATTGATGTTGCTTCCTCATCGGATGAAGATGAGCTAGAGAAAACTAGTATCCCTGAGAAATCAGAGGAAGAGCCATCCTCACAAAATCTCATTGAAATAACAAGCACGTGGGAGTTACTGATTGGCGAAGAGAGGCGTGCGGTTCCATTTGGCAAAATCCGTATTGGTCGCAAGCCTGAGAGGAATGACATTTCTTTTCCTGATGACCGATACGTGAGCGGTGAACATCTGCTTCTTGATGTTGATCTAGAGTACTTAAAGGTTCAAGATCTAGCATCAACCAACGGAGCCTTCATCAACGACAGAAAAATCGCACCCAATGAATGGATTCAGATCAATGACGGGGATGAAATCAGAATTGGGCAGACTAAAATCGTAGTGCGTAAAACTCCTCCTCCAGTTGAACCGGTGAAAGAGGAAATAGAATCACAAGCACCCGAAAGTCAAGTAAAGTCTGAAGCTGAACAGCCACATAAAGGAGATGCGGACACTATTTCTGAACCCTGCGAAGTTGAGGGACTAGATGAATCGGATGAACCTTTGGAAGATTAGGCAAATTATCTTTGGCTTTGGTGAAATGCTACTCGCATTTTAATCAGGAATGAATTCTCTACCTAAAGGTAGAACTTCTAAGCGAAGAAACTTAAGTATTATCCTTAGTATTTGTCTGGCTTTGATAATCCTATCCCCATTTTTCCTTTACCGCCTTGGAAGTCTTACGAGAAGTATTAGAACTCAGGCTATAAATATCCCTAGTAAAGGACTTCTTAAAGAGCTAGCGACGAATTCTAAAATACCTGCGAGGCTTGTACGTGTTATAGATGCGGACACTTTGGAAGTAAAGTTTACCGGTGTCGAGATTTTGCGAGTTCAACTTCTCGGAGTTGATGGTCCTGAAATTTGGAGGAAAGAGACAAAGACGCAGAACGGTAGGGTTGAGAGCGTTTGGCTAGAGAATGTTGACCCAATGGCGCGAGCAGGTAGGGATAAGATTGAAGAATTCCTACAGGGCAAGGCGATTGAACTTGAGTTTGAAAGCGGGCAACCGCCAATGGATAACTATGGAAGGCTCCTGGCATGGGTATGGGTTACGGGGCTTAACAGAGAGGGCAAGACGCAGAAGTTTAAGGAAAGAGAGATTGGCGCAGACACGGCTACGCTTCTGAATGAGTGGGTAATCCGCCAAGGCATCTGCGAGTATCAAAAGGGCGATAAGCTAAAGTATGAGGAGGAGCTGAAGAATGCTCAAATGAGGAGTGGCGCAGGCGGTGAGCGGAGTGATTGGGTTTCAAATTGATAGGATGGTCGTAATTCTAGTCAAGCTTTGCCAGATAGTTTTCAAAATTCTTAACCGTTGGGGGGCTTTCCACCTGCGGGCAGGATAGTGCGACCCTTCTCTTTCAGTTTTTTCGCTAGCGCTGAGACGCATCGGCTATTCTGGATATGCGCGTGAATGGATAGCTTTATATTTGGAAGTTTGGCGGTGTGTGGGATACTTGAGTTTGGTACTTACGAGATTTTTGAAGTTTTAGAATTTAGGCAGGGCGCTTTTGAGGTATAATAGAATGTAAAACTTTTTCGGAGGTTATCTAAAGTAGATGAGAACTTTTGTATACACTGCAAGAGATTCTGCGGGCAAAGTTATACAGAGCTCGGTTGAGGCGGATAATCCACGTGCGGTGATGGAAGCCCTAAGAAACGAGGGTTTCTTTGTAGTCCGCATCGTTGAAAAGAGAAGACCATTTAATCCTCTGATAATAATTGAAAAGTTATTCCGAATTGGACTTAAAGAGCTCACGCTTTTCTCCAGACAGTTTGCGCTACTTCTAAATGCTGGATTAACACTTGCGGAGGCAATTGATACAATTGAGGAACAAACGCAAAACTCAAGTTTTCGCTCCATACTTCACAAAATCAAAATGGACATCCAGGGCGGAGAAACCTTGCATCAAGCAATGAAAAAACATCCTCGCGCCTTTTCAGCATTTTTCGTATCAATGGTTCAGGCAGGTGAAATTGGTGGTGCATTGGACAAGATTCTCGAAAGGGTTGCGGTCTTTTATGAAAAAGAGCTAGAGCTGAGGCATAAAGTTAAGAGCGCCATGGTTTACCCAATCGTGGTCTTGACATTTGCGACCGCGATTTCATTATTTATGCTTTTATACATAGTGCCACAGTTTGCAGCCTTTTATGAGGAACTTTCAGAGGGTGAAACGCAACTACCGGAGCTTACGAGAAGAATGTTGGCGCTTAGCGACTGGCTCGTGAACAACTGGTACTACCTGCTAACAATTCCGGTTTTCCTAGTGCTTTTCTATCGTTTTCGACATTCCAAGTGGGGACACATTATCTTTGACCCCATAATCCTTAGAATACCAATTTTCGGTCCTCTGGCAAGAAAAGTAGCAATTACAAGGTTCACGAGGACGTTTGGGACACTGACACAATCAGGCGTGCCAATCCTAGAGGCTTTAGAGGTGGCAAAAAACACTGCGAGCAACAACGTCGTGCAAAGAGCAATAATGTACATTAGGGAAAGAATTAGGGAAGGAGAGTCCATTCACGCGCCAATGAAACGAACAGGTGTTTTCCCGCCGATTGTGACGAACTTGATTGCGGTTGGCGAAGAGGCTGGTAACCTTGAAGACATACTCTATAAGATTTCCGATTATTACGACCAAGAGATTGACGCCACAATTAGAGGACTAGCCAGCATTATTGAGCCTGTGATGATTATGATTATTGGCGCGGTTGTGGGAACCATTGTTATCTCACTGTACCTTCCAATCTTCAAGCTGGTAGATGTGATTAGATAAGATTTTTACAATTAAACTGCCACATAGTTGAAACGTTGAGATTTTTCGCGCGCTCTTTTAGAGTGGAACGCTCAATTGTTGAAAAGCTCAAGTTATTTCAGAACTAATTTTCTTTGCGATTTTTTCCGAATCCACATTGACGAAATGCTAAAGCTGTGTTACATTATTTGTGACGGGGAGTAGCCTCCCAAAAGGGTATTTTGCGTCCAGAATGATTGTAAGATTTTGTAGGAGGTGAACATTTGATGAGTCGAAAGGGTTTCACCCTAATTGAGCTACTCGTAGTCATAGTAATTATTGGTATCCTCGCAGCCATAGCCCTACCGAACTACATCAAGGTAAAGGACAAAGCGAAGGAAGCGGAGGTTAAGAGTAACCTGCACAACATTCAACTCTCTGTGGAGAGATTTGCGGTTGATACCGGCGGGTTTTATCCTGATTACCTAATTGGTGGACAGGGAAAATACTCTCAGATTCAAGGTGTTTCCGCAAATCCTTTCATTAACATTAGAGATGTTGATGATCGGCAGAACCTCTCTGATCCGCTATTGAGAAAGGGTTACATTGACTCCTATCCAAAGAACCCATTTGCAACCAATGGTTATGCAATACACAGGTTTCAGGAAGAGGTTAATGACCCCCTTCGCAACGGGACCACTGACCGTTCCTCCATTCAGGGAACAAGATTTGGTCCTTACTGCGTCTTGATGGGTAACGTCTTGGCGGATTTAAGGTTCATCAATTACGTCGTTACCGATCGTTCAACTGGCCGGCAAATCACGTTTAATTCCTATGCCGATCAAGAGTACAAGTTCTGGGACATGTGGAGAGCTAACAAGCCTAATCCATTCCTCCCAGGCGAGTTTTTCTACAAGTCGGCAGGGCCAGTTATGGTCGCTAGAGAGTCTACCTTTAGGGCGGACGAGCCAGTTATCCCAACTTCAATTGACCAGTACATGCTCGGTGGATATGGCGCAATCCGCACAAAGGGCAAGGACATTCTAGGACCTGAGCCTACTATCCAGTTCCAGACTTCACGCGGAGGCGCTGGTGGACAGACTGGTGCACGTTTTGAAATTCCGTCATGGACGCGTTCAACCAGAGAGGATAGGGACCAGGCAACCAATAGGTATCTGGGTTCTCCCTATAGCTCTGCAAGGCCCGGCGAGTCTGTTGATCAGCTCGCTTACGGCAATCCGAACGGCGTTCGCGATGGAATCGTGCTAGTTCTTGTTCCAGGTGAGGACACCAAGGGCGGACGCGAGTAGCCTTAAACCCCTTTATGGGAGATTGCTCCAAACAGCCCCTCGGTCTCTACCGGGGGGCTGTTTTCTTTTCATACATTTAAGCAGGCACGTAAATAACTTTTAATAAATTTCATTAAGCTTTTACTTGTTGACGAAAGCACTCTTGTAAACTAACATTATCTTGAAAACTCTTTTAAGGATAAAGCTATGAGAAAAGTTGGTCTATTACTACTATTACTAATAAATCTTTTCAGCATTGAAGCGTTAGCAGGGGTAGATTTCTATCCCTTAGAACAACTTAAAGTTGGGCAGAAAGGCATTGGCAAAACGGTGATACGGGGAGTTAAAGTTGAAACTTTTGACGTGGAAATTATTGACGTTTTGCCAAATGCTGGATTTGATGGCGGGCCACTCATCCTAGCGCGATTTAGTGGACCAGTTGTGGAAATGAGTAATGGTATTGCAGCGGGTTACTCCGGCAGTCCCGTGTATATAGATGGGAAACTTCTAGGGGCAGTATCCACCGCTGTGCCATTTAGCGATACTCATATTGGCGGAATAACACCAATTACAAGTATGCTTTCAGCTCTGCCCAGGCGGGGCAAGGTTGACTACTCTGGAAATACCGTTATTCCTGAACCAAAAACTAAAAGGAAGTCGGGGTTTCTACTCTTACCGGGAAGCTCAAATGACGAAAACCCACTACCGCCGAGTGAATCACCTCAAGATTTATCACAACAGTTCAACAAAAATAACACCTCTCTTCAGTTGAAACCACTGGCAGCACCGCTAATCGTTCGTTCCGCGAATCAAAAGTCCATTGAACTATTGCGAGAAGCACTTAAGGATAACCCGTTTGTTGAAGTTGTAGGGGGAGCACCTGGTGGTTCATTTCAGGGCAAGGGCTTGCTCTATGACCCAGCTAAAGACACTCCGCTTAAACCCGGTGATGCCCTTGCGGTCTCATTGGTGCATGGTGATATTGAGCTATCCGCAGTGGGAACTGTTACCTATGTTGATGAGATGGGACAGGTATTAGCCTTCGGGCATCCTTTTCTTCTATCCGGTGATACTTCTCTTTCCATGGGAAAAGCTTACATAGCCTACACAAACAAAAGCGTAGAGCGAGCCTACAAGGACGGTTTTAGGTTAAACTCAGTAGGCGCAATAACCAGCGATAGATTGAGCGCGGTTGGTGGACTTATTGGCGAGAAAGCAGACCTTCTGCCTATCAAGGTTGTGGTAAATGACATAGACCTAAGACGGTCAAGGGAGTTTAACGCTGAGGTTGTCCGAGAACCATTCCTCTCGGATATCTTGATTGGGTTTGTGGTAAGCGAGGCTTTTACTCGAGTCGTTGATATGGCTAAAGGCGGAACTACTCGGCTAGAGTTTTACATTAATGGTATCGGCTTGAAAGAACCAGTTAAAAGAACTAATTACTTTTATGATGAGATTTCACCTGTGAACATACTATGGGATGAGGCTCTACCCTTTGCATCGCTTCTTACGAATAACATCTACCGCGAGGTGAAGATAACTGAGTTCAACATCAAGATAGACTTTACCCGCAATAGGGTTAACGCAAGCATTGACGACGCAAAGATCGTAACTGAAAAGGATAAGGCAAAGGAAGCAGAGAAGAAGGAAGCGGAACAGGGTCAGGGAGAGCAGGTTGAGGAAGCCAAAGAGGGCACGGAAGAAAAAAGTCCCGAAGAACAAAAAGAAAATGAATCAGAAGGAGAAGGGGAAGAAGAAGACCAGATAGAAGGCATCGGAAGCCCATTGCAAGCTCCTTTACAGCAAATGGTAGAGCCTCCCCCACCGCAGGAAGGCGAGATGGGTGGCTATCCTTATGCTGAACCTCCTAAAACCGTTTATCCGGGTGAGACACTTGAAATTGAAGTTAGACTACAACCCTTTAGGCAGGAACCAATCTTCGAAAAGATTTATGTGACTATTCCGGAGGATTTTCCCATTGGCATGACAAATTTATATATCCGTGGAGGCGGTTCACTCGTTTCGCTTCTTAACGAGTTTGGCGGAAAGGGGAAAATGCTTTTTGGTTCTGGGGCATTTGTAAATGTTGATTCTACGCTTCATGACTTAGATAAGATAATTGAAAAGGCTCTTGCAACGCCCCTAAATAACGAGGTTGTGGTAAGCATTATGAAGCCTATGGAACCGCCTCAACCTAACCAAGACAAGAAGAACGATGAAAAAAGCGAGGAAGAGAAGGAAGAGAGAGAATTTAAGATCAGTGTCCCTACGAAGTGGGTGATATACAATATGAAAGTGATTCCCATCAACATTCAACCAAAAGAGGCAACCAAACAAAAAACATCAGGACAGGGCGGAATAAATCCAAAGTGAACATATTGAGAATCATCTTCGGCAGTTAGATTAAGGGACTGCGTTCATAATAAACCCTTCTCAGAGTGGCGGGCGATTACGATTAGCCATTAGATCAAAGAGTGACTTTTGAATAGCAATTTCCTTCGGGTCAATCTCGCAAGTAAGGATTCCCTCGCTTCCCCAGGGTAACTCCGCGATTGGGCAGGAATCGGGCGAGGCAAGAATGCTTCCACCGTAAGTTTTATCGCCCCATTTTGTAGAGCCGGTTCCACCCATATTTGCACCAAGAAAGAAGAACTGTCCTTCCTGGGCACGAGCTAAGTTGAGATGGCGCCAATGGTTCCTACGCTCATATGGAAAACAAGCTGGAAGGACAATCAGATTGCAATTATCAAGAGCATAATTTATGAAAAGCTCGGGAAATCTGATATCAAAACAAATCCCAATTCCAACTTTCCAATCTTTAACATCAAAGATTTTTGTTGAATTTCCAGGCGTGAAGTGAAGATCCTCATCGAGGAGTGATATTAAGTGCATTTTGTCGTAATGACCTTTAACCGTGCCATCGGAACTTATGAAATAAGCTCGGTTTCTCAGACACCCACCCTCACGTACTGCTAATCCCACTACCAGCACAGAATTCTTTTCTTTACAGAATGATTGAAGCGGAGAAAGAAATTCCTCCTCTTCACCCTCTTCCAACGACTCTATTACCTCATAATTGTAAAAGGTGTTGGCAAGCTCGGGCACGACTACAAGGTCAACTGAACCCGATTCTATTTCGCTTAGGTGCATTTTGATTTTTGAAAGATTATCTTGAACTGAGTTTGCGAATAAGGATAACTGAAGTGCGCAGACCCTGAGTTTACTCTTTGGAAGTAAGAATTGATGATCGTTCATAGGTTAAAAAGAGAATCCACGCTCCTTAAGAAAAGCTTTTAGAAGGAGCATATTATTACACTCACGTTCTGTGGCTATGTGAAGAAAACTTTCAAATCCAAGACGTTTCTTTAGGACTGAAGGCATCCACACCACTCGCCCTAGGCCACCTTCGGAAGAGAGGAATTCTTTGGATTTAAGATAGGCGTCCGAAACCCCCATTACCCCTGGAACCTGCGCGCCCACCACTTCTTTTAATAAGCCAAAGTAGGTCTTTCTATCTGGCGAGAGACCTTCAAAATCTCTTGAAAGGATAAGTATTCCGCTAACATCTTCATTCAGATAGGCAATATTCTGGGCGTAGGCAGTTGTTGGAGGTGGGTCTGCGAGGATGGACTGCAGATTCACATGCTTTATCTCTCCCTCGGATAGGATGCGGGCAAATTTGTTAACTCCAGTGAATTGAAGTCTTTGTTTATCTATTATTTCGCCTTTTTCAATAGAGAACGCCTCGGTTGAATTGGTAAGAAGCGCAGAGGCGCGAACTGCGTCATAGGATAGTTCACACTGGGGCGGATGATTCACTGATACGAAGCAAAATCCATTCTTGCAGTACCTTTGGCAGTAGGTGCAGATTAGAAGTGGAGCGTCAAGGTCGGAGCGCCTTTGAAGCGCATTTTTTCTCTCTTCCTGGTAGGCAGATATTGTCGGCTTTAAGGTAGTTAGCCTTGGGGTATCAAAAATTAGGCTTACCGCCACTTGGTTGAGGAGAAGTCGCTCCTTCAGTTTATCGTAAACTTCCCTTCCCAACTCTACCGGTTCAACATCTGCCTTTGTAACTGTTATCGAAAAGAAACTATCCTCAGAAAAACGCATCCATGGATGGTGGGAAAATACTTGCATCAGATCTTCTTCAATATAATGAGAAAGTGTGATGTCAACGTTTTTATCGCCAATATCCACAATCAAGCCAACGTTCTCACTCTCGTTTCCCCTTACTTCAACGCCATCTGTTCCACCCATTTCCCGAACAACGAAGAAGGAAGAGTATGTGCCTCCGTAGACTTTAGGCTTGGGAAGTGAAGTGTTTAGCTTTTGAGATTCTCCTTCGCCTTTAGCCTTGTGAGCTCCGATAGTCGGTTTTAACGCACGAACCTTGTTGAATAGATCGTCCATATCAACAACGTTTATATAGTTGAGATAGGGATACAAAGAGATTCTTGAGAACAAAGGCAAATCCAGCGCTGATAGGGCTCGGATTATATGAGATTCAAACTCATCTGGCTCATTCCAGATTACTGCACCCGCAAGAAACTTGGTATGCAAAATTTTGCCAAGGGAAAAAATATCGCCAGGAGCCCAGTTGTAAAAAAGATGCGCATACCTGAGAACATTTTGAATAAAAGCGACAATGTCCGCTGGATCTTGAGCGACGTAGATTTTTAAACCGGAGGTCGAGTAGTAAGATAAATCTTCAACTTCAGAGAAGAAAAAAAGGAATGAAGAAGTGGGTGGGCGCTTTTGAAAGTACTCCAGAAATGCACGATCACTGACTATTTCCACCGTAAATAGTGACGCAAGCTGACTTATCTCTAGTATGCCGAATAAGAGCAGTGGCTTTTTCTCATACTCCGCTTCCACTTCCTCAGGTGAAAGCTTCAGAAGGTAAGAGGCATCTAAGAGAAGGCGGTTGATGATAACACCTGGGCTTTCCCTCTTTACTGAAAAACCCTGAAGAGCCTTTACTAGTTTTCTTATATTAAAAGTCCGATACTGCCTCGCCATCTTTACATCTCTTCCGGAAGTTTAATCCCTAGTATATCAGATGCTAACCACTCTAGCACCCTAACAAAGCAAAAGACAAGGGTTCTTCTAAAAGTGCGGGTAGGCTCATCTGACGAGAGAACTGGACAGGTATCGTAAAAGGATGTAAAGGCTCGCGTAAGTTCGTAGATGTAACCGCAGATTATGCTAACTGCGAAACTTGAAAGAGCTTGTTTCAACTTTGTTGGAAAATCCATCAGAACACGACAAAGGTAGATTTCCTCGTCGGTTAAATGAACGCCATCTTTGATGAGAGAAGCGTTATCAGGCACGCTTGGGATAAAATCAAGAATGAGCTTTCTGGCACGGGCGTAGGCGTACTGTATGTAGGGGCCGGAGTTGCCATCAAAGGTGAGGGCGGTATTCCAGTCAAAGATAATAGGCTTATCTGGACTTACTTTGAGAAAGGCGTATTTTATCGCGCCAAGAGCAACAAGCGCGGACACGTTTCCCTTATCGGCGCTGATGCCGCGCTCATCGGTTAACCTCCTCGCACGCACTTTTGCCTCGTTTAGGAAATCGCTATAAGAGATAATAGTTCCCTCCCTACTACTCATCTTTCCTGTCGCAAGCTGGACAAGCTCATAAGATACATGCTTACAGTTCTTTGCCTGGGGAAATCCCCAGGCTTCCAGTATTTTGAAAAGTTGTTGGAAGTAAAGCTTCTGCTCGCTTCCCACAAGGTAAAGGGAAATGTCAATTCCACCTTCAGAACCATCTCGGGCTTTGAATGAACTCGTGAACTTTTCCTTGGCGAGGGCTAACTCCTTTGTCTGGTAAAGGCTAGTTCCGTCGGAGCGAATCAGAACCATTTTGCCGAGATGTGGCGCGTTGAGCTCAGAAAAATCCACATAAATTGTGCCAACATACTCACCGCTAGTTTCACATCTCGCCACGCCTCTTTCAACAAGCTCTTTCACAATCTCCCTACCCTTCCTTTCCACCTCGCTTTCAAAGAATTCAACGTCAAACTTTACTCCCAGCTCTTCGTAGATTTCGCGGAATTTCGCAAGGAAGTATTGGCGAGTCTTTAGCCAAAGTTTATTCTCCTCCGTCCCGTCTTGAAGAATATTTCCGAGAATTGCAAGTTGCTCCTCTTCAATCTTTTTCCCCTCCTCAGTGTTTTCCGCTTCGCGGTTTGAAATTTCCGCGCGTGTATAAACCTCACCTAAGAATTCTGCGGGGTCAACACCACTTGGGATTTGGCAGTTATAGAACTTCTTGAAGCCCCAAAGCGTCTTGGCGATGTGAATGCCGTGGTCGCCGTAGTAATTGGCACGCACCACTGAATATCCTAGAAAGGAGTATAAATTTGAAATCGCATTGCCAATGAGAACATTTCTCAAGTGACCAACGTGGAATTCCTTATGGGTATTTGGCTGAGAGAATTCGATCATAACGCGTTCTCGCGTTCTTTTTCCCTGTTGAAAAAGGCTTAGGTGGTCATTGGTATGGTAGCAGTATAAAATCTTGCTTAAGACCTCGTTAGAAGCCTGCTTTGGATCAAAGTAGAGGTTAAGATAAATCCCTTCCGCCTCGCATCTTGCGATAATTGCCGGCAAGTCCTTGACCGCCTTTAACTCTTCTGCGACTTGTTTTAATGCATTTGCTTTTGCTAATTGAGGCAAGATGAAAGCAATGCCCCATTCTCTTGGCGGAACGATGGGTGTAAAGGGAAGAGTGGAGGGAAATGTTGACGTCTTTGAGAGCCTGGCAGGTTGTTCCTCAAAACCAAGCTTTTTTAGGACATTTTGGAGTATTGATGAAAAAAGATTCGCGAGGCTCTCATACATAAGCTAAATAGATTATTGCCGAGAATTCAAGTTTACTCAAGAGGAGGTTCATCTAGATATAAGATTATCCAGAATGGGGAATTAACGCTTTATAATTGATTTAAGTGAATTGACAGACAATTTTAGTAGAATTATCATTGGGGTAGGCATAAGAGGAAAGTGTTGAAGCGCCCGTAGCTCAGAGGATTAGAGCGTCTGTCTACGGAACAGAAGGCCGCAGGTTCGAATCCTGCCGGGCGTGTTTTCCCAATTTGAAAGACAAAAGGGTGAGAAAAGAGTAACATAAATAAACGCCAAGGGAGGAAGATTCTGCGTGGTAAAATGAAAGAAGCGCCCTGGTAGCTCAACGGACAGAGCATCCGCCTCCTAAGCGGGGGGTTGCGGGTTCAATTCCCGCCCAGGGTAAACTTAAGATTAGCTCTGGGTATGATGCCTTGCAGGCTACCGTGAGGAAAATTTAGCTCAGCTATTTTTTGCTGAAATTAGTGATTTTATTTATGTTTATGCGCGTAATTATGCGGTGGAGTAAAGCGGTATGAGAATTTTTGCGGTTTACGATTTACTCATCTTCTAATTTTGCCTAATGAAACCCAAGGAATATATTTATGATGAATACGCGGATTACCTGCTCTATCAGAAACTAGCTAAGCGAGAAAGAAATTCGCATAACAGAGAGATGCTAGAAAAGCTATCCGCGCAGGAGTATGCTCACTACACTTTCTGGGCGAAGTTTGGGCAAGGCTATGAGCCAAAGGTGAACAAGGCACTCTTGGCGCTGTTCTTCTCTATGAGATACGTTCTCGGATTGACGTTCGAACTGAAGTTTCTAGAGCGCCATGAGCATAGGGTTTTAGAAGAGTATAAGAAAGCACTTGCTGAAATTCCAGAGGTTCATAAAGATGAGCTTGTAAACCTCATCAGGGACGAGGAGGAGCATGAAAAGTTTTTCATCAGCCAGCTAAAAGATAAAATTATAAAGTACATTGGGTTCATCGCCCTTGGGCTTGCTGATGCCATTGTTGAGATTACCGGCGTCCACGCGGGATTCCTTGGAGTGACCGGCTCAACTCTGGTCGCTGGAATTTCAGGATTGATAGTAGGTTTCGCAGCAGCGATTTCAATGGGCTCCGCATCTTACATTCAGGCAAAGCAAGACCCAGAGCGTTCCGCTATAACCTCTGCATTTGCAACAGGGTTCAGCTACATCGTTTCGGTAGTAATGCTTGCACTTCCATACTTCTTAACCGCTGATATGGCGCTTGCCTTTTTAGTGTCCGTTATTATTGGGATATTGATGATTGCTCTGCTCACCTTCTATAGCGCTGTCGTTTTTGATAGGAACTTTTTGAGAGAGTTCTTGGAGGCAACAGTGCTAATGCTTGGAACTGCTGTTGCTACCTTTTTCGTGGGTAAGGTTCTTGGAAAACTCTTCGGCATAGAAGGCGTGGTAACACACTAGTCAGTGAATGTGAATGCAACTCTAGATTTTGACGCTCCTATGGCAAAGGATAACGCCATTTGTCTTCAGATGTTTTTGGGTTTGGTTTGAGATATTTTGAAATGATACGAGCAACCTCCTTAGCCTCTTGAACTACGCACCGCTAAGGTAGGCTAGTTTGCTCAAAAGATAAAATAGTGGTAGAATTTCAATCGGGATTTTTAAGCAAACTTTGGAGAGGGCACTATGAGGACTGTTTTATCCAGTGCTGTATGCGTGGCACTTTTTTCTTTGATAGCTTCCGCGCAACCATTCAAACCTGAAGACTTTAGACCTGCAATTCCTTCGCGCACAAAGCTTTCATACGATTGGTCGCTTTCACGTTACCCAGGTCAAAGAATGCATCTATACTGGGACAAGAAGCTCGGCTACCACGTTTACAGCTACGTTGTAACTAGGGAGCTTATCAAGGATCAAATCCAAAGAGTCATTGACGCAAATAACATTACCGATGCTGGAAAAACTCAAGAAGTAATAAATTACTTTTTAGACATCACGCCCCAGGGAAGAGAGGCAATTGTTATTCTTTACTTCAAAGCTCCCGGCATTTCAAATCGCTACTTCGTTAATGAGCTAGTGAATTTTGAGGATTACGTTCATCTGGAGTACGGTTCCCAAAAACTGGAAAAGCACGTTGAGCGAGCTAGGAATCAAATGGCAAAGGAAAGGCGTCAGTATCCAACGAAAGAAGAGTTAATCTACGAAGGTGGAGCTAGACCATTCTTTGTTGATGTTGAAGGAGATTACCTATACTATCCTGAAAAGGTGGTTCTGAAGGACCAGGAATGGGACCCCCTGGTGAACGCATATCGGTGGGTTATCGCATTTAGATTTAATGACCAGGATATCTCTAGGATTGAGGAGCTATTATTAAACGAGATACCTGTGAAATTCTCGCTCGTGCTTTCCAACCCGGAGATGTTTGAATATAAGGAGCTAACAAAACTTCAACAGTATCAAATACTGAGAATGATTGATCTTGAATTTGTTGAGTTTATGGAGGCACTTGGCGAGATGTTTCCTGCGAAGGAGAGGCTTAAGGTAAAGAGGCAGTACTGGCTTAAGTAGAAATTCAAAGTTGCAAAAATGTCTTTGGTTTTTTTCTGATGCTTCCGCAAATTTCTTAGCTTGAGGATGATGCTTGGCGGAAGGGGAATTAAGCCTACCAAGTCAAGCCAATGTCGCCTGTATATAAAGTTGCTATAATCGGCGGGGGGCTCATAGGATTTGGAATAGCTGCTAACCTTGTTAAGCTTGGAGAGAAGAGCGTAGTTGTCCTAGAGAAGGAGAAGATGCCTGGACTTCATTCCACGGGGAAGAGCGCTGGCGGATTCCGCGTTCAATTCTCTACTAAACCAAATATTGAAATGAGCGTGAAGTCTATTCGTATCCTGACTAACTTTAAGGAAGAGGTGGGGGTTCAGCCTGAGGTAAAACAATTCGGCTATATGTTCATGGCTACTAAGCCAGAGCATTTGGAAGCTTTATCCAGAAATATCTCCTTGCAAAAGGAATTCGGGGTTCAAGTTGAGTTCTTTGAAGGCGCCAAGCGAGTCAAGGAAATATGTGAACAGGTTAATACAGAGGATATTATCGGGGGGACATACTGTCCAACGGATGGTTACTTTGACCCTTACGAATTTATGCTCGCGTATTCAAACTTCTTTCTAGAGGCAGATGGAATCGCATTATACGAGGCGGAGGTTGTGGGATTTGAGACTAAGGATGATAAGGTGAGAGTGGTAAAAACAGAGAAGGCTGGCGAGATTGAAGCGGAGGCAGTTGTAATTGCCGCTGGCGCATGGAGCGGTGAAATTGGCAAACTCCTCGGGCTTTCTATTCCAATAGTTCCAATTAGAAGACAGGTATTTGATACGGAGCCTTTTGATGGTATGCGTCAAGAAGTGCCGTTGATGATTGATATGGGGACGGGGTTATACGTGAAGAGCGAATCTGGAGGATTCTTGCTTGGTTATAGCAACAAAGACGAGCCACCAGGTTTTAACTACAGCGTGGATCCGGAGTTCAGATTCTTAGTCGCAGAGATGGCGCTAAGAAGATTCCCCGTACTAGAAGAAGCCAATCTTCGGGATGGTTGGGCAGGTTTTTACGACACCACACCAGACCATCACTCAATATTGGGAAGAATACCCCAATTTTCAAATCTATTCATTGCGGCTGGATTTTCCGGGCATGGCGCAATGCACTCTCCAATAACCACGAAAGCCATCGCGGAGTTAATCGTAGAAGGTACTGCGAGATGCTTTGATATTTCACCGCTTTCAATCACAAGATTTAAGGATGGAGAAAGCCCACTCCACGAACAGGCTGTTATTTGAAAACAGCGTAATACAAAAACCCAACCAGATAAGGACTTGAGTTATCATTTGATGAGATGGAAAAGGCGCGTTATGTTAGGCTTGACCCGTTGCGAAAGTATAGCTCACAAGTTCGCGCCATGTTGAGTGAAACTACTTGCGCAGTTATCGGTGTGGGCGCACTGGGTAGCTCTGTGGCGAGATTGGCTGGCGCTATTGGATTTGGGAAACTTATCCTAATCGACAGGGACATTGTAACCGTTGAGAATCTCGGAACATCATCTAACTTTACCGAAGATATGCTTCGAACACAGACCTTCAAGGCAGAGGCGGTAGCTGATGCTATTACAAAGCAAAATTCCAAAATTAGGGTAACAGTCCACACTCAAGCGTTATCTGAAAAAAATGCGGAGGAGATACTTGGGGGGGTGGATATTATTCTTGATGGCTTGGATAACTTCAGAACCCGATTTCTGGTTAATGAAGTAGCGGTCAAATTGCGAAAAGCTTACATTTATGCTGGAACAGCTGGTGAGAATGGCGTGGTGATGCCGATTATCCCAGCTCAAGGACCTTGCTTGAGATGCCTTATCCCGATTATCCCTCAAGTGGGAGAAGCGCCTTCCTGCTCTGAGGTTGGGATGGATCCTGCAATTGTACAGATGATAGCAGCGGTTGAGGTTGATATCGCAGTAAGGTTAGTGGCAGACATTGAAAACTTCCAGGTACAACTCTATCGCCTAAACGCGGAAAACCTTAAAGTCGACATCATTCCAGCTCCTGAGAGGAATTTAGACTGCCCTGTATGCGCTATGGCTGAATTTAAGTTCTTGTCAGGAGGATACTCTCCCAGCGTGGAAAACATCTGCGGAGCGGACGCTCTTCAAGTGGTTATAAGGGATTCTAAAATTGAGATTGATAGAATAGAGAAGGTTCTTAAGAAAAACGGATTCAGCGTGCAAAAAAATCCATTCTTCATAAGGGCAACCGGTGAAAATGGCGTGGAATACACTATCTTCCCACAGGGCAAGGTAGTGATGAAAGGGAGCACTAATTTTGAACAGCTTGATAGTTTTCTTTCATCTTGCTTAGGAGTGTAAGGAAATGAAAAGATATTTAAGGTTTGGACTAATTGCGGTGATTACATTGATGAGTGGATTTCTTGCATATTCTTGTAAACTCACGCCGGAGAGCGAGCGAGCGGTCAGTAAAAAAGCACAAGTTCCGGGACTTGAGGAGGAGTTAAAAGCCCGAGACCTGGCAATTATGGCGGCTATCGCCATTTCCTGGAAAAGCGATCCTGAACTCGCACAGAACAAGCTTGAAGTTGAGGTGGTTAATGCTAGAGCGATTATTCGCGGGAAAGTACCAAGTGAGCAGCTTAAGAAAAGGGCGGAAGAAATCGCTAGAAACACGAAGGACGTCCGGGACGTGCTAAACGAAATTGAGGTTGACCCATCGCTGGCGGAGCAAAGGTTCTCCCTTGATGATTTTTAGAAGCAGAACAGGAAAAAACAACACGCTAGCAAGACAAAATCTCAAGTTTTTGAGGTAAAATTACTTATAGAGTAATTTCAGGAGTAAATGATGAAGAAAGCTCTGCTATTGGCAATTTTCCCAGTGTTTATTGGTTTACTAGCTTTATCATTAACTACTTCCGGGAAGGAGGAGGTTAAGCGTCCCGAGACCGGAAAGAAGTTACCGAGCTTTACCTTCAAGACTATTGAAGGCAAGACGGTGAAGATTGATGAATACCTTGGCAAGAATCCGTTAATAGTGAATTTCTGGGGTAGTTGGTGTCCACCTTGCAGAAGAGAAGTGCCAGAACTCAGAAAGTTCTATGAAAGCCACAAGAAAAATGGGCTAGTAATTATTAGTCTTGCGGTGAACGATAATCTTGATGATATGAAGGCATTTATGAAGAAAGAGCCAATGCCATGGATTCACGCTCTTGATGATGATGGACTCTTCAAGAAGTGGGGTTACCGAGGTGTCCCTACAAACGTATTTGTGGATAAAAATGGCAATGTGATTGAGGTTAAGGTGGGCGCGCTTACTTTGGATGAGCTGACGGAATACGAGAAATCTCTATTCCCGAAGAATAGTAAAAGTCAGTAGAAGTGCGATTGTAAATTAAACTGGAGGGGATAACTATGCGCAAGCTTGAAATTGCATTAGGATTTGTTATCGGTTTTATTTTGATTTTAATTGCGAGCAACATCGCCAGCTCTCTGGAACAACCACAAGTTGGTAAAACTATGCCGAGCTTCAAACTTACGACTATTGACGGGAAGGAGCTTGATAGCGGGAACTACGTGGGGAAGAAACCGCTAATTATCAATTTCTGGGCGAGCTGGTGAGGCGCTTGTCTTCGGGAGGTTCCCGACTTTAGATCATTTTATGAGAAGAACAAGAACAACGGGCTTGTTATGATTAGCATCGCATATAGGGACAAGATTGAAGACATTAAAGATGTTTGGGAAAAAGAGAAAATGCCTTGGATACACGCACTTGATGATAAGCTCTATAAGAAATGGCGTCTAAAAGGAGTTCCTACCACATTTATTGTTGCACCAGATGGAAAAGTGATTGATATAGTTTTAGGCAGTATGACCCTGAAGGAGCTTGAAAGCTATGCATCGAAACTCTTTCCGAAGAAAGCGAAATAAGAATGTTTAGTAAAGGAGGAAAGCCTTAATTAAGCCGAGCGGTAATATCCATCTCTGCAATACCGAGTATCTTTCAGCAATTCTAAATTCCAGTGGAAAGCCTTCTTTTCTAGGCAAGCTTCTTTGCAAGACGGTAAAAGAAGAGAGTGAGAAGTAAGGGTATGAGAAGGATTGAGCCTAGCACTAAGATAGCTGGAATTAACCCCGAGGGCTCCTTAAAAGCAAAGTCAAAGAATGAACTTATTCCTTTGAAATTGCCAAGATAGCCGAAATATTCTAGAAGTCTTAAGTCTGAATAAACTCTCACAAGAGCTTTAACATCTGAAGGATCAATTCTGCCTCCAAGGAGTATCGCACCTTCACTTGGAAGAAGAAAAACGAATAATAGAAACTCCGCCAGCAATCCAAAGGAAAAACCTGCCAGAAGAAACCGATACTTATTGATTACAGGAAACGATAAGCCGAGAACAAGAAGAGAAGCCAAAAGGGGGAAAGAAATTGTGAAGAGGATGAGAAGAAACGTTAAGGTAGCGTACACGGAAGTATCTGAGCCAAAAACTTCACCTAAAATGAAAGAAAAATAACTTGATACGATTAAAAAAATTAAGTTCACTTGAAAGGTGAATGTGTAAACTATGCGAAACCAGTGACATCTCGCCAAACTCGCAAGTTCGGCGTTAAAACTCTTGAGCTTGGAAACAGCGGATATAATCGTCAAATAGAGCATTAAAATCACTGTGGAAAACAATAGCACCGCTTGGGGAAAGTTCCTCACTAGGAAGGGATCCTTTGAAACTTCCATCGTGAGAAATGAGCCGTAGCGAAGGATAAAGATAGTAACTGAGAATAGTACAAAGAGACAGAAAATAATTTGGATGAAAAGGTAATGAGAACTGGTAAGAATTGGGGAAAATGAGGATAATCTGCGAAGAGAGGGGCGGAGCAAACGAAAAGCATTAAAGATTAAAACCGATAGAAAGCATAACCCAAGAGCCAGAGATGAGGAGAATAACAATTTACGCAACACGAAGATAAGCAACAAAGTAGAGGTGAAATTTGATAAGAAATCCAAGAAGAAGAGGAATGGAGGGCTACTTAGATAGTAGAAGAAATCTTGAATAGCACCGGATAGGCTTATAAGGTAAAGATTCCTTAGACGGAAGCTTTCAAAGAAGGGAACGCCCAACCACCTAAGAATTGCCCAGAGATCCCCTCCTACTCTAAATGAACCTAAACGCAAACCTGAAATGATGAAGAAAATCGCAATGAGGCGATAAATCCAAGTGATTCTTAAGCTAGATAAAACGAAGAAACCAAGAGCCAACACGAAAACGAGATAGGTAAAGAAGACTGAAAGAAAGCCGACCACCCATAAAATCCAAATAGTCTGCAACTCGGGATTCAACCTAAACCAGGAAATGAAATCTGCCGGAAGCATTAACGTAATCGGGGTTAAGGAGATGGTAGCTAGAAAGGCTAGCTTGAGGATATTACGGAAAATACGAACTGCGGTGGAAACAATGTTGACAAAACCTTTCTGGCTAAAGCTTTGATTGCCTTGACCATAAAATATAGAGTAGATAACTGGAAGGAAATACAGAAGAAGAATAAATAGAACCAAATGCAAGAGATTCTCCAGCGGGATGAATAACTGGTCGTAGTAGTTAAAGAGAATTCTAAAGAAAATCGCGAAGATAAGGGTTGCAAGGAACAAACCAGCAAAAAATCCACGCGCCTTAAGAAAAAAATCTTGGAAAAGCTCTGAGGAAAATCTATCGTGCGCAGAGGTTAGCTCGTAACCTTGCACTTGTTTCTTGCCTCTGCCTAGCTTTTCCGTTATAATGTTCATTCAATTAAATAAATTGACACACTTCCAAAAACGCTCCCCGCACCAAAAGTGGAAGTTTCATCCTTCAGTTCTCCTACACGGAAAGAGATGATCAGTTCTCGTCCACTTTCAGCCAAAAGTTTTGGCAGTAAGGTTTCTGTGAAGGTAGATAATAGAGTTGTAAGAACGAGAGCTGAGGTAGAGCTACCTCTTTGAAGATACCTGAATTTTTCCGCATCAGTAAATGCTCTCAAATACTCCAAAGAACCTGAGCTGAGAATTAAATCCCCAGCTGTTTCATTTGATTTGCGCTTTCCGAATTGAATCTCAAGGGATTTGCCCGCCGATAAGCTACCCAGGTCAATTAGCCTAGAACCCCGCAGTATAAAGAGCCTATCAACGTCTTCGCCCCTTGTTTCAGAAATACGATAACTCCCAAGCTGCTTGTTAACTTCTTCTATTCTGATGCCGGGGGAGGAAGCTCCTTTGGTTCTATAGGCTATCTGCGTGGGAAGAGCTGGTTCGAGAACTATATCCTGAAGTGTGGCGTGAGATTGCTGTTCAACTACCATTTGAAAATCTTGTTTTGTTATTGGGGTGACGCTCTTTAGCGCAATATCCTTCCCCGTTAACTCTACATCAATAGAGGTTCTACGCTCGGAGAACAGTGTTATCAGCCTTTCAATCTCATTCTTTCTCGTTAAGTTTGAGCCTTGACTAAACTCTAGAATAATCGCAGACACATTTTCAGGACTTATCGCACGTATGCCGAGCTTTATGGCGAATATACTAAATATGCTAAGTATAAGTATCATTAGCACAAGGAGAGCCATCCTAACTCGTAGCAGTAAGAGCAAGAGTATTAAAAAAAGAAGAAGGGAGAATTGAGTTACAGAGATAATAAGACTCTTCACGGATGGGAAATAGTGGGTGCGGTAGAAAATTCTAGGGATAGTTAGGTTGGTGCTGTCCCTTGCTAACTCAGAAGATATTTCTTGCGGGTTGCCTGGCTTAAACTGTAAACTATCCGCTTCTAGAAGTTGGAAAAGATCGGGAAGAAACTGGTAGTTTGAGATCCATAGCAGAAGAACAGGCAGGAATGTAGGGTCAAGTGATGAAACGAGATTTACCCCCGGCAGTAATATCTCGTCAGAAGACAATCCAAGCCTATACTCCGCTCTGTCTTTTGGAATTTCCTGAGCTTTCTTTTGGTATAACTTAACCGCAAAGTTGAAACGTTTGAGTAACTCTTCCAATATCTCTTCCTGAAGCTCTTGAAGATTCAAAGGGGTTACACAGATACCACCAAACCCGAAGTTCTCCAGCTTTAGCTTCTTTGAAGGCCGAAAGAGCTTTGAGTCAACGATTATCGACTCAGGTGAGTTAAAGATGACGAGACGTGCTCCTGAGGCAACCACTTCCCTTAAATAACTTTTATCATCGGATTCAAGGCTTTGCCAAAACGCATTTTCAATAAGGACATACTGAAAGTGCCGAAAGACATCGGGGTTTGAGCCAACCTTACTTAAACTAGCTGTAACTATGCCGTGCTTAATTGAGACGGGACGATAGAGCATCTTCGTCACAGGTGTGGCAAGGGATAATTCCTTGGAGGAGCGTAATATCTCTTTACTATCCACTTCTGAAAGAAGCAAAGAGTAGATACTATCTGGTTCAAGCAATTTCACCACAAGTTTTTCACGGTGGATTATCTCCCCTTCAAAGAGGATATCCAGCGTGAAGCCAACTGTTTGTTGGTTAGGATTAGTCGCATACACGCTTAACGGAAAGGAAAAATTTTCCTGTGACTTCTTGCGAGCAACTATTCCCTCGCGTCTTACAAGGGTCGTATGGAGGGTGGAAAGAGAAAAGCGATTGTGGGCGAGAATTTCCCGCACGCCCTTGGGAGATGGCATTGATTCAGCCTCCCTTTGGGAGCTGCCGGCTCTTCCTTTTTCAGTATTTCCTTCTACCACCTGGAGAGCTTCCTCAGCGCTACCCTTTGCCTCTTCCTCCCCCTTCTCTTCGAGCCGAAGAAATCTAGTAAGCCAGGATACTGCCTCTTCTTCTTTCATCCCGAAAGGCAGAGAGTGATTGTAAATTGCAACTTCTAAGGGAATATTGATGTTGCTTATGTTTTTAACTGATAGCACCAGCGGGGTTAAGCCAAGGTCATTAAATGAGGTTGTTGAGGTAGGAACGTTCTTTTCACTTAGCCTAAGGGCATAAAACGCAAGCGGATTGGCGTACCCTGAAAAGCCCGTATATACAGAAAATTGTAGGTTTTCTAGAATTTTAGCAGTTGAGCCAGCGGTGGATGGAACGTCAATAGAGAGTGATAAAAGAATGAAACATAGACAGATTAAGATTCTTTTATTGTGAAGGCGAATGTTCACATCACTAGTAACTAACTCCGTAAGCTTTTTTCTCTTTTCGGGTTAGTTTGTCTAACAGTCTGCTTCTAAGGCGGGAGAGAGCCCGCTTTTTAAGGATAGAGACGTTGGCAGGGGTACAGCCAAGTCGCTTCGCAACCTCTTCCTGGCTAATTCCTTCCGAGTAAATAAGCTCCATTACGCTTCGCTCAGAGGGAGTTAGTTCGTTCAATAACGTTTCCACCAAAATAACCGCATCTAGCTCACTCATATCTATAGAGCTTGAAACATTTAGAGAACGGAGGAGGGTATCTTTGTCTCTTGGCATTGAGAATCCGAGTAATCGCCTTCGCGCTCTTAGGTAGTCAAGCATCTTGCCCTTGATTTTGTAGAAGGCATAGGTTTTGAACTTTGCTCCCCTGGAAATATCATAAGTGTCAACCGCCTCAATTAGGCCAAGTGTACCTTCGGAGATTATATCTATGGATTCAGAGGAACGCTTAGGGAAAAAGGTGTGATATATATGGAAAACTAACGGCTGATATTTCTGTATTATCTTAGCGCGATTTTCCAGCGTTAAATCTGAAAATAAGCGCCAATCTTCCAGGTCGTTATATGAGTCCATTTTCACTGAATGCGACACTAGCCCTAAATGGAAATTATACCAAAGCAAAAAAATAATATCATATGCTAGAAGCTGGACTTGCAACCTTTCAGCTTAAGTATCAGTGGGAGCCGAATATCAGCATGAGATTTGAGCCGAGAAGAAGGCGAAAAAGCTTGTGGTAAAATTTAAGATTTGCAAAGCTAGTCTGAATATTTCATATTAAAAATGTTGCGGAATGAGTAAGGTAGAAACAACTCAAGAAATCCCAAAAATTTACGATGCAGGAGCATCGGAGAGGAAGTGGCGCAAATTTTGGGAGGAGAAGAATATTTACGTCTATGAGCCATCTAGCAATCGGGAAGAAATCTATTCAGTTGATACTCCACCGCCAACCGTTTCAGGCGACCTCCACATTGGGCACGTCTTTTCCTATACGCACCAGGACTTTATTGTGCGTTACAAGAGAATGCGAGGGTTCAAAATATTCTACCCCTTTGGGTTTGATGACAACGGCTTGCCCACCGAAAGGCTAGTCGAGCGTGTCAAATGCGTTAAAGCGATGGATATGCCGCGAGAAGATTTTTGGGAACTTTGCCTTGAGGTTAGCAAAGAGCAAGAAAAAGCTTTTAAGGATCTATGGCAGGATGTAGGCTTATCCTGCGATTGGAATGAGGTCTATTCAACCATTGATGAAAGGTCGAGAAGAATATCCCAGAGAAGCTTTCTTGAGCTTCTAAAGAGTGGAGAAGTTTATAGAAAAGAAGCGCCAACACTTTGGTGCACCGAATGCAGGACTGCCATAGCTCAAGCGGAAGTTGAAGATAAAGAGGAGGCTAGCGAATTCCATAAAATCTGCTTTCTAACTGAAGATGGCAAGAAAGTCCCAATTGCAACTACTAGACCGGAACTTTTACCCGCGTGTGTGGCGGTATTTTATCACCCTGGCGATGAAAGATATTCGCACCTAAAAGGCAAATACTTGGTAACCCCGTACTTTGGGCTTAAAGTGCCAGTTTTGGAGGATGCCAAGGTAAATCCTGAGAAGGGGACTGGAATTGTAATGTGCTGCACCTTTGGCGACACGGTTGACATTGAGTGGTGGCAGGAGTATAACCTTGAGACAAGGATTGTGGTTGATACTTTTGGCAGGATGAATGAGCTTGCGGGCGAGTTTCAAGGTTTTTCTCTGAGAGATGCCAGAAAAAGGATAGTAAATACCCTAAGCGAACAGAAGCTTCTTATTGAAACCGAAAGGATTACGCACACCATTTCAGCCCATGAAAGGTGCGGAACACCCCTTGAATTTTTGCTGAATAAGCAGTGGTTCGTGAAAGTTTTGGACAAGAAGGATGAGCTTGTTCGCTATGGAGAGAAGTGTAGGTGGTATCCCCCGCATATGTTTGTTAGATACAAACATTGGGTGGAAAACCTAAGATGGGATTGGTGCATAAGCAGGCAGAGGTACTATGGGGTGCCATTCCCGATTTGGTACTGTGCGCACTGTGACGAAGTTATCCCTGCACGGGGGGAGAATCTGCCGGTTAATCCCCTTCGTGATTCCCCCGGAATTGAAAAGTGTCCAAAGTGCGGTAAGGATGAGTTCGTCCCTGAGAAGGACGTTTTTGACACTTGGGCGACAAGCTCACTTACACCCCAGATTAACGCAAAATGGGGCGAAAATGACGACAGAAGCAACATTCTCTTTCCAATGACGCTAAGACCTCAAGCCCACGATATTATTAGAACATGGGCTTTTTACACCATAGTGAAAGCTTATCTCCATAATAAAGATATTCCATGGTACGATTTGATGATAAGTGGACATGCCCTTGATTCATCAAGGACAAAAATTAGTAAGAGTAAGAGTGAGACTGTTAAGCCTAAACAAATAATAGAACAGTTCTCCGCTGATGTTGTGCGTCATTGGGCAGGTCAGACAAGGCTAGGAACAGATACATTCATCAACTTGCAAGACCCTACGGAGAATCTTGCTAGCGGAAAAAGGTTAATTACTAAGATTTACAACGCCAGCAAGCTCTCACATCTGCACCTTGCGGACTTCACGCCTGGAAATCTTGACCTGTCTCAGGAAATAAACCATCCCTTAGATAGGTGGTTAATTGGCAAGTTGGTTCAAACAATTGATAAAGCTACAAAAGCCTTTGAACAGTATGAATTCGCAGAAGCATTGGAACACGTGGAGGCGTTTTTCTGGCAAGACTTTTGTGATAATTTCTTAGAGATTGCAAAGGGAAGACTTTACGGGGATGCCCTTCTTCAGGTAACGGAAAATCAGAGAAATAAACTCCAAACATCTGCTAAGCTGACGCTATTCAAAGCCCTAGAGAGCATCCTAAGACTATTCGCGCCGTTTTTGCCGTTTATAACTGAGGAAATTTGGCACTGGTACTTTCACAGGTTCAGTGAAAAGGCTAGCATTCATCTAACAACTTGGCCATCTCAGGAGGAGTTCAACGGTGCTTACGATAAGGATAGTAGCGAAATGGGAGATTCAATTATTGAAGCGCTTTCTCTGATTAGAAAAGCTAAAAGTGAACTTAAAGTCTCAATAAAGAAACCTGCGGATAGACTCATAATCGGTTTCGCAAATGAATCACAGATTGACAGGGCTCTACTGAATAGGCTTGAGCAAGGGAAAATTGATCTGCTAGTCACGGGAAACGTTAAGGAGCTTGTTCTGATTGAAGGCGTGTTAGAGGATGGAGTTGAGTTAGAGACATCAAGGCTAAGGGCTAGGCTTGAGATGGAGGTGGATTAGTGAGAACTTTCGCTTGAGCTTCTTCATATGTGAGGTCGTAGGAGGTATCTGCGCTTACGGTGAGAACCGCCTCGGTGAGGTCTGTTACCTCTTCTCCCTCCGGGTGAATAACCTTGTACAGACTAACCGCACTCTTTCGACCTTTAACCAAAGACTCTGCAACATACTCACACTTGAACTCGTTACCTAATCGCTTATAAACATCTTCGCTAATAAGAATGGCGGTACGATAGTGCTTTGTTTCAGATTCAATCCTAGAGGCAACATTTACCACATCTCCAATGCAGGTGTAATCCATTCTCCTACCGCTACCCACGTTGCCCATCACGACTTTACCATAATGTATTCCAACCCCTACGCGGAAAAGTGGGATTGGCAAGTCACCAACAATATCTTTCCAATTATGATGAACGATTTCAACAATAGCGAGAGCTGACCTAACCGCTGAAGCGCATGGATTTTCCAGTGGCACTGGAGCTCCAAAAACAGCCATTATTGCATCACCAACAAACTTGTCCACAAAACCTCCGTTTGCCATTATCGCTTCCGATGCTCGGGAAAGGAAGCGGTTCAGGAATTCAACTGTCTCATGAGGATTGAGGGGCTCTGAAATCGTGGAGTAGTTCCTAATATCCGTAAAAAGTAGCGCAACCTCACGCTCAATTCCTCCAAGTTCCGCAAGTTTTGGATTGTCAATAAGCTCCTTCACTATGTCGGGAGCCATATAACGACCAAAAGTGGCGCGAATTCTGTGTTTTTCCGCCTCTTCGCTGAAAACCCTAAATCCTAATGTGAAGAAATAGGTGGTGAAGAAAGATGCGGTTGATACCGTGAACTCCATCAAATAATTTGCCTTGATAAACATCGCGAAGAGAAATATCTGATAGATAAAAAATGAAACAATGAAGAAAGCAATTCCTTGAAGGGGTCTTAACATCACAACAAGTGTCCATGTTAGTAGCGAGATGAGAGCAAGAATTATGGCGCTTACTTTCCAATCAACGGGATAGATATGCTCGCCTGTGAGGAGTGTATTGAACGCATGCGCAATAGTCTCAACCCCGAACATTTTCTCGTATGGCGTCCAAAAGTAATCGTTATCCGCAGTGGAAACGCTCCCGATGAAGACTATGCCGTCTTTGAAGGTGGAAGCGCGAATCTCCTGCATTTCACCCTCACGCTTCTCCCAAACCTTCTCCTCAAGAAGCTCCGGAAACATCATCGCAAGGGGAACGATGGGAATGCTGCCTGAGGGACCAAAATAATTGATAATGAAATCCCGCGCCTTGCTTACACCAAAGGCTCGTGGGTTTTGGTCAAACTCTTCAAGCCTACCCTCGTCTTTGAGTATTTGGCGATACGCCTGAACTGCCTGGGAATAATAGCGCTGTCCTTCAAAAACAATGTAAGCGAGCTCTTTGTCTTTATAGGAGAGCTTGGTGAGAGCGGACGCAACAGCAATTTCCGGCTTTCCCTCCATTATAGTATCGGTCGGGATTTCAAGGGACGCAAGCTCTCCTAGTTCACCACTACCACCCACGCCACTGGCTACCACCCAACTTGCTGAAAGGATAACAGTTGTTCCGTTTTTCTGCGCCCTGATTATTGCGGTACGGAAGGCTTCATCCTCTGAAACATCCCACGGCTCATCGGAGAAGAGGATATCAAATACCACAACACGAGCGCCTGCGTCCGTGAGCTTCTTTAGAAGATCTGCCCACATACTCCTTGGAAAGGGCCAGTCTATACCCACATCACCCATAAATTCGTAGGACGCATCATCAATGCCCACAATTGTTATCCTTGGGTCGGGCTCCTTGTGTCCGCGTAACTTGAAAGCTTGCGTAGAAAACCAGTGCTCACTGAACTCCCAAAGCTTCAGCGGAGCTATAGAAAGCGCCATTAGAAGACCAAGAACCGTGAATAAAAATGCAATGTATTTTCGCTTGCCTCGCATAAGCTTTTCAAGAGTAGTATAACTTAACTTCTATCTAAAGGATAGAATAAAAATTTAGGCTATCTTTGCAAAGATACTTTGCATCTAAGAAATTGTGATAGAGGAAATGTGAGGCGTTTTAAGCAAATAATAGACCAAGCTCAATGAAACTTCGTTTTACTTACCCGCTAATATTTACCTCCGTTCCAGCAAGCGCACCTATAGGGATACTTGCCCCACCGACGCCTTCCAGCTCTACCCTGCCGAAGTCAATGCTTGCTAAACCTGAGTTTCTAGCTAAAAAGACAATCTCTGCAAACGGACCGCTACCACTAATTGGTGCAGAGCCTTGAGGAATTTCACCTGAAATTGCGAGTACCCCAAGGCTATCTTCACCAAAGAATAGCGTGGAACCGGAGGTCAAGCCTGTCTTCCTGCCGGTGTCAAACTCAAGAAGGGAGGGATCATACCTTAGGGCAATTTCCCACCTTGTCAAGCCAGTAACATCGCTAAAATCAAGTCTAACTGTGACTTGTTCACCTACATGGACAGTAGAGGGACCTACCACGCTTAAACTCAGGTCTACAACAGCTCCAACAGGAGCGTGTGTCAGGGTGAATGACCTAGTCTCGCTTAAAATCGGTATGGAAGATGCCTGGCGAAGTGATGCGGTTTCCTGAGTGATTTGGCTCTGGGAGAACAACTCAAAATCAAAATTGCCACGAACGTACCAGGAGAACTCAACCGATTCGCCGTCCTGAAGAAGGCTCAGAAATGAGGGAGGACCCTCCACAAGCTCAGGAATTGAGATATCCATAGAAAACCCGCTGAAAGTTTTAGTCGAGGTAACACCACCTGCTGAAAGAACAAGCTCAAAGCTTGAAAAGTAAGTGTCATCAGAGACTGAAAACTCAAAATTTATAAACGCGACATCTGGGTAGAAAAACTCCGCACCGTCATCGGGAGAGATAAGCTGTATGATGGGTTCTTCAGAGCCAGGCTCTACACCAAGCGCACTCTCCACTACATCGGGAACGCCATCGTTGTCAGTGTCAAACGTGCTGTAACGAACGTCTCGCTCAGGATCACGGGACTCTATGTTGCCTCTTTGCTCATCCAAAACATCCTCAGTAGAGACGGTGTATTCCTCTATCTGAGTGAAGATGTAAGAAAGTGCGTTGTTAATCTCATCCTGGTATTGATTAATACGAGAAATGTATCCCTGTATCGTTTGCCCTGACTCCTCTGTGCCATTTAGGGGTGAGGTACTCGCTGGAATCCAAGAGAAGTAAGGGTCCTGGCTAAGGCTTGAATACAAGGTATCGTAATTCTCATTCAGCCTGCCAAAGGTCTCTCTGTAGGGTTGAATGTTGTAATAGACAGAGGACATTTTAGGCAGATCCCCTTCAAGCTCGTAACGCTGGAATTCCTCGTAAAAACGCCTAACTATGCCTGAAAGCTCCTCGAATTGTGTGGCGAGGAAGGAGAATTGGGAGATGTACTCCTCCGCCGTGGGATACTCTACATCTTCAGCTGTAAATACCTCTTCCCAGGTTTTATCGGTAGCCTGAGGCTCGCCGGGTGGTTCATCTGGTTTCACTTCAATTTCAAATCCTTCTTCCAGCGTTCTTGAAATTCCTTGCGCAATAATCTCAACCGTGTCTTCATAGCCAGTAAAGACAGTCGAGCCATCAAAGCCAACATCATCACCGAACTTCGTTCCTCGCACGACAGCTAATGCGGATGGCGTTTCAACCTCAAAGGATGAGCCTGGTGATAGAGCTTTCTTAAGGTCAAAAAGAAAACTACCGACAAGGGTTTTGACCTTGCTTCCACCATCTGCCCTCAAATCTTTTAGGTTCAACACAGAATTTTCCTTAATAAGCACAATTACATTCTGAGGGAAGACCAACTGTGCCTTGCCACCTTTCAGGGTTCTTAAGGAATCGCCATTCTTAATTGTTGTACCTGCCTCTGCACGAACCCACCTTTGCGTGCCACTTTTTTTTATCTCGACTGCTCCGGCAATTCTTGTTATCCGAACGGTGAGTTCTTGAGCTGAAATCGCTCCCGCAAATACAGAAACAACCAGAACAAAAATCAAAAATCTTAAACAACTCTTACTCTTTGCTTCATTCATATTAAATTCACCTCTTAGAAATCAAAGTTAAGCCTAGTCTCAAAGGCGGTATCTCTAATATCAGCCTGATTCTTGTAGTCTCTTCGGTCGTAAGTATAAATGAGCTTCAAGCGGTAATTTTCAGATAATCTACATGTGTATTCAACACCAAAATCAGTCGCAGTGTAATCATTCACTGAGAGATGTGCGGATTGGTCAAGCCTGCTTAGCGTTAAAAAGAAGCGAAGATTATCCCTACGACTTATGGGAACGTACAGATCAGCAAGAAAATCAGTGATGGTATAGTTTCTTGCGCTGTTTGTGGAGTAGTTCTGATCGGTGAGGGCGAACTCAGATGTCCATAACACGCCGTTCGCAAAGTGATAATTAAAACCCAGCCGATTGTACATTCTATTGTAACTGCGTGCTAGACTTGAGTAATCGTAGTCGTAAAAATCAAAGTTGTAATACCAGCGCAATCTCTCGCTTGGGTAAAAGTTTAAGTATGCTTGCCAACGAAGGTAAGTAAAATCGTTCGGACTTGCAACATCAAAATCCTTGTTCTTCCATTCAAAGCGGAAATCGCCATCCGCGCTTTCACTAAATGAACGATTGTAACGCAGACGGAATCGGTCTTCGTCGTAACTACTTCCTGGAGTTCTCCGACGATTGTGGTCTAAAAACCTTAGGTCACCTTCTACGAGAACATCGTTATTGGGTTGATAGTGTCCCTCAAGCAAAAAGTACTCCTCAAAGAAAGCACTAGCCTTCCTGACATCATAGGAATTCTCAAGAGACTGGTACTTTAGATTCCAAATGAAACCGGGATTGGGTGTGAATTGAAAACCTGCCCCGAGATAAGTGGCATTGTAACCATTGAAGTTAGTGAGAGCGTAATGGGAATCTATCATATGCCAATAGGCATTACCAATAACCTTTGGGCTTATTTCGTGAATTATCTCAAACCTTGCCCAGTGATTCAGATATGAGCGTGGGGAAATGCTTCTGAAATTCTTTGAAGTGTAATGGTAGGAGAAAAATGTTTGCGTTCTACCACCAGCAAATGGGCGAGAAAAATCAAAATCAAGATTAAGCTGTTTGCGAGAATTCGCGCTGAAACTTAGGTCATCATAATCTTCATAGGATTGGCGCATTTCCAGCTCTCCCCCAAGAAAAACGGGTAACTCCTGAGCCATTGAAAAGACGGTTCTTCGTCTATCAATAAAGGAATGGTCGTTATCGTACCTTTGCAAAAAAGTGAAAACCTGATCCTTTTTATTCTTGTATCTTTCAGAAACCATGAGGTAATGCCTATCCCTATCGGTTAAAGTACCATTACCAGTGAGAACCGAGAGTTCTCCACGAACCTCAAATTCGGTTGGAACTTCTTTTTTCTCGGGAGGGGCTTGCTTCAATAACTCCGCCTGCTTCACCTCAATTGAGGCTATGCGCATCAAATATGAAGTAATAGTAACGCTGACAGTGTCAACAAATTCAAGGGTTTCTGTGAATTGGAGTTCTTCCGTTTCAGTCATGTCAGGATGCTCTTCCCGGTAAGAGTTAAGCTCAGACAGATAACCAGAAAGCTCATTATCGTAGGCGTTAAGTTCATCCTTCAGGGAAAGGAGTTTATCGTAGGCGTCTTTATATTCGGAGAATTCTTTGGCTTCATCCTGTGCGGAACTGATCTCTGAGATTAGCGCATTCCAGGAAGATTCTGAGGAAAGAACTTTCTCCTTGATTTTGACCACTGCATCTTTCACCGCGAGCGGATCCTTTGCTGCGTAGACAACCGTTAAATAAAACAAAACAACTCCAACACATACTATAACTTTCAAAAGAATTTTATCCATCTTCCCCTCTCATTTGCCAACTTTTCGCATGGTATCGTAAATATTACTCTAAAAGCGAAATTTCGGCAACCTTGAAAAATCAGATGCAGGGTGGTAATAACTATAGGCTCGAAGTTCGCACTCTCCCTAAAGAAGCGCCTTCGTAAAGATTTTCGTGATTAACTCTTAATCATTCTTGAAAGGAGCAGTCTCAGGACAGCTTCGTCCACTTCTTTTTTGTCCCTTTGCACATCTTCCTCTACTTTTTTCACTATTTCTCTGAGCGATTCTCTGACTTGCTGAAGCAATTCCGCCTTCACTCTTGGCTCAACGCAATCCAGCCAATACATACTTGATGCGCAGTAGGGACAATGAATCGTTAGAACCTCTGAGAGCTCGCGAGTTATCAGACGGAAAGTACGAGAACATTCAGAGCAAGAAAAGGTAAGCTCCGAGGGAACTGTGAAAGTCATAATTCACGCTCCTGAGAATGCTTTATAAATGGAGAAAATCTGCTTTTTAGAAGAAAGATTATTTCAGAGAGATTGGAATATTCAAGAATATACTCAGAAATTGTGTCAAGCAGAGGCACTTTAGCCACGTTATCGCGTTTAAGGACAGCCAAGTTTCTTCCCATTCCTTGCGCCAAGCCAATGAGGAATAAGATGTTGCTGTCCCAATCGTCAAGGGAAAAAACTGCGAAATCGCTCTCCTGAATGTTCTCACAGGCTCGGCATAGGTTGTCCACTTCATCCATCTCGTCCGTGATGCGATAAGGAGAAAGGCCAATTTCCTTTATGGCAGGCAGTATAGCGCGTCGGTAAATCTCGTCATTACGTTCGTTAGCTTTGAGTATTATCGTTACCTTTCCTCGGGTGTAGACAGGAGTCTTACGGCAATGTCCATCAGCAAAACGCCAGCACCTCATGCAAAAGAAGGGCTTTTCCTCCCTGGCCGCACGAAATTCCTCTTGTTCATCTGAGATTATCTTTGCCACTTCTTTTACAAGTTCATCGGTGACCGTGAGCTTGATTTCCGCCTTTTCTTTGCTTCTCTTTATCTCATCAACTATGGATGGAACCTCAGAATATAGAGCGCACTTGGCGCAGCTGGAGAAATCATAGAGCTTAATTCCAAGCTCCTTGCAAGCCATTGCGGTAACTAACTTTCCCTCGCCACGATAAGGCTTTAGCTCCGTCCCTAGTGATAAAAATCTACACCTCGGCTTCTTAATTATCTCCGGCACTTCACAGTTGAGGCACGTTAGAGGGTCAACCTCCGCATAGTACGCATCGGTGGAGATGGTGCAGTATGTCACGCCAAAACTTACTCGGCGAAAAGGACATGTAGGAACGTTAAGGAAGGTCTCGGGTGAAACTACCTTTTGCCGCGCCTTCTCTTCTTTATCTGCATTTTCAGGCTCAAAGTTCACTATTGAGATTATAGCGCAATTGAGGGATATTTTTCAGTGAATGAAATTTTCCGCCCGCTGACGACAAATACGACTTAGAACGGGGTCTTCGTTTAACATTAGCTCTGAGAGACGTAGGTAAATGGTGTAAAAGGTCTCATTGTAACTTACCCACGTGCTCCGCGCAAATGTGGGTGTGATTTTCTCCTTTATCTCGCCGAAGCGGTTGGCAAAAGTGAGCAAAATCCGCCGTTCTCCATTTGTGTCGCCTGCCCTTCTATATAGCCGAGACAATCCAAGATAGTAGTAAGGTCGGTTGTACGGGTCAAGCTCTATCGCCTTCTCACCAAGCCTAACGCTTTCTTCTAAGGGCGATATCGGCAACTGACTAAGAAGAAAGTAGCCCTGACTCTCATAAGAATTTTGAGAGAGAACTGTTTTAAGCTCTCCCCTTATTCTTTCTAAATTGGGAGTAGGTTCTTGCAGTAGATTTAGAACCAAGTCAACTCTTACTGAGGCGTTAATGGGCATTACCGAAAGAGCCTTCTCAAGATGAGGCGTTTTGTTATCCGCTACTCTTGCTCTTTCAAGATAGGCACGCTCCCTACTCAAAAGATACCCTGAAGAAATGATTGATACTAGGCCGAGCAGAACAAACAATGCGGTTATGTTTTGATATAAGCCCTGCGCGGTGAAGACATTTCTTATACTTCCTTTTTTAATCTGAGCATAATTTAGGGCAGGAGAGAGAAGAATTCCAATCAAAGCGGAAAAGTAAATCGCATTCGCGAGATAGGTAAGATCAAAGTCAACCTGGGCGTGCAGAAAGAAACCCAAGATTGCTGAGCTGAGGAGAATATGGGAAGTCTTGGGGAAAGCCGAAGGGAAAGCTTTTGCCTTAATCCAACTTTTGAAAAATAGAATGAAGATTAATGCGAGAAAAAAAGTGGTGAACAAACCACCCTCAGCAAGCGCTTGAAAAATAATTCCATGAGCATCCGTGGCAAAATAATGCCAATTGGGTTGAAGATAGGTGTAATGGTATCCGAAGTTACCTAGCCCTACTCCAAAGAAAAGATATCTTGCGAACATTTCAAAGGCAACTTTCCAGAAGGTTAGCCTGCCCTGAAGGGAATAATCAAGAATATTGAAGATGGAGGTGATACGTTGAAAAAGGCTTACGTAAAAGGTGGTAAAGGAAAGAAGAATAAGGACTAACGAAAGTAAAACAAAGGTGGAAAGTGAGATGAAGGGCTTACTGCCTCGGAGATTTTCCCAAAAGGCGTTAACTCCTTGAGAGTTAACCAATAGTAAAGAGACAAGAATGTATGCAAGTTGAATGAAAAGCGCAATGTAAGACGCACGACTAAAAGTTAGAAGCAGTGTGAGCAAGAGGGTAACTCCAATTATCGCATAGATGGGTGACTTTCTTATCCCTATTAGAGCCCAGGGAATTAGCCATGTAAGGAGTAAAAATGCCGCAAAGCTATTATGAAGACCAAAGGTTGAGGAAACTTGAGTCTCAAAGGTTATTCTTGGAAGATTTGCTGATAGAAGAAATAAGCCATATAAACAGGTGAGAAAGGAAGAAGCGGTCAGCACCTCAAGGAGGAGAATGCAAAAGCGTGGAACTTTCCTCGCGTAATGAGCGGTTAGAATAAACGCGGAGACGCTTGAAACTAAAAAGTTGATATTCTTAAGAGTTGGATAGACATAAGTTGATGTTGCGAGACTTATTAAAACGAAAATCAACAACAAAAGAGTCAATGTCAGCGAGGGACGAATGTCCCCGGAGAAGTAGTGCAATAGGAAGATTGAGGGTATAACAACTAAGCCGAAGAAAAAGGATGGAAAGCCGTTTCCGCCCTCAAAAAACGGAAGCAAGAAGAGGGATAGAAGCAAGATTGAAGGCAATAACCAAGTTCGCAATTTATCTGGCACGCCAAATTATGCGAGAGTTATCCAATAAGTTAAAAACCAGGCACCACGAACGTACTCATAAGGACCCTGAACGAAAATAAAGCCTAACATTAGAACCGCAAGCGCTGGAAAAGCAACCGCAAGCCTCTGAAAGAGAAATGGAACGAAGGTTGTTCCCTGTTGTTCCGTTGATGGAACTTCTAGATAGATCCGTCTTACTATCCCAAGATAATAAAATGCCGCTATCACCGCGTTTATTACACCAACAATTATCAAGATTAAAGGAAGTGGGTCTGCTGGCGAAAAGAACATAAATAGACTTAAGAATATCAGAAACTTTCCTATGAAGCCAACTGTTGGAGGAATTCCAGTTAGGGCGAGCAAGAAAATTGTCATAAAAGCGGAGAGAGCCGGTGAACGCTTCCAAAAACCATTGTAGGAGACAAGCTCATCACTACCGCCTGAAATCTCATTTAGCATTGCTATTAAAAACGCTCCTAGATTCGCGAAGAAGTAAAACATTAAGTAATAGAGGGTTGCATAGAATGCGATGTTAGATGTGGGTTCAAAAGCGTAGGTTGCCCCGATTATTCCAAGAAGGACGTATCCCATTTGAGCAATCCCGGAGTAAGCCATAAGTCGCTTGAAAGAGGTTTGTCGTAAAGCCATTATGTTTCCGAGGAAAAGGGTAATTATCGCAATTGTAGCCACGAGTGGAACCCAAGCTTCTTTCACGGGAATGAAACCGAGAAGAAATAATCTTATAAAGACTGCAAAACCTGCGATTTTGGGATAAACGGAGAGAAAGGCGGTAACTGGTGTAGGGGCGCCCTCATAGGTATCAGGAATCCATAAATGGAATGGTGCTACTCCTACTTTGTAGCCTATGCCAACAACTATCATCACAAATGCTAAGACTACCATCGGATGATATGTCCTAACTCCTAACTCAAGAAATAGCTTTAAGTCATAAAGATTGGTTGAGCCGGTAAGCCCGTAAATTATGGCGATACCAAATAGAAGCGCGGCGGAAGAGACAACGCCAGTGATGAAAAGTTTTAGCCCTGCCTCAAGAGAGCGAAGGTCGTCTTTGTACCAGGCTGCCATTACGTAGAGAAGAATTGAGGCAAACTCGGTCATTACATAAATCGCTAAAAGGTCAGAAGAGCCTACCATTAGGTCAAAGGCGACGGTTGCCATCAGCGTGAAGAGAATAAATTCAACACGATACTTCTTCATTAGCCCATAACCCATCAGCACGAGGAAGAGCATAATGTCGCCCCAGTCCATCAGCTGTTTGAAGAAGAGCGCAAACGGGTCTATTGTCTCAAGCCCTCCCCAGAAGGTCCCAAGTCCATAGTTGAAGTATCGACTGGTGTTGAACATCAGATGGATGGTCATTGCGAAGTTGGATGCGCTACCAATAATCCCTAGCCATAAAACTACATTTAGATTTTCGCCTCTAGAAAATACCCAAACGACAACAATGCCAAGTATAGCTAAGGCAAGAAAAAATTCCGGGAAGAGAAGATAGTATGCGGGATGCTGAAAAGCCCATTGACTAAAATCCTGCAGTGGTTGAGTCGCGATGTAAACGAATCTTCCCCAGATGGTGCTGAGAATTTGTACTAACGCATCCATTTAGGCATAGGATAGAAGAACACTTGCGGAAAACGCAATCAATAGAATTTTACCATAGAAAATAAATATATTGAATGGAAGAGCTTAATGGAATGCTAGGAATAGTTGAAGATTTAGAAACAATATGGGGGCTAGCAGGTAAGCTTAATGAACCTCAGCTTTGTGAAAAGATTTAGGCGTTGAAATTTGATGGGCTGCTCTTTAAGTTTAGGTTAATGAGCACTACTTAGTAGCCACCACCGCCACCACCTACGCCTGTGCTTCTACCTCCACTGCTTGGACGGCCTGGAACGTAATGTTTTACACGAGTAATAGTCTCCTTGTCAGTTTCAACCGTTACAGCAAAGGTAACGAGGTCTTGAGTCGCCGAAGTAAGTTCAAGTGTTATATACGCAAGCCAACTATACTTATCCGCAGACATCCATGTGCGCCAAGTGTTACTGGCGCCTACTGGCCAACTGAGACGAGCTTGAAATGGAGATAAAACAGCGAAGCTAACGTAGGTATCCATTCCAATTTTCATCACGGAGTAAACGTCAAGGTAGAAACTATCAATTATTTCAGTGGAACCCTGCGCCATTAATAGAGACAGGATTTCATCCTCATTGGTTTCACCTGAACGGGGAGGTCTAAGTTCTTCAGGGATTGCGTCATATACGTAAGTTAGAGGATCAACTCTTCCAACACCAGGATATGGCAAGCCTTCTTCGGGGTCAACCTTACTCAGGCTTTCAGTGGCCTCATCCAATCTCTTCCGAAGAATTTCTCGAGAATCAATCTTTTCAAAGTCTTCAAGCCCTTTAAGCTTCTGCTCTTCAGTAAGGGGCTTTGCTGGCTCCGCTTTTGTCTTGCCAGCAGATTCTGGAGCACCAGTCTGCGCAGAAGGAGGCGCACTAGTTGATGGAGTTGCCTCGCCACCGACTACGGAAGGCAGAGCTGCCCCTTGAGATGTGGGGGCGGGCTGAGTCGTTGACGCTGGTGCGGATGGTTGAACTGTTGCCTGAGAGGGCGGAGTGGGAATATCTCCCTGCCTCAACATCGCCAACCCACCAAAAAATACGTAGTTCAACACACCTGCACCGACTACGACTAAAAGAAATATCAATAGGTTTCTATTTATAGCTTGACCTTTCATTTTATTCTCCCTGTTTTTATTATACCCTTTTAATCCTCTAAGTTAGAGCTTTTTGTCATCAGGCATTCCCGGCGGTTTCTCGCCTGATACCATACCCTCTGGATTCATAAAGTAAACGGTGAACAGCAAATCATACTTGCTCCTAGTTCGCACCAGCAAATACTCGTTGTCGCTCTCACTATTCTTGAATGCGTGAACAGTTACATGATAAGTTTTGTTTGTCTGAAGGTCGCGAATCATATCGCGCAGATCTTCATACCTCATCCTAATGCCAATAGCCTTGAAGGTAATTGGCTCTAGAAAATTGGGCAATGTCTCTGTTACCTCTCCACTTCCACTTCCTTCACCGATGTACTCCCATTCAAACAAATCCAGTAACCTTTGAATGCTCGGGTCGGCGACGGTTTCGTAAGGTTCCATCAACCAGCTAATCTTAAAGGAAAGCTTTGGATCAATCTCCAATTTTTCTGGCCAACCATAGCGATTAAATAAATCAGCGAGCCAATCGTTTAAGAATGGAATGATTTCACGTTGAGTGTGGAGAAAGTACTTCTGTTCATCTTTAATCTTTGATGCCATTACTTTATCCAGCTCTTCCGCTTTGGGAAGCATTTGAGCCTTTTTGCGGAATATTTCTGCTTGCTGCTTCTGCTTTTCTATCTCGTTCTTAATGTTTGCAATTTCAGCGGTGGTTGCACGATGCACCATTGGAATGTATATTCCAACTCCTACGATTACTATCCCTGCAAAGAAAATACCAACATTTACAGGCGTGAAAATCGGCTTTCTTGGAGGACGTTCACCTGGACCGGGTCTTGCTTTTGGGGAAGCGCCTCTACGTACTGAGGACATCTTTGGTCACCTCCTCCAACGCGCTTAGCTCTTTAATGGCTTCTGGCTGGATAAGAGCGGTGTCTTGTAAATGCGTAGTTATGTCAAATTCAAACTTTAGCATCTGTTGCTGAGCCTCTTCACGGCCAAAATACTCCTCAATAGAGAGACCTGAGATTAGTCCTAAACGTGGAAGCTCAAATTGAAGAGGCTGCCTGGTACTTTCAATTCCAGCTGTCATACCCCCTAAAATTCCAGCACGACCAGTAAGCGATGGTAAAGAGGATGAAAATCTGCCCGGGGCAGTATCACCCATCGTTGCACTGACCCCAGTTGCTCCACCACCACCTCCTGGACCACGTCCACCACCACCGCCTGGCGTCAAATCTTGGACGTTTTCCTCAACGGTGGTTTGCGTAAAATATGGTGACCTATCAAGCATAATCGCGTATAACATTAGCTCCGCACGATTTATCGCCCAACCCTTTAGCTTTATCTCGTTGCCAGAAGCTTCAAAATCAGCTTCAGTTACAATAACGCCATCCGGTGTCATACTACCTAGCTCCACCATTATAGGCGCCCACATTCTCTGTTCCTTAATTAGGTTGTATACCCACTTAAACTTTGGAACTTTACTACTCACTTCTTGTTTGACACGGTCAAACTCGGTTGCCTGCGGTTGCCAACGGTTAGCTTCAGCTGTCACTTCTTGAAGCTCTTTCTCGGCGGTTGCTTTTGCTTTCATAAGGTTCTGATAGTCCATATACATCATTACGCCAATTATCGCTACAACCAAAACTCCAACTTTTGCGGTGTTCCATGCCCAAGCCTTCACATAATAACTTGTGGGGAGCAAGTTAAATTCAACCTTTCCCTTCTTGAAGAACTCCACAGCCAAACCAGCAGAGACGAGGAGTTTCGGTGAAGCATCTTGAACCAAATCTAGTGGATAAGCTCCTGCAACGTACTGCACCAGGCTTGATAAGGCAACTTCTGATACTTCTAGTCCTGTTTCACGTTCTAAGTATGGCGCCAAATTTTTGAAATAACGGATGTTTCCAAAGACTAGCAGTTTGCCCACCCTCTCCGCTCGGGAAGCTTGAGATTCATAGTACCTTATGGAGCGGATAAGTTCTGTAACAAAACTGGCAAACACGCTCATCACAGCCTCACGCAGTCGATTATCCTCAGTGGGGTCAATCTCCTCCTCAGGAAGCATTAGGTCAACAGGTTCTGATTTCAGATACTCTTCCGCTTCTGCAACTGATACTCCTAGCAGTTGGGCAATCTTAGAAACGATTGTGTTGAACCCAAGCTCCACAGAACGTGCCATACGGAAAGTTCCACCAACAAAGAAGGAAAGTTCTGAAATTGTATCCCTCACATCTACTACGCCGATTGATTGCGTATAACCCTCTAGCTTCGAAGAAATTAAATTCCATGCTGCCAAAGAAGTTATCTTTACCGCAAAAGGCTCTAAGCCTGCATATTCCATTGTGCTTACCAGGGATTGAACAGTGGAGGCACGGGTGGCAACTAGCAGAATCTCCTGCATGGCAGTGCCAGCTCCTTTACGATGGGGCAAAACACGATAATCGTAAACTGTGTCACCAACCGGAAATGGAACGTACTGATTTATTTGCAAGCTAATTGCTTGGCGAGTTTGCGCCGCACCCATCCTTGGTAATTCAACGATTCTAGTAATCGCAGCCTTCCCGGAAAGGGATATAATCGCACGCTTGGCGGAAATTCCATTCGCCTGAAGAATTTCCTTAATCCGCTCACCCAGCCCTTTGGGATCTGCTACACGACCAGCGGCAAAAAATTGCGGATTAACCTCGCTAACAACGAAACGCTCAAGTAAGTAGTCGTTTCCCTTCTTGCTTAACGCAACTATTCTCATCTCATTGCTCGTTAGATCAATCGCAATGTCGGTTTTCTTTCTTGTTCCTTTTGCTGGCATAGGTTGTCTCCCGCCTTATAATTTTACCTTGACTGTCACCCTTCAGAATGATTTTACAATCATTTGTTAGACTCTTCAAGTGAAATATTTGTTCCTAAAAACCTAAATGAAGAGCCAAACAAGTCCCGATTGACTCTTGCGAAAACCTCTTTTTCTATCGCGCTATTTGACGTTTAACTTAACAAAGGAATCAACCTTATTTATCGTCAACTAGATTTACCGTCAGCGTTACAAAGACGTAACTATTCTCCTCGCTCTTTGAGTGATGCTGGAATAGTGAACCTACGAATGGAAGTTCTGAAAGGAATGGAACTGCGAATATTTCGTCCGTTACCTGACGAGTCTGGAGACCGCCTATCATAGCGGTCTCACCGTCCATAAGTCTAAAGAAGGTCTGAAGGTTCGTATCTGTCGTAGGTTGAAAAGTCGCAAGACCATCAGGTGAAACTTGCGGTGGACCATCAAAACTGCTGAGACTAATCACGAGGAAGAGGGTCATTCTACCCCAGTCATCAATATTTGGCGTGAAAGTAATATTCGTTCCAACGGTGATTTCGTCAAAGGTTGATGTCCTAATTGCATTGCCATTCTGATCAAAGGCGATGCTTTGACGGAAGTTACCACGCGTCCTGTCAACTGAAAGCACAGCAGGAAATCCATCAATAACCGCTAGTTCGGTTTCTGTAACAACCTTTGCCTTACGGTCAGCAGCGAGAGCGTCAAATACAGCACCGATATTGTGAGGAACGCGGAATGAACGGAAACCGGCGGGTAATCCGCCTTGCTCTGGCCTGGTAACAAAGGAGAGGTCTAACCCACCTTGGTCGTAGGTAATGTTAGTTCTTCCACTTGGTGCTGCTGCACGCACAAGACCGTATACTTTCTGTGGATTTTCAGTAACCTGATAAACAGTTAGTTTCACTGCAGCCTGCTTTGGTGGCTTGTCAATTTTACGAATAATGGATTTCACGACATCCAGAGTTTCACGAGAACCTCGCATCACTATTAACCCACTTTTTGCTGTGGGAAGTGGAATGAACCCAATTCCAGCACCTCCAGCACCAGCACCACCTACTCCACCAAATCCACCGGCGCCTGCTCCGCCTACACCACCTGCTCCACCACCAGCACCGAAACCAGGTCCAGCACCCTGTAATGGAGCATCTCCAAAGTAACTTCCAGCAAGAGCGGAGTTGGCATCAAGATAACCTTGGCTAACAGTTGAAGTGGGTGGGATATTAGCACTGAAACCACCTCCGCCAAATCCCCCACCACCAAAGCCTCCACCACCAAAGCCTCCGCCGATGCCACCACCAAAGCCTCCACCACCAAAGCCTCCGCCAAATCCGCCACGTGTAGATCTGTTGGTATATACATACCAACCGACGTTAATGGATGGGAGTAAGTCTAGATTGTAGAGAATAAGGTAAAGTTCCGCGGGATCAGCATAGTGAAGCTGATAGAAATCTATGACATTAGCACCCTTAATTTCTTGCTCCTTCCTCTCTCTACTCGTGATTAGAATTACCGGCTTCGCGTTGGGGTCATTGGGATCGCGGTATACAATCTTTTCAAATTGGTGAACCTCAAGAATAATGTCTAGAGCGGTATCCCAAGGAACATTTTCAAAATTGCCTCTGACCGTTCCCGGCTCGGTGATGAGGGCATAAAACTGAGAAGCCTCCCTAAAGCCAATTGGAGCACCATCCTCTTCAAACTGAAGCGGATCTAACACCCGTCTTTGTGTTCTTCCTCCGATGGGTGGGTCAGTGATATATGGATCTATAATGATTGAAATACCAGCCAAGCTGGACATCAGGTAAAGCACCTGGTAGACGGAAAGTCCAGAGGGCGCAGGCAGGTTAACCAGCACATCGGAAAGCCTCTCTTCCATCCCGGGAAATTCGGGAAGTTCGTACTCTCCCTCAGCAGGACCCACTTTCACCGGCACTCTCGGGTATTCTTTGTCGGTTTCCACCTCTTCAGCGAATACATCATCAACTCCTGGAATTTCTTCAGATTCTCTTACAGAAGTAGTTTCTGATATACCTTGACCCTCATCTTCCGATGACATTTCAGAGCCAAATCTTCCCGACGAAAACTTTGGTTTAGGCGCTTGAGGTGGAACCTCAGCAAGCCTTAACACAAAATTTGTGCCAACCTGCGTGGATGTGTCCTGAAAGCCGAGTTGCGAATCATTTGCGAATGTGATGATAATCCTAGTGAATGCGGATTCATCTTCAAGAACTTTTGCAACACTGAGGTAACGGATATTTGCATCATTCTTGAAGATGTAGTCCAAGACACTGGGAGAGGGTGGAAGGTCTACAAAGATGTTATAGCCACGTGGAAATGTAACAGGAACGATATTGAGTGTTGCCTCTTTAGTGGTTGTTATGGTGAGAGTGAGGGTAGATGGATCGTAGTTTATATAGCTAATCATACCCTCCTCAGTTGGTTGAAGAGAAGCGGATAGGGTTGGCTCTTGTTGAGCCACCGCCTCTCTTTCCTCTTCAACCTTTTTTTCAACAGGAGGAACCTTGAAGGACTTTTTCGGTTTTACTTCAAGCGGAGGAACTGGCGCTGGCTCTTCCGCCTTTTCCTCTTCCACTGGCTTCTCCTCCGCCGCTTGCCCCTCCGCCACTGTTGGCTCCTCAGGGCGAACTGATCCATTCTCGGCGGTTGGCTCAGCAGAAGCTAAAGGTTTGACTTCCTCAGGCTTTTGAGCGCTCTCTGGAACGAGAACTTTGTCCGCCAAGGGAAGTGAAATGACTAATGTTGTATTATCCGCTGAAAGATTCTCTTCATACTTTATATTCAAAGAGTTAACAAAATTCAGAGTAACGCGCGTATTGAAGCCGCCTTCAATAGACGTTGAGGAAACTAGAATTGCTCGTATTGCACCGAAATTCTTGATGACTTCCTTCAAGACGGTGGGAGAAGTGTCGGTGCCTGGAAAAGTAATTTGGATTTGCGGAGGAAACTTAGAAACCTCAAGCTGATAACCACTTAAGTCAGTTCCCTTAATAGTAAGCTTCTTCTCCACGGTTGAGAAATAAACAAGCTCAATATATTTCTTTGCTTGCGGTAGCGCAGGTTCAATAAGAGTGGTAGGTGGTGTTTCGCTAGGTGGTACTTGAGGTGGTAGCTGGGTAGGGGTTTCAACGATAGGTTTTACTGGCTCTTTCGGGGTTTCTTTACCATCTAGCATTGCGCTTGTCAGTGGTGAACGGTCTGATAGCGGGTAAAAAACCTCAAGAACTGAAACTCCACTCTTCAAATGTGTCCATCTGTAAGCATCCTTGTCAACCTTGCCCTTGACGTCTAAATAAACCACTAGAACAGCTGTGTCAGTATCTCCAGCGATTAGCACATTTTTCACAAGCGTCGTACCCTTAACCTGTGGGTTGACCGCTTTGAGTTTTACGTTAGGCAATAGGGTCTCAATCCTGGTTGGGTAAAGCTTTACGACGCTTTGGGGTTTAATCTCAGCTCCTTCACTCTTTACGATTACAAGGTCACGGTCTACAAGAGCCTTTACTTCAACTGAAGTAACAGTAGAAGTAGTCGCAGCAAGTGAGGTAATGGTGTGTACGAGTACTCCACACAGGATAGCCACTGTAAAGTACAAACTTCTAAATGCCCAATACTTCATAAGAGATTCCCTCCTAAACTACCAATTTAGTTTTAATATCAACGCGCGTCTCCGCCTTGCCATTCCCCCTGGGATTGTAAAAGCAAAACTTACTTGTTAATATCAAATTGACTAAGTGATTTTAAGGGATAAAGATTATCCTGTCAAGAAACACTCAAATTATCGGTTTTGTGGATTTGAAACCGAAGATATTCTTTGAAGGTCGCCCTACATTTCACTTGAAAGAATGAATCAAGATCATCTACTCTAATGCGCCAGAAGAACGCTCCTCGTAAACGACGGTGTATGGACCTCCACTTCTGATAGTTGTACCAAATATCGAGCTTTCCGAAGGTAGTCGCATATTACCTGCGTCTATTATTATCTCTTTACTCATGTCACGATCAATTCTATCTAGGGTAACTGGATTATTTTCAGTTAAACCAGAGATATCAACTCCACCAATACCTAGAATACGATACATGTATGTTCTTGTCGTGATGTAGGGGGCTATGTCGTCAAGATAATTTGCGGTGGGGAGGAATCTATTCTCCCGCCAATCCCAGATTTCTGAATACCTGAAGAGACTTGGGCCTGAAAGGGTGCGTTCATTGACAGTGAAAAATGTTGTTGGATCAAACTTAATACCGTCACCGTTTTGGTACAGATCAAAGGAACGAGGATTGGGGTCAACCAAAGCGTAAAGGTCAGGATCAGACACGCCCACAACCTTGTAAAGGTCAAAAATAGACTGGAACGGCGGGTTGGGAATGAAGGTGTAACCGCTCTCGCCATTGCTGTTTATAATTGCTATTCGGTTGCGCGCATCCGAACGATCCTCTCCCTGGCTAGTGTCATAGACGAAGTAGTGTCTGGCATCAAAACCTGCGGTGGTATCTATGCCCAAGGGATCGGTTAACTCGGTGTTGTTAGCGAGTGTGTCATTAAGGTATTTAGCATAAGCCTCATCGGATTCACCTGGTCGCTGGGCGCGAACTACTGCAATATCGCTAGGCGCGTAGAATTTAAGCGGGAAGCTTCCCGTGGTAGACTCAAGGTTATAGTAGTTTCCGCGGTAGTTGTCCCATGTGTTGATTACTGTTATATCTCGATAATCTGGCAGTTCAGCGTCACGACTATTCACATCATAAACCTTAGGATTAACGCCATCCCATGGACCAATTACCGGTAGATGGTCAACTCTGATGTCTCCACTTTGGTAAGGATTATTGGAAGTGCCATGACCGTAGAAAAAGCCACCACCAGACACTCTCGGTTTATAGGCATCATAATAAGCATTCCTGTATTCCACAACTGCTCGCGCTAAGGCACGAGCCTCCTCGCGAGAAAGATAAACGTCCTCGGAATAATTTCTATCGCCTCGCTTCCATCTCGGCGGATCCTGAGCGGTATCATCTTCCTCATAATAACCCCTTCGCTTTATTATCTTGCCAAACACCGCTGCGAGAACTTCTTCTGAGGCTGTGTTGATATTCACTCTACCTATGGTGAACGTATCATAGAAATCTACTGGCGTTGGGTCTTCCGGATTAAGGAGGTAGCTCATACTGTATGGGCTTGCGTCACTCGGATCTTTCGCCGCAAACATTGCTGGGGAGAGGAAGTTCGGGCTTGGATCAACAGTCAGTAGGTCGCCAAATACCTGTATATCAGCCTCTCTCAATCTGTAGTCATTACTATTGTAGTCTCCGCCGCGACTATCAACATAGAGAGGATCAGTCCAAATGCGAACGGCGTGCAAGGGTCTACCATCCCCATCAACTCGCACCTTTGGAGCTTTTGTGGTAGAGGTGGGCGCAGGAGATAGATAACCCTCAGAGTAAATTCTAGTTTGGTCAACCGCCCATTCGCCAGCGCCATCACTAACAAAAGCCATAACTATGTAGTTGCCAGGTTGAGGTATATGGAAGTAAATTGGGTCGTAAACCTCACCAGAATCTCCATTCATAAAGATACCGTCATCCCCTAATGGGTTGATTATGGTTGTAGCCTGAGTTCGGAACGTAACGTCGGAGAACCTTCCAAAACCTGCACCAAATAATCCCCCGAACCCACTTTGCCTAAACCCGCCTGATGGCGTCGAGCCACCAGCTTCAATCAGAGCAACTGTCACGAAGTAGTCGTCTTCAGAGCCGAGGCTGAACCTGTTTCTGCCTGCACCAAAACCACCTAACTGACCTAAAGAACCACTTGAGAATTTCCTTCCGCCTGCTACCGAGTAGTTAACTTGAATATCAAAATTATCATTACCGCTTGTTGGCGCTGCCACCAATGTAATATTAAGAGGAAGCCTCTCTCCCACCAATACCTTCTGAACTGCGTTAATGGAGAAGTCTGGGTCGCCCTCTATTCCAACTACTCTCTGAGGTGGAGTGGAACTATCTGTAACGATTATGTATGGGTCAACACCATCTTCTGGGTCATCGTATCTTCCGTTGGCTGGAGTGCTTCTATCCAGCCATACTGCGTCATAGACGTGGGAGAAGAAAGCGTAACTTCCCCAAGTTGTTACCGTGTCCACCCTAGCATCGTTCGGATCGTCGTAGGAAATAGTCACTTGATATGGCGGTTGACCACCATCAATATAGACTATGTAGTTAACCGGCTCATCAACTGTTGCGGATGGCGGAACCGCCATTAGCTGGGCGGACAGGGCAACTGATTTTAGAGTTAAAATAACTCTCTTGCTTCCAGCTACCGCACCGAAGGCATCAAAAACGGTTAGCTGAACTTCATAATCACCCTCTAGTGGAAAGCCAACACTTGTAGATTCGTCAATAGCATCGGTTGCAGCAACAAAGACGGGATTTGGTATATTCGCTTGCGTTGGATTTTCAAAGTTGATTATTGTACCAGTATCTACCCGCCTAATTGTCCACTGGTAACTGTAAGGCAGAGTTCCACCAGAGACGAAGGACTGGAAGTCAACCGCTTGGGTTGTCGTGCCAACCAGAGGATTAAGGAAAATATCAACCGCGAGCCTTAATGCGCCACCGCCTCCGCTTCTGCCACCGCCCACGAATATTTCTTGTGTTTCAAAGGCGTAGGTTTGCGTCCTGCTTCTCCCACCAACACTACCCACTCCCCCGGCGTCCTTGATCAGTGCGTAGGAAGTGTATACTCCCTTTGCGGCTACAATTGGGGTTTGCACGCTTATTAAGGTGAAGTTGACACCAGGCAGCTCAGTCGGGAAAGAATTAGTAGCACCTGGGTTCAAGCGATTAATATCATTTTGGGCTGTAACTCTTGAAACTGACTGGGGATTAAAGTAGTTTATCTGACCTATTTCAAAGTATCCATCCGTATTAATATCAGCCCAGAAATTCAATGGCGCGCCTGAACCGTATATTCCGATTAATGTGTAGTTGATGGTGCTCGCTGTATTACCAATGCTATATGGGGGCTCCGTTCCTGAATATGCAAATACGTTATTTAGCGGATTGTTCGCGCTTGGAATGTGAATTGTATCCGTGGCGGAAATAAACCTTGTAACACCTGTGGCAGAGTCAATTTCCTCCGCCACCGCAGTTACAGAGATTAGATGATCAGTGTCATTGCCAAGGGAGGGAAGATATAAAGTGTTGAGTACGTTGCTAATGGTCACTGTGGGAAGATTAAGCGGTGTAGCGAAGGTGATCGCTACAGGATACTGGTTATTATTGTTATCGGTAACAATTGCACGAGTGGAAACCCTAAGAAAACCTGTGTAGTCGCCAATGGTGTTGAATATAGTTTGGTCAGCAGTCGCCATTGCTTTCGCAAGAGCTGTATAGGTGCTTGCGGTTATTGCTCCTGCTGAACTAATGTAATCAGGCGTTGTATCACCATTAAAGTCCCATTCAAGGATGGTCTGGCTTTCATCTTCATCTAAGGTGATATTAAATATGTCAGTATCGGTAGTAGTAAAGTTGAATCTGAGGTTGGCAAAATACTTTATTGGAATACCAATGCTGGCAAAGGTGGCATCAGCGGAGACAGTCGCAAACAAGTTCACGTTCAAGGTTCTTCCCGGATTGGCTGGACTTGGATAAGTTGCCCGAACTGAGCTTCCACGAGCATTGCCGTCTATATTCCACTTATAGCGAATGCCTGATAAGGATGACATACCGCCTGTAGAGGTTCTCACGGTAAGTCCAGAGCCTGGTATTGGGTATCTCTCCACTATGGAAGGAATGAGGCTTGTAATTAAGCCGAAAGCTTCCGGGGCATTACTCGAACTTGTCATTACGGGTCTTAGGTTACGCACTTGAATCAGCTGATGACCAATCTCCACCCTACCGGAAGTTGTATCTGTTACTTTCAATGTCGCCTGGTAGTTTCCAAAACCATCCGAAGCATAGTCATGCTGGAGAGAAAGATTATTTTCGTGACGCATTTGACGAGGATTGGTTCCAGTTGATGAGGTGTCAATCAGGACGTCATAGATTCCATCACCCTGAAAGTCCAGTTCGTAGGTGTATCTGTGATTCACTTGCGGGCTAACCGAAGCTATCAAATCAAAGTTCACCACGAAACGGGTTTGGAAGAAAACACTATTTGAAACGCCACCATTACCACCAACGTTTACAGTGACGTAAAGCCAACCGGAGCGAGCTCCATCAGGAACAATAACTCGTAGAATTTGCCTTACAGGAGGTGGACCGGCGTAACTTGGGTCGTCCTCCACGGAGTATGCTTCCGCACTTACTCCGCCACCAAAGTGAACTATGTTGTTCGCTGGGTTAGAGTTAAAGTTGTAGCCTCGTATTTCAATGCTTGAGCCAACTCCAGCAATCTCAGGGCTTACGCCGGGTATGCCAGCTTCTGTGGTAATTATAGGCTCTGGCCCCGCGCCATAAACTGCGGGTGGTGGTTGAGGAGTTGTATCCAAGGCACTAGCGTCATTTCCCGGAGGTGTTGCAGAGAGAATAGCCATCGGTTCGTTTTCAAAGTCGCTACCACTTGAGGCAATGACAACCATCGCTGAATCCGTCGCCATAGTTACATTGGATGCCACGTATGGATTAACGTCCGCCTGGTCAATCACCATCCCCTTTACCATATAAACGCCATCAGACGCGGCACTTGGGTCAAATTGAAAGACCGGTGCGGGCTCGTTGGAAACCATCTCACGACCTTCTATGTCGCGGGCTATTTGTCCATTCTCATCAAATACCTGCCAGTAGTAGCCTAATCCACCTCTACCGCCACTTACGCTCATAGTGGCGCGGAAGCCTTTGTTGGGCAAGTCTAATTCCTCTAGGTTGATAGAAGCAACCATTTGGGGAACGTTCGTAAACCTCTGACCACGACTTCCCGCTGTGCCTACAATTAGTGATGTTGTATCAACATCTACCGTTGGTATGGGAGTAGTGGAATCAGTAACGGTAAGGGCTACATTGTAATCATCTTCAACTGTAAAGGGACCAATTTCAAAGGTGAGCGTGTTGCTTTCATAATCATTTGCGGTATAGGAGAGCACTGTCCCAGATGTTACTCCGGTAATTTGAACATCAATATCGTAGGGGCTCCTACCGCCATAGGCACCAACGTGGACTACTACGTTATCACCCCTGCCAATGGATGGAGGTTCAACAGCGACTTCTGCACGCACTTGCGGAATAGTTCCGACCAGTTCAACTTCCCCGACATCAGTGTCCTTCGACTCGGGAAGTAGATCCCAATTTGCCCCAAATACCGGATTAAGCCTGCCGTTTGGTAACCACATCGCTGTCCAAATGCCTGGTGGTATCACTTTATCAGGCGGGTGCATTCTAATTCCCGGTGGTAGACCTTCCGCATACATATCGTAAACGGTTAGTCTAACAATCGGAGAATTGAGGCTAACAACCGCAGTCCTTGGGTCACGACCATTTGGTTGTGGCGGATAAGTGCCATTTATGTCCGTAGGTGTGCCATCAATATCCCAATCATAGATTCTCAGCGGATTGGGATCCTCTACTCCACCGGCGACTGAAGACATCAGCATAAATGTATCTTCACTTTGACGGACAGCTAGGATACTTACCTTCAAGGGTGGAGGGATGGTGCAGTTTTCCTGCAAGTATACTCGGACTATAGCGTCCGCTTGAGTCTCCTCAGAAGTTCCTCTAGCTTTTACACCGAGGGCTCGCCCTATTATGAATGGATTACCGAAAGCATCATAGGCAAAATCTCCACTTGAAGTTCCCGCAAGAGTCTTATCCTTTTTCGGAACATCCTGAACTTGGAAAGTCCAATCAAAGGTGATATATCTTTGCCCTGTCGCCTGATCGAAGGTTGTGAGAACCGCAGGTCTTTCCGGGGTTGGCGGTGGACCTATCAGGCGAAGAGTATCGTTCAGAGCTAAAGGTATCTCAGCTTCCGGAACGCCATCATTGTTGTAGTCCCAGGCAATCTCATAAGTGAAAGCCAGAGAATCGTCGGTTGGATCACTGGGCGTTCCGTTGTCGTTGTATTCACCAGCCTTAAGCACATCAGAGAGTGTTAGATAGTAACGAACGGTGACCTCATCGTTACCACGAGTGCGACAAAGAGCGGCAGAGGGTGGATCTGCCATGATATCAACACTGAATTGGCTAAACTTGTAGAGTGGAACCTCAAGCAAATCAGCAACTGAGCTAAAGGTATGAGGCGGAATTTCTGCATACTCTTGCGTTGTTTCAAGGTCTGGAATGAAAGATGGCTGGAAATATAGGCTAAGAAAGCCTGGAATTATTATTGGTTCAACAATTGGAATAAAGGAGCGAGTACCAGGAACAGGAATACCAGGTCGCACTTCACGCCCCGGCTCACCATAACCGTGATAGGCTGTTTCTTGACGTAATCCGTGACGGTACAGGAGAATGGATAGAGCTGAATCTCTGGAAAATGGTGGGTCAAGAGCAGCATAATCCCTGCCATCTTCCAACGGATATTCATGGCCGGTTTCCGCTACATTATATGGACACGAGTTATTCCATGGACTTCTAAAACCAGACTGAAGGTGATCGCTTGGACCCCTTCCTGCCCTATCTATTACTGGAAGCGAGATTTTCTGAAAGTTTGGGAGAGGTAAATGATTAAAAATGTGTTTATAAAGTATGTCCGCTTCTTCCCTTAGGGCGGAAAGAGATGTATCCTGAAGAGGCTTATTTAAGTCGTAACGCAAATCTGGGACACTGTCCCTATCAATTAAGTATTCTGGTATCTCTCTACGAGTGGAACCCGGGGGTAGATCCGGAGGATTGATTGGATCAACCGTAGAAGAAACATCTGATATGTAGTTCTGAATGACGTTGGTGTCGTAGGAAAAGACTGTCACAAAGTCCTTAAGCCTTTCGTACTTTGTGACGGTCACGCCAGGAACATTTAATAGCTCCTTAACATCGTTGAATGGCTTGGGCTGAGGAAGAGGAAGGTCGTCCTCTTGAGTCCGTGAATAATCCCAAGCAACATCAGTTATTTCCCCTCCCAAACCCGTCGTTACGTCAATTGCTATCAGGGCTGGAGTGAGATTAGGCACATCTGGTCGCTCGTTATTCGACGTAGGCGGCCAATTTGTTTGAACATCGCTAGGAAAGACGGGATTAAGTGTTTGAAGGATGTTTTCAGCAATTTCACGATCAATACCAGGTAAAGCTTCTAGCATACTTAGACTTTTCTTCGCTGAAAGATACCAATCTTCTGAGTAGAGATGCTGGACAGTTTCACCGAGTTCTGCTATTGCAATATCATCCTGTCCATCTATTGGAAATCTTAAAGCGGGGTTCGGACTATTACTTAACCTTCCAAAATCAATGGGAGTTCCGTCGGCTTTTAATGTCGTATCCCTATCAGGGAAGAGCGGGTTGTCTATCCAATGCCAGCCTGATTCATTTGGGATCTGGTTGCCATTAAAATCCGAAGTCGCACGACCATCCAGTGCACTACTATCATAAGAGCTATCTTCAGGAGCCCATACTCGTAATTTTTTGACGAATATATTTAGATTCAGGCGTCCATTTTCATCTGTTATAGAAGCATAAGAGCGCGTAAATTTTGAGGGAAGAGGTCCCTCCTCTAGATTCTCAGTGATGCCATAATAAGGCTGAACACGATAGTTGAGCATATCACGGAAAATGGTGGGAGATGTAAGGTCTATGTTGTATGGACCGTTTCTTGGCATTGCGGTGGGGTAGTATCCCGGAGTTAGAAGCATATCAAGCTCATCCGGGATGAAGCCCTCCGGTACACCATCATCATCGTCATCTGATCGGACTGCAGCGAATTGGTTGTATAGCTCAATAGGGATGAAACCCGGGGCTGCCTGAGGTGTTCTCACGAAGAAAAAGGGATTACGCTCAAGGGAGAAAGCCCATCTTTGCGCCAAGTATGCTGGGCCGTGATTATTCAGATATCGGAAATCGTAGTTGTAGTTTCGGGGGTCGTCCGGGTCATCTCCCGGAAGGAAACTCCTATCCTTTCTCGGGCCAATCCAGTAATCGTCCTCGGTTCCATAAATACCGTCTAAGCCCGCGCCATTATTGGCAATATCATTACGACGATTACCAAAACCATCATCCACGATTATCGCATTGTTGGGTTGTGTTACACTTACCCAAAAGTTGGGAAGTTGCTTTTCCTGGATTATTAAGGAAATGGCACCAGCAATAGCCATATCCACAGCGGTCTCAGCCTTTGAGCCTTTAATTGTCTCCCCAACTGAGTGGGTTTCCGAAGCGACGATTGATAAAATAACAATGACAATTGGGAGAAGTATCGCTATGAAAGCAATTACGGCGAGCAAAACAAACCCGCCTTGTGTATCCCTTTTTATCCACAAGCCTAGCATATTTCTTCAGTTCTCTCTTCTACTTGGGTAATGTTTAATGTCATTTTAATTCTACCCACTATTTCATAATCTAATCAATAGATAATTGATGAATGACTGAAGTTTTTTAGAGTACCAGAGGAAATACTCTATGCACATTCAAAGTGTATGGACGAAGATTGCTCTAATTTGGATTGAGAACCCTATACTTCTGGTATGGAGTAAGAGGGGGAATAAGGGAATCTGGATCAAGGGGGTCAACAAAAGCGTACTCTACCCCACGGAAGAAATTTTCATCCGCCCTTCTTCGCCCACCGAGCCTTGAGTCTGTTGGATCGATTATCAGGTCAAGCTTAAAGGTTTTCTTTAGATAAACAGTGCGTGTAACGATGACATCCTTGCCCTCGCCGACGTAAAAGTCCTTGGCGGAATATGCAGGAACAGTTCGGTTCACATCAAGATAGGGGACTGGGCTGTCAATGGTGTAATAGTAAGTTCTTCCGCCGCGTTCAACGCCTGATAATTTCAAACGTTGATTTATTACGCTAGTTGGAGTCGCAACAATAGTTATACGCACAGCACGAACATAGGGTAGCCAGAATGTGGGGACCGGGTCATCCGGCTTGCCATCTCCATCAGGTATTCCATCAGCATTCCCAACATCCTCTCCCGTTGGGCGCGAATTATCATTACCGAGAAGATAGGCGGTATCATATCTAATTGCCCTAAACTCACCATCAGTGGTCCAGGCATAATGATCCAGCGGTGGATTGTCGGGGCTGTCTGGAGGATTGTTCCAGTAGAATCCAATGTTCCAGCTATTGTAGGCAGACTGATCACCCCACGGCGGGGCAAACCATCCAGGATCTGGAAACGGTGGTTGATTCCGAATAGCCCTAGAGTAAAATAAATCCGTGTATTGGTCTTGGATACTGTAGCTTGTTTCTAAATTATCAACAACATCAACGTGTTTAAGTTCAAAATGGTCAATAATGGGGACTGAGCTAGAGACCACACCAACAGTGCCACCTTCAGCCCATGTCGGCGCATCTTCAAAGGAAATATCCCCATTTGCAAGATTGCGGTATGCGACTCTTCCTTCAGAACTTACTTTGTAGACAGGCACCTCGTGGAAGTATTCAAAGAGTATTCTGGTGATATTCGTTCCTATGGGTTGATTATAAAAGGGGTAGTAGTAATAAGGATAGTCCTCTGAAAGCGGCTTAGCAGATTCTACTTCTGGTTCACCATAAGAACGATAGGTTTGAGTTATATCCTGGGTAAGAACTGCTGTCTCAGTTCTAAAACCTACTGCTACACTCTCGGGGTAGGTGTTATTCTGAAGAAACACATTTCCATAAGATGAAAGGTGGTAGGGATGATTACTCTCTTGGGTAGTAGGAATTGCAAGACGGAAGTAAGATGTGTAGCTAGCGACTCGCCCACCCTGGATCCGAATGTTTTTTGGCGGGGATAGTTCTTCATATATGACCCCACCGCTCAAGTCCACACGATACGCTGATGCGTGTAGAGTTTTTAGATGGTCTGACCAGGCTTCACTCATAAAGAAACTCGAAGGTATAAAGTAATTATCACCGACCTTATAGCCAACTACCCATCTGGCATCAGAACCATACCCAGCAACCGTGTCATTATCTGGAACACCATTTAGATCACGATCATCCATCCTGGGTATGGCGGTAGCGCTTTCAATATCTCTTGCAAGATAATCAATTGCCAAGGTAGCGTTACGAGTAAGTTGAGCGCGACTTTCACCGGCGCGCAGAATATCAAAAGTGGCTTTACTGAGAGCCCCAAGAATCAGAAGCACGATGGATGTAATAAGAAGAACTACCATCATCTCAATGAGGGTAAATCCACGTGCTTTAGGCATAAGAGATGTATTTTGCTCTTTCATAACAAGCTAGACAAGGTTAAGGTCTTTTACTAAAGTAGACAGCGCCATTAAACAGGGCATAAACCGCCTGCTCATATGGGGTGTCAACCCCTTGAGCACCAAAGCCCGGAAGTCCAGTTCTACCAAACTCCTCCTTCTCTTTTTCATACTGACTGGTTTTGTTCCCCTGCCAGCCATATCCGAATAGCATATAACCTGTAACCAAAGTTCCCCATGTGTATCTGTCATTTTCCAGGGTTTGTGGATTATCTATTGGTGGGGCATTAGTGAGGCTAAGGATTGGAACATAGGCAAAATCGCCTGGCGCAAAGTATCTGTCAGGGTCAAAATAAAAGTTCCACTCGTTTCTGGCATCACCTGGGGCGGAATCGTACAGCCTGATTCTGCCTGCAAAGACACTACCTACAGCTTCGGGAACTGCCCCGGGCGCTGGCTGGACACTTAAATCCGCTAGAGGATTCACCAATAGATAGGGGTTAATATTTGCTAAGTCTTGAGGAATTGTAAGCGGATTAGGAGGTTGAAAGCCGTCAAAGCGGAAGATGTTAATCATTCTGTTAGAAACTTCCTGACCAGTAGATTTCTTAAACGGGTTTCTCGGAAATTCATCAATTGCACCTCTAGCTATCAAAGAATCAAAATACCTTGGTGTATTCAAATTACCCGCTAAAGGAGTATCCTTTACCTGCTTTAACAACTGATAAACGCTACTGGTGGAAGGAATGGCGGAGCCCGTTCCGCCAATTACTCCGGTCACAACAGAGCCAGGAGGCGTCTCGTTACCCTGATAAAGGGCAGGATCACCTAGCGCATGTATTGGATATGGCGCCATCACATCTAATGCAACTCCTGGGTAATTGCCATCATGCGCTAACGCAAAGCTTGCAAGAGCCTGCTCAATCGCTGAGCAGTACTCCTTTACCGCGGCGTCCTTTGCTTTCTCCCTCGCACCACGAACTATCGGAACCATCACCGTGACGAGTATGGCGATAATTCCAATTACCACAAGCATCTCTAAGAGGGTAAAACCCCTAAGAGGGCTTTTCCCCATTTCTCTCTTAACAGTATTCTCTAAGGCTTTCATAGTTCACACCACCAATTTTGTGAATTGTTATTTTCCAATCAATAAATCAAAAGACAATCTTTCCTCCCGCAGAAGTTGCCTGTTCGTAGAATTTGCCACCTGCGGAATAGTATAAAATAATACCTGCCTCAAAGGCATCACGGTATCCGTTGCCGTTAAAATCCCTTCTTGGTTCAACCCTTCTTTGTGGAGGGGCGTAATCATTATTCTCATAAACTGCCCAAAAAGGACCATTCATAGGCAAATTACCATACGCCCATAGCTGATACGAGTCAATCAAATCAAGCCTAAAGTTCAAAGTAGCTCCACTAGGAAGTTCAACACTGTAGCTTTCAGCGTTGGGCATAGTAGAATCTGGGTCTTCTCTCTCATCGGAGCCTGCAGTTCCTCCTGGACCACCTGGTGATACGGGATCACCCATATTAAAGGTATATACAAAATCACCCGGTGTTACCACAACGGAGCGTGAAGGAACGGTTAAATCAGAACCAGAGAATGCCCAAATAATACTGCCCATCGGTCGGTCATCACGGGGAAAGAAGGGATTCCTAGGATAGTTGGCTAGATAACCCAAAGCGACCAAAGGGTCTGTGTATTGGTTAAAGTAAAGATAGTAGTTATCATCCGGAAACATAGGCTGGACAAAACCATTCTGAACGTACGTACTTCTAAGCGCCCCGGTATCATCCAAGACTTTGACGCCACCGAAAATTCCCAGTGGATAAAGACCATCCAAATCGGAGGTGGTGATTACATTTCCGGCGTTATCCACTGCGCTTACACGGTACGGATAGAAGCCGTTGTGGTCAACACCAAACTGAGACAGGGCTAGGTTAATCGTGCCCAAATTCTTGGCAACTTCACTTTCCCTTGCTTTAATCCGAACCTTCTGATACGAAGGAATAGCTATCGCAGCAATCATACCTATTATCACTATGACTACTAAAAGCTCTATTAAGGTAAAACCATTCTTAGTCTTCTCGCCCATAATATATCTACCTTTTTACAAGCCTGATGAAATTATTATTGCCGCTCCATACAAACCTGAATCAATGATGGGAATTCCATCAACGTCAGGAGCGCCGTAGGCACCAACATTTGGTCCACCGATTTGACCAGTCTCGTCCATATGAAATCTAATGAGATTCTGGATGGAAGATTCTACTGGGTCAATATCTAGAGAATTGTCAAAGTCAAAGCCACCTATGTCACGATTGTAGTATTTAACGGAAAAGCCCTTGGCGACGGAATCATCCGCTCTGGTTGCACCCCAACCGATGAGAATGAACGCCCTTACATTGCGATAAAACTGGCTCTTTAATCGGTTTTGCTCAGCAGGATCGGAAATATTGTTCAAGGTATCCCAGTCGTTAATGTAATCTATCCCCATTGGGTGAACCGGATTTATTGGGATATAGGTGAAGTGACCCCGACCGTGATGTTCATAGTCCGCACGCATAGTTGTGTTCTCAAACGTCGCATATCTGTTCCAATCGTAAAGGTTAGGCGTGTAGGTGAACACCGGACCCGACTCGGGATCTGCCCTGAAGTAAAAAAGATTGGACATTTGCCTTTGGCTTCTACCACCAACTCTCAAGAAAGGATTTGCAGGGTAACTTAAAAGATAACCCGCTTCAACTAAAGCATCAACTCGCGCTGGATCAGGTGTCACTCCGTCGCTAAGATACCTTTGCGGATTATCAGGTGTGGGAACCTCAAAGAGTTTCTGCTCCAAATCGCTTCCAAAATCCGGTGTTCCCCCAAGAAGAGCTGAGCCTGAATATAGAGTCCCGGAATACCTACGACCAGTTGAATCCGGCATAACTACCCAGTGCATACCTGGAAAGAAGCCATTATTGTCCACAGAATACTGGGAAAGAGCCTGATGTATTTCGTTGATACCAGCTTTAACTTCAGCGTTACGAGCAGAAGTTCTAGCCTTATTCAGGGCGGGAACTGCTATTCCAACGAGGATGAGAATCACCGAGATTACCACTAGCAACTCTATTAGCGTGAATCCATTTTTGTCTCTCAAAGGCTTCACTTTGTCATCCCTTCTTAAAAGTAACATTTCAATGATTATTAAAGCTATAAATTAAACCTAATTTCAGCAACATTAAAAACAGTATAGTTTAACATAGGATTGCCTATGTTGAACTAGGTGTAATTAAAAGATAATTGTTCGATGATACGAGGTCGTTTTCGGAAGTTATGGTTCCAGTTGAAGGAGCTGCGGGAATAAAACTCTTTAGCTGAACAATATTCAATTCGTCAGGCGTTAAGATATCCTTAGGGGCTTTGCGTGGAAGCCAAAATACCTGAACGATGACGAGCTTTCCGCGCGCGCCATGCCGACTTCTAACCATAAACTTGTTGGCGGGACCCTTCAGAGGCGGGTATGGATCAAGAACAGTTGCGTTGCCATCAAGGGGCGAATCAACTGGGTAACCATCGTTGTCATCATCAGGAGGATCTGGCACGACATTCAAAATAATAGTACGCCTACCATAGATTGAAAATAGATCTTGGGTCTGCTCCGTCCTTTCATAGACTGGATTTGCCCTTATATCTCTTGATGGATCCGGAAAACTGATGCTTCCACTTTTCCTTAACCTGGTATAAAAACCAATAGGCTCATACTCATAGTAGGGGGAGCCACCGTATCTTCTAATGTTTATGTGAGGCGCAATAGGACCATTTGCTCCCGCCGGGTCTCCCAGGTTGTTTCCGTTAACATAGGAATTGGGATCTTGAGTCACTACGTCACGATTATCTACCCCTAGGGTTTGAGGACGGTAGGGATTAAAGCCAAGAGGCAATGGATAGTGAAACATAAATTCATTTGAGTCGTAAACGTTATCAGTGGATGGATCAAGTCCGTTTAGCTCAATATCAGAAGGACCTGGCTCATTATTGGCGTAAATCTTCTCGTAAGGCATAGCTAAAATCTCGTTCATCCTTTCCTGGGCAAGGGCTAAGGCTCTACCACGAATGGAGGCATTCTCAATTGCCTGAATAGCACGATTGTAAAAGTATGCAATGGGAACCATCGTGAGGGCTAAAATTGAAACTGCAACTAAGAGCTCCAATAACGAGAAGCCCTCCCTTTTAACAATTAAAATTCTCTTTTCATTTGCATCCATAATTCAGATCACATTTATGCCTTATTCCGCGAAATAGATTTAATAGGGATAGTTGTCATAAGTTAAGCCTGCACGCTTCTTCAAATAGTTGAACCCTACAAACCAACCGCTGCCAACTGGAGCTTCAGCAGGTGTTATTGGTCGTTCAGCGTCATTCGGAGCGTAAGGATCTATTGTTACTCTGCTATTAAGCGTCCAGACTGTTACGACTCTGCCAAAATCATCCATTTGGGCACGGCGTGTGTCCTTAACGTTAAAGTTTTGTTCCGGGTCAATGACTTCCTCAACCGTAAGAAAGAAGAAAACAAAATCAGGCGTGGATAATCTAAGCTCCGGCATACCATGAACAAGACCTGCATTGAATCGCTCGCTAAGTAAGGAGCCTGGACCACCTGGGTTATCTGGAAAGCTCTCCGGATTGTAAGTCCAATGGTAAACACGGAAACTGCCGTCAGGGGCTATTCTGTAAATATACTGAAGAAATTGAAAATCCATATACGAGCTTCTACCTGTGCCTACTTGATAAAGATTTTTCCACGGGTTAAGGAAGTAAATTCCATCAGGTAAATCAACCTCCTTTACCAGGACATAATCATAGATTTGGTCCTTGAGGCGGGGATGATCACCAGTATCGTAGGTTCTCACGCCATCAGCGCTGTTTGAGTCAACGCGATCCCAAAGTAGTATCTCTTCAGTGTCCGCAACACAAAACAGTTTGTTCGCTTGATACCTAATATCGCTAAAGTCAAGGTTTCCGCTAACAAAATCGTAACCTAAAAACGAAGCGACATAAGTTCCGCCCGTTGTCATCCCGATTGGGTAAAAGAACTTGGGAACAGAAGTGCGATTAATGAATGGACCAGTTACGTTTCCGCCACGCGCTAGTGTGCGATTGACGTCGATGGGATACTGCGGTTCAAGGGGAGCGGGATAATTGTTTGGGTCTGCGTTATACTTATCAAGCTCGTTTAGAAAGTCAATATAAGTATAAGGAGTTCCTTCACGAGGGATGTCTGTTAGTTGTGCCGAGCCGATAACAGAATTAGGTATACTCCAAAAGCGAGGCGACTCCTTAATGATGTAGAAACCGGTTGCTATTCTCTTATAGCCAGGATTGTCCGGAGGGTAAAACGTTTCCCCTACGGGATTACCATCTTTACCATAAATGGTAACCCAACTTTGGTCATCACGCCTAAACACTCTTGGCGCAGGGCCAACTTCATGGCCGAGAATTTCACCCTGGTCAAATTCCATTATCCCATCCCTATCCACGTCACATTTGAAACCGAGATAATAGTTCGTTCCACTTTTCTGCGCCTCGGTCATTGCCCATTGAAGATCCGCATAGAACCTACTCGCAGAGGCGACAAGAACTCTTTGGCTTCTACCACTTAGAATGGCGGGAACTGCTATGGATAAAATTATCGTCACTATCACCAAAACTACAAGAAGTTCTATGAGCGTGAATCCTTGCCTTCTTTGTGGTAAAGAAATTTTTCTAAAGAAATTTAGTGACATATGGCACATCATATTTTACCCTATCAATCCCAATGGTAAACATCCCTCTAATAAAAAATTAATATTAATGAAATTGAAGAATAGCAATTATCCTTACCCGCGAATTTAATGTGGATGAAGCACAAACACTTACATAAGTTATCCGATTGAGTTAACTTTAGATATCGCTGTAAAATGAGCAGGGTTAAGTAAAAATGGTGTTCTTTCCAAGAAAAAATTATCTGAGATATACTAAAATTGACGGATTAGAGGAAACAGGCTAGACTAAGGTTTCAAAAATTAACCCAAGAGGAACAGGGACAGTGACAAGGGCGGTCTATCCTGGAACTTTCAACCCCATTACGTATGGGCATTTGGATATACTAGAAAGAGCGGTACGGATTTTCCCTGAGGTTTTGGTTGCGACGACGAAAGATTCTAAGGAAAAAGACGCTATTTTTACACTTGAGGAAAAGATTGCACTACTCAAGGAGGTAACCTCAGGGATTACAAACGTTGAGGTTTGCGCCTTTGACGGTCTCTTAATTGATTTCGCCAAGGAAAAGAACGCAACGGTAATTATTCGCGGTCTTAGAGAGACAACAGACTTTGAATATGAATTTCAGATGGCTCTAATGAATAGAAGGCTGGCAAGTGATATTGAGACGGTGTTTTTTGTAACAAGCCTGGAGTACCTTTATCTTAGTTCTTCCTTGGTAAGGGAAATTGCCCAGCATGGCGGTGATTTAACGCTATTTGTGCCTAAGGTGGTAGAAGATGCTATAATGAAAAAAGTAAGTAAGCAACTCAAAACTGAGTTTTAATAACTTGAGTAAATATAAATATTTGAGAAAATGACTGAAGAGTTTGCAGATTTAGATACAGCTGAAAAGCTTATCGATGAAATGGAGTCTTACGCACAGAGGACACCATTTTTCTTCCCGCATAGAGTCACCATTCCAGACCATGAATTCTTCCGAATATCAATGGCAATGAGGGAAGCTTTACCCTTGGTGGTAAAAGAGGCTAAGAGAATTATTAAGGAGCGTAACTCAATTATAGAAAACGCTAAGCAGGAGCATAAACGAATTTTAGAAGCTGCGGAGAGGCGCGCGCAAGAGTTGATCAAAGAGGACGTCATAGTGCGTGAAGCCCAGCAGGAAGCCGAAAGAATAATTGCTCAAGCTAAGCGGGAAGCCGTAGAAATAAAAAATGAAGCACTAATTTACACTAATGAGCTCTTAGATAATCTGAATAGAGATTTTGGCAGTGTGTTGGAAACGATCAATAATGGCAGAAGGCTAATTAGGAAGTTTCTAGAAAAAGCCAAAGAAACAGAATCACAGACTGAATAGCCATAAATTCTCGCATAATAAATACAGCAATAGATTTGGATGAAATTGTTATGTTTCCGCTTGATTGGGTATAATTTAACTGAGAGCCTTATTAAAAATTGGAGTTTGCATATGAAAACACTTAAGGCCGTTTTATTAGCGGGAAGTATTATTTTAATAAGCGGATTTGCGTTGTCCTGCGGTGGTGGTGGAGATGTAACCACAACCACAACTCCACCGAACGGACAGATTTACAATCCTTCCACCCAATCTCCACCACTCAATCAGGGCGGATTTGTTGCCTATCCGGGTTTTCAACCACCATCACCATCCACGTCTCTTCCCGAATTACCCCCAATCACCCCAGAGGGAAATTGGGGTGCGCAAATATTCCCAATGATTACGGATAGTCAGGGGAATGGCACGGTCACCATCAAGAACTTTCAACCAGGGCAACAACTGGCTTTAGTAATGGTAAATATTGATAAGAACTACCTGGATTATCAACCACCTCCAGAGGCAGAAGTAGGCTGGCTTCCAGAAAGCACTTACTCCTTGAGCTTTAACTTGGTAGATAGAAGCGTTTCTAACTTCGCTAAGAAACAGATTATTGATTTATCAAACCCAAAGAATTACTCAACTTTGTTGGACACTTCGAATTACAAAGGACTAAAACCAAAAGGCAAGAGAGCAAGTCTTGAGGAACTAAGAGAGTGGGCGCACAAGGACTGGGTTTCCCAGGGTGGGCATGATACGCGCGCCCCGCTTAAGACTGTATCTCTACTGTCTAAGGGTGTGGTGCGAACCTTTACCGAGATCCCGAGAACGAAACCTTTACCGCCTGTTGAGCAGGGAGAGCAGAGAATGGATAACCCTGAGGAGCTTAGGTGGCCTGATGCCTATTATGGACAGGACGGAAGGCTAGTAGCCATAGGCTCGAGATGCTATATCTTTCTCACTACTGAGATAAACAACGGTTTCCCCGATGGAGTTCGTTTCACTGAGGAAAGATTGAATCGTTTGGCGAGGGAGTTTGACACAGTTATTTATCCCAACGTGACCGAGGCAATGGCACCGGTTCTTGGGACTCGCAATGAGGGGCCAGGTCCAAACGATGGTCCAATTTGGAAAGACATTGACAGAAATTTAAGACTCACCACTGACGACTTTGACCGTGAGGGTAACTTAATTAGAGATTTACCTGGCGAGCCTGATACAGACATTGGTAGAGATCAAAGAATAGTTATCGCGATTCTAAACTTAGGTCAGTTTGGAGCTGGGGGGCTTTACTCCAACTGGCAGCGAGGAATATTCCGCCCCCCACGTGAGGGCGAAGAAGAAGAGCCACGGGAAGAGGAATCTTACGCTTGGTCAACGCTCTATATAGATCCGATGATTTTCCCACAGGACAGCGACGATTGGAGCCAGGTTTATGCGGTAACAGCCCATGAATTTCAACACAAGATTTTTGCTGATAACGGCGTTGGAGATTCTAGATGGCTGAATGAAGGGCTCTCCCAGCTTGCTATTTACGTCGCTGGCTATACTATCTCTAGCGGTAGGACTGCCCAGTTACTCATTGATCAGTTAACTTCATATCTCTTCCAAATCCAGACTACTCCAATACCACTTGATTTCGGTAGGTTTAGGGATGTGGACGTTCTTGCTCAGTATGGTGGAACGTTCCTATTCTTCCTTTACTTGATGGAGCACTATGGACCCTCCGCTATCAGAAAAATTTACACTGTTGGTGGAACTGGGCCTGTTCAAATTATTGAAAATGCCACTGGCGAGAAGTTTGACGTCATCTTTACCCGTTGGGCGCTTGCTAACTTCGTGGATGGACTTTACATAGATGAATCATCCCCATTGAGTAGGTATATTGAGAACGATGACCCAACAACTGGCAATCCATGGCTCCACTACCTTACTCTTGACATTAGGGGAGTTATTGGCGGGGATCCCAATCGTAGGCTTCCCGGGGTTCCTGTTCTGTGGCTTCCATCAGAAACTGATATCTATCCAGTTACTAGAACTCTATTGCCTCTGAGGCCTTGGGCTGCTGATTATGTTGTGATAGGTAATGGCGATGGTAGAGACCTTGACCTAACGGTTCTTGCTGACCCGAATTTCCGCATGCTTCTCTTACCCGTTCAATTTAGTCGTGACAACAACACAGGCGTGATTATGCCTGGTGTTACGATACCTAGAGAGTAGTTGAAGAGACAAAAGCTGTATTTGAGAAAACCGCTACATGGATTGAAAGAGTTACCCTTGTAGCGGTTTTTCTTTTATAGGTAAATAGTATTCGCAGATAATAAAAATTCTTAGAAAAAAATAACGCAAGTTCTTATCTAATTAACTTTAGTTCAGAGCTAGTGAGGCTTACCACCGAAAAATTTCCTCAAGCCATAGAAGAACATCTGCCTACCCATTTCAGCGATAGATTCTGTAAGTTTTATTTCCTTAGGACAGGCGCGGACACAGTTCTGCGCATTTCCACAATCGGTTATACCTCCTGGTTGAGCTAACATCTCTAGACGTTTGTTTGAGGAGAGTGAACCGGTGGGATGCAGGTTAAATAGCCTTACCTGTGAAATCACCGCTGCGCCCACGAAAGCCTTGCTTGAGTCATACTGGGGACAAACTTCCAAACAGCAACCACAACTCATACATCTACTAAGATCATATCTTAACTCTTGAAGCTCTTGAGAGTATCTTGGGCCGGCTCCCATCGCGTGTGTTCCGTCCAGGTCAATCCAAGCATTTACTTTCATCAAGTCCTTAAAGAGCTTACCCCTATCAACCACTAAGTCCTTCACTATGGGGAATTTGCTCATCGGCTCTAGGGTGATCGGCTGCTCCAGAGTATCCACCAATGCGCTACAGGACTGCCGAGGCCTCCCGTTAATGACCATCGTGCACGCACCACATACTTCCTCTAAACAGGACATATCCCAGCTGGGCGCGCTAGTTTTCCTGCCATCCCTTGTTACAGGATTGCGCTGGATTAGCATCAAACAGGTGATTACGTTCATCTGCGGAGAGTATGGAACTTCAAATTCTTCCCAATAGGGTTGAGAGTAAGGCTCCGCTTGACGCCTTATTCTAAGAATTACACTTTTGTTACTCATCAGCCATAACCTCAGGATTTCGTCTTGACATCGTAACGTCTTTCTCTGGGTTTAATAAGAGAAACATCTACTGGCTCATAACTAAACTTCACGTTACCATTGTCATACTCCGCAATCGTAGTCTTAAGCCAATCGTCATCGTTTCTCTCAGGAAACTCAGGTTTATAGTGAGCTCCCCTGCTTTCGTTTCTAAGAAATGCACCCTCAGTTATTGCCCTTGCTAAAAGTAACCTATCTCTCAGCTCGCGCACAAAGAGAACTTCTTGATTCATTCTCCTTCCTTTGTCAGATATTCCAATCTTCCTGGTCCTTTCTTCAAGCTCAAAAAGGCGGTCAAGGGTTCTCTTGAGTTTTGAGTTTTCACGAACAACTGTTACATTCTCAATCATCATTTCCGCCATTTCATCTTGAATCGCATAGGCGTTTTCCTCTCCCTCAAGGGAGAAGATAGCCTCAAAATCCTCTTCTTCCCTCTTGGCGTAGGAGGAGAGAACACCATCTCTAAGAGGTTCAAGCCTCTCCCCGCTGATATAGCTCACACATTCTGGGCCGGCAATCATACCACCATAAATGCATGAAAGAAGAGAGTTTGCGCCAAGCCTATTAGCTCCGTGATACTGGTAGTCGCATTCACCAACGGCGAAGAGCCCAGGAATGTTTGTCATATGCTCGTAATCAATCCAAAGTCCACCCATTGAATAATGCACAGCAGGAAAAACTTTCATTGGGGTAGTGTATGGGTCTTCGCCAGTGAACTTTTCATAGATTTCAAGAACTCCACCGAGCTTCTTCTTGAGAAAGTCCTTCGGTAGATGAGTAACATCTAGGTAGACGTAATTTTCGCCATTTATCCCAAGCTTCTGATTAACACAAACATCAAAAATGACACGGCTTGCAATATCTCTTGGAACAAGATTGCCGTAGGTAGGAAACATTTCTTCAAGGAAGTACCATTTTTTCCCATCCTTGTAAGTCCAGACGCGCCCACCCTCTCCACGCACACTTTCGGAAATTAGTCTACGCTTGTCACCTCCAGGTATTGCTGTTGGATGAACTTGAATGAATTCAGGATTTGCATACCTCGCTCCTTGAAGGAAAGCTCTAGTCACCGCAGAGCCGGTGCAGGTCATAGAGTTTGTTGTCTTGCCAAAGACAAGACCTGGACCACCTGTGGCCATTACCACTGCATCCGCTGGAAATGGAATGATTTCCATCGTAGGTAAATTAAGAGCGGTTATCCCACGAGCACGACCCTGTTCATCAAGGATTAGTCCCAGCATACTGAAGTACTCATACTTCGTAACCAAACCTTCAGCCTCGAACTTTCGGACTTGCTCGTCCAGGGCGTACATCATCTGTTGACCAGTTGTTGCACCAGCAAAAGCAGTCCTGTGATAAAGAGTTCCACCAAAGCGACGAAAATCCAGATTGCCCTCCGGTGTCCTGTTAAAGGGAACTCCCATTCTATCTAACATATAGACAATCTCAGGCGCGGCGTAACACATTCCCTTGACCGGAGGTTGATTGGCAAGAAAGTCGCCTCCCAAAATTGTTTCGTCAAAGTGCACATCAGGGCTATCCCCTTCACCTTTGATGTTGATGGAAGCATTAATTCCACCTTGCGCACAAACGCTGTGGCTTCTCCTTACGGGAATGTAGGAAAAAAGCTGAACAGGATAGCCCAATTCACAAATTTTAATAGTGGTCATTAACCCTGCAAGACCACCACCGACAACAATTACACTGGGACTATTCATAGTTAAATCTCATGTCGCCCTTTTTTAAAAATAATTTTCTACTTAATAAAACCAAATAGCGCACCCACTCCTATGACAATAAAGGCAAGAGCAATAAACCAAGACAAAATCATCATAAAAGTTTGGGAACGCTCGGACACAGTGATGCCCCACTTGTAAGTAAAATTGAAAAGCCCGTTTCCAACATGAAATGAAGCGCATATCACCCCGAGAAGATAAATGGCAAAGATGTATGGAATTTTAAGATAGTTCTGCATCAATGCGTATAAGTCCTCCGTATGAAGGACATACTTAGACCAGATACGGGTCGCAATGATATGGTAAGTAACAAAGATTAGGGTAAATATACCGGTTGCGCGCTGCAGTAGATAGAGCCAATTGCGAATGTATGGCACACGGGTTTCCACGCTCCCCTGCATAACAAGCCAGAGCCCCAAAAAACCGTGAATATAAAGAGGGATTACTATTAAACCAAGCTCCCATACCAACAAAAATGGCAAGCTTTCTAAAAATTCACTTGCAGAATTGAACCTGCCCGCACCTTGAAGGGATAGGCTATTAACAAGGAAGTGTTCAAGCAGGAAGAATGCTAGCGGAAATACTCCGAGTAAGCTGTGAAGTCTCTTAATAAAGAAATAATTTTTTGCAACAGCACGCTCTAGTCCCATTGTTACCTCTTCAGTTTAAGAGAGATTAGAGTCTTCTATAAGCCTGCACTCCTGTTTCGTAAAGGTCTCTCCCGTAAATGTCGTTAACCACTATACAGGGAAAATCTTTCACGGTGAGAAGATGAATCGCTTCCGGTCCGAGCTCCTCAAAAGCTACTACCTTTGCGGATAGTAATTTTTGACTTATAAGGGCGCCTGCGCCACCAACAGCAGCGCAGTAAATTGCTTTGTGCTTTAAGAAGGCATCTTTAACGGATTGAGATCTTGAACCTTTTCCAATTAACAATCGGACACCGAGAGATAGAATATCTTCAGTGTAAGGATCCATCCTAGAAGAAGTTGTAGGGCCAGCGGAACCGATTGGTCTGCCGGGCGGTGCGGGAGTTGGGCCTACGTAATACAAAACCGCGCCGTTCAAGTCCAACGGCAAAACTTCCCCTGCCTTTGCCAAAGCCACTAACCTCTTGTGAGCAGAATCACGAGCGGTAAAAATTTCACCGGAAATTAGAACAATATCTCCTGCGTGGAATCGCTCAACCTGACCATTTGCAATAGGTGGCACAATGGAATGCGTCTCGGACATTAGTACAAATTATTATACCAAAGTGAGAAGCTTAGAAAAGAGTAATATATAGACTAATTTATAGTAGAAAGTTCATACATGTTTTGCTACTTCTATCAGACATCGCTTGAAACGCTTTTTCATCTCGTGCTTTGCTTCCATGAAGATATACCTAGAATAAAAAAGCAGAAAACAAAATCTATACCCAACGAAAAATGCTCACCATCCGAAGTTAATGAGTTTCCAAATAGTGTTGAAAAATTGCATGCAATAGATCGCCGCCAATATTGTAACCGTTTACGAAGCTCAGTCTATAAAGGCACTATGCTAAAATCTAGTTTTGATTAAGGGCGAAGAAAAATGAGACAAATAACGAGAAATTTTATTGGAGTGAAAGTTTTGCAAGGCGCGCTAGTACTTGTTTTGCTAAGTGGATTTCTTGTGGGTTGTGGAGCTGGCGGGGGAGACATTCTTGTCGGCGCCTTCCTGTATAACCAGTTTCTAAAGAAAGGCGGAAACAACCGCATCTGGACTGGCAAAATTACAGATACCACCGGGAAAGCGTTGAGTGGATACGAAGTCTCAATTATCGCGGATAGAGTGGAGCCGGATGATGATGTTACTGGCAGGGTAACTACGAACGAAGAAGGGATTTATAGAATGGCGATGCCCTGGTATGAAGATGCTACATATACTATCAGTGTAAGCCTCCGGGGAACTGTGCTTCTCGTAAGAGAGCTGGGCAAAGTTGATAATGAAGACCAAAGCATTGACCTACAAATTGAGGAGGGGCTTTCTGAAGTTACTATATCTGGCAAGGTGGTAGATACAAGCGGACTTGAGCTGGCGCAAGTTTTAGTAACTATTGCAGTACCGGATGCGGTCGGTGGAACTCCAAGCAAAATTATCACCGACGAGGAGGGAAACTATAAGTTCATAATGACGAATTCCTCTGGGGCTTTCCTATTTGAGAGGGTGCTAGGTAAGCCGGTGCTTATCATAGGGTTCAGCCCAGAGCGTGGGTTTGGGTATAAGTTGATAGAGGCGCCGTCACAGGTGAACTCCGGCGGAGACCTTGTTATGCCTGATACTGAAAGGATAAAAGTTTTAGTGAAAGTTTTAGACGAGGAGGGCTCGCCTATTGAAAACCGATTACTCACTGAAAGCCAGAGGTTTAACCTGGTTCTCCAACCTGAATTTAACCTAGCGGGGAGCATTGGCGCACTTATTGAAAGCGTTGGGCTTTATGGTGGATTGACATCCTCTGAGGTGGCATCACTTCACCAATCACAAATGGAATTGGAAGTAAGAAGCACTGCGGAGAGCGGTGTCTCTGATCAGTGGAAGTTAGTTCCAAGTGGAAGTTATTATCTGCTTTTAAATAGACCTGATGGTGGAGACTTTGAGGGCGTCGTTCTTGGGGATAATCCGAAAATGATAGCTGGAACTAATGAAGTAGTTATTGAGGTAAAAGTGCCATCAAGCTAGGCGAGAGGCTTTTTCCAGAAAATTTCAGAATTCTTCAAACTCTAAAGGAACACTCCTTTGGTTACCCTCTTTCAAATAGACAAGGGTTTTCTCTGTGAGGATAACTGTTTTCCCGTCTACGACTAGTGGAACTAAAAATTTAGGATATTGCCCATCCCGTACTAGATTTATTTCCACTCCGCTTTGTCGCTCAAAAATATGTGGCAGTGCCTGAAATGTCAAGCTAGTGGGAACTGTGGGAAGATCCAGGTAGAGGCTGAACATTTCCCCTTCTTTAGCTGGCTTGAGATCGGACTCAGATTTTATCAGCGAATTTCTCTCACCCCTTTGTGGCAACATACCTTTAGGGGTATGTGGGGTTCTTGAGCTTGTCGATGGAGAGTCTGCTAGTAGTGAGCTATAGACGGAACCTGAAGAGTATAGCCTATCATAGGCTTTATCAATCCTAGTCAGCTCAGATTGATTATTTTCCAAATTATACATTCCAACTCTAAGGTCTAGCCGCATTAACTTCTTACCCCCCGTCTCCATACCTACTGAAGGAAAAGTGATATAAGGTAAGGATACTTTCACTGGAAGGAGGCTAGCAACTCCCTGGTAGGGGTAAATAGCTTTTGTGATTGGAAAGGCATTATAAACTTTTTGCCAGAGTATTTTCCCAGAACCGGAAAGACATAGATAAAGATAGTGCTCATAATCAACTATTCCACCTAGAAGAAAAAAATCCTCGCTTTCAAAGAGAAGGTCAATTGAAGATACCTCACGTAGAAAGTAGACATCGGTTTCCCACTCAATTTTCCCGCTCGTTTGGTTCACTGATCTAAACTTTGTTCTTGGGGTATAGGGATACAAGGGTAAACCAGTGCTTTCGTAAGTGAATAGTAATAGAGACTGCTTCGCGAGTTTATTTTTCGGTGCCCCCTCGTAGAAGAAGCTAATTGCTGATAGGGGAAAGGTATTTGGCAAGAAAAAAACTTGCTTAAAACTAGAGGTGTTCCACAGAGCTACCGCATTCTCTAAAGGCTTTCTCTCCAGTGTGGCTTCCTCAAGCACACCTAGAATATGGTGTGAGCCAAGCTTCCACGCGGTCATCTTTAACACAGAAATTCTTGGGGCAAGAGACCTGTCTAGGACTACAAAACCCGGTCTAAGTTCATCATCAACGAAGCTAAGAAGATAGCCACCACTTTCAAGTTCTGTGCTTACATAACATAGGATTGGACTTTTGACGTCCAAAGGCTTTTCCTCACCTGTGTCTAAGGATATATCAATAAGTTTGTCACCATAAACGAGAAAGAATGGTTTATACTCATTCTTGGAATGGGCTTTGGAAGAAAGAGGCTTCGTTGATGAAAAGAAACCCTTGTGGAGAAGAGTTAGCAAAATCGCGATGAAAATTGCGGTGAGTAATATAAACCAAAATGTTGAAACTAATGGAAAGGGACACGCGCGCCGAGTAGAATTTGACGAATCTTTCTCTGTTAATGTTGAGCTTGTCCTTGGAATCATTATTTCTCTAGGAGGAGACCATACTATTAAGCCAATCTAGATAAATCTTACAACCATCAACAATACTTACAGCTAAGACTTCCGGCACTTCATAGGGATGAAGCTCAAGTATTTTCTGTTCTAGGGCTTTATAGGCATCAATAGTTGTTTTAATAATCATAAGAATTTCTGTGTCTCTTCTAAGTTCGTCCTGCCAAATGTAGTAGGAGTGAACCTGAGGGATAAGGTTAACGCAGGCTGCGAGGCGTTCCTGAATAAGAGTAGTTGCTATACTCTCCGCAGTGTCAATGGCGTCAACTGTAACAAAAACTATCAGGAAATCTGAAGCTGAAGCCATAAAACTCCTAACTATTTAGTAAAGCTAACCTCAGGGACTTCGCGCGCAATCTCCTCAATTTCAAAGTACTCAGAAGGCGGAAACGCCAACATAGATGCGACAATTGAAGCAGGAAATTGCTGTCGTGTTGTGTTGTAAGTTTGGACGAGATCGTTGAAGTGCTGGCGGGCATATGCGATACGATTTTCTATATTCGCGAGCTCCTCTTGCAGGGCAAGGAAGTTCTGGCTAGCCTTTAATTCGGGGTAATTCTCAGCAACAGCAAATAAACTCCTCAGTGCGCTTGTTAGCATATTTTCCGCCTGAGATTGATCACCAACGGAGCCAGCAGATATGGCACGGGCTCTGGCTTCTGTCACTCTTTCAAAAACCTCGTGCTCGTGCTTGGCATAACCCTTGACCGTCTCTACAAGGTTTGGAACTAGGTCGTAACGCTTCTTCAGTTGAACATCAATTTGTGCCCATGCGCCCTGAATGCCATTTCTTAAACTAACAAAGCGATTGTAAATGCCAATAAACCATAGAACTAATAGAATTACAATCGCCAGTAAAATCCATAAACCTACAATCATCTTTCACCTCACAAAATTAGGAGACTTTCCGTTAACTAGCTAAGATATACTATCATACTGGGCTAAGGTAGTGATAAAAGTGGATTAGCGCGAAACAACATAGTCTTTTGGGGAATGAACGAGTGAGCACATTAGTAAAGAAGTTTCAGTCTTCGGTGAGGAAGTACCCAAAGAAAAATGCGCTTTTATTCAAGAAAGAAGGGCGGTATCGTGGAATAACCTATAAGGAGCTGGCAGAAAAGGTTAGGCTTTTTGCAAGCGGACTTAAAGCATTAAACGTTCAAAGGGGGGACAGAATTGCTCTTCTCTCAGAAAACAGGGTGGAGTGGATTATTTGTGATTTGGCGATGCTTCATATTGGCGCTGTTTGTGTGGCAATGTTTCCTTCCTACACCGTAGAGCAGATTAGATATATCGTCACTGATTCTGGTTCAGAGATAATGATAGTCTCAGGGCAGACCCAATTGGAAAAGGCGTTACATATGAAAGAAAGCGTGCCAACATTGCGCACCATTACTATGGACTGCTTTCCCGACCCCAAAAAAGATGTGCTCACCTTTGAGCGACTTTTAGAGCTTGGCAAAGAAAATCCGATAAGCGAGATAGAGCTTAACAAGTTAGGGGAGATGGTCAAAGATAACGATCTTGTGACTATTATTTATACATCTGGAACAACGGGGGAGCCTAAGGGCGTGATGCTCTCGCACAAGAATTTTGTAAGTAATATTGAGGCTGCGCTTGAGGTTATTCCGTATAAAACGGGTGAAGTGATTCTATCTGTGTTGCCATTAAATCATGTACTTCCTAGAATGGCGGACTATTACACATCAATTACAAAAGGATGCTGTATTGCTCTTGCTGAAAGCTATGCAACGGTGCGGGAAAACGCACTTGAGGTTAGACCCCATTATGTAACTTTAGTGCCTAGATTTTTTGAGGCAATGCGAGAAAAGCTGTTAAAGGCTCTGGATAAAGAGCCAGCAAGGAAAAAGGCATTGGTGAAAACTGCGCTTGAAGTGGGCAGGAAAAGGTGTGAACTCCTGCAAGCGAGGAAAGGATTGCCCATTAGTCTTCTTGTAAAATGGTGGTTGTATGACAAGCTTGTACTATCCAAAATTAGAGCAAGCCTTGGTATGGATAGGTTAAAGAACTTCATATCCGGTGGTGCACCACTACCTAGGGCTAACGCTCTATTTTTCGCATCTCTTGGTCTCATCATCCTTGAGGGATATGGCCTTACTGAAACTTCACCTGTAACTAACGTTAATTCACCCAGGAGGTTCAAATTTGGAACAGTGGGACCTCCGCTTAGAAATGTTCAGTTAAGAATAGCTGATGATGGAGAGATACTCGTGAAAGCGCCTAGTGTAATGCTTGGATACTATAAAAAGGAAGAGGAGACACGTAAGGCAATTGATGAAGAAGGTTGGTTCCACACTGGAGATATTGGCGAAATTGATGAGGATGGATACTTGAAAATAACAGATCGGAAGAAAGACATAATTGTTTTAGCCTCCGGAAAGAAGGTTGCACCACAACCAATAGAGAATGCCTTGCAGGAAAGCCCGTACATTTCCTCTGCGGTTTTGTTCGGAGATAAGAGAACCACAATTACCGCCTTGATTGTTCCTAACTTGGAGAACGTGAAGACTTGGGCTAAACTCCACAATGTTCACTTGGAATTTAGCAACTTGGAAGCTTTGGGCGAGAATGAAAAGTTACGAGAGTTAATAAGGAGCGAAATTGAGAGATTGACTGTGAGACTTGCGGATTTTGAAAAAATTCACCGATTTACCCTTGTTATGAATGAGTTCTGCGTAGAAAGTGGAGAGGTTACTCCCACGATGAAAGTTAGAAGAAAAGTTGTGCAGGAAAAGTATAAGGACATTATTGACAAGATGTACAGCTGAATGGAATGGAGAAGGAGAAAGGCATTTTATCTTACAGTTGAGCGAAGAATGCGTTAATTGAACCGGAAGGGATGAGAGTGAAAGCGGGAGTTGAGGAGTAACATTCTCGTTTAATCACCCGGGGTTAAAGAGAGGTCATCCATTTCCACCGCTGGGCCAAGGTCATCAAGAGTAAAATCCTCGTCCACTTCAATACCAACAGATGGGGCAATTCCCCTTTCAGCTTGCTCGCCTTCACGTCGACCGAGAAAAATTATTCTATCGGCAAAAATTTCCGTGCGAGTGTGTTTAATGCCATTGACATCCGTCCAGTTGGTCGTCCTTAGCCTGCCATCTACGAATAGCTGGCGTCCCTTCGCAACGTACTCCTTCACTTGCTCCGCCAGACGACCAAAGGCTACTATGTTGTGCCATTCTGTTCGGTCCTGTTGCTCACCGGTTTCACGACTCCTCCATCGCTCCGATGTGGCAAGAGAAAATCTAGCTACTGGAACTCCCGCAGGGGTATACCTGATCTCAGGTTCCCTTCCAACATTTCCGATAAGTAAAATTTTATTCAGGCTACCCATTCTTTCCCACTTATTTTCTTAACATTAAATTTTACCATATTACGAACTACCATATTACGAGAAGACGGAAGAAGCTATCTGAGTACTTCTTCCGTCTTCACGAAACAATACTTAGGAGCTAAGATTAGAATTAGATAAACCTTAAGGAATTGGCAAGAATAGTTTAGTTCTCGCGAGGGAATCGACGCTCACGTGGTTGTTCCTGCTTTTTATCACGTTCACTTCTCCATGCTTCTAACTTTTCCATAAGTCTTTCTCTAAAAGCCTCCGCAGATTCCTTGTCTGCAAGCACCAAAACAATAGGCTCAGACTCGTCCATCGCCCTAAGACCGCGAAGGAACACTACCACTTCTGTTCCTTTAGCAAGATCAGATATGTCCGCCTTTTCATTTTTAATTAAAACGCGTGCATTTTCGCCAACTTTCGCAACGATTACTTTCTTGCCTTCGGGAAAGCCGGGAGGAGGTGAGAGGGTATCTGCTCGGAACTGCCTGTCCGCAGATATCGGACGGTAAGGACCCGTTAACTCCAGTTTTATTGTTCCTGGTTTATCTGCGAGTCCGAGGTAAATTGCGGAAAAAGCTGGTGGAATACGCCTTCCAAAACGGGCACCTATTTCTCCTCTGCCTCTAAATCTTTCACTCTGACCAAAGCGGGGTCGCTGTCCCCATTTATCACGCTGATCCATACCTTGCCTATGCTTCCCCTTCCCAAGCCTATCCTGAAGCCCCTCTCGCATCTTTAACGCACTCTTATCATCCAAAAACGCCCTTACCTCATATCTGCCATCCTCTGAATATTTTGCTATAACCACGACTTTGTCACCTTTGGAAAATGAGTCTAGTTTTACATTTTTGTCCATGTTCTTACAGTAACGCACATTCCCGCTTAGATCTAAAGAGAGACGTTTTGGAAAGTCTTTTAACTCGCCAGCGCGCGGTTCTAAGATACTTTCCACGCTAATAGTTACACGATCCGCATCAATTTGCTCCAAAGTCCCCTTGATAATTCTTAGGAAACCTGCTTTCTTAACTCGTTCGCGCAGAGGCGCCCCTGAATCTTCTTTTGCATAAGTGGATGACGCTAGCGAGATTAACAATAGGGAAAAGGCAAAACTCTTGAATATTCCTTTCATTTTCAATACCTCCTAAAGCAATTTGGATAAGCTAGTTTATTTGACGCAATATTTTCTATGGATGTTCAGGTGAAGGAAATATCTTCTTAGAAGGGGGAACTAATGGCAGGAAGTTAATGAGGAAAAATTCAATCTGAAGAAAAGATTAGGCTTGCGGGGTAGTGTGAGCCGTTAAGAGTGGTAGTGAGTATTTTGACTTCTCTTCTTTCGTATGGACTTACAATGAAGGAATAAAGCCTATATGGGGAGCCTGGAGAAACTACTGGTGTCTCAAAGGGAGTATTATCAATGATGAAGATGCCTCGCGCCAATCCGCCAGTGGCATCAAAGGATACGTTGATATTCTTAAACTGAACGCTATCATTTACTATCGTCACCGTAAATTCATACAGAACTCCATAATCGCCAGCGAGAACCTCTCCAGTCTTTTTGTGCTTTACTTCTCCCTTTCCCAGCCGAATAAAAAGCCAGTGTCCATCAGGATGATATGTAAATTCCTTTCGGATGAAGGCAGGATGGAATTGGGGAGGTGACGAGACGTAGGTTTGAATGAGAGGGGCTTGAGATGATGACGAGCTTGGTATTTCAGTGAATACTCCGTGGGGTTTACGGGCATCTAGGGCTATCACTCTAAGCGCTACCGCTCCGCCCTTTACCACCGAAATATCAAGATTACCCGAGACCGAGTAATCTTTTGAGACTAATCCTTCCCATAGAACGGTTTGTCTATATGAAGAAAGTGTAAGGAGCATACCTTTTCCCCTCTGATACTTATTCAACCTTTCACGAGCACTCGTAAAGCCCACATCATAAGTAGAAAGCATTGATGGAGATGTTCCTCCAGAGATTAGACATTTAGTTTCAGCTCCTGAAAGGTTCTCCAAGGTAACCCTAATCAGAAGTGGAAAGCCGGTTCTATTTTGATGATGGTAAACAAGATGCACAACTTCCCCGAAAGACGCGGAAGCTGAGTAAAGCTCGCCTGGATAGAAAATTTGCTCGGGGCGATTTGAAAAAAGAATAACATCTGGCTCACGCAATTTGATATTTGCGCGTTCCAGTGACACCGGTATCTCACGGTTGACCTTTATCCTTCCCTCTGCGCTTGCTTTCACCTTTAGCGTCACCTCGGATGAATTGAGCGCATTTTGGGCTGACTGAACTTCTATATTTGAGCCACGAGAGATTTCTGCGGAGGCTATTAACTGAGACTTCGCGAATGTTATTATTTCTTCAGAATTGGGTCTTTCTCCTACAAACTCAAGTGTTAGATTTTCAGGAAGGTAGGCGGATAAGTACTGAGCCTTGAACGGTATCTCTTTTTTTACCACTCCCTGCTCAAGGATTAGATAACCTGAACCTTCTTTGTTCCCAAATAGCGAAAAGCCATCGTCGCTCGGATTAACGCGAACTATATCGGAAAATGGGTTTAGGATGCGCCACCTGGAAGGATTTAACGAACTTATGATTCTATAATTTCTTGGTTCACCAACCGGCGCCACAACTTCCTCTGGCTCAATTGCCAGCGCAGATTTGCCAAGCGCAACGTTTAACCTTGACTTTACTAAAGATGCGGTTTTGCCATCCTCGTCAGCCTTTATCGTTAACTCACTAAGCGGGATCTTGAAGGATGTCTTTGGTGAAAAAGAAAGAGTAAGATAACCTTCTTTTTCACTGATAAGAATGCCTGTTTCCTTTCCCTTTTGCCTAAGGGATTGGTTCAAAGCGTCCATAATTTCTTTAGCGAGCTTTTTGATTGGCGGTTTTGCTCTAAGCGCAAATATCTCAATCCCGTTAACCGTTAATGAGATAACCTCTGCGGAGCTTGCGTGCATGGATAGCTCCGCGCGGTAAAATTCCTTAGCGCCAGTTGAAAAAGCTACCGCGAGCAACCACAGAATTACAAATACTTTGACTAGAGGAAGCCTCACCTGTGGGAAATTATAGCAAAAAATAGCCCCCTTTTGATGGGGGCTTGGGGGAATAACAACCAGACAGCTGAGGTTAGAGGTTAATTGTAAAGGTACAGCTGTCAGTAAATTTAGACTCTAGAATTTCGCTTTGGTTCCAGTTTAGAAGAAAATTTCTTTGATTCTTGCTGGCTATAATAGAGACTTAGGGAAGACTAGGCAGGAAACTTTCTCAAAGCCACCGATTTTAAGTTTTTCTGTATACTTGAAACGAGAAACCAAACGGGAAACCTTCACCAACGTTATCAGATATACTTTCTTTTGTTGCATACATAATGGATAGACAGAGCATTGGGTTAATAGCAGAACTTGATTTTGAAATGGTTCTTAGGCGAGCGAGCGAATTCTGTCAGTCTCTTGCTGGAAAGAAACTTTTGCAGAATGCATCTCTCTCCTTTGAGCCAAAAGATATTAGGAAGAAGCTGACAGAAACCCTTGAGGCGGTTGACATTCTTTCCTGCGAAACCTGGAAAGACGAGCTAGATATTGGAAAGCTACCTGAAGATACTTCCTTCGCTTTCAAAATAAAGAGCGGAAAGGTACCTGAGCTGGAGGAGCTAAATGCTTTAAGGGACTTTTTGAGGTGCAACGAAAGCACTCTTTGCCTCAAAGGTCGGCTAAAAAGAACAAAATATACTGAGCTTGCAGATTTATTGGCTAGGCTCAATAGGCTTGATGAGCTTAGAGATAGGTTTTCCGCAATTTTTACTGAGGATTGCGAAGTAAAAGATTCAGCGTCAGCGCACCTTCGCTCTCTAAGGGCAACACTCTGCGATATCCAACTAGAGACTGAAGAAAGAATTCAAAGGATGATGCGGATGCGACTTAAGGGGAAGGATGCGGAAGCCCACATAAGCATCAGGAACAATAGGCTAACCGTGAATATTCCAACTGGAATGCTCCACCTGTTCCCCGGGTTAATAATTGATTACTCACTAACAGGTGCGAGCGTTTACGTTGAGCCTAAAGAAGTTGTGGAGCTGAACAATGAACGCCAGAAACTCTTATTGGAGGAGGAGATTGAAGTCAGGAGAATACTGACAGAATTCATAGAATTTGCAAAGCCATACGCTCTTGAAATTATAGAAAACCATAGCGTGATAGCGGAACTTGACGCAATTCTTGCCAGGGCAAGTTACAGTAATGAAATTGAGGGGATTCTTCCAGAACTTTCAGAAGAAGGCGAGATTATCCTTGTAGGCGCTCGCCACCCCCTAATGGCGTCTTTTGTCCCCGAAGATTTAGAGTTTAGATCTGAGCGCGGACTAGTAATTAGTGGGGTTAATGCCGGTGGAAAAACCGTGCTACTGAAGTTAATCGGGCTTTTTAGCCTAATGACTTATTACGGATTCCTAATTCCAGTACGGGAAGGAACTACCATTGGGTTATTTGACAGTATATTCGTGGATATTAGCGATGAGCAAAGCTTCTTGAACAATCTCTCCACTTTCACAAGTAGGCTAAATTTTCTAAAGGAAACGATAAATTTCTTAGAAACTAAGGGTAGCGATAGGTTAACACTTATTCTTATTGATGAGCTAGAAGCGGGAACTGACCCGGGCGAAGGTGCCGCACTGGGAACAGCTATTTTGGAATTTCTGCTTGAAAAGCCTGTAAAAGTTGCGGTTACAACTCACCACGATACCGTAAAAGCCTTTGGTGTTGCCCATAAAGATTGCAAAATCGTCTCGCTAGAGTTTGATGAAAAATCTTTTAAGCCAACCTTTAGAATACTTGACGGTATTCCTGGAAAAAGCTTTGCCTTTGAGATTGCTTTATCCTCAGGTATATCAGAGGACATTATCGAGAGAGGTAGGAATGCTTTAGGCGAGACGAATAAGGTTTTTTCTGAAGCTCTCAAGGAAATAAACTCTAAAAAAGAGGAGCTGGAGGAGCAAACCACTAAGAGGAGGATGGAGATCTCTGAAATTGAAGAATTGAAATGCCAACTTCAAGCGGCTAAAGACAGATTGACTTTGCGAGAAAAGGAGCTTCAGAGAGCCTTTGAAAATTTGAAAACAGAGTTTTACGCGAAGGTGGATGAGTTTTTAACTTCCGCTGAGGGTACCCTGCACAAGATAATAACGGAGCAGAGGAAAACCCTTATGCAGAAAGATATCAGGCGACTCACTGAAGAGATAGAAAAAAAAGCGGAGGAGACTCTAACGAAAATTGCTGAAACTAGCCCCATTCAATCGGATTTGGATGATTCTGAAAGGAGTGAGTTAAGAGTTGGAGCGAAGATTGAACTTCCCGCAGTTGGAATTAAAGGAGAGGTTGAAGCAATTGATGAGAAGAAAAATCGGGTCACCATTCTCTCACAGAGAAAGAGAATTACGCTTAGCCTCAAGAAAGTTAAGAATATTCTTCACAAAGAGCTGATATCGGCGACGGAGGAAAATATCGGGAAGGGGCAAGCTTCTCAGGCTATGAAAGAGGATAAGACGAAGCTGGGCAAAAGCCTTGATATGGTAATAGATGGGAAAATAGTTGATACTGCATACCGCCTTGACTTGCATGGATTTAACAGAGAGGAAGCGCTATTTAAGGTTGAGAACTTTATCTCTCAGGCAATCTATCAGAATTTAGAGGTGGTGCATATCTTGCACGGAATTGGAAGCGGAACTTTGAGAAAGTTTGTCCGTGAATACTTGGGTAGATGTGAGTATGTCAAAAGTTTTAGGGATGGAACTAGCGAAGAAGGAGGAAGAGGAGTTACCGTGGTATATCTTAAGTAAGTTAGTTAAGAAGCGAAGATTGTTAACCGCAAACCTTTGAGCCATACTGTGATGAAGCAATCAGGATTAGAGCTTGCCTAGCCATATCTAACAAAAATTATTTTCATGAGTAATTATTAAATTTCTGCTAAGGCTTTATCATTCATCATAAAGGGCGTGTAAGGATTTGTAATTTACCATTCCCCCCGCTGAATGCGATCGATGTATCTTCTATAGGCGATTTTGGATTTCTCATCTCCGCAAGCTATCGCTAACTCGTAGCGCTCCCCTGCTAGGCGCAAGGCTTCTTCTATCTTGCCCTCGGCTAAAAGTTGTTCAATTTCTGGAATTGTTTCAAATGATTCTAATTCAAATCTCCTCGGTTTATCTTTTGGGTAAATCGACGGAAACCCCATTTCCTTAGCTTCTTTTTCAGGGTTTAACGAGATTCTCTTTACGCCTATGCGAGATGCGGAATATTCTATTCCCTCTTTTTCTTCTCTTTTCTGATCCATTCTCAAGCGGTAATTATTCACCCAAATGGCAACAAGCCAAACTAAAATATAGCCAAACAACACTAATGGAACAGTGGTTTGTAAAAACACCCGCAGGTTGAAGGAAACTAGAAGAAAAGCAGCGAATGAGTCAAGATGCTCAGAAGCATGAAAAAAACATCCAGATTGTTCCGACGAAAGAAGCTATCATCATTACCACTAGGTAGGTCATATAAGCTTCGTCGATTTGTAAACCGGTTGTTATCATCTTTGAGGTTACTTTCAATTAGAGCCTTCTATGGGCAACGTCGAAAAAAGTTATCCCGTCAATGTTAGCCTTATTTACCTTTATTACTCATTTGTCACTTGATAAGCGAGATGAAACTCTTATACATGCGAATCCCGATTTCATCATTAAACTCCTGAGCAACTTTGAGGAGCTCCTTTGCACGCTCTTCTGCGGTTTCTAGCTTATTCTCTTTAATAAGCTCATCAGGCTCAGGCGCAGGCGCTATTTCGTTCTCAGCTTGGAAAGATTTAATATTTGAGTCCATTACCATATCACGAGAATCACCCATCATTCTAAGGGCATCTGATGCAAAGTGAGGCTTTGGGAGACTGACGCCAGATTGTTGAGAAGTAGCCTTATCGTAGGCTTGTACAAACAGAAAGTAGCCAAGAGGAGGGTTATTGGAAAGACTGCAGCAAACACAGAGTAGATAATCAATGCGAAGTAGCAGAGCCCATATCAAAGCTTTCATAGGCATCGCTAAAAAGCCAGATGCCCCCGATAGCGAAGAATAATGCAAAAATTGAGTACACCCACAAAGAGTTGGGTCGCCTTTATCGCTAGAAACACTGATAGAACTAGCAATACGTTCTCCCTATGCTAAGAAGGCATTATAGCATTCTAGGATACCACCGAAGTATCCTAACATCTAAGGACTATCAGTAAACTGTATTTCAGGACGTGATTGCTTAGAATTTAACTTTTGTTGTTTGACGCTCGGAAATGCCAGAGTTATAATTCTTACAGGGACTTGGCGGCATGGCCAAGTGGTAAGGCGAGGGTCTGCAAAACCCTTATCCCCGGTTCGATTCCGGGTGCCGCCTTAGGGTAAGGGCGCTTAGTTCAGTGGCTAGAACACTTCGTTGACACCGAAGAGGCCAGTGGTTCGATTCCACTAGCGCCCAGTTCATATGGATTCTCTTAGAACGTTTCCCGCAGGGCTTGCAACTATGTTGAGGATTGTATGAGAATTGATGAGAATTGAATGTGAGCACCTAGCGCAAATGTCATCAAACTGTTAGATGGTTACCTAACGAGTGTGGCCCGTGCAGTAAATCCTTTTTAGAAATCAGGAAGAGCACGTTAGAAGGTTTATCGGGACTATGCTCCTTAGAAGGAAATAGTGGTTAAAATTGTGGAAAACAAGAAATTTGGAGGCGGGAATGGAAATTACAGAGCCTAGTAGGGAAGAGCTAGTGATGAGACTCTTTCAAAGTGTTCTTTCAGATGGTTCATACGAAGTTCTTGGCGTCAATCTACCATCATATGAAATGCCTGAATGGATAACTTATGAGTTAGTTGATATTGTGGCTAGAAATAGGGCTAAAAGAGGAAGGATTGTCTTCGGGATTGCGCTTACCAGCAGGGAGCTGACACCTCCGAGAAGAGCATTTGAAAATGAGAAGAGAATGGAAAACACCCCAGCAGGTCGATGGATTCGCTCTATTACTTCTGCGCCTTTAACTTACCCTACTGACCAGCTTGGAAATTTTCCTGACTTAGTAATTGGAATTGAACGTCAAAATGAAGAAGATCTTCTTCACCTCCTTCGCGAGCTTGACCTTTCATTTCAGCTGGGGAATTCAATTTTTATTGAAATTCTCTAATTGTAAGGGGGGGAACAACGGAAAGTTCCAGGAATTTCCGAAATCTCGGATGATTTAAGATTAATTTGGGTATTTTCAAGTGTATATATCACTTCATGCGATATGGAGAAGTCAGAAATGGATGATACTGAAATTGCAAGAACGCGCCTTGAAAGAATTTACTACTTCTCAAGGAAGATACCCTATGAGGGTAAGGGAATGCTTGTTGCCGCCGCTTCTCCAGAAGTTGGCACTCAAGTTGATTATTCGAGGTTTCCTACCTTTATCCTCAACTTTGAATTGCGTGGTTGGGAATTTGTTGAGTCCACTTGGAATCTATTCAATAAAGAATTTATCCTTCCCGTCGGACACCATTTGAGAATTGCGTCATTAGACGGACAAGGGGTGCATACCGTCTTTTTTCCCCTTGCCATTAGAGAGGAGATTAACGGTGAGCATGAGATTGCCAAAGGACATAAGAGAATAGAGTATGACTTTAAGCCATGGTCAACTCTGATTGCGCTTAGTTGTTTCGCTAGACTTGTGCAAGAGTTCGAAAGATCTCTAAAACAGCCCTTACCTTACTTTGTGAGTATGAGAGTTTTTGATGCAGAGGGATTATCTTTCACTAGCAATCCAAGTGGCGTGCGATTCCAAAATGTTAGAACTATCCTTCACAGGGAAGAGCTTGATTTCCCAACTAGAGAGCTTAAGTCCGTTGAAACGGAAGAACTATACAGGCTTGTTAAGAATATGGCGGGGTTTATCTTTGGGCATTTTAATTTCTTTCCGGGCGAGAATGAGGTTGAAGAGGAAATTGAGAAAATTTTACTTTAGGACCATAATTTTAGGGGAAAAACTTAATCAACGCTTGAGCTTCTAGGAGAAGTTCTTTTATTTGGATTTTAGAATTGGTAAATAAGCCAATCTCCAAGCCTTAAAAAGTTACATTTAGAATTCATAAGCATAAGTAAGGCTGAAAAACCTTCCACCATCAAGGGACTTTTCTTTGGCTGGCGCAGGAGGAGCAGGGGGTATTGGTGGTTTTCTTGCAACGACTGTTCGGATGGGAACACTTTGCCCAACGAATGCAATTAAACTGGTATGAGGGGAGAGCTCCCAAGTGGCTTCTAAGCCAACGTGCGCAAGCCAGCCAGATTCTAAACTTAGTCGGTGGGATTTCTCGTTGAACTTAGCTGAACCGAAAAGAAGTGACTCCCAGGTAGTTGTATAGGTATCAATGTCCCATCTAGTTGCCCCGAGGGAAAGCCTTGAACTATCCCCGAGTAATTTGCCTAAATCAAGCTTCAATAGCGCGGTTGAAAGGGTCGTTCTGCTGAATGAATTCACGTGCACCCTTGGAGAGATAATCCCAAACACAGGACCGCCAAAACCCTCTAGGCTTGAACTAGCCGAAATGGGAACGGAGTACTCACCTCTCATGTAGTCGGCAACCCAGGATGGGTCATCCTCCAACTCGGAAATAGAAAACCCGATATGCCGAAAGCGACTTTTCAAATTTACAGGACCTAGGCGTTCATGGCTTTTGAAAATACCATCCGAGCCGAAACCATCACCTTCTCGGTAGGAAAACTTTACCATCAAGCTCTTCCCCATCCTGGCGCCACCGTATAAGCCTAGGGTTTTTGTTGATTCGTGAACCTCTAACACCACTGAATCGGTAACATTACTCAGACGAGTATCCACGTTAATGGAATTTTCCGAGTAAAGTGCGCCTATGTAGTTTTCTTCTCTGAGGTAGGTTAAATAGTACTCCCAGCCATCTTCCATCCAATTAAGCTCTGCTGGTGAAGTCTCGGAAAACCCTGGAATTTCCGTTGATAAGGAAGTAAGCTTTCCTTTGCCGGGTAATCTTAAAGATGAGAAACTACCGCCACCGAGAAGGGAACTTGATTTATTCATGGGAACCCTTATGCCTCCTTCAAGAAATAGCGTTCTTTTGTCGCAGGTTAAATGGTTTGAATTATTACCGCCACTAAGCGCAACTGTTGTGTCTAGAGCGGAAGCTCTGAATGAGAAAAACGATGAGCCGTTATTTCTAACGAATTCATAGCCAGATCCAGCGGATGTTAAGAAGTACTTTCTTACTCCGTCAATCTTGTACCTGACAAGATTGCCCGAAGAGAAGCTGAGGCGCAACTTGCTCCTGCCAAAATGCGGAAAATCTTCTTTCAATGGAAGAGGTTCCCAGAGAGATTCTGAACCTGGAATTTCCTTCATCAGGAGATTGAGCGGATCAGCTAGCCCATGTCTTCCCAAGGGAAGCAATAGGATAATTAGAGAACCAAAAAGAACTAAAGATGGACGCACGAGATTCTAGCTTAGGACGGACTACCATATGATTTATGATTTAATTTCCAAAGAGCTTCTCGAAATTTTCTTGGGAAAGCCCGCCGGGGAAGAGCCCAAGGACTTCTGTATCTGGGAAGGCGTCTTCCACATTTACGGGGAGCCGTAAAGAGCCATCAACATCCATTATGAAGCGAATTGGAAAGTTCCGCAAGTCTGATGGAAGATTCGTAAAGAATTCCGCGAAATTGACTGAAAGGGAAAAGTCCGTTCCCGGATCATCCTCTAACTCTGGAAAATCCGAGAGAACTTCCGGTCGCACCGATAAGGTTGCGCCATTTTCAAATGCCTGAATTAAGTCTTCCAGGTAGGCTTTGATATAGGAGTCCCAGTCGTTGACGAAGTCGTTGAAGTCCTCTCCTGTCATATCAAACGCCCAATGACCCACGAGCTCATTTCCTTGAATGTAACTATCAAAGCCTTCCTTCACATCATTAAAAGCATTTCGCCATGCCCTCACCATATCCTCTAGGCGAGTAGCCCCGTCATCTGCGAGCATTCCGAAGCCGTTTGGAAAACCTGAGGCGGAAATAATCTCGTTCAGGTCAATGTAGCCATCCTCGTTAATGTCTTCAACTTCTGTTGGTTCACCAAGCCCTGTAATTTCAACATCACCGAACTCATTTTTACGAATTCCAATTTCGCCTGGCACGTAGGCGATGGAGAAATTGAGAAAACCGAGAATAAATTCTAAACTTGCAGAGAAGAGTAGAAGATCGCCTCGTGAAATGGAGATTGTTCCTGCGCTTGGATCATTCCAGTCTTTAGGAATTGAAAAGCGCCAGCCAGGAAGCGAACTAGTTGAGGTTAAAGCTTTATCCAATCTGTTTAGAATGGAATTCAACGAATTCACAATGAAGATGATTTTTTCCCGAATCTCTTGGTAGGTTTTTTCTTCAATTTTTAAGTCATTATTATCGGATTGAGCAACGAATCGCCCGAAATTGAAGAGCGTCTCGTTGGAAAGCGCAGTATCAACAACTGCACTGACAGGAAGGTAGCTAACGTTGCGGAAGATTAGTTCATTTGCCTCTGAAAGGAAGGTGACTATATCATTTCCGATTCTCATTAAATCAATAAAAGCTAAGCCAACATTGGCATCCGGGTTTGTAGGAGCTAAGTTTATCGCTTGTTGAAAACTGTTCCAGGCGGAAGAACCGTCTCCGGAAATAAGGCTCGATTTACCCTCTTGGATAAGCTCGTCAACATTATTGGGTGGTGGCGGTGATGGTGATGGACTAGGTCTTCCTCCGCCTCCACCGCAAGAGTAGAGCGATAAGATTGCAGTGACTAAAAACCACAATCCGATGCTTCGCATTTAATATTCCCTCCATACAACTTAGGTGTCTCAAATTATATCACAACATACATTTTCTGCCAAACAAATGAATTGTATAACCATTATTTTTGAGGTGCATCAGGCAAAGATGGTGTCTCAATTGAAAGAGAATGATGCTGAGGCATCAAAAAAGATAGTCGTGGAGAGTTCGTAAGGATAAACCCTAGAGCCTAATAAGCTCCTCGACCAGAGAGGATGGCAACTAGTGTTCTCAGAAGAATGGAAAAATCAAGGGCAGGATTCCAATTCATAATATAGTAGATGTCAAGATCAACTCGTTCCTCGTAGCTAAGTTCACTCCTTCCTGAGACTTGCCAAAGTCCGGTTAAACCTGGAAGCAGGATAAGTAGCACGTTCTTCCAGACACCGTACTTTTCAAGCTCGTCCTTTACAATTGGACGAGGACCAACTAGGCTCATCTCGCCTTTAAGAACGTTGATGAGTTGAGGAAGCTCATCCAAGCTTAGACGCCTGAGCCACTTCCCAAGCGGAGTAATCCTAGGGTCATCCTTTAATTTATACTCACGAAGGAACTGTTCTTGAAGCTCACTTGGGAGGGATGCGGATTCGTACATCGTTCTAAATTTGAGTAGCTTAAATTCCTTACCGAATGCACCACTGCGCTTATGCACGAAAAAAACTGGACCAGGCGATGTTAACCAGATGAGAAAAGCGATAATTGACATCAGTGGGAGCACAAGGATAAAAATTAGGCTACCTATAATAATGTCAAATGCTCTCTTGGCACGAGAAATGGCTATGATTTCATCCCTAATCTTGGGGCAAATTTCTGGAAAACCGTACTCCGAAGAAAGATGGGTTGAGCCTAAAAAGAGGCTTTCCCCCGCCGGCATAAATCGAACTCTCGTTGAGCCATTTAACGCAATCATCATAAGGGCATCGGTTAGCTCCTTCCACTTTACATTAACGGCAATGACCTCAAGTGGCTTTTCCTTTAAGATTTTTTCCCTGACTAGCCTTTCTGCATCCTGAAACTCTAAGGATTCAAGCCGTAAATCTTCCTCTGAGAACAGAAATACTTTGGCATTCTTCCCATATCTTCTCCGAAGACGAAACTTAAGGATCTCAATTATCGGCGAATCACCCAAAAGAAAGATTGAAGGTGAAGGGCTTGCAGTTAAGTATCGCAATATTCTCCTTCCGACAACAATTAATAGGAAACTAAAGACAAACTGAAAGATAAAGGTAAGGCGGGATTCGGGTAGTCCTCTAACTGCAAAGGAGACGATTATAGTGAGGATTATGCTAAGACTCACAGCGGATGGAAGGCGTGAAAGTTCCGAAGAGAAGGAATCTTTTAAGCGGGAGAAGTATAACCCGTGATAAGCAAAAACTAACCACCAAATAGGCAGGCTGATAAGCCAAAGGATGAGATAAGAAGAGTACGGGACTCTGCCTAGAGGAACCGGAAGCCCGCTCTTAAACCTGATTAGATACGCTAAGCTAAATCCGAGAAATAACATAAGAGCGTCCACTATGAGGTGAGCTATTGAGAAGAGAATAGGCGATGCGCGCGCATTTATTAGGCCTGTGAAGAGCGGTGAGGTTCGTTCAGACTCGGGTATACCGCTTTTCCCCTCTCTCATCATTCGCTTTTACCTAAAATGCATTTTAGCGGATAAGATACATTACAGCGGGAAGTTAAAATTTCCCGATTATGATTGAGATAGCTCTGAAAATACTGCGTCAACCGCTTGCTTCATTTTTTGCTCAAATATGCTCACATCAAAACATTTTGCGCGCTCCCGAATTTTCTCCCGATCAAACCGAGTAGCGTAAAATCTGCCGATGGCTTTCTCCAAAGAGGTAGTGGTCTGGTCAAAAAGCAGAATTCCCGTTTCGCCGTCAATAACCGATTCAGCGCAACCACCCTTAGAGTAACCAATGACTGGTGTCCCACAAGCCATCGCCTCTACGGGAACAAGCCCGAAGTCTTCGAATGTGGGAAATATCAAGGCAAGGGCGTTTTGATAAAGAACGCGCAGTTCTTCGTCCGATAATGTCCCGACAAATTCTATCTTTGGATTCTTGGAAAGTCGCATTAACCTCTTACGCAGGGGACCATCACCAACTATAAGCAAGGGTTCATCTCTGTAGTTGAAGTGCTCAATTACAAATTCAAAGGCTTTATAAGCTACAAACCTGCCAACCATTAAAAAATACTCATTTGCGCGCTGATCCTCTGCTAGGGGGACAAAGAAATTCGTGTCCACCGGTGGATATATTACTATCGACTTTCTCCTATAAATCCGCTCTAAACGTTCTTTCACCGTTTCAGATATGGCAATAAAGTGGTCAATGCGTTGGGCAGAGATGTAATCCCACTGGCGCAAGTAACTTGCGCTTAGCCTGAATACTAAGCTTTTTAGAGGCGAGAGCCGTAGATTCTTAAGATATGTATGGTAATGGTCCCAAATGTAACGCATAGGAGTGTAACAGTAGCAGAGGTGTTTCTGCGAAGATGAAGTTATCACACCCTTAGCAGAGGCATGGGAGAGGGAGATAACTACATCAAACCTTGAGAGATCAAACTGTTCTACGGCGTATGGATAAAGAGGGAGGAGGCTTTGATAATTCGCAATCGCACGCGGAAAGCGTTGGAGAACCGATGGAATGATGAGAGCATCTTCCAAGTCTGAAGGGGTTGCATCTTTATCCCAAAAGAGAGTGAAAATGGGAGCAGTTGGAAAGAGCTTGTGCATAACGATAAGTACCCTTTCTGCGCCACCAAAACTGACTATCCAATCGTTGACAAGAGCTATTCTTGGTGGAGCATTTACCATTTATCCCTCAGCCTTGAATTTGATAGAAGTTGGAATATGCGAAATGGGTAGATGGGAAAAGACAAGCAAGTTTCCACCTCGTCGAAAAGGAACAGAGGCAGTTTCTCCCGTGAGAAGGTTAACCTGAGATAGAGGCTCAAGGGCGGGACGATAAACAATTAGATTGGTGAATCTCTCAAAGGTCGTAACTGTCGTAAGCCAGTAAATAAAGTGAATTGTTTTTTCATTGGGATTATATAGATGGAGGGCAAATGTGGGATCACCTTCCGCGGGAAACTCGTTACTCATCTGAAACAGATAGTAGGGAACAATAAAATAACTGCCTTTCAGAATTGAACATAGATTCTTCATAACAGAGAAACTAACCTTTGGCGTTTTATCAGCCATAACAAGCCCACTTGATTCAGCAGGAGTAAGACTGAAAGGATCGGTATCCATAAGGGAACTGAGGAAAATCCTTGATGCACCTAGATTGAGAAGATACAAGGATGCCCGCGATAGCATAGAAGCCTGCTCCAGTTGGGAAACGCCGAATGGAGGTAGCGCGGTTGAGACACCTAGGCTCGTAACATAAACTTTTTTGTTATTCGAGGAGAGGTTGTGGAACAACAAACCTGCTTCGTAAATAGAGTGGGGAGCGATTATTCCGGGGGCGTTTGATGAGAGTTCCATCCCAGATGATGTTGGAAAGAGATTAAAGGCAACAGCGTCAACGCGATCAACAATGTGCATGGAGTTAAGCTTGTTTATAAAGTTCTGATCTATTCCTAATATTCCCCCTAATACTATATCAAAATCCCAAGACCTTTGCGCCCGGAGACTTCTGATTATGGAAATAGCTTCACTTAGCGCTGGAAGTGAGATACCGGTGCGTAAATTTATGTTGTCTAGAAGCTGATATTCACGGACCTTGCTACCAACTGCACCAAACACCCGCGCGAAAAATGCTGAGTATAGACCTGCATCCACAAAGTTAGTATCTAAAACCAGGAGAATATCAGTACCTTGTTTAGTTATACTATCCACGATGGATTCAAGCTTTATAAAGTTGGCAGAATTTGGGTCTAGAAAGTCTGATTCTTCTATTCTTAGTCTGAGCATACCGGGCTTCAATTCAGAAGCGAGTTGGAGATATTCGGGAGAGAGGAGTTCGGGTTGAAGGGTTATGCCGATGGGTTGAAAGTTTTTGTCCTTAACTAAGAACGGATTAGTTGGAACAATCCTAAATGGAGCGAAAACATCAATGTCATCCCTGAGAGGAGGGAAGCCTGGCGGAAGTTCTATAGATTGAGAATGCGCGGCACCACCTACCAGCAAGAGAAGTAGTATGAATATGAAACTACTTATGAGCCTCAAGTCGATTCACTCCTCAGGAGGTTATTGTAGAGGAGAGCGTGAGCGTTGGCAATCTTACTTATGTTTAAGGATTCAAGCAGTTTGCTCTGAGCTTGTAAAATCCTTCTGCTCGTTTCTTCGTAATTTTGAAGAAGATTAACTATCAGTTCGCGCAAAATGAGCTCATTTTGTTCCATGTCACCCTTTTCTGAATAGAAACACAGTCCATCCTTGAAGTGCTCCTCCAAGCCTTCTTCAACACCAAAATAGTAAATTGGCATATTAAAGCTAAGAGCGTTTATTAGGGAGCTTCTATGGGTGTCAAAACTAAAGGGGAAAATAACTAGAAGGCTCTCTTGGGCTAACTTATAAAGGGACACGACGTCTTGAAATGGAAAGAACTCAACGAATTGAGAGAGACTAGAAGAGAGATTCTTGGCAGAAGACTCGTAGTAACTCTGGCTAACTATCCCAAGGGTTATTTGAGAAAGCTTTTTATGATTGCGTAGATTGCGGACGATTTTTATAAGCTCTCCTAGTCGCTTGGTCTTACTCGGAAAGCCAAAATACAGAAGCCTGTTCCTTCTCTTGAAACTTCCTTTTCCAATTGAGAGGGATTCTAAAACTAAATGGAAGAATGCACCATCTGGTATATGAAAAACCCTCTGAGCATATCCATTCCTTAAGACTGAAAAACTACGCCAAGATGGAACGATTATGAAGTCTGAAGCACGCATTAGAAGGCTTGAGTATAGTTTTCTTAGCGGGTGAGATACCGCATACTCATGAAGAGTGAGACCCAAGAGAGATTTACCTAGTCTTCGCTTCTCTAACGCAAGAGACAACGGAAAGGCGGATAGCCTAAATTCCCGCGCGGGATACTGAAGATGAATGATGTCAGGCTTTATTTGATTTATCGTTGCCAGAACCCCCTTGAAGTTGTTTATGCCGAAGCTTTTGATAGGAACAAGATGAACATTTGAGGAGTCAAGTATTTTTTTATACTCGTCTCTTGGGCCCATTCCCTCACGACAGAGAAGAGAAACCTGAATATGCTGACTTAGAGCTATAGCTAAAAAGAGGGAGTGGTCACTTACTCCACAAGTGCCATCTCCAGCCCTTCCAGCAATGATTAACACATGCACAATGCCAGATTATATCAGTCCAAGAATTGTGTCTAAGATAGTGGAGAAAAAGAGAGCCGCGAAGAAACCAGCCTGTTAACTTCTAACCCTGTGAAAGAATTCTCTCAAAGATTCACTTGGTAAATGCTGAAAGGACTATTTTAGAGGTGATCAAGCAATTTCTTCTTCCAGTCCAGGTCTTCCGTGGCATTTCTTGTACTTCTTGCCACTTCCGCAAGGGCAGGGGTCGTTTCTACCCACTTTGGGAATTTTCCGCTTAAGTGTTACACCCCTTCCTTCACCACTGGAGGTGGGCTGGTATGCGCCTAAAATGTTATAGGCACTTTTTCTCTCAACGGGTTTCTCCTGACGCACTTGAACCCTAAACAGTCTACTAACTGTATCTGTCTGGATTTTCACCTTCAAGGCATCGAAGAGTTCAAACGCCTCCTGCGCGAAAACTACGATTGGATCAACCTGCCCATAGCCCCTAAGTCCTATGCCTTCACGAAGGTGATCTAGGATATTCAAGTGATCTATCCAGTTCTCATCTATCGTTCTAAGGGTAATAACGCGCTCTATTTCCCGCATTAACTCTTCGCCTATCTCTTCTTCCCTCTTTTGATAGGCTGAAACCATATGGGAATAAATTTCTTTCTTCAACTCTTCGGGATGTTTGTTGTTAATATCTTCAAATGTGAGCCCTGTTAAGGGAAGAGATAAGTTAATTTCAGCGAAAAGCTCTTCATAGTTGACATCAACTTGCTTTTTTATGCTTTGCAGAGAATGTTTATCAACAAGTGCGTTAATCATTTCTTTCAAGAAGCTTAGGGTTTGTTCTCTAAGGTTTTCACCTTTAAGTATATTTTTGCGCTCGGAGTAGATAACCTCGCGCTGTTTATTCATTACGTCGTCATATTGAAGGACTGTTTTTCTAATGTCAAAGTTTCTAGCTTCAACCTTTTTCTGCGCATTCTCTATTGCCCTGGTTAAAAGAGGATGCTCAATTCTTTCTTCCTCTGACAAGCCAATCTTATCCATAATCCAAGCAATTCTTTCTCCGCCATACATCTTCATCAGGTCATCCTCAAGGGAAAGGAAGAATCGTGAAGAGCCAGGGTCACCCTGACGGCCTGCCCTACCCCTAAGCTGATTGTCAATCCTTCGCGATTCATGGCGCTCACTTCCGATGATATGCAAACCGCCTAGGGAAACAACCTTCTCATGTTCGCCTTCAGTTTCCGCCTTTGCCTCGGCTAGGAACTTCTCGTAAAGCTCTTTCTCTTCTTCCCAGTTAAGCCCTCGAGCTTTCATCCTTTCTCTCGCTAGATACTCTGGGTTGCCCCCGAGGACTATATCCGTTCCCCGCCCTGCCATATTCGTAGCGATTGTTACTGCTTTATACCTTCCAGCTTGAGCTACTATTAGGGCTTCCTTTTCGTGATACTTTGCGTTAAGGACTTCATGCGGGATGCCTTTGGCTTGAAGAAGCCGAGAAATTCGCTCGCTCTTTTCAATACTTATTGTACCTACGAGAACAGGCTGACCACGCTTGTAACACTCCGCTACCTCTTCTACAATTGCCTTGAATTTCCCACGCTCAGTCTTATAGACTGCATCGGGATAATCCTTTCTTATCATAGGCTTATTTGTTGGTATGACTACAACGTCAAATCCGTAGATTTTCTTAAATTCTTCCTCTTCTGTCTTTGCAGTCCCGGTCATACCTGCCAACTTCTCGTACATTCTGAAATAATTCTGTATCGTTATCGTTGCGAGAGTTTGAGATTCTGCCTTTACCTTTAGCCCTTCCTTTGCCTCAATTGCTTGATGCAAACCGTCAGAGTACCTTCGACCGAACATAAGTCTTCCTGTAAACTCATCAACTATGATGACCTGACCGTCTTTAACGATGTAGTCAACCTCATTCTCATAGAGGGAGTGTGCCCTTAACGCTTGCTGAATGAAGTGCAGAATCTCGCTGTTTTCAAAGTCAAATAAGTCGGTGCTACCTAAAACATCTGAAAGTTCCCGCTGAACCTTCGTTATGCCACGAGTGGTTAGGGAAACAGTGTGAGCTTTGCGATCGTATTCAAAATCCCAATCCTTATGGGAATCATCCACGCTCTTTCTGTCCGCAAAAATGTCTGTCGGTTTTTCCTGTCCGGTAACATCTTTTCCCTTAAGCCTTTGCACGATTTCGTTCGCGCGATAGTACATTGAGGTATCCTCAGTACTCGTCCCACTAATGATTAGTGGAGTTCGTGCTTCATCTATAAGGATGGAATCAACCTCATCCACAATTGCGTAATAGAGATCCCTTTGAACAATATCGTTAACGTGAATGACCATATTGTCCCGAAGGTAGTCAAAGCCAAATTCATTGTTTGTGCCGTAGAGAATGTCCAACTGGTAAAGTTCCTTTCTACTCGCTATATCTGTATCGTGCTGTAGAGCGCCAACGGTTAGCCCAAGAACTTTGTAAATTGGTCCCATCCATTCGGCATCACGCCTTGCCAGGTAATCGTTAACTGTCACAACATGGACGCCTCTACCGGTTAAAGCGTTCAAAGTTACCGCAAGAGTAGCAGAAAGGGTTTTACCCTCGCCAGTCTTCTGTTCCGCGATTCGCCCCTCGTGAAGAACTATGCCCGCTATCATTTGAACGTCAAAGTGTCTAAGTCCAATGGTTTTAGCCGAGGTTTCTCTTACGATTGCGAAAACCTCGGGAAGGTGCTTTCTCATTAATTCTTCATGTTTTTCCTTGGGAGAGCCTTCAATCTCGGCTCGGATTTGTGATATACGTTCACGGTAGAAGTCAAGGGACTTACCTTCGATTTTGGGAGCGAACTCGTTTATCTGCGCAACCAGCTTTACAAGACGAGCAAGCTCCCGTTTGTTTGAATCAAAAATTAATTCAAATATTCCCACTGGTTCAAATCTACCTAAAAACCAATTCTAACACTTTAAGAAAGCTAAAATGCTTGAAAAGCAGTCGCCTAGTTCTGTGCTTTTTACTATTCTCTTTTAAGATGCAAAATTGGAGCAAGGTGGAGCTTGACCAGTATGGTTTTTGGCTCTAGCATAACTGAGAAGAATGAAGGATAAAAATCTAGATGCAAATCAGAGGAAGGATGCCAAGAGGCTAATTAACAGCGCCCTCTCGAAGTTACCCAACGCCTATGCGCCATACTCAAGATTCAAGGTTGCCTGCGCTATTAAAAGTGAAGGTGGTCGTATTTTTAATGGCGTAAATGTTGAAAACCCATCTTTTGGTATAAGCCTATGCGCGGAGAGATCGGCGCTTGCTGCAATGATCACTGAGCTTGGTAGAAAGGCTAGAGTTTACAGCCTGGCGGTGATTTCTAATACATCAAAGCCCTGCTACCCCTGCGGAGCTTGCAGGCAAGCTCTTCTGCCATTCTCTAATGAAGATACACTTTTATACTTGATGGCTAAACGGGGAGAAATTTTGGTCATAAGGTTTCTTGATTTACTCCCTGATCCCTTTGAATTGTAGTTGGACTTACTCATTCATTCTCGCCTCATCAGCTGAAATTCCCAATAGAAGACGCTCTTTTTCATTCACGGATAAATCCTCTCTTAGGCGATAGAGTTCCGCTAGTTTATTTACCAAAATGGCTCTAGCGGACTCGGTGAGTTTCTCCCGTCGTAACACAAATTCAGACAGCAACTGAGTAGTTAGCATTTTTGCTTGTGATGAATAGCTTTACTTGCTTTAGCGTTGAGGAGGATTGATGTTAGCACTCCGATTTCCGCGCCACTTCTTGCTCGTGGCAAGGTAACAACAACTGTATCTGCGACAATATCTCCTATTCGTTGCTCGTCTTTGGAAAGAAGCATTACCCAAGCTCCAAGTAGGTAGGGATAGAGTATTGGTAGAGCGTCCAGCAAGCGAAAGAGATTACGCAGGAGCGCGGTTGTAAAGTCCAGCTTTACTCCGTTCTTACGCATCACTCTTATTCCTAGTAGGAGCTTTCCAGGTGTTGCCCCATTGCCATAGTACTCCCAAATGAAAAAGTAGAGAAAAGCGACAATAAAGAGTGTGGTGATTAACAATACAAGAAACATTAACGAATAGCTTGAAGAGACGTTTTTTGTTGCAGAATCTATATCAAGAAAGCGAAAAAGAAACCATACAACCCATAAAAGTGCTCCAACCAACACTTGAAGAAATCCCACGAGAATAGTATCAATGACGACTGCTAATGCTCGGCGGGTGAAGCCCGCATAGTTTATCTCCAAATAGGTTTGCTCAGGTGTGGCTATTACTAACCTTTTTCCAGTAAATATCCCCATCTATGCTTGATTATATTTTAATTTTAATAGGGAGAATAGAAATTCTAAGGACATAATATAAATATAAAAAGATTGTGGCTCTCAAAGTGTGAATATTTACATAGCTTATAACAATAGACATTGAGAGAAATATGCTGTATTATTAAAGTGAAAATCCACTTTAAATTTTGAAAAAGCCATGAAATACGAGGATAAGCCATTTAAGGAAATCGGTATACTTATACGAAACCTGCGAATTAGCAAAGGCATGAGCCAGAATGATTTGGCTAATGCCATTGGCGTCAACAATTCCTACCTATCTCGCATTGAAAACGGTGAAAGAAGACCTTCCACCAAGATTATGCGAAAAATGAGCGAGACTCTAGACTTTCCCTACGATGAGCTAGTGGTAGCAAGCGGGCTGTTAAGCCCAGAATTTAAGGAACGAGCGTTTCTCGGCGTTGAAGCTAACGTAGCGCAAGATATTAGAGAAATAAAGAGCGCTATTACTCATCTTGTTGGGGCCCAACTCCCTACTCCTCCCCCGCCCGGACTACCAATTTCTCGAAGGGAAATACCCGTCTTTGATAAAGTGCCTGCCGGGCTCTTTCAAGAAGCTAACGTCGTTTCCATCTATGATGATGTTCAAAAGATTATCCTGGCGGAAGAAGAGATTAACTATGACCCCAAAGCCTTTGCTCTAGTCGTAAAGGGTGATTCTATGGTTGATGCAGGCATTCTGGATGGTGATGTCTTGGTGGTATCACCTTCCACCAAAGTTTCTGATGGAGATATAGCTGTTGTTCAGATTGGTCACAGAGAAACTACCGTGAAAGTTGTTTACTTTGAAGAAGACAGACTGATCCTTCAGTCTGCAAACAGTCGGTATAAGCCAATGGTCTTGAAGTACCCCGAGGAAGTGGAAATTCTTGGGAAAGTAATCTTGGTTAGACGCAAGTTCTTTGCGTAGGGCTTTGAGGGATAAGAGCGCTTTTGCCTAGGCTTTAAGTTCTTTCAACTAAGCGCCTAAATTTTACTAGTAATACTTGTGTTAAAATAATTTTTACGTTTTGGGTGTTTATTCTGTAGAGGAGAAACATTAGTGGAAACAAAGGAAAATGAACAGGTATCAACTAATCCACTCGTAGATGAAGCGAGATTTCAGCAGAAAGTTTACGCGGTCATTGAGAAAGTTAGACCTTTTTTGAATATGGAGGGTGGAGATATTGAAGTTATTGAGTTCGTGGGGCAGGATGTGAAAGTTAGACTTCTTGGCGCCTGCGTCGGATGTCCATCTTCTATTTACACTTTGAAGCTTGGCATTGAACAGGCACTTAGAAGAGAAATCCCAGAGTTCGGACATTTAATTCCAGTGGATACTATTCAACCAGATTAGTTACGGGTTACTCTTGCTCCACTATTGATTACCAGAGGCTCTTACATAGGGGACATATCCCCCGTGTTTCGTTGAGCTTGAGCGGTGCGGAGTATCACTTTTCAATACACTATTTTCTAAACTAAAACCTCAATCAATTAGCTCTTTAGCTATAGCCACTAACATTTCTATCCTAAAGATTATTCTCATTTATTCTTCGTAGCATAGCGAAGTTCATTTCCTAAAAGCAGGGACACTTGATAAAATATCTGCCAGCAACCTTTGGAGGGAAAAATAATGAGAGAGACAAATTCAGGGGAAAGCGGTCAAATAACTGATTCAACATCAAAGGGTGAAACGCGGGAGCCAAATTTTGGTATGCGGGTTTTATCAGTCTTTATTGAACCGAAAGTCACATATGATTATCTGAAGACTAAAAGCGATTTTTGGAGACCATTCATTTTGATATCAATTCTTATGGCTGTGGTGACCTTTTTTAATGCGCCAATTATGTGGGAAATGCAAAGAAATTTGATAGCTGCTCAGGGAAAACAAATCCCACCGCAAGTAATGGGTGACACTGCACTTGGAATTGTGGGCGCTATTTTTACTCCCGTTGGAATTGGTGTGAGTTTTTTGATTAGTGGAGGGATTGTCTGGCTTTTGGGCTTGATACTCACTGGTAGCATGCGCTTTTCTCAAGCTATTAGTATAGTTACTTATTCCTACTTCCCTACATTCCTCGCGCAAATGATGAATGGATTTGTAGTGGCAATCGTTCGTCCCGAGTTTTCTGGTGTTTCTAACTATTTAAGAGACACACAACCTGCATTATTCTACACGAGCCTTGCATCCGTATTCTCGGGGCAGATTCTACTTTCGTTTATCCTTTTTAATCTTTCTTTATTCACCCTTTGGTCACTTTATTTAATGTACCTTGGTCTAGTTAGATCCGCTAGCCTGAAGGTTTCTCAAGCGATTATAACAGTGTGTATCATCCTTTTATTAAGTTTAGGTATGTCCCTTTTGCAGGTTATTCAGCTTGCGGGGAAGCTAAAGTAAAACTACCTATTGAATGACAATGGTTAGGGTTGTAAAAGCGATTTTGCTTATATTCGGAATTGTTGCTCTGGGAATTGTTATCGTTATTCTATTAAAGTCCCCTAAGAATTCATCTGAAGCTAGTGGTAAAGGCGAGGATAAAAAAAGTTTTCCAGACTATGAGGCGGTCAAGAAAGGAAATTTAGTTATAACAATTGAGGGAACGGGCATAGTGGAACCTAAAACAACTGCTCGGGTAAAGAGTGAAGCAACAGGAATAGTTGAGGAATTGAAAGTCGAAGAAGGGGCTATTGTCAAGAAGGGTGACATCATCGCTATTCTTGACCAGGAAAACCAGCAAATAATACTAAAGAAGGCGATAATTGCGGAGAAGCAAGCTAGACTAAATTACGAGCAGGCTAAGCTGAGTAATCTCCCAAAGCAAATTGCAACCGCAGAGGCTAGAGTTGAAGAACTGGAAGTATCCCTAAGAAACGCTGAAGATAGGTTGAATAGAATAAGGGAGCTTAAGGAAAAGGGATATGCTTCTCAGCAGGAGCTAGAGGACGCCCAGAAAACTGTAGATTCATTAAAGGTTCAGTTGGGGGAGGCAAAAACTAGCCTAGAGATACTTAAGGCAAAGGACTACCAGCAAACGCTAGAATCTGCAAGGCTCAACTGGGAAAGGGCTAAAGTTGATCTGGAAGACGCTAGAAAGACTTTGGGCGATGCGATAATCAAAAGCCCCATTGATGGAACTGTCCTTGAGAAGTTTGTGCAAGAGGGAGACACAGTTATATCATCAAGGCAGGGCTTTTCTGAGGGCACAACCATTTGCACTATTGCTGAACTTTCGGAAGTTCAAGTTAAGGGAAGCGTTGATGAGGTCGACATTGGGCAGGTAAAAGTAGGGCAGAAAGCGGAAATTACAGTGGATGCGTATCCTGAAAGAAAGTATGATGGTGTAGTCGCTAACATTTATCCCCAAGGACAAAAGCAGGCTGGAGGGCTGACAACTTTCACTGTCATAGTTTCAGTTGAGAACAAGGACAGATCTTTGCTCGCAAATATGACCGCAACCATCAGGATTAGAACCAAAGAAGTCAAGGATGTACTGCTTGTGCCATTTGCGGCGATTCAGCCGGGTGAGAAGGAAAACGAGACCATCGTCTATGTTAGGGATGAAAGAGGGATACCCAAAGAAACAAAAGTAATCCTGGGGGCCACTGATTATGAGAATTATGAAGTCAAAGAAGGACTGAAGGAAGGCGATCTTGTGAAGATTAAGAACTTCCCACCGAGGAAGGAGAAGAAGTAGAAAAGATATTAACGCTATCATGCCCTACACGTACTAACGCCGGCTCTCGGCTAGGCTTTTGTTACCAAGTCTTTATCAAGAGACTATCAAGAGGCAAGCTGATGAATTGTTACAATGGTAGCGCCTCCAAATCTTCCTCCCCTTTGAGGGGATTATCTTTTATAAAGGTTGTGCCTTCCTCGCAGAGAGGATTAAATGGACACCAGTGGCAGAGTTTACTCGGTATTGCAGAAAAGTGAGTGGTTGCTTCAATGGCACCTTTGACTTCAGAGATTTCCGTGACCAAGTCAATATACACGTCATCGGAAAACTCATAGGACACCCTCTGGGCGCCATTATCTCCGTTCAGATATTGAAGATGAAGGGATAATTCTGAAGTGGACTCGGTGCGGTACTTCTGTCGCGCAGAGAAGAAGTATAGGCGTGCTTGAAATTCATCATCCTTGCTTGGTTTGCCCGTCTTCCAATCGTGAACTTGAATCCGGTTCTCCGCCTCAACAACCAAATCATACCTTCCAAAAATCTTTACATTCGCTATGCGAAAGTTTGGGAATCCACCTTCAACCTGAAGTATTTTATGATGGAATAGGTTGCGTAGAACTTCCGAAGTAAAGTTTTTAAGGCAGGTTCTACCGAGGAAAACGTAATCTTCAAGGGGAATATCCGGTTTAATTAGCCTCACTTTACCACATTCAACATCTGAGCTGAGCGTCCTTGCACGTTCTTGATAAGCTTCCTTAAACCAGTCTTGGGTTTTAGGCAAACCAATTCTGCCGTTGAACTTTGAACTTACGTTGAAGCTAACCATAAGGTCTTTGATAATCTCGTGAACAATTGAGCCTACTTCAATCTCAATACACTTAAAAACTTCCTCTTCCCTCTTGATAACCTTGAACTCATATCGTTTTGGGCACTGCCGAAAGGCGTCTATTGCGCTCTTAGAAAGCCAATCAACCTTTACCACGAGGAGAAGTTTATCACAGTATCCGATTGAGAAAAGCCAGTGTTCATTGTGGATAGCGGTAATAATGTGAAGCAATCACATATCAGGGCATTGGTAGTAAAATATAAGGTGTTAGGAGGAAGTGATATGCAAGGCGGAAACTACGGAAAGGAAAATATGGAGCTCGGAACTTGGCGAGTGAAGGTTGGCCTTGCAGAGATGCTTAAAGGCGGAGTAATAATGGACGTCACCAGCGCAGAGCAGGCAAAGATCGCGGAAGACGCAGGCGCTTGCGCGGTGATGGCACTTGAGAGAGTTCCTGCAGATATTAGGCGAGAAGGCGGAGTTGCCAGAATGGCTGATCCTGAAGTAATTCTCACCATTAAGGAAGCGGTAAGCATTCCAGTTATGGCAAAATGCAGAATTGGCCACTTCGCAGAGGCTCAGATACTTGAGGCACTCGAAGTGGATTTTATTGATGAAAGTGAAGTCCTTACTCCTGCGGATGAGGAGAATCATATTTGGAAGCATGAATTCAAAGTTCCGTTCGTGTGCGGATGCAGGGATTTGGGTGAGGCTCTGAGGCGAATCGCGGAAGGAGCCGCGATGATTAGGACAAAGGGAGAAGCGGGAACTGGCAATATCGTTGAAGCGGTAAGGCATATGAGAAGAGTGATGACCGGGATAAAGATGCTTAGCACCTGCGATGAAAGGGACCTACCAGCAAAGGCAAAGGAACTGAATGCTCCCCTTGAATGGGTGAAGTGGGTGGCTGAAAATGGGAAACTGCCAGTGCCGAATTTTGCGGCTGGCGGAATTGCGACACCTGCGGATGCAGCGCTGATGATGCAACTTGGAGCGGAGAGCGTCTTTGTGGGAAGCGGGATATTCAAGAGTGAAGATCCTGAAAGGCGAGCAAAGGCAATAGTTGAAGCGGTCGTTTACTTTAACGACCCAAAGAAGCTTGCGGAAATTAGCAAAGGCTTGGGCGAACCAATGCGCGGACTTGACGTGGCGACAATGGCAGAGGAAGAACGACTGGCGAAGCGGGGGTGGTAAGAAGCTGTTTTTAGGCTACATCTTTTAACCTTCAACATTGAGAGAAGGCTTTCTACTTTAGTTCAACAAGCATAAAGCACTACTGCTATACTGGGGATGTGGCGCGTGGAGTTTACCATTTCCCAGCTTCGCTGAGGGAAGCGGTCTTCATTGCTCGCTTGAATCGCTTCCTTGCGGAGGTTGAAATTAGTGGAGTGAGGGAGCTTGCGCATATTCCACATACTGGAAGGTTACATGAGCTTTTGGTTTATGGTAGAAGATGTTTTCTGGCGCCTGCGATGCATCCGGAAAAGCGGAAGACGAGATGGATGCTGACGCTTATTGAGAACTCCGAGGGTGTTCTTGGATGCATTGATACGAGCGTGCCTAATAAGCTTATAAGGTTGATGGCGCAAAATGCAGATATTCCGGGACTTAAGGGTTGGAAGTATGCAAAACATGAGATTAAGACTCTAGATTCACGGCTGGACTTAATGTTAGAGAATGCTCGGGGTGAAAAGATGATCGTTGAAGTGAAGTCGGTAACTTGGGTAATTGATGGTCACGCCCTTTTCCCAGATGCACCTACTTCAAGAGGGCTAAAGCATCTTCAGAATCTAATTTACACGAAGAGTAAGGGAAATAAAGCAATGATGATTTTCGTTATTCAGCGGGAGGACGCAAAGGAACTTAGAATTGCGGATTTTGTGCATAGAAAATATTTGGAATTCATGAAGAGAGCTAAGAAAAGTGGGGTGAGTTTCTTGGCAGTTAAATGCAAGGTGACACCGAAGTTCATTGAAGTTATCAAGAAGATACCTATTCAGCTTAAGCCACCACCTAGGAAAGTGCTTATGAAGGTAGAATCTTAATTGGAGAAGGACATCAAACTTTGAATATGAAGAGCGGACAATCTCCATTTTTGCTATTGGAATTTATTACAGCACTTATTCTTTACACTCTAGTTTATACAGGGCTAGGATTTTTGAGTTTCCTGCCAAGAAATAATGATGCAGGAATAAGCCTTGAAATGGTGCCTAGCCTTCTTGTATTGACAATAATTCTAAACCTTGCGCTTTTTGTTGGGCTTACCCTAATCACTCAGTTTAGTTTCCATCGCCGACTGCTCCGATTGACATTTCGCAAGCATCCGTTTCTAAACTCTTTATTATCAGTAGCTATAGGAGTAATTGCTCTGATTGGAATTGCATTGCTTATGGGCATTCTTTCTACTCAATTAATTGGTAGAGAAGAAATTGACCCTTTAATAGCAACACTTGTGGAGTACTTTGATACTCCCTTTAGGCTATTGTTTGTAGTTCCATTATTTATGCTCCTTGCCGCAGGCATACCAGAAGAGGTATTTAGAGCTTATATTCTTTCTCTGCCTTCACGGATGAATGGCACAGCTTTCTCCACCTATGCTTTGTTTATCTCTTCGCTAGCCTTCTCATTAGGGCATATATATCAGGGGATTTCTGCGGTAATGCAAATTTTCCCCGTTGGTATCTTTCTTGGCTATTACTACCTGAGAAGGAAAAGCCTTTGGGAGAACATTTGGCTACATACACTTTATAACACTTCTGCGGTTATACTAAACTCCTTTGGTATTTGAACATAAAACGTGTAATCGCTAGTGCCATTTTTACCTCGATAGAGTTGTGAACCAACTTGAAATGTTAATGCGCAAGGCTAATTGATATAATTTCACTATGAACCCACCACGCAGGTTGGTGGAACTAAATGAACCTCCCTCGCAAAGAAGGGGAGCGGTGTTAAATCTTCCTATTGGATATTTTGTACTCCTCTTATACTACGTCGGAATTAACCTTTTGATAGGGTTTTATGCGGAATTATTTAATCTCACCGATAATAGCGCGGGTGTTGAAAGCTTTCTATCGTTCTCTATTAGCAGGTTTATTATCAATTTCGCGATGTTTGTGGGTGTTCCGGTATTTATTCTTTCTTTATTCAAGGTCTATCTTTTCCCCTTAACCTATCACAGACATTCTTTATTCTCAGCATTTATGGGTTGGTTAATTTCGCTCGCGGTAGCATCATCGTTAGGGCTAGGTTGGTTTGCCATACTTAAGTATTTTGGATTTAGCATACTCTCGGTTGATGTGGTTGAACAGGCGAGCGCCTTTCTGCAAAAGCCATTGAACCTTTATCTATTCAGCTTTCCCCTCGCTTTGTTGACATGGGGTTACCCATGCGAATTTTTCCGTGCAGTCCTTCTAGGTGGAGGGATTAGAACGAACAACCCATTGCTTTCTAGCTTTTTGTTGATAATCTCCTCGGTAGCATTTGGTATGAGCTTTGCAGACTTTGGCACTATGGTTACGATTAGTGGAAGTGTACTGGGGATTTTTCTTGGGTTTTATTACTTGCTTAGAAGGAGCTTTTGGGAGTTAGTTTTTCTTCACACTTTTATCTTGATTGCGCTTGGCATCGCGGCCGTTTATAAATTTCCTATGTTATAATCAGCTTTTAACGAGGCAGAAACGAATGCTCAAATGCGTTAAACTCTTGATACAAATCGCTGTAACCACGAATTTTTTACTCATTGGAATAGCGCTTTACCCTGAAGTAGCATCAGCGGTTAGGACGTCAAGGATTGATGAGGCGAGCGTTGGCGAGGAAGGAACACTTATCCTTGAGTATGGGCAGGATGCGTTTGAAGAAACCAGCGCAATTAAGACTGGAAGGGATGTGGCTTCTTACTTCAACTTCGGATATGCGGTAAATGAAAGGCTTGCGGTGAGAGCTAGACTTTTGAAGAATGAACTTTCTGGCGGAACTATTCTTTTTAACCCCATATTTAACAATCTCACGTCCGCGGACGGATGGGGGCTTGAATTTAAGATCGAACTAGACGAGGTGCATGCAGTTTATCCAACACCAGAAGTCCCTCAATTTCAGCCAGGAAGCGCCTTCTCCGCTGGCATTGGATTTGGCAACTTGGGAATTGAATCTGATACTGTTGATACAACTTTGAACACAATTTACGGATTTCTTCTATATAGCACCGACTTTTTACCAGAACTGAGAGCGCATACTTTGTTTTCTCTTTCCCATTTTACTTCTGATTTCAGGAGAGGAAATACAACTTCCATTGGCGTTGGTGGAGACTACAACCTCTTTCAGATTGGTAAAGATGGGAAGCTTTTGCTTTTCGCAAATGGCTTGATTGACGTAATTAGCATTAGAAAGCCGACATTTGATACAGGGAGGGTAACTCGGTTTGACGCCGGGTTAAGGCTAGTGTTATCAGATACTTTTAGCGGTTACGCGGGTTACACTGTGGTAAATGATAGTTTTTCTGACAAGAATTCCCAGGGCTTTTTTTATGGCGTTGCGATAACTCCCAACATTCATCCTGTACGAGTAGAAGCTCCAAAGGAAGAAGGTGTAGAAAAGCAGGGGGAAGTGAAGGAAACGGAAGAAGGCGCGCAAATCAACGGCGCCTCGGCGCCGCAAGAGAGTGGGCAATCACAAGTAGGCGAAAAGGGAACTAGCGGTGTTTTCACGAGGGAGAAAGTTTCTTCTATGAATGGGAGTGAGAGCCAAACTCCAACTGAGCTTATAGAGAATGAACGGGAAGGCTCAGGTGATTCTTCGGAGGCGGTGATGGAAGATGCAGAGGGTAGTGGCAACTATAATGAAGGCTTTCCCCAGCCTACTACATCTGAAAGGATGGTGCGACCACCTGCTATTGAAAAACCTTGGGAAATGTTGCCTATTGGCTATGACTTTCATCCAATTGTCGCGCTGGAGGTCTCAAGTGTATCCGCGCCGGAAACCGAAACGGAAGAAGAGATGGAAAGCCTCCACCCAGAAAATAATACTAACAATAATCAAGTTAATCCTAAAAAATCAAAGAAGTTCAAAGTATTCTCTATTATCAAGCAATGAAAAATGCGCATATCTCTAATATTCATCGTTGTAGCATTTATTTCAACTATTTACTATCTATCTCACCAGGGGTTAACTGTAACTGCGCGTTCTGGAGGAGCTTTCACAGAGGAGGAGAGAGATAGAGAAGACATAAAGTCAAACAAAGATGCGCCTGCCCATTCTCAAGGATTAAATTCTGCTGACTGCCTTGAGTGTCACGGGACATTTACCAGCCGATTACCTGGGATAACCGAGATCAGGGCGGGCTGGAGACAAGAAATTCGTTTCAAACAACGAACGCAGATTTCACGGATACTCTGTCAGGATTGCCACAACCAATCTGTTTACCTTAAGCCTTTAACTGCCCTAACTCACAAAGTACGCTCGGTAGGTGAACACATGGAGTGCCTCTCTTGCCATAAAATGCCATCTGCGACTCTTTCGGAAGAAGCCTTGGAGGGACAAGATTATCGTGCAGACTTCTGTTTTGAATGCCATAGAGATATTGAGCGTGACTTTGTTTTTTCTGATGGACATAGAGCAGGAAGGAGAGGGGTTAGCTGTATAGGTTGCCACCATCCACATCAAGAGATGAAAGCGCTTATTACAACTGAGATGCTACCACCAGATTGGCTAGGCACACCTGATTCGCTTCAAACCAATGAGCTTTGCCTAAAATGCCACAGTTTGATTGAGCTTTACACAGATATTAGCGGATTCAAGATTAATGAAAGTATGAATCTACACCAAGTGCACATTGAAGGGGGAAGGATCGGTTGTGTTGAGTGCCATAATCCACACGGTGGTGCGCGGAAACACCAAATCAGGTTTTATACCCTATCTGGTGAGTATGTCTCTTATCAAAGCTACTCTGAGCGGGGCGGAAACTGCACGGTAAACTGCCACACTAAAAGACATCTAGCAACAAATTACGGTAGCAGTCCATAATTGGCAAGAAAACCCTAAGTAGAAGGGATGATTGATAGATAGAATGGAAGTTAGGACTACAATGTTGATATCACAATGCTTTCGGTATCTGAAATGCTTGGGGCTGGGAGAAAATCGCCATAGTTCTCTCCCATAAGGTAGATAAAAACAGAGCTTTGAGGAAAGCGAAAGGCGTTATCAAATCTAGTCAACTGCTCAGGACCACCAGCGATAACCCTGAATCTGAAGTAACCAAGCGCGCCAGAGCCAAAAGCTGTTTCTGCAGGTTTACGCTTTGTCGCGTTCATTGCGCTCCAACGATAATTCGGGTAACCGTCCGCTGAAGCATCACCTACGTCTAGCCCTAGAAAGAGTGGATCGCCACCAAAGTTGTTGTCAAAAAGCAAGTTAGGCTCATAACCATTGACAGAAGGGCTAGGTTTGTTATCCACATCCTCCAAGAGTTGCAACACATCACCACGGTAGAGGAAACGCACGTTGGCAGAAAATAGATCAAAGGCATTTTCAAGGTAAACTTGAAGAATGATATCTTCGCCAACTGAGAAAATAGGAGGATCACCCCTACCCTCTGAGTTAGCGACTGTAAGAAGGAGGCGAGGCTGTCCAGCGGGTTGAGAAGTTTTCGCTACGACTGAAATTGCACCTTCGTTGGGGTTATCCTGCAATTTGCTAAACGGGCGAATAAAATACGCATAAAAACCGGGCTCAGTCGGAGCATCACTCAAAGTGTAAGGAAGACGAAAATCCTGATTGTTAAACTGGCGAACGACAGATGGTGGAGCATCGGGCGGGTCCGCTCCCTCTCTCAGGATACGTGTCCAACGAGTACTGTCAAGGGGATCAGGCTCTTCATCGGGCGAGGAAATAGCTGTCCGATAAACATTGTAACCGCTGATAAGAGTAAAGAAATTGTCCGCCAGTGGTTTAACATCGTTAATGTTAATTTCCCCGTCCCTCGTGCCATCAACAAGGTCAACACGCCCAGGATTAGGTGCAGTAGCAATTTTCTGGCGGAAAAGATCCGCAAGAGGTTTTACGTCCGATATGTTGACTATTCCGTCGTTGTTGTAATCTCCGGGGTGGAGCTCCGTCCATGCAACAAGCACCGTTCCATCGGAATTTATACTTGCGGTAAGGTCGGAAACACTGTTCATTGCCTTGGAAGCTGCGAGGGAAACGAATCTTCTTGGCTCAGTAGAAAATTTGACCCGTGCCAAAATACATGGAGGAATGGTATTATTGCCAGAGCCATTAATTGGCAAAACAGAAATAGCAACAACCCCTGAAACATTTGAGGCGGAGAAGAAGAGAAATCCGCTATCTGCATTAAAGAGCGGAGAGGGTGTTACCTCCGTTGCAAAATACTCTTCCCCCGGATAAAGAAGATACATAAAGATGCTACCAGACCACTCCGACTGAAGGGCAATTTCAGCTTCTAAAGGGGTGACTCTTCTAAGAGTGAAAGGAGAAGACGCTTGGGATATTTCGAGTGGATTGTGTTCTTCATCAACGATTATCAATTTGAATTCACCAAACTCAAGTCTAGGAAAACTAGACAAGAGTTGAGGTGTTAATTCATTCACTTTCTTTACTGGTTGGAAAGGGTTATAGGAAGAGCCTGGATAAGCCTGCTCAAACTGAAATTTTTCCCCTTGCTCAGAAGTTGGACGTAGTACTTCCTTTCCTCCACAATTAGCTTGAATCAATAGAAGCAGAAAACTAACTGCGAGTGTTATTGGCAAATATAGATAGCGATTAAACGACTGGAACATAGGCTAGGAAATTATAGCATAGGAACTCACGAACAACGTTAAGAGAAGTTTGCGAATGATATCAAATTCAATAATGAAATAGAGGGGCATTTTGCTTCATTTGTGGGAAATTTAGAAGAGATAGAATCGCTAGATTATTAGCGGATGCTTTGGTAGAACAGAATTCAAATAATAATTATCACTAAAAAATTGTAGATTTCACAGTCAGTATAATAAGCTAGTTCTACGGTGCGGAAAAATGGCGGTAATAGAACTCCACAACATTTCTAAATACTACGGCAAAATCACTGCGGTTGAAGATTTTAGCTTAAAAGTAAATGGTGGAGAATTCATAGTGCTAGTGGGTCCGAGCGGTTGTGGAAAGACAACGATACTAAGGCTACTTGCGGGGCTTACCGAGTTAAGTTCGGGGAAGATTATTGTGGATGGCACTGAAATTTCTCAACTTCCAGCCGGACAGAGAAATATGGCGATGGTATTTCAGAATTATGCTCTCTTCCCACATATGACTGTGGAAGGTAACCTTTCCTTTGGAATGAGATTAAGAAGAGTGCCCAAACGCATTAGAGACAAAAAAGTAAGAGAAATAGCCCAGATTCTTAGGATTGACGATTTACTTAACAGATACCCACGAGAATTGTCAGGTGGGCAGAAACAAAGAGTTGCCCTTGGACGTGCGCTTATGCGAGAACCTACCGCATTTTTACTTGATGAGCCACTCTCCAATTTAGACCCGGCGCTTAGAGTCGCTATGCGCGCTGAAATTTGCGAAATACACAACAGATTCCCTATCACGACTGTCTATGTCACACACGATCAGGTTGAAGCGATGACAATGGGGAATAGAATTGCGGTAATGGATAAAGGCAAGCTGATGCAAGTTGGTGAACCTAAAGAGCTTTACTGGAAACCTGAGAATCTATTTACCGCTTGCTTCATTGGAAGTCCAGCTATGAACACTCTACCTGCAAACGTGGATGTTGCTAATGATGAGCTAATTCTTCGCGGTAATGGATACGAATGGCGATTGAATATTAAGGATAGGCAATTACCACCCTCACTTCCAAAAAGAGTTGTAATAGGCATAAGACCTGAACACCTTAGAATCGTGAGTGAATATGAGGACAAAATCTTAGGAGGTAGAGTCGTACTTGTTGAGGAGCTGGGAAGGGAGGAGGTTGTTCATCTAAAACACAACGAAGTTACGTTAAGGGTAATTTCCACTGGAGGCAGAAAGCCGAATATTGACGAGATTGTATTTGTCTCCGCTGAAAGGGGAACGGTTCATTTATTTGAAGAGCAGACTGGAAGGAGGCTCTTGACGGAAACATTATGAAGGCTGAGAGAACTTGGGGATACCTTTTCGTTTTGCCCGCTTTTGCTCATCTTTTAATCTTTGCCGTATGGCCTATCTTTTTTGTCTCCTATATGAGCCTCTTCAAATGGGAACTTCTTGGCGGAAAGGCTGATTTTATTGGCTTTACAAACTTTCTTCGCCTTACTCAGGATACTGCATTCTTTAACGCTTTGAAAAACTCGCTTATCTTTACCCTTGGGACTGTTCCGATCAGTTTAGTGATTTCTCTAGCTCTGGCATCAATTATGGCAAGACCAGCAATCGCTACTCATCTATTTCGGACAGTCTATTTTCTACCAGTAGTCACGAGTACTGTAGCGGTTGCTATGGTATTTTCATGGATTTATCATCCTGAATTTGGGCTCTTGAATTACGGACTTAGACTGTTTGGGGTGAAAGGTCCTAATTGGCTTGGAGATCCCAGGTTTGCGCTTTTTGCGTTGATGTTAATGACTATCTGGAAAGGGCTTGGGTATCAGGTGGTAATCTATCTGGCGGGACTATCTACAATACCTAATGAGATTTACGAGGCAGCAGAAATTGAGGGGATTAATCCGTGGCAACGATTTTGGTATATCACTTTTCCGCTATTAAAGCCAACAACAGCCTTTTTAGCTGTAACTGGTGTTATCGGCAGTTTTCAAGTTTTTACCTCTGTTTACACAATGACGGAAGGCGGACCCTTACGTTCAACTGATGTCGTTGTGTACCATATCTTTAGAAACGCATTTGAAAGGTTCCATTTGGGCTATGCGAGTGCGCAGGCGCTTTTCTTATTCGCAATAATTCTAGGAGCCACACTGCTTCAGGTCAGGCTCTTACGAAAGGAGGTTGCCCAACTTGCCTGTTGAGGTTCAAGTCGGAAGATTGATTAGCAAAGCACTATGTTACATTGTCCTCGTTTTTGGTGGAATTCTGATGGTTTTGCCTTTCTGGTGGATGTTTGTGACTAGTTTCAAGTTACCCGAAGAAGTATTTACATTTCCTCCTGATTTTTTCCCATCTGTGTGGCACTGGGGAAACTACCTAGAGGTGGTGAAGGCGGTTCCATTTGGCAGATTTTTTCTTAACACATTTATTGTCTCATCGGTGGTGACAGTGGGCAACCTGCTCCTCTGTTCAATGGCTGGCTACGCCTTTGCCAGACTGAAGTTTTCGGGTTGGGAGCTAATCTTTTGGCTTTTCCTCGCAAGTATGATGATTCCAGGACAAGTAACGATGATACCTGTATTTGTCCTTATGGCTAAGCTAGGATGGATTGATACTTACCTGGGACTTACGGTGCCCGGCTTGGTGGGAGCGTACGGCATATTTTTAATGCGACAGTACTTCTTAAGCTTACCCATTGATTTAGAAAATGCCGCACGGTGCGAAGGCGCAACAGAGTGGCAGATATTTTGCCACATTATGTTCCCACTAGCCAGACCAGCACTAGCTGTACTAGGCGTATTCACTTTTATGGGTGCATGGACTGATTTCCTTTGGCCTTTACTTATGACAAACAGTATGAATATGCGGACACTTGAGGTAGGATTATCCGTTTTTAGGTCTCAATATACTGTGAACTGGCCACTGCAAATGGCGGGAAGTATGATTATTCAAACGCCTATCATAATCTTGTTCTTGTTAACACAAAAGTATTTCACGAGGGGAATAGCATTAACGGGAATAAAAGGATGAAAAATCTATCTAAAGGACTTAGGAACAAGCGCGCGCTGGAAATATTAAGCGATGATAAGAAGTCCACACTCACGGAGCCTGGAGCAACATTAATCTCATTTGGCGGTGGTGCGGGAATAAGATGTGTAATTCATTGGAACAGGATAGGCGCGCTATTCTCCTCTTACCGTCCACTCGTGGCGGGACTAAAAATCTTTCAAGAAAAGGACTTGCATATCCCGCTTGTTTTTAAGCAGAGGAAGAGATTCTGGCTTCCTAACTATAGCCAAACTGTGTGGTTCGCTGAAGGACTAAATATTACCGAACATAAGCAGGTGCAGAAAGATACGGTAATTGACGAAATAAGTATTACCAACACCACAAAAACTGAGATGAGGTTGGTGCTTTTCTTCCACGGTGAAGTAAGCCAATTGCCCTTCTTTGATTATTACGAAAAGGATAAACCGCCCGAAGCGTACGTTCAAATTAACGCTAAAGAGGGAAAAATCATTATTACACAATATCACATTTTCAAGGGGTTGCGAGATACGTTTTCTACACAAACGGTAACCTTCACTAAATCCTTTGATAGTGCAGGGTTCTATCTTGATGAGGGAGATCTGGAAAGTTTAATTGAAAATTTTGGATGCCTTGCAAGCTTAAGGATAAGGCTTGGACAGGTAGGAGCTAGATACTTGCTCGCGGAGGAAAAGCTAATTAGTTACAAACATATTAAACCCTGCTATTACTGCGGAGTGAGGATGAAAATTGGAGCGGGTAAAACGAAGAGAATAACAGTATTTAGTAGATATGAGGTTAACGTGGAGGGAAGAAAGAATGAAGGGAAAAAAGTTATAAGGCTAGGAGGGGCACAAAAATTTGACCTGAGCAACTCCATAATGAGGAATATCAGAAGTTGGGAGAAGTACTTTAAGGAAAGTTGTCCGGATTTTAGATGCGATGATACTGCAACTGAAAAGTTTTGGTACTACGTTTGGTACGTTCTTAGGGCAAACAGGTGTGAGAGGGGTAGGCATATTAAACACGCTTTTGATTCGCCTTCTAAGTATTTTTACTGGGGAGTATGGATATGGGACACCTATTTTCATTCGCTGGGTGAAAGGTGGCTAAAGGATAGAAGCATAGTGGAGGAATCTATTAAGGCTGTGCTTGATATGCGGGCGCCAAATGGATACATTCCGTGCTGTTCCGGCTCTGACATGCGCATGCTCTTTTCTGGCAAAGATAAAATCAGGTACGTTCCAGGCGTTCTTCGCAATTACTGCGAGGAGAAAAAGTTTTACCTGGCGAAATTCAAATACTATTCGGGAGGAGATTGGATTGAAGGTGTATCGGAAGAGATAACTCAGACACCACTTATTGCTTGCGCAGTTTTTGAATATGCCAATATTCATAACAATTGGAACTTTGCGCGAGAGGTGTTCCCCAAAATTTTATCTTATGAAAAATGGATATGGAGGAGAAGAACTGATAAGTTTGGTAGATTCATCGGAAGACATGGCGTAGAGAGCGGTTGGGATGATGCGACAAGGCATTATCCTGCTCCATTCAAACCGGTGGATATGACCGTTCACGCGTATAGACATAGGCGAGATCTCGCGTTAATTGCGGAAAAGTTGGGCAAAATTGGACTGGCGAGGGAACTTTGGCGTAGAACAAGAATTACTGCTGATGCTATTCAGAGTTTATGGAGTAATGAAAAGGGTTGTTACTTAGACAGGGATGGCAGGAATAGAGTTAGACCCCAAATCGCTGGGTCAACTTTCTTCCCAATGTGGGCAAGACTTGCAAGCCCTGAGCAGGCGAAAAAGCTGGTAAAACTCCTCCTTTCAAGTGAGTTCAATACGAAGTTTCCTGTCCCAACGCTTGCCACTAGCGATAGAGATTACAATCCGCACGGTTGGGGTTGGAATGGAACGGTCTGGCTCCAGGTGAATTGGTTCATTATTGAAGGACTGTTCAACTACGGTTACTGGCGGGAGGCTATGGAACTGTGGGAGAAGACAAAAGCACTCATCATTAAAGACGGAAAGCCCGCTTCCTGCGAATTATACGATCCTGAGACCGGATCAGGGATTGGAGCACCAGATTATTCTTGGCAGGCACTGGTAAACGATTTCATAGTTAGAAGAATTGTTGGCTTGAACCATAATTTCGGTGGAATAAACTTCTGCCCTCTTCTTGGAAAGGGAATGAAGTGGGCATCGTTAAAAGGACTTCTTATTGGTGATTCTGTTTGGAATATAGAGCTTGAAGAGTTCGGTAAGAAAATGCTTATCAGGGTTGAAACAGAGAAACCACAGGTAATAAGCATCTGTTTATGGAAGCGGGGAAAATTGAAAGAGGTGAAAGCAAATGGAAGCGAATTAAAATGCGCTGAAGATGAGACTTCTTATTATGCGTTGACTCAACTAAAACTTAAGAACGAGCTTATCGTAGAATGGCACTAACTAATCCAACCAAATTGCTTCGTAGGAGTGATAAGTGGTACGTGGGTGGAGGGGGAATGCTTATTTATGCACCTCCTTTTCCGGAGTATGAAAATATCCCTGGCTACTGGGACACGATTCACTTTGGAAACTTGCCCATTAAGAATGTCCTTTGCATTAGCCTTTTAGAAAACGGAAAGGAACTGAAACTAAAGCTAACGAGAAAGGAATGGTTCCCGAACGAATGCATAAACTTTTATAACGCTTCTTCGAAAATTAGGATAGAGCTAAGAAGGAAGTGCCTGCCTCCGGACAAACTGATTTGTCAAATTGATATAACCAACACTACTTCAAGAAGAAAGGTTATTGATCTACTTTTATGGACGGTTAGGCGAACGCGGGGGAGAGAAGGTGAAAACTACTCCAATAACATAATAGTGAGAGACGAGAAGTTAACCTTCGAAGAAATTGTTTGCGAAAGAACCCCAAAATCAAAATCCATCTATGTAGAGATTTATTCAGATTACCCACTTACGAGTCACCAGATAACGCCCGCACACTCTAGCCCAATCATCCCTATCCTTCAACTAACACCCTTTTGTGTTGCGTTAAGAAAAGTAGGAGAACTTAATAACATTGCAGAGGCGAAAAATTTTATCGGAAGTATTATCTACGGAGCGTTACACTACAAAATTATTATTGGCTCAGGCAAAAGAAAAACCATTATCTCTACCGTTAGGGTTAGCGAGGCTAATGGGGGAAGTTTGACCAAAAAGGCTCCTACGGAAAAATCTAGGGCGGGAAATTTCCCTAAGAGGTGGGAAGAATTTCTTGATTTGATTCCACAATTTGAGTGCAGTAATCCTTTTATCACTAAATATTACTGGTATAGATGGTATGGAATTTGGCTAAATACGATCCCGGGCGGTATCACTAGGAACTACCCCTACCCGATAGTAACAGAGGGGATTGACTATTTTCGCGGAGTTATAACATACAGTTTAATGTGCCACTTGCGGGAAGTAAAGTGGCTAAAAAGCCCAGAACTTGGGCAAGGCTGTGTGCTAACGCATATTAAGCATCAAACACCCGCTGGACATTTTGCTGGGCATATATACTTAAGCCACGTTCAAGACCAGCTCTTCTACCATACGGATTGGGGAGGAGCTGTTCTAGAATTCATTTACCATCACCCTGACGCTAATTTTGAGAATTTAATTCGCGTGTCATTAGAGAAATGTCTTGAGTATTATCTTACCCAGAGAGACAAGGAAAAGTCGTATCTATTTGATATTTGGGATCAATTTGAGACTGGCCAGGAATTCTCAAGTAGATACTTTTTGGCTGATAAGAGTTTTGACACCTATGGCTGGGATAACCTGCTGAGAATGAAAGGCGTGGATGTAACTTTCTACACATGGAGGCTGGTAAAACTACTTGCATACTTGACAAGAAAAAGGGGGCAGAGAAGAAAGGCGGAAAACTTTGAGAACATTGCGCTAAGAATTCAAGATGCGGTTCGCAGATATTTGTGGGATGGAGAAAGAAGGTTCTTTTTTGATTTTGAATGGAGCAGTAAGAAACGCTCTTCTTATTTTAGCGCGGTTGGCTTTTATCCTTCCGGAGACACAATTGCTACTAAAGAAATGACTGAAGCCTCTATAGCTTCTTTATTTGACAAGGAAAAGTTTGGAACAAAGTATCAAACGCCAACCTCACCCGTGGATGACCCTTACTTTTCAGATAAGGCATACTGGAAGGGCGAGAGAGCAAATTGCCCATGGAACGGACGTGTGTGGCCAATGGTAAATAGTCATATTGCGGAGGTTTTAGCGTATGCTTCTAAAATTGATAAGAGATATAGAAAGAAACTAGCGGAATATATTAAGGCATTTATCAAGATGATGTTCTTTGATGGAGACATTCAACGACCGAACTGTTTTGAGCACTACAGCCCATTTACGGGTGAACCCTCCACCTATCGAGGAATTGACGATTACCAGCACTCTTGGGTCGTGGATTTAATACTCAAGTACGTCGCTGGAATTCGCGCGAGCGAGGGAAAAATCCTTATTGATCCATTTCCTTTTGACTTAAATTGGTTAATCTTACGAAATGCGATTATTAGGGGAAGAAGAGTTACCATTATTTGGAATAAAAGAAACGATGGAAGAGCGAGGCAGGGATTTCAGATTTTTATAGATGGTAAGCGGGAATTCTTCTCAAAAAATCTTACAGGATGGGAAATTGAGCTGTGAAATATCTCTGTTGGAAAGGGGGAGAGTTAAGCTCACTCGCAAGAATTCTTCTTACTGCACTAATCTTAGCGCTAACTTCTTTTATTGCTAGTTGCGTTCAATCAGAAGATAAGAAGGTTAAGATTAGGGCGGTATTCTGGGCAGGAATAGAGGAGCAAAAAGCAGAACATATAATTATAGAGGAATTTGAAAAGAAAAATCCAAAAATAGACGTTAGTTTAGAATCAATACCTGATAATTATTTTGAAAAGCTAGTTACCGCTTTTGCCGCTGGGAAACCTCCTGATGTACTTCTTTTAGATAGTGTAATAATCCCGAAATTTGTTGAAGCAAATGTACTCCTAGATTTAAGCCCGTTCCTTCAGGAAAATCCGAATTTTAGAGAAGAAGATTACTTTGGCGAAGTATTCCAGATAGGAGTAAAAGATGGAAAAGTATACTCACTACCGAAAGATTTCACTCCAATGGTTGTTTACTACAACAAGAAGATTTTTGATGAGGCAAAAGTGCCGTATCCGAAGGATGGATGGACTTGGCAGGATTTCCTGGGCAGTGCAAAGGCAATTACCACCAAAAATGAGAATCCACGCGAGCATAGATACGGATGCCTTGTAGCGCCTTACGCGTACCAAAACATTTTCTGGCTTTGGCAAAATAACGGGGACGTTTTGAGCCCGGATGGCACTTATGCGGTTGGTTTCCTCGATTCAAAGGAGAGCATTGAAGCAATAAGATTCTACACTGAGCTTGTCACTAAACATCACGTTGCTCCTGATCCAACTACAAGACAGGCGCTCGGAGGCGAGATTTTTCAAACAGGCAAAGTGGCAATGGTTGTATCTGGACATTGGTGGATACCTACCTTAAGGGCTAGCAGGACAAAGGAATTTTCCCTTGAGAACATAGGTATTGTAGGGCTACCAAGAAATAAATCCAGAGTAACAACAATCTATGAATCGGGATGGGCTGTGGCTAAAAAAAGCAAGCACCCAAGTGAGGCTGTAAGCCTTGCCATTTTTCTTTCTAGTGCTGAGGCGCAGAAGGTTCGCGCCACTATTTTGCTAGCAATTCCTGCTGCGAAAAGCGTCGCAGAAGATGTGGCAAGAAAGTTCCCAATTGAAAGGAAGTTCCTTGACGAGGTTAAGTATGCACGCCCACCATGGGGAACTAGAATATCTGAATGGAACGTCGTGGAGGATCTTTTCCAGGAGCTAATCGAACGCATAATTCTTGGATATGGGACACCGGAAGAAGCGGCTAGACAAACAGCTAAGTTAATTGATGCTGAACTCTCAATGTTTAGGGGAAAATGATGAACAGAATATTGCCTTTTTCAAAGCTAGCCATAACTTTGTTATTGTTAAGTTTTGCATACAACCCTCAAGCAAGGAGCAATGATGTGATTCCATTTGGTCTCCAGGAAGATGATTTCTCTTTATGGAGAATTGAGGATGCGAAGTATCCCTACTTAGGGGAAAAGGGATGCTTCCCGGTTGGTAATGGCATTGTTTTTGCATATTTAGGCGTGGCTGAAGATTTCAATACGCTTTTGGGTAATACTGGTCCGGGTTATCAGATTCGTTCACAGGACGGAACTCCCGCGTATTGGGCTGAGAGTGAATGGGGAGAAATGAAACTCCAATTTCTTATAAATGGAGTGAGTTCTATTAAGTGGCAGACACAGAGTATAAAGAGAATAAGAGGAACCCCGATAGTATATGTTAAGCAGTTTAGCGATCTGGTTGAATTACACTCCTTGACAAGTTCTCCACCACTTAAACCATTAATCGTTAGAGAATATGTTCTGCGTGGTGGACGATTTGCGAGGGGAGTGAAAGTAGCGGTCGTTCCTTCTCTCAATAAGGATTTCTCCCGACTTGAAGATGCAAGTTATGTAATTGAGCAAAATGAAAAGAGGTTAATTATATCCGCTTCTTCAGAATTAAGAAAGAGAAAGGAGGGAGGATGGTGGTGTGAACCACTATCGCCTGGTGAGGAGCTATCCTTTGCCATCTTCTACTCGTTCTTAAATGAGGAAATAACCGCGCCACCGATAAGAGAGATGGAGGCGCAAGAATTGCGAGAAGAGACTAGGAAGTGGTGGAGCAGATGGAACGAGGATAGAGTGAAGTTTGAAACACCTGATGAAAGATTCAACGACCTTATGAACGATCTCCCAGTGCTTATTGAGGTTCAGAGGGATCTAAGAAGCGGTGCGGTTTCTCCAATGGTTTCTTACCATGGCTTTTGGATTAGAGATAGCAATGGGCCAATACTTAGCTTGTTGGCAAATGGGAAATTTACCGAAGTTCGGGAAATGCTGGATTATTATAGAAGAGCGGTTGGGCATTTTGGCACTTCGCACATGCTAATTCCACTTGACTTAAACATTAATGAAGAGCCCTCTGACGTTTCCCTTTCTAGAGTTGCGGTTGAGATTGCGGAAGTTCCCAGTTGGATTGTTCTCCAACACTATTGGTACTATCGCTATACAGGGGATAGGGACCTAATTCGACGAGCTTTCCCACTTCTGAAAAGAAATCTATTCGGGATGGCGCTTGACGAGAACTACGGAGCTAAGTTTCATGGCGACGAAACATATACTCACGGCGCGCTCTACTCTACCTTTGACCGCCCTGAAAGTGGCAAACTTGGTTTCCCTAATGGCTACCTCCCAACGGAGTTTTACAGTCTAGATAACACTCTAATTCATAGAGAAGCCGCTCTTGCGCTTCTTGAGCTTTCAAGCGAAATCGGAGATGATGACACACAAAAGGAATCGGCGGAGCTTGCGGATAAGCTTTCTAAAATTCTAACAAATTACAGGCTAGAAAACAATGCATATGCGCCTGCAATTAGCCCAATATCGCTTGAAAAATGGTTTCTACCCTTTTCAAATGTCAGTCTGAGAAAATACTGGCTTTGGCTTTCACCACTTGAGGAAGATGAATGGAAAGATTACATTTGGGCGAAAGATGAGATTCTGAGTAGATGGAGAACCGGGACAACGCCATTTTCGGGGTATTGTACGGGACATAACCTTGCCTATTGGCTCACTGCCGCAGGGGAATTAAACGATCAACTGGGAGAAAGATTCTTAGCGGCAATACAAAGGTTAGCTTCGCCGGAGGGCGCCTGGTGTGAGGTTTATTCACCTGATGGAAGTCCCGTAGCTATTTATGGGAGGATAAATAGAATTCGGCCATGGGAAAGCGGGATAAATTATGAAGCGATAATACGTTACCTGACGGGTATAACTTTCGCACCGAGAGGCGAATGGAGGTTAATGCCAAGACTTCCGCAAAAGTGGGCCTCCTATAGGATAAGAAATCTCAGGGCTGGCGAATCTGTGTTTGATCTAAGCGTTAGTAAAGATGAACTGGGCTTCTTAAAGATCAACCTGGACATACATCCCGGTAGTACTCCTCCTAGCTGGACAGCATTGAGAAGGATCAACTTGCCTGAAGAAGAACTCACAATGGTTAATGGCGCTACCGCTCTGCCAAAGAAACATTTAAGCGGGATTAAGCTTCTGGTATTTACGAAAGATGGCTCTTTTAGAAAGACGCTGAATGCCGATAGACGCTTTTCCAACCTGAGCCCACGCCAAATCGCCGTTTGGGATATCGGAATGCCATTCACCATTCAAGATATAAGAGAAGCTATTTTGGGGGTGAAGGGTCCAGTCGTGCCATACATTTACTTTGACAGTGGAGTTAAAGAAGCAGATAGAAGGAGTTTTAAGGATGACAAATTCTGGAATAGCAATGAATTGAAAGAACTCTTAACTGAATTTATCCGAGTTGGTGGAAATATCGTCGATGAAAATACTCTGCAAATTAACCCAAGCCTTGGGGTGTTGACGCTGAGAGTTCTGGTGGTACTTTACACGAACACTTTTACTTGGAAGATGGAAGAGAAAGATATTGAGAACTTTCATCAAGAGATAGGGGAGTGGATAAAGTGGATGGACGAAGTAGCAGGTGAAAAGCTATCGTTAAAACTGGATTATCTCCAGATAGATAGATGGCTACCACCACAAGATAGCGGGCCACTTGGTGGTGGGCTCTACTGGATGAGTTCCCGTGATGTTGAGAATGACTTAATTATCCGCGGAATTGATAGAGATTACTACGATAGCATTATTGCTTTCTGGGCGTGGGATAGAGATGCACGGAAAGACGCTGAGCAGGCTTACGGAGGTGCTGCTGAGGGACCTGGCGAGGACGTGTCAATTATGGCAAAACCGAGCAAAGTTAGCTATTTCGGGGCAGCGGTCTTAAAGTCACATCCGGATGGGATTAGTAAGGTCGCCCTTCATGAGTACTTGCACAATATTGATGCTATGTTTAACGTGGCTGGGCTTGAGAATACCTTTATTAGCTCTGACGATATGGCTAAGAGCATGGAGAGGCTACTTTCGGAACGTCCGGGCGCGTTTAATTCGCTTGGTTTTTCGGATGAGGAAATGATTGAACTTGCAAGAAAGGAGATTAACAAGGAAGCAAGTTTCCCTTGGAGAACTCAGCTGGTCTTTTACAGGTGGCTCCTTGAAAGGACAAGTAAGGAAGATTTCTTGAGAATCTTCCCAAAGTTGGGAACCATCGCCCAAAGAACTGAAAGGGACGTTCTATATGAGAGAATGTATTTACCGAATAACTCTAAGGCATTTCAGATTGCGCTTTCCGAGAGAATCGGAAAGGGCATGGGGCTATCGCCCATCACAGTAATAGATAAAGACGACGACTATGAAACACCAAATTTACAGGAAAAACTTTGGTTTGGCTCACTTAAAAGTGAGGGGGCAAACGTTGTAAGATACTCAGAGGCTGAAATTATAGCGGAAGAAGTTACTAGACTATATTTGGATGAGGGAGAGAGATGTTTTGAAGTTCTAGTGAAATATACCAATGGAGAAGCAATAACACCACCACCCACACCCAACGTTTATGCTTTAGTTTCAAATCAAAAACTGAAGTTTTCTTATCTTGGTGAAGGAAAATTTAGAACCGAGCCTATTAACTTACCCGGCGGTAAATACGAAGTAACGGTATATGCTCAGCATGAGGGTGCGGTTATTTCGCCTGTGAAAGTTGCTTTGGAGATAACCCCTAGCTGGGATTTGAAAGTTGAACCACCATTAAAGTTCCCCATGGGAAGAGGCAATTCATTTAATCTGATACTAGAAAGCAAGGATAATTCGGATAAATTCAATCTGAGCGCAGATGCTGAACCATTTAAGAATTCGCTCTTAACTACTTGGAAGCGGAGCAGGAGAATTATCCCTTTATTTGAGAAATTGCGAAAAAGAATTTGGTGGTGCAAATGAGGGAAAGAAATGTCTTTTCTTGCACTCTTCCAGAACTGCCTCCGGGAATGCATACACTTCTCATCAACGTTACACGGCTATCTAGAGGTGGAAGCTTTAGTTTCATTCATCGACTACCATTGGAGATAACTGCGGAGGGAGTTGAATTTGTCGTGGGCTGTTACGGTGATCCCCCGGGAACTGCGAGACTGATCCGTAATGAGAAAAGGCTAGAACCACTAGCACCAGTTATCTGGGAGGCAGAGGGCACTGTGAGATTTTTACCTATTAGGGGTGAAACCTATATCATTTCCGAGGGCAAAATCCCTCAATACGTGTATCTGTATAGAGGAGGAAGAATACCGGTAAAGATAAAAATGAAAACCGTTGAATCAGCTGAAACAGCGAGAATTGAATGGTCACAGGTTGATGAAAAATCGTCACGAGTAATGCTAGTAGCTCGCAAGGTAACTTTTGAACCAAAAATAGAAGAATTTTCAAATTTGGTGATGCGAGATGTTTTCACTCAAGAATTTTCTCACTCTGTGCAGGGTGAACGGGATGGCGAGAAAGACCTTCTTGGTAAGATTTGCTTTGGATATGATGATGAAAATCTTTACGTATGGGGAGAGATTGTAGATGACAAAATCCGAGTTGGAGGAACCTGGGATAGCGACCGAATAAATTTTGTATTTAATGCTCTAAATAATACGACGGAATGGGATTATTCCGAGGGTCCAACTGGGTTCAATAAGTGGAATAAAGACGACTTTTGGGTTTTTGCCAACTTACTAATGGAAAAACCAGAGGTAACGAGGATGGGCGGAGAGACGCCAAGTGGTGGGCTAGGCTTTTGGGGACAGGTCAAAGACGCTACTGCTCAAACAGAAATTACTAATGAGAAGTATAGATTCATTCTCCGTATGCCGTTTAAGTCCCTGCCACACTTGAATAATAGTCCTCACTCGGTAGCAGGATTTGTCACCTTCTACACGGATTGGGACGATGCGATAAGCGAAATGATGTTTTTCATGAAATGGCCGGCATCGGGCGGTAGCATTGTCTGGAAGTACTGGGATATGGGCATCTTATACTTCGCGGAATGATATCGTGGGAAAAGCTAGAAGCTGGTTTCAAGAGGCATTTTGGCGTTAAACCTCAAGTGATGGCAAGGGCGCCAGGAAGAATAAATCTCATCGGAGAACATATAGATTACGTGGGCGGACATGTTCTACCTATGTCAATAAATTTGGGTGTGGGTGCGGCTATTGGTATAGCCAAGGACGGTAAAACAATACTCTTCAGCAGACAACTGAGCTCAAAAAATATACCAGCCGATGAGGATAACCTCCGGTCAGCTAGAGAGTTGGTTGAAGAAATCTTGGAAGAATTAAAGTTTCCTCCGATTCATATTTATGTTGACAGTGACCTGCCAATAGGGGCTGGCTTGTCTAGTTCAGCTGCGTTCAGTGTGGCAGTTGTGGAAGCGGCTATAGCCTTGAAAGGCGAGAAAGAGCTAAGTCCAGTTGCATTGACGGAGTTGTGCGTTAATGCAGAATATAGGGCTCTAGGGACAAAGTGCGGGTTGATGGACCCTTTTGTCTCAATATTAGGCGAAGAAAATATGGCTATTGTTCTAAACTGTCATGACAATACCTATGTGAAAATTCCCGCAAATTTTGGAACAGCTGAACTTTTTGTAATTGATAGTGGAAAACCAAGAGCTCTCGCGCAAAGCGGATACAACAAGAGAAGGGCTGAGACAGAAGAAGCTATTATGAAGATCATGACTAATTTTCCGAAGGGTAAGTCTTTGTGGGAGGTCAAGAATGAAACGCTTGAACTTCTCCCTACTCTTGATAATATCTCCGCTAGGAGATTAAGGCACGTCATTACAGAGGATAATCGCGTGCTGCACTTTGCAGAAGCGCTAGAAAATGGAGATGTTTCTCGAATGGGAAAACTCTTATCAGAATCACATAATAGCTTGAAAATTGATTACGAGGTGAGCACTCCTGAGATAGACTTTATAGTTGATTGGCTCAACGCAAAGGAAGCTGTCTTTGGTAGTAGAATTGTTGGAGGCGGATTTGGTGGTTCCGCTCTTGCCCTGGTTGAACAAGGAAGTATAGAGGGCTATCTGCCAATTCTTTCAAATGAATACTTTGAGAAGTATGGATTGAAAATAAGAAGTTTTAGGGTAAGAAGTTGTGGGGGGGCTGAGGTTTGGCTCGAAAAAAATGCTCATAAGTTATGTAATTAAGTTATGTAATTTAGAATAGTCCTAGAAACTAGGAATTCACACCTATTACCCATTGCAAAAAAGAGGATTGAAGGTATTCGGCGCTGGGGAGCAGGGATTCGAACCCCGACTAATGGATCCAGAGTCCACTGTCCTACCATTAGACGACTCCCCAACCACCTTGAGTTATATTACCCTGAGATTTGTGTGATGTAAAGCGAAAGCGCGTTAGAAAAATGGAAACTTAGCTTGGTTGCGAGAATGTTCGTGAATTTAATAAAGGACTAATTCATTATCTCTCTGCTCACTAACACTTCTGCCCCAAAAGGCTGAACAAATATCTTCTCGCTTCTTGAGGAGATGGCTATACTCTTAGCTATTTCACGCCCAATCTCATCTTTCCCCAATGGGATCATTCCAAAGGACAAAAGATCGTCTGGAGGTAGGGAAGAAATGACATAGATATTGTGCTTCTCTGCCAAGTTTAGAAGGGAGAGAACTAGGTGAGCTAAAGGCTCGTAACCCTTCTTAAGTCGTTTTACAACGTCTACCTTTGTGCTACCTTCCCATCGGTGAAAGGCAGGATGTCCTAGCCCCTCGGTGCATTCTGCAAAGAAAAAAATCTCAGCTTGTTCTGCTAAGGCAAACTCAACGGATTTGAGGGCTTTGTGGGCTTGGTAAAGGCTTATATCCCTGGGGTATCCACCAGCACTCAAAATTACGTATTGAAGAGCCTCTGAAGTTCTTGCGGAAAAGTGCCTTGAATAATACATGCACCCTTCCCGGTGTGCGGAAATTGGGTCGCCTGAGAAAAACGCAATGGGATTGCCAGCAAGGTCAAGAATGACATTAACGGAAAATATAGGTGGCAGTAGCTTAACTATCTCTAGGAAATCTTCGTAAACAGGATTGTTATTCAGGTTGCCTGGACGGCAGGCGGGATGAAACTCTCCCTTTTGCGGAACTAGGGACAAGCTATGGTTGTACGTTATTGCGTCACGACCACCTAAGCCGGGAAATATTGCCTTAATGCCACCGGTAAAGCCCGAGAAGTAATGAAAAGTGATACTAGCCGTTGTAACAATGGCGTCTACTTCTGTAAGTAGCTTGTTAACGACAAACTCGGTGCCTCTGGAGCTCTTTCCAAGATAAACAAGTGAGGGCTCATTATCGCAATCGTGTATCAGATAATCAATTTCAGTTCCCAGGAATTCTAGGATATTTTGATGAGAGTATGCCCTGTGAGTGCCAGTTCCAATTATTGAAAATACCCGAGAAGAAGAGGAAATGCTTCTCCTAATTTCTTCAAGAAGAATATGAAGCCAGCATTCATACGATAGTTTACGAGTTGGGTCAGAAAGAACTAGAAGAACTTTTTTGGCTTCACGCATAAAGTGGGTAAGCGGAGTAGAACCAACGGGGAAGCTTAAGGATTCACGCAGATTAGAAACGAAGTCACTCGAAAATGTTGTGATGTCGGGTTTTAACTCAACAATTTGCAAGCCAGTACATTCTAGAGGGAAGATGGAGTAGCTCTTGCCGTATGGAATAGAAAGATTTGGCATAGGATTATACTTATGATACATCCTTAGATATTTAGAAAATGGTCGTGTATAATTAAATCTGAACGATGGGGCTAATCTTCCGATGGCAAATAAGAAAAATCCCTAGTTTTAGAAAATGTATTGAGGAAAAGATTAGAAATCTTATAGGTAAACTAGGAATGAGCTCTGATGACGAATTGGGCATTATGGTATGCGGGGATAAGTACATACGGAGTTTGAATAAGGAATTTTGCGGTAAAGATGCGATTACGGATATTCTATCCTTTCCTATGGATAATATAGAAAACCATTTGGAAGAAGAGGGCAAACTTGGCGTTAGGATTAAGGCTCATAGAAACCCGCTTTTATTGGGAGATGTTGTTGTGAATCTCAGTCAAGTGAGAAGGCAAGCTAATAGAAACAAGAACAGTGAAGAGGATGAGTTCTTTGCGGTATGTTGTCATGGTATTCTTCATTTACTTGGGTTAGACCATCATAGAAAGGCTGATTACCATAAGATGAGCAAACTAGAGAGGAAGATATTTGAGTATTTCAAGGTAGAGGTAGAAAACTTTGGACACTGAGCCCTTAGAAACAATCATCGCTGTGGGAATCGTGCAGACTACTGCACTTAACAGCCTAATGGTTGGGGGTGGGATAGTGCTATTGCTTCTGGTTTCTGCCTTTACCTCTACAGCCTTTGCAAGCCTGCTTAGTGTTGACCCAGGCGAAATCGCACCCTTTGAAGAAACGGGCGAAAATAAGGACATTAATCGTCTACGGCGAATGCTTCGCAAGCCCGCTAGAACCACTTTAGCTATTGCTGGAGGAGCTTTCATATCTCTAACTCTTGGGGTTCTACTTATGACCTTGGGCCTTTTTTATCTAATCAGCCGTGGCGGAATTGAGGCGGGCATTCATTTAGCGCTAATTGGTTTAATTGCTTTCTTACTCTCGGGGTTTGTCTTTGGTTTATTTGGATGCCTTCTGCCGATACTTCTTCTTGCAGGAACAGATTTCTTAATAAAGAATGCCAAGTTAATCTATCTCTTGCAAAAAGCTTTAAGCCCTCTTGTCGCAATTCCAGCAAGCCTAGCGAATCTTACAAGCAACCTGGCTAAGCTTCCAGAAAAGCTAGGTATGCACGATTTGAACATTTATGAGACAACCGCAGCTGAAGAAGAGGAACTAGAGCATAGAGAAAAGGAAATGATTTCAGCCATATTTGAAATGGGTGAGAAAACCGCAAAAGAAATTATGACACCGCGGGTTGACATTATTGCCATTGATGCTGAAGATGAGCCTGAAAAGATACTTAGCGAAATCTCCGAAGCACCTTACTCGAGATTTCCCGTATATAGCCACTCAATTGACAACATTATTGGCATATTACACATACGCAACCTTATGAAAGCGATAGCAAAGAATCGGGAAATGGGTAAGATAGAGGATATATTAGCACCGGCGATGTTCGTCCCTGAGAGCAAACCTATTGATGAGCTATTACACGATTTACAGCGCGATAAGACGCATATGGCAATTGTTTCTGACGAATATGGAGGCGTCTCCGGGCTCGTTACAATTGAAGACATTTTAGAGGAAATCGTCGGAGAAATTCATGATGAATACGATATGCCAGAAGCTGAACTAATACAGAAAAACTCGGATGGCAGTTTTGTAGTGAACGCAATAGTTTCTATTGATGAGTTTAACGAAATTACGGGCGTAAACATAGATAGTGATGAGTATGACACCATTGGCGGGCTTCTTTACGCTAAGTTCGGCAAAATACCCAAGAAAGGGGACGTAGTTTATTTTGCGGGAGTTAAATTTACGATTCTTTTGGTTGAGAGAAATCGTATTAGACTTGTTCAAGCGGAGTTAGATGAGGAAGTTGGCTAAAAAAAATATGTAAATTATTTTTTGAGAAATTCATATGGCTATGATGAAGACAGAACACCGAGTGGTTACCCCCCCTACTGGAAATCAACTTAACTGCAAGGGGTGGGTGCAAGAGGCGGCTTATAGAATGATACAGCACAACTTAAGCCCTGAAGTTGCTGAAAAGCCTGAAGAGCTTATTGTTTATGGCGGGACTGGAAAAGCTGCAAGAAATTGGGAATGCTTTGAAGGGATATTAAGAGCGCTAAGGCATCTTGAAAACGACGAAACCCTTTTGGTCCAATCAGGAAAGGCGGTGGGCATATTCCCAACCAGCGAATGGGCGCCAAGAGTTTTGATAGTGAATAGTGTTATTGTCCCCGCTTGGGCAACTTGGGAGAATTTCAGAAAATACGAGAGAATGGGCTTGACTATGTTTGGCCAGATGACCGCCGGGAGCTGGATTTATATTGGCACCCAAGGAATCCTGCAAGGAACGTATGAAACATTAGCCGCTGTGGCTAATAAGCATTTTGATGGAAGCCTAAAGGGCAAGCTTGTTCTGACCGCAGGTCTTGGTGGAATGGGTGGTGCTCAACCTTTAGCAATAACTATGAACGGTGGTGTCGGTATTTGCGTTGAGGTTGATAAGGATAGAGTTGAACGAAGGCTGAAAACAGGGTATTTGGATACGGTTGCAGACAATCTTGACGAAGCGGTGGAAATGGCTTTGAGGGCGAAAGAAAAAGGTGAGGCTCTCTCAATTGGACTAACTGCTAATGCCGCAGATACCCATCCGGAGCTTGTGAGAAGGGGGATTATCCCGGATGTGGTCACTGACCAAACAAGCGCCCATGATGAGCTGAATGGCTATGTACCTGCAGGTATTCCCTATGAAGAGGCGCTAGAACTTCGACACACGTCACCGGAAAAGTACCGTGAGCTTGCCTACGATAGCATGGCAAAACAGGTGAAAGCAATGCTTGCTTTTCAAGATAGCGGAGCTGTTGTATTTGACTACGGGAACAATATTCGTGGGCAGGTGGCGGAAAATAGAGGGCTAAAGGATGCATTTAAGTTCCCCGGCTTCGTGCAGGCTTATATAAGACCACTATTCTGCCGTGGTGAGGGTCCATTTAGATGGGGTGCACTTTGACGTGATCCTCAATATATATAAGAAAGCGACAGAGCTCTTGCAGAACTTTTCCCAGAGAAAGAGCATCTGAAAAGATGGCTTAAGCTGGCGGGAGAGAAAGTTAAGTTTCAGGGATTACCTTCACGGATATGCTGGTTGGGATATTATGAGAGGGATAAGGCTGGGCTTTTGTTCAACGAGCTAGTCAAAAAGGGTAAGGTCAAAGCGCCTATCGTTATAGGAAGAGACCATCTTGATTCGGGTAGCGTGGCTAGTCCAAATCGTGAAACAGAGGGAATGAAGGATGGAAGTGATGCTATTGGAGATTGGCCTGTGCTCAATGCGCTATTAAATGCGGTATGTGGAGCAAGTTGGGTAAGCTTTCACCATGGAGGCGGTGTTGGGATAGGCTACTCGCTTCACGCTGGAATGGTCGTTGTCGCAGATGGGACCAATGAGCAGGCGAAAAAGATTGAGAAGGTGCTAAATTCTGACCCCTGGACAGGAATTATGCGCCACGCAGATGCGGGATATGAGGAAGCAATTGCTACCGCTAAGAAATACGGACTGAAAGTAAGTGGTAATATTTAAGAAGTGAGGATTAAAAAATTAATCCTATTTCTATTTTCCGTTTTAGGAATTTCACTGATAATCTTAGTTTCCTGCGATAGTTCTACCACTAATCTACCAAATAGAGCTGTCTCTTTTTACAACCTTTTCACTGGCAAGAACACAAGGGATAGGTTAAGCGACTTTCTGCCACCTTCCGTTAGTAAAAAGGCGGAGGGTGAAGCTTTTGAGATTATTGAAGAATTTCAGAAAAGAATCAGCGAAAGCCCACTGGGGAGAAAGGAAGAGGTTAAGCTCAAGGATGTTATGTATAGAATTTCGGGTCATTTTGGAGTTACTTGGATTGTGAAAAGAGGAGATTTACCACTTGCACAGACTAAACCAGTGAAGTGGGTAAAAGAAGGGAGAATTTGGTATCTCTATTACGCTACACCGGAGCAAGTTGAAAAATACGGGACTTACCCTGTGGAATTGATCCCAACGGAAAGGCCTATCCCTAGGGTGATCCCAAGTGAAGAAAAGAGAGAAAAAGGTGAGTTGAGGGATAGAGCGGAAGAAAAAAGAGAAGAGCAAAAGGACCAAAGACAGGAAAGGAGAAAATGAAACTACCACTAGATTCGTGAATGAAAAGATAAATTGCGGTTAGCAAAAAGAGATTATTAAACCACCAATGGAAATACTTCTACCTGCTCCTCTTAACACCAATCTTGGGACAAATATCAGCCAAGAAACATTCACTACACTTTGGGGAAGTTGGATGGCATATCTGTTGACCAAGATTTACAAGAACTAGATTCAGGGTTGACCAATGTTTCTTTGGCACTACTTTCATTAGTTCCTCTTCAGTGTCAATTACGTCGTTAGTTTTCACCCAACCCAATCGGTTACTAATTCGGTGAACGTGGGTATCAACGCAAATAGCGGGCTTGTTGAAAGTTACTGAGAGTATCAAGTTCGCGGTCTTCCTTCCAACACCTGGAAGCTCTGTGAGTTCTTCCAGCGTCATTGGAACTATCCCGTTAAACTTCTCAATTAGAACTTTCGCAGTCTTTTTAAGCTGTTTGGCTTTATTCCGATAAAACCCAACGGGATAAATGAGCCTAGCTAATTCCGTCTCAGGGAGAGAGAGTAGTTCCTCAGGAGTGGAAATGATAGAAAAAAGCCTTTCAGTCGCCTCAACGGTAACAGGGTCTTTGGTGCGAGCACTCATAAGAGTTGACACTAAAGTCCTGAATGGATCTGTAGTTCGATCAATGCCTAGCGGATGTCTCTTATAGCGATTGGTCAACCGCTTTATTGCCTCCAGAATGGGGGAAGTTTTTCCTACCACAATCTAACATTATACTTACAGATTAAACCTATGGTAAACTTTTAAGCTGTGTCCGTAATGAATGCTTCATACGTAAATAGTACATCCACTGAGGATGGCACCCTTTTTCATATTCTCTTCGCGGTCATTGATATTGAAGCCACGGGTGGAAATCCACTTTACGAGCGGATTATAGAAATTACTGGCTTCTTAATGCGGGGAAACCAAATTGAGAAGCACTACCACACTTTGGTTAACCCCGAAAAGCCAATTCCACCCTTTATAACTAAATTAACAGGCATTACTAATGAGATGGTGGCTGGTAAACCTACCATCAAAGAGATAATAGCTGAACTATTAGAATTTCTTGAAGGTGCAATCATAGTTGCGCACAATGCAAGTTTTGATACCCAGCTTCTTGGACTTGCCTGCAATGAGCACTTGAATAAACAGATTAGAAACGGTGTTTTGTGCACGAGAAAACTCGCAAGAAGAATCTTCCCCTGGCTTCCGGGCTATAACCTTGGAACTATCGCAACTTTTCTAGGTTTTGACGTAAGGGATAGGCATAGAGCCTACGGTGATGCACTGGCAACTGCAAGAATTCTCAGCAGAATGTTAAGCTACCTTGATCATTTGGGGATTAGAAACCTGGAGCAACTTTATATGATAGAAGGAGGAAAGTTCAGCATACATTAACTTCAGTATGTGACGCAGGTTCTACCAGCATTGCTTTACCCTCGGCGATAAGGTTAGAGTTTTCAGCTTCAAGGAGCTCTCCCGTGCAATGATAAACCTTCTTCCGATGCTTAATTAAAGTTGCTTGTGCAATTAGTAATCTGCCAACTTCCACAGGACGCTTGAACCGAACTGAAAGCTCAGCAGTCACCACAACCTTACTAAAGAGACGAGTTACTAAGTGAACCATCAACTCATCTAGAATCGTGCAAACAAGTCCGCCGTGCAACAATCCTTGATAGCCTTGAAATTGTTGATGGGGAAGAAATTCGGTCTTTAACTTGCCATCTTCAAAAGAGAATTGCAAGTGCAAACCTAGAGGATTTAAGCCACCGCAAGCAAAGCAGTAATCACTGTATTCGAATTTGGTCTCCATCCTATCCTCACTTGAATTTTCGTTCAATTTCAGCATTTATAGCAAATTCTTCCTGTAACTGAGCTCTTCTTCTTAATAACACCTCCAGAGATGAGCGATAAGCGGGATTCTTGTTAATTAAGTATTTGAGAGCAAGTTCTTGCCTCTCGTCAAGCGTAGTAAAGAAGGTCTGCAGATACCTTGCTGATAACTCACTTGTTAGATTCTTTTCAACATTTAGGTATAGTGGAGTACCCTCCCGCGTTGAATAGGCTCTCAATTCAAATCTTTTGAATTCTAAGGTTTCCTCTAGGAACCTGGACAATCTGCTTGAAGAAAAGAGCAATGCCTCCTTTTCCACCAATGTTTCAAGCGAGCTCCTAGTGACCTGCCCCGGCATCTCGCCTACAAGATAAGAACGAATGGTTTCCTGCGGAAGGGGAGGAGAAGATGAAAGCTGAACTGCATTTAGAGATTCCTCTGTAAGCAGGTTGTTGAAGTGGAAGAAAATTGTAAGGTCTGAATCAGCATGGGGAAACATAGGTAGCAAATGGGAAGCTGCCTCATCTACCACAGGAGACGCTGTTTCTGCAAGGACACCCGGAATATGCGTTGACGCAACACCGGTTATAAAGGGTATAAAGCCAGCACCGGGAGAAAATGTAATGGTCGCTGGTTCAATAAGACGAACTAAATGATGATAAACCACCATTGAACCAGATGGCAGGATAAGTTCGCCTGTGATTAGTGGAGAGGACAGAGACCCGTTAAGCTTGAGAGCTCCATAGAACTCTGCCTCCATTGCGCCAGCTGGATACTTTAGGAGGCTGGATTTCTCAACGGTAAGTGAAATGTCTAACAGTGCATCCTTATTAAGGATTGGCACTGCGGATAGCGGTAAGGAAGGTATTCTCGCTTCAGAGCCTTTCTTTAGCGTTACTTCACCTTGTAACAAGGGGGCATCCTTTGAAGATAGCTTCACCAGTTGCAATCTACCCGAAAGACCGCCATCAATGTAACCCTTGACTTTGATGTAGTTCGTATCATCAAGTTGAATAATGAGGTTAGCTGAGTCAATACTACTCTGCGACGGATCAAGTTTAAGCTTCCCTGATACTTCAGCAAAACTTCCTTCATCTTTCACGTTTATGGGTGGCGTGGCAGTATAAGCCCTGAGTGAATCAATAAATACCTCATTTTCTTCAATCCGAAAATCACCATCCAACCGTGGAAGTGAAATTAAGTCAAGTATGCGAACGTCCTGCAAATTGAGAAGAGCTGTCCCTGCAAACTCTGGATGTTCTAGGCTTCCACTTACTGATAGGTTAAAAGACACATAACCATCGCTCTTGAAATTGTTATAGTGAAGAGTTTCGGTAATAGATTGAGCACTTAGCTTACTTGCTTCTATACTCAAGTGAAGATTCCTGCTACCCTTGACAATTGGAATTGACCCACTAGCCTTTAGGTTAGAAGAACCCATCCTTAAGGCAATGTTATCAGCTTCAATGACGCCGTTAAAGTAACGCAGTCTCCCCTCGATTCTGTCAAATTCAACTCCTGCAAGTTTAACCCGCTCTCCAGCGCTCTGGAAACTTCCCACTATCTCGGCTTCACCAGTTTTTCTCTGTCTAACGACTAAATTTGCTCCAAAATTCCCTTCCAGTGGGGAAAGATAAACTGGAACAAATGGCGAAAAGATTGCCATATTGATAAGGGGAACCTCTAGGTTTATCAATGTATCTGCGGGGTTCTCCCCCCAAAAGCCGTAACCTTGTAGGTAGTTCTCGTTATTAAAAAGAACTAATTCATCAATTTGAACGCCATTTCTTTCCTGGAAAAAGCGTACCTTAAACGTATCAAAATTAGTTCCAAGAAGTTTTGCATCGCGCAATGAAACGTCACCAGAGACAAGAAATTCACCACCAACATTAGCTAGCCTAATAGTGCCTGAGAGATAACCTTTAATGTCACTGAAGGGGGTGACTATTGCACCTCTCAAGTCGGCGAACAATGGGAAATCATCAAATATGGCAGTGACTTCACTTTCTCGCCCACTTCCAAAATAAAGGATGCCTGAGATTTTAGCTCCCCCTTTGTCAAGATTAATCTCTCCTTGACTAACCCGTAAATGGTTGTTATCGCCACTTATGCGAAAGTTCACTCGCTTAATGCCAACATCTTCCCACGTTCCCGTTCTCTGCGAAAAGGAAGCTTTATAGATAGTGGAAGAGTTCTGAGAAATTATCCTAGCTGAAAATTCGCCATTACCGACCCATTGAAATGTTTGATTTACGAAGAGCGCTTTCAAAACAGGAGCTAGGCTAAAAGCTGGTGAGGTTATGCTGAAATCTGACTTTCCCCCTTGAACTATGCCTTGAAAGTAACAGAGAGAGCCATTATAAAAGAAGGTGCCCTCGTGAAAAGTTAATTGATTATTATTCCAGCTGATTGGCAGGCTAACGTTTCGTATAAGGCTAAATTCTTTATCGGCGGATTTTATCTCTCTAAGATACACCCTAGGAATACTAATAATGGCGGAGATAATCGGCTTTGACCAAGTTCCTGATACTTGCCCACCTATAGTTGCTTCCCCTATTTGCTTCACAATTGCATTGTTTACGTTAAAGCGCACGCCACGTGCGTTGAAGCCCAGATTTAATGAACCGCCAATGGGAATATCACCAAACGCGGTAAACTCTGTTCTCCCAAGGTTACCCTCAAGGGAGAAGCCTTTTAAGCCAGCGAAAGTAGCGATGGCGTTTGCCACGCCAAAAAGAGGTTCATCACGAAAAAAACCATAAAATGTCAGGTTTGTTTTTATCTCAGAGGCTTCGCCTTTAGCTTCAAGTCTGTATCTAATTGGGAACTTCAAGCCTTTTCCTTCGCCAGATAAATTACAGCCAAATTGCCAAGAATCCTTCTTTCTACTTCCAAAGAAACCACCTGCTAATTTGAATCTTGTGGGCAACAACTCTTGAAGGATATGCTGGTCTTTGAATGGAGCAGATAAAATTAGCGCACCTTCACTGAGTGAGAGCGAAAATGCTTGAGAGGTAATTGAAACTTCTCCCTTACTTAAAAGAACCGAAAAATCGGGAAATTCTGCCCTTGTATCCTTAAATGACCCTTCAATACGAAGGGGAGAAATCTTTATCTCCCCCTCTGTGAGCCCATGTAAATGAGAGAGGGATATAGGGAATTCTAATTGGATACTTTGAGCTAAATCTATTTCCCCCCCTGTGAAGGAGAAACTAGCTTTATATTTGAAAGCTTTGCTATTACCACTTACAAGTAGGGAGAAATTCCTCCTTCTTTGCTTAAAACCATTTAGCCTTAGATTTAATTGATTAGAAACCTGACCCTTTAGTTCTAGTATGTCCAAAACTTTTTTAGTCTCTGCTTCTAAGTCCGTTAGATTGAGGTTAAGGTTACTCAACCATTGGGAGTTCGTCTTTTTCAACGTTAGCTCTCCATCCATAGAGGCAACACTAAAGGCACCGATTGATTTCGCAATACTGCTGAAAGGAAAATCGTTGAATTTAAGCGCTAGGAGTGGAGTTTTGCCCCAAGTTAAACTTACATCAGCTATGCCTTCAACTATGCTTAGCTTACTTTTAAGAAAATATCCTTGCGCCTTTTTCACTACCGTAATAGTTGGCACTTTTATCTCATTATTACCGCCAAGGGGAATTGTGAGGTCTTTTAGCAGAGTATCAAACAACACTTTTCTCTTTTTAGGTGAAATACTAATCTGAACGCCGGAAAGAGACAAGACAGTCTTTTCCATCGATTTTTCTAAAATTCTTGGAAGAGACAATGGCAAATCTGAAGGTATTAACTCATTCACTTTCCCGTTGATTTCATACTTCCCTGATATAAAGGAAAGGGTTGATTTGAATTCAGCTTTAACAGGAGAGGTTAAACGCAGGTGAACATAGCTCATTCCCGTTTGGAAGATATGATTGAAGCTAAATGTGAGATTAAAGTTAACAGCCTTTCGTGGTTTAATAAAACTCAAACTCGTTAATAGTTCGTCAACTATTGAAACCGCTCCCCCTTCCCACTTTACATGATACATTTTAGAAATCTTGTCTAAGTTCTTTAGCAGGGAAGCCCTTCTAGGCAAAATATTATTCTTTATAGCAGTTGAGATATCAGAAGAACTACCCTCATCCATCAAGATTATCATAGATAAGTTTTGAGAAGACGCTCGAATACTCGATACTTCTGTGACCTTTTTCTTTTTTCTCAGCAAGCTTTCGATCATAGGGGAAATGCTGAATTTACCATTGCCAAAGTAGTGAATCGTGATTTTTGCTTTCTCAAAAGTTAAGTTGACATTGATTGGATACTTTCCCCTTAGGACTTTAACGAGAGGTAAGCTCAGCCTAACTGATTTGGCAGTGAGAAGCGATTCATTTTGCTCTGGTATTCTTAATTCAACATTTCTTAGAATAATTGAAGATGGAAAAGCAAGTCTAAGGCTTATTGAATCGAATTTAAGCTCTCCAATTTCGCTTTTCTGCACAAAATCGTTTATCAGCGCCTTTGTTTTCTCCTCCAATATTTTCGGAACTTTCAGCCAAAGAAGGTATAAGAGAACAGAAGAAAGTATGAGTAGAAACGAGAACAGAATGATGATGAAGCGAGGTATTTTAGGTTTTTTTTTCACGACCTAAAAGTGCACCTGTATACCTGCGTTGTATTGATTGCGGTCTCCTACATCCTCCACTCCCAGGAGAAGTTTGAACCTACGCGGAAAGGGTAAAGTGAGATATGAATTCAGAGCGGGATTGTTTAGATTAAAAGCATCTAATGAGAGCGAAACAGAATCTCCACCAAAAAGATCAACACCTACTCCAAGCTCATCACGATAAACCCCTCCACGAACAAGAATAGAATCCCCAGCTTTCTTTCCAACTTGTAGAACCATTCCTGCGTCTTCAGGGGTGTCTTCGCTAAGATTTTCTACACCGAGGTCAAGGCTATTTTCACCCACAGTTACCCTCGTTTTGACATCAATATAGGCATTATCACTTCTACTCTTATTGTGAGTACTTTCATTTCTAATATTCAACTTTCCCTCAAACCCCAAACCTCCAAATCTTTCTAGCTTTTTGTCCACCTTCTCTAAAGTTCCCCTCAGCGTTTTTAGGGTTTCTTTACTTTCCGTCAGAGCTTCTTTCCCCTCATGGAAAACCCCCTTAATATCGTCCTTGAACTGCTCATCAGAGGTAAGCTCTGCTATATCTGAGGCGATTTTATTTATCAAAGAAAGGCTAGCATCAATCTGCATAAGAAGTGCTTCCACTCTATTTGGTAAGTCGGTCTGTTGAACCGCTAACTTAACTTCCCTTGAAACCTCGCTCAAGTCGGAAGTGGCTTGTTGAATATTTTTAACTGTATCGGTTATATCTCCTTGAGTTGAGCCTAGAAGCGAGCTTATTCGCTCCAAAACTACCCTCGCTGAACCTATAGTAGAATTAAGCTCAGAAAGTAGCTCCTGAACTATTCCTCCCAGTTTTTCTTCACTCATAAAGGAGCCAGCTACATTCAGTATTCGGTTTACTTGTATTAGTGCCTCGTTTGCGCTTCTCAGTATATCGGTAAAGCCTGGGGCAAGCTCACCCTGAAAAATATCTCCTTCCTCAGCGTATCCAAGTCCAGGAGTGGGTTTTGGACTATCACGAATCAGGAGAAACTTTTCCTCAATCAACCCTTCCGAAACTATGTAGAATATGGCATCTTTGGGAAATGTTGCTCTTGATAATATCCTAACGTCAGCAACGGCGATTCCCCTTTCCGAATCAAGGCTAACACTTTCTACCCAGCCAATGTCGGTTCCCGCCCGACGCACAGGCGTCCCTTTTGAAATTCCACGTGCATCCTTAAATTCAACTTTAACTGAGTAAGTACTAGGTTTTGTAATTTTTATAACTGAGTTGTAGCCGAAGTAGGCTAATCCAACCGCAATAACAATAAAAATTCCAATTTTCACCTGTTCCGATATGCCTCTCATATTCCACTCCTAGTATTAACTAATTGATGGTTCCACTCTCCTCTCTTTCAACTATACCTTGGATTTCTCTGAAATACTTACGCCAAGAGGCGGTAAATTTAACCACCCGCTCGTCATTGCTAACAAGCAGTGATATGGGAGCGCCAATAAAACTGGCAGTGCCATTTGATAGTAGATAAACATTATCCGCAATGTTAAGAACACTTTCCAAATCGTGAGTCACGATTAAGGAGCTGACCTTGAACTTGGTGCGCATTTCAACAACTAGGTCGTTAACCAATGCGGTTGTTGTAGGATCCAAACCAGCTGTTGGTTCATCGTAAAGTAGTATCTTTGGGCGATATATGAGAGAACGGGCAATTGCAACCCTCCGTTTCATTCCCCCCGAAAGCTCTGAAGGATATTTCTTCTCCAAACCTTCAAGACCCAACTCCTTTAGTATCCCTTTCACAAGGGGGACAACTTCCCTCCATTTGCGTTTCTGGCGGTAATGTGGGTAGAAAGCAACGTTTTCTTCCACCGTTAATGAATCAAAGAGAGCTAGCTCCTGGAAAACCAATCCCATCTTCTCCCGAAGCTTGGCAACTGAAGCGGGGCTACTATTTGCTATGTCTTCGTTATCAACGAGCACTTCTCCGGAGTAAGGCTTTAAGAAGCCCATTATCACTCGCAAGAGAGTGCTTTTGCCGGAGCCAGAAGTTCCTATGATGGCAGTTATGCTTTGCTCGGGGACATTTAGGTTAATATCTTTAAGGACTACCTGGCCATTATAGCCAGCGCTAACTTTTCTAAGTTCCAACATCTTAAAATAGTACTGGCAATAAGAGAAGGTCAAGGCCAAAGATTAAAACTATACTCAAGACAACAGACAATGTGACATACTTGCCCACGCCTTCAGCGCCACCTTCCACGCGATAGCCCATAAAACAGCCAGTTATAGCTACAACGGCACCGAAGATAATGAGCTTTATTAAACAGGCAAAGAAGTCGTTATCAGTTACAAACTTATCTATATTAGCGACATAACCCGCAAATGGCATACCAAGCTTGGCGTAAACCATAAAGTAGCCAGCATAAAAACCAGCAAAACCTGCAAACGTTCCCACTACAGGTGTTGTGATGATAAGAGCTATTACTCGGGGAGCGGTTAGAAACCAATGTGGGTCAGTGGAAAGCGCTTCAAGGGCATCAATCTGCGAGGTTATTTTCATCGACCCAATTTCACTAGTAATTGCAGCTCCAGCCTTGCCTGCCAAAACAACCCCGGTAAGTATTGGGATAAGTTCTCTCAGTAATCCCACGAGAAGAAATCCACCAATGTAAGAACTAAGACCACGTTTACCAAGTTCTTCAACGAGTAGATAAGTTACAGTCGCCCCGACAAAAGCTAATACTAACATAGCAAGGGGAACTGAATTAATCCCGAGCAGATCCATTTGGCGAGTAGTTAGTCTGTAGTTAAGTTTCCCTGTGGCGAGAAAGTATAAAGTCCTCCACAAATACACACCTAAGCCACCCACAAAATCCAGCGCATTCAGAGCGTACTTCATCCTGATTATTTATTAGTATATTGGCTAAAAAACTATTAGTAAAGTTTAAAGCTTTAGGGCATTATTACAAAATGAGGAGTATCATTACACGATTTAGTTAGCGGTAATTGAAAATGCTGACTGTTATTGGGTTCTAAAAGCCACTATCTCGGCTAGGCTATTCGTGAGGTAAATCCAATTTTCTCTAATCGCAGGTGTAGTGTAAACTGCCCCTCCGACATTCAGGGCCTGCCCCATTTGGTTTCCATCATAATCAAAAACATAGAGTAACCCAGTAGCAGTAGCTACAAAGATTCTGTCCCCCGTCGCAACCGGAGATGAAACTACTCCTCCGATATTTGTTGTTGGAGGAGTTTCCCAAAGTTTTTCGCCAGTTTCCAGGTTAAACGCGTAAATCCTGGTTTCTGGATCAGGAACAAGCCCTGGGTTGAAGTCGCCTACGACAACTGTTGTAGTAGCGCCATTTTGGATAACCAACGGCGTGCACCTAATACCGCGATTGGTCGCAAGCTTGACTGAATCCTTGAAATCTTGGGCATTAAGCCTAAAAACACCATTATCCCCCTGCCCATCATAGTCGCTTCCGATTAGAATGTAACTTGGATTTTCAGGTGGAAATGGGATAGGAGAAGTAAAGCTAATATCCCCAAGGTCGTTGGAAAAATCTACGATTTCACCGCTATCCAAGCTCAGTTTGAAAACAAAACCTTCGTCGTTCGCCACGTATAAGAACTCTCCGTCGGTAGTGGGGCTTGAAGAAATCCTGCTAACTCCTAGGTCTTGCCTCCAGAGTTGAAAACCGTCTAGGCTGAACGCATAAACATCGCCTTCGTTACTGCCTGCATAAATGAGTCCACCAATAATCACCGGCGACGAATGAACCACGAGAGGACTCTCAAGTGAGAATTGTGAAAACTGAACCATACCCCCATCTTCATCTCGTGTTAGGATGAGATACCTGCCTCTCACGCCTTGAATAAGGTAATCGCCGTAAAGTGCGCTTGTCGATTCAATTGAACCTGGAGATAAAGTTTGTTTCAGCTTGAGCTCACCAGTAATCTGGTCAAAAGCCCAAACTGCGCCATCTACGGAAGCTATATAAACCAGTGCTTCATCCAACACTGGTGAAGCACCGCTAAAAGACCCGAAATCCTTATAAGTTCTGCGCCAAACTTCCTCCAGCGGCTCATGTAGAGAATTCAACACACTTAACCCTGTTCTTGCTTCATCCTTTCTAAAGTATGGCCAGGGGAGGGGATTTGGGGCACTTGAATGTGGAACAAAAGTTGCAACAACTGAGTTGGGTGGGCTCTCTTCCAATCCATGTGCATCGTAAATTCTAACCATTGCTGAGTAAAATAAGCCATTAACAAGAGCACCTACGTCGTAAGTGAATGGGGGTGTTTGGGTACTCGTCAAGTCGCTTCTTAGAACATCAATTCTTGTTACCGTTGGGTCAGAAGGATCAAGTGATGGTCCTTGCTTGATGAAAATTCTATAAATAATTTCATCACCGTCAGGATCAAAAGAATCACCAAAGGTTATTCTAGCCCCGCCATCTAGGGAGGTAAAACTCAACACGCCAGGCTCCGAGGGGTTTGTCCACTGTGGAGGCTGATTTACCGGCAGTGAAGAAATCTCAAACTTCTCAAAGTTGGAAAATGGGACGCTATCATAGTTATCATCTTCATCGGAATAAGAGCGAACTGCAACGGCGTAAATACCCGGAGAAAGTGGATAATTAAAGGTGTATTCTATTAATTCGCTTGGAGGTAGCCCATCTGTGTAGAAGTTGCTACGAGGAACAGTGGGACGTGGATTATTGGGATCGTACGGATTGGCAATTGAGCCACTTGCGAGAAAATCCTTCTCAGTTACTTCATCATCAATAGACTCAAGTGGAACAATGAACACATCATAGCCAGCTATGAAGGAAAAGAAGTTCAGAGCAATTTCTTGAACATCTTGAATGTCGATTTCGCCATCCTCATTTCCATCAATTAATGCGTCCAGCGCATCTCTTGGCTCATTTCCGTTATAGGGAGAAGTGTGGAAAAAATGAAGAGCTAATGGTCTAACGTCTGCAATTGTCACTTTCCCGTCATTGTTGTAATCACCCTTATTTTTTTCTTTCCATCTGAGGCTAAAGCCGCCATCTGATGGTGAGGCTGAAAGGTCTGTAACTTGGTTTTTAGAACCTTCAAATGCCCTAGAGACGACTTTGGATGAAGCTTTTCCCACAGGGTTGCCAAATACCTTGTAGCTTATACTTCTTTCATGCGAAGCCTGCTTTCTAAAAATTACAAGTAGTGTTGATGGAGGAACTTCCGCCCTTCTTACTGACGAAAAATAAATCTCTGAAATACCACGCTTATCATCCGATATTAAAACACCAAAAGTACTCTGATCGGCTTCATCAATGTTCATCACAGACACGTAATCCGCGACTAAACCATCATCAGATAAAATCTGAAATTCAAGTGGGGATGAAATTTTCTGGACTACGTTTATCCTAAGCTCGCCACTTGAGACGGTAGAGAAAATTATATTTTCTTCCTCAAGTTCTGCGCGCAAGGGTGAATTCTTACCAAAGATTAAATAGAATGAACCAATCCTGAGCGCAGAGTCTAGGGATGAAAGTTCCGACGCAATTGGATGGGCACCAGGTCGAGAATAATTAACCCTAGAACTAAGATTACTGCCACTCACAGAAGTTTCACTAGCGCAAGAAAAGAATAACGGCATAACCGTGACGATTACGAGAGCTTCTAGATAAATACTAAACCGCGTCATAGCTAATAATTTCAATCCCTCTTCGTTTCAGTTCGCTGGCAAGTTCTGATGAGGTTAGAATGCCGAGTTCTATTTCTCTCTCATCTGCATATGAGGTCAATCCCCTTGGGAGATTGTTAGAGAAACCAGGATGACACATAACTTCTACCTTTTTTGCGCCTTTAAGTAATACATCCTCTATCAAGGCTAGTAACTTCATCTCGGTCAAGTTATTTTTCCCAAAAAAGCCATCTATAAAAACATCACAGCATCGAACCCCTTGTGAGATAAGATAACCGCGCATACTTTCAGAAAGAGCTCTGACCGCTAAGCCATACTTTTGCGCGAATCTCGCAACAATCTGAAGGACTGAGTGGAACGAATGAATGTGATGATGAGAATCAATGTGAGTTGGACCGTATGGCATAATTGCTTCAACCTGGGCTTGAATTTCTTTTTCAAGAATATCCTCGGCTAAACGGGGAATACCCATCGGAGAAAACATAATTTCTTTCTTGAATTTCTTGTCTTCGTTCAGAAATTCATCTGGAAAATCCGTGAGGGGTTTCCCCTGCGTAAGGGAAAGATGGATGCCTAGAGAACCTCCCCTTATTTTCAGCCTCTCAAAGGAGTTTAGCTCATCCAAGCTTACCGTTGTAGCCAGAACCGAGGTAGAACGAACGATACCAGCATCAAGCGCCCTCAATATCCCTTCTGAAATCACGGGATGTAAGCCAAAGTCATCCGCGTTAAATACTACTTGCATCTTTAATCTCGTCCCCCGAAGCTGAGGCAATATACTCCCTTGCCTTTGAAGTGAATTCCCTAGCGAATGAGATATCCCGTTCTGTTGGTATTCTTCCTGAGAATGCTGCTCGACTGTAGATGTCAATAAATTCTTTTAAGCTGTCCCTTAATGGAGTAAAGACATAAGAAATTCTTCCGTAGTATTCTCCAGCGGTTTCATAAGCCTCACGGGGCATTGCATATCTACTAAGAGTTTCTTGAAATTCTCTGAAGCATTCTACTATTTCATTCTCGGCGTAAAACTGTTTGAATCTTTTTATCCTTTTATGAAAATGTAAAGCGATAACTAAAAAGAGCAGGAAGCCAACCAATACCACTGGAATATACCAGAACTTCAGCGCAATTGGCGCTATTATGGTGTAAACGCCCTTAAGAAATTTCAAAAGGGTAAGCCTAGCACCTTGGGGGTCAATTACGAAGAGGTTTTCAAGGAAATTAAGGAGTGTGGAACCAATAGCCTTGACACCGGAAAGAGTGAAGATATCCGAGGAGGTTGGTGAGGGGTCAAAGGGCACCCAGCCAATGCCATCAAAGTATACCTCCACCCACGCATGAGCATTTTTATCTTTGAATATATATTTGTTCTGAATTATTGAATATTGTCCTGGAGCATAGCCGGCAACCACTCGTGCGGGTATGTCATTGAGCCTTAAAAGAACCGCCATTGCAGAAGCAAACTGCATACAGAAACCATTCTGCGTCTTAAAAAGAAAGTACTCTGTTGCTTCTGCTCCAGCTGGAAGTGGAGGAAAGTCCAGCGTGTAAGTTAGCTCGCTCATTAGATAATCGTAAATCTTTTGAACCTTTTCGTAAACATTTTGGCTTTCGGAAACTATCGTTCTCGCTAGCCGACGAACTCTCTCGGATACTGGCGCGACATCATCACCATAAATCTCTTTGAGTGCTTTTAGATTCTCTTCGGTCGGCAACTGGAGGTATAGCTTACGTATCCCTTCTGGAACTCCATCACCCGCTAGCACTAAAGCTGACCGAGTATACCTTGGGCTTAAGACCGTTGCATTGTATCTAAATCCTGCGGGATGTCTGGAAAGCCTAGTTCTTACGATAGAGAAAGCATCCATAAAGGGAACGGGGCTTTCTGCCAGTTCGTTTGCCCTTCTAACGGCGCTAAGGTTTTCAATCCTAATTGGTTGATAGGCAGTGAAAATCACTGGCGGATGATCCTTTAGAAACTCAATTTCTTGTGTGTGCAGGTCATAATTTAGTTCTATATTCTGAGTTGATGAATATTGATTTCCTTCAACTACACTGACGTTAATCCTAGAGAGGTAATTTTTCTCTAGTGTACGCGAGGGAAAATCCAAAAGTGGGAAGCCGAACACGTTTGTGAGAAGATAAAATTTTCTACCACCGATCGGTCTAATGCGAACTGCTTCAGCATCAGTAGAAGTCATCCAACGCCTGCCGGTGTAAAGATCAAACACCACTCCTCTGAGATAAGAATTTTGTGAGCTACGCATTGCAATGGCTGGCTCATCACTCTCGAACAATCGCCTATCACCAAAGATTGAAGAAGAACCGGAAAGATCAAACTCCTCTGAAAAGCGAGTGATATTCAATGCCTCACCTGTCCTTTCGGTTTCGTCTAGTCCGTCTTCTAAGTTAAGAGCATTAAAGGTATCGCCAAGACTTCCGCTTCTTGGTAATAGAAAAGCTGGGCGGTTAACGTCAGTGTAATGCGGAACAATAACGTAAACAATAATAGACAGAATAAATACACCAAACACAAGTTGAATGATAATTCTTAGAGCTGAGAACCATCGTAGAGATGCCTTCTCATTGAGATTATCCTCACTTACGGTAAAGCCCTGAGCCTTTTCAGCCAGTTCCAAGGAATATGAAAAATAAAGAAGACACCCCGCTAATGCCATAAATATCGGAAAGAATATGACAATCTTTAACTCATAGCTAGCTGCTGCAGAAAATAGAGTGAAGACTATTCCAATGGTTGCAAACATCCTGTGAGTAACCGGTGCAAACGCTACAAAACTGAGAAGAACCATCAGGACGCCAAGTAGCATACCCAACCAGTTACCGAGGGAAGTTGGGTCGTTAATTATCTGCCGAAAGAAATAGAAGGTTGAAACGACTGCAAGGATGTTGACGATTACACGGGTGACGCGATGGTACCTTTCGTCAAGAGAGTAACTGAAGGCAAAACCTGCTATTAGAATGGGCACAAGCGTTAACTTGAAATGCAGGTTGTCAAGACCAAGATCGAGGATATGTAAGCCTAATAAGCTTGCCAGACAGGTTATTAGAAATAGCGCTATTCTTTCGCCTTTGCGCCTATTATCTATTACGCCAGTGAACTGAGATGTACTCATTATCTATTTAATCAGACCAGCTTTCCCAATAAATTGTTCTAACTTTGAAGTCAAATCATCGCCAAATGCAATTTCAAAAGCCATAAAGTTCCTTGCGAAGGTAAAGCGGGTTTTTTCTGCTCTTCTAGGAACAGCAGTGATAAAACTATTTAAGTCAAAGGTAAGAACTGATAAGCTTTTGAAATTCAGGCGCAAATGAGAGAGAATTTCAGCGTCTATACTGGAAAGCGTTGGGATAATAACTATTAAATCTGAGCTGGAAGGTAAAGAACGCATAATTTCTTCGTAATAGCTTTTCAGCTCAAATGGTTCCCCCTTTGTGACCGATGCTAAAGTATAAGAGAGAGTTTCAAAGAAGCTCTCACCCATTCCCGAGGCAGAGCGAGGGGAGTTCCCATTTAGTTCTTTGAATGAAACATAACTTCTACGACGACTGACTTCGTTGGCTAGAGTTGAGATTATGGTTATGGAGTATTCAAGGGGTGTATGCTCCTCAAATTTGCCATTTGAGAGTTCTGGATAGTTTATTAACAGTATGGACAACGAAGAAGCCACGTTTTTCTCAAACTGCTTTGTGATAAGCTCTCCTGTCCTTGCAGTGGACATCCAATGAATCTTGCGAAGTGGGTCACCATGCTGGTACTCCCTAACTCCAAGAAATTCGGTTGATTGACCTGGAACTGCAATGGTTGAATACTCGTCCTTTTGGATCCTTGAACGGGACTGTAGGTAATTTAACCTTGTAGGCAGAGGAACAGGAACAACCGTAATCTTCGTATAAACATCAACTTTTCTTACATGGCGAAAGAAACCGAGTGGGTCGCCTGAATAGAAATAAAATGGACCCACATTATAAACCCCTCGTCTTGCTGCATAGGCTTGGTATCTATAAAGGGCTTCAGAGTGCTTTGCCACCGATGGAAAGATAACAGATTTATAAGTGTCTCCAGCTCTTTCGGCAGGAAAGTAATCGTATCCGAAGACTAAAAATCTTGGATATTTGCTGCGGTTTATGAGCTTTAACGTAACTAAAACGTTCTGCCCCTTCATACATATTTGAGTATGTTCTCTCTCAATGGTTAGTCCCTTAGTGCATTGGAAAGACCAGATGAAGAGAGTTACACATGTGGTCAACAACAAAATGCCGGTGTAGACTAATAGGTGCCCCTGAAATATGAGTGCTAAGACACCTGTGAATGCGGTTAAAGCAATTAAAACCTTAGAATTTGGGGTAAGAAAGCTCAACTCAAATAAATCTTACTATAAACTTATTGCAGAGGAACTGGAACTCTTTTTAGAACATTTTGGATAGTAGTCTCACTTTTAAGCCCAGAGAGCGATGCGGATGGAAGTAAAATTATCCTGTGACTCAAAACTAACGGCGCCATTTCCTTAACGTCTTCCGGCGTAATGTAATCTCTACCCTCAATGAGAGCTTTTGCTTGAGCAGAACGCATAAGGGCTAGACTACCGCGAATTGATGCTCCTACCAGAACATCCGGATGACTACGAGTTTCGTTACTTATACTTACAATATACCTCCTGATGCTTGGTTTGACATATACCTTTCTCGCCATAATTCTATACTTTTCAAGGGTTTGCAGGTCAATCACAGACTTTAGCGAGTGAATTGGATGCTCCTCTCTTTGCGCTTCTAGTATTTCTGCCTCCTCATCAGAAGGAGGGTAACCTATTTTTACCCGAATTAGGAACCTATCCAGCTGAGCCTCCGGTAGGTCGTAGGTTCCTTCATGTTCAATCGGGTTTTGAGTTGCGATAACAATAAATGGCTGAGGAAGAGCATGGGAGACACCATCAACCGTGACCTGTCTTTCCTCCATGGCTTCAAGGAGCGATGACTGGGTTCTCGGTGAAGCGCGATTTATCTCATCTGCAAGTACAATATTTGCGAAAATAGGACCGGCTCTAAACGTGAACTCGCCGGTTTTCTGGTTAAAAATATAGCTTCCAGTAATGTCCGATGGTAACAAATCAGGTGTGAATTGAATACGTCGGAATTCAGCGGAAATTGATTTTGCTAAAGCCTTAGCTAGCATAGTCTTGCCAATGCCAGGCACATCGTCTAGTAAAACGTGCCCATCTACCAGTACTGCACCTATAATTCTCCTGATTACCTCTGATTTGCCAAATATAACCTTCTCAACATTGTCAATGATGCGTTGAATCCCTTGGTTTGCGACCATAAGTTCATCTTGTGGGATGCCTGGCGATTCAGCGCCTTTTTGCTCTACAAGCCTTTCTAACATTTTGTGAGTTTCCTAATTCCAAGTGCTGATGATTATATCATTTTATAGCTTTATCAGACTACCAGTGGTATAATAAATCAATGAAACTTCCACGCACGGCTGGTAAAGTATTCTGCCCAGATTGTAGTAGACTCCTTTTGATAGGTGATGATAAAAAAGAAGGCGAAGAAATGGAGTGTCCTTTCTGTCTGGCAACGTTTTCCCTTGAACCCCTTACAGTTTTTGTTGGGGTTCTTAAAAAGAAGAGCCCCTTTACAGTTGATGACCCCCACTCACCTTCGCCTTGGGAACAGGGCTGAGCGTTTAGCTGTCTTACACCTTAAACGAAAAGGACACAAGCTCTTAGCTAGAAACTTTACTACCAAGAAAGGCGAGATAGACATAATTACAAGCCACAAGGAGCTAATCGTCTTCACAGAGGTTAAGTCCGGCGTAATCCATCCGGGATTCTCGCCTCGTGACAGGGTGAACCGTGAAAAGGCTCAAAAGATTGAAACGGTAGCAGAAATTTACTTGCGCAAGCACCGTCTATATGGGAAACCTATCAGGTTTGATTTAATTGAGGTGAATTTTCGCGATGTTAATGATAGGCAACCTCAAATTTTTCATTTAGAGGGTGGGGTCTAAACTAAATGTTCTGACTAGTCCCTAACTCTCCCAACAAAAAAGGGTTCCAGCCTGCGGGCTGGAACCCTTTTTTTCGACGGGGGAAGAATTAAGAACTAGAAGTGAAGTAAGAACTCACCACGAACGAGAGTAATAGCGTCTTCAAGACCATCGCTCTGACCAGAAGTAATCACGTCCAACCCAAGTGAAGCATTCTTAGCAAATGGGTAACGGAAATTGAACTTCAGGAGGTCAGGACGTGCATCAAAGAACGCATTAATACGCTCTCCAGTGTACCACGTGAGTTTCCCGTAAAGATCGTTGGGGAAGGTGTGTTCAAAGGTAACACCAATACCTTCAAAGTCTGACGGGAAGAAGTTCTTACCCTCACGGCTAAAGTTAAAGGCATCACCTGGACCGTTCACAGTGTAGTCCCACTCGCTGAAGGGATCGTTATCAACGTTGGCAAAAACTGGTAGACCTTCGAGCTGGGCAATGCTTGCACCGTAGAGGGTGAACTTTGTTCTGCCATCGTTGTAGATGTCAAGCCCAACGATTGTGTTCATATCCTCAAGCCCGATATCCTCCGCGTCGAAGTCGCTAACGTTGTTTGGTACCCAAACCCACTCAGCACGGATGCCGTTAAGCCATTCGTCATCAAACCACGGAATTTCCGCGTTTCCAGAAATGCTTAGAAACTGCTCAGCACCGTAACCATTGGGGCTACCATCAATGTTAATAGCGAGATCGTAATCGTGTCCGGGGAACTTGCCCTCGCGCCCTCTGTACTTGAAACCGAGATTTACGTAATCATCACTGTCAAATGGAGCATTGATGGCACTGGACATGAAGCTTCTAGTGAAGGGGTTAAAGAATGGTGCGAAAGTTGCTGGCGCGGACTCCACGCGGTATGCACCAACATAGAACGCCCATTCACCATCCTCCCACGTTGTGTCAAAACGGTAACCGAAGTTGGAACGGAAGCCGTTATCGCCAGCTAGCCCAAACTCGCCCTCACTGAAGTATTGACGACCAACAGTCAGCGTGGGAGTGTCACCAAATGCATCAGTGTAAGGTGTCAGGTCAATTGTTGCCATTGCCTTGTCAAGAACGAAGCTGGAAGCTGCTTGAGAGTAGAAGTTGGGAGGAGTGGCAATGGTCGTAAAGGCAGTCTCGTTTCCAGCACCTGGAATGATGCCCGTTCCTACAGCACCCTGAGCCTCAGCCGATGTTAGGCTGAAATCAAAGCGAATGTTCTCCTCTGGCTGGAAGCCATAGTGGAGTTCAATCCACTGCTCGTGACCGAAGTCGTTGGACATATCAACAACTCCGGTATCTACGTACGCACCGGTTCGCACACGATAAACGCCACTTAAATTTGACTCGCGGATAAGAGCTTTGAGCTGGTCAATGTCCTTACCATGCTGAGAGACTGTGCTCTCAAGCTGGTCCAAACGGACACCCAACTCTGCCAATTCGTCCTTGAACTCATTGGCAAGCTGATCCAAGCGAGAGTTAATCTCGTCCAGCTTAGCAGGATCAAAAGCTGAAAGCTTCTCATCCAGCTTGGAGTAGATACGTGCGACAACCATAGCCATTTCGTAACGGGTAAAGGAGCGCTGACCCTGGAAGGTACCATCTGGGTAACCCTCTACAAGGCCCTCTTGCTGGAGATAATCAATGGCTTCGTATGCCCAGTGATCCGGTGGAACATCCCTAAACATCTGAGCAAAAGCTCCTGTGGATAGAGCCAGGGAGAGAACCAACGCTAAAGTGAAAATTAAACTGCGCATAAGTTACTCCTTGGTGATACTAGATTTTGGCTCAGCTCCTTACCTCTGGAAACTCTTATAGCAAAGTTGCCTAGTTACCTTTGCCATTAGATAACCCAGATTTTCAGAGCCTGCCAATAAAAATAAATTTTTACCTCGTTGCATCGCCTTGACCAAGTTTTCTCACCTCCTTTTACAAGGCGAACAACGGTATAGTAACCAAATTTAGGGTGTATGCCGTTTAAGTAAGCTTACAGCGGCATAACCATCCAGCGGGGGATTAAAAAACAATAGAAATAGTAACCTAATAAGCTTTAAAAGCGAACTTCCCCCACAATCTTGAAGGTATAAACGCTTAGCCTCGTCGGTGGAACCTGTTTCAGACACCAGCAACGATTTTTTACTTCCAAAAACCTCCACAATGGTGCTATATACGTTCTTAGAGTTTGTTCCAGAGCCAACAAGGACAAGTTCTACGGAAAAGTTACGTTTAATCAACGACAAACAATCCTTCAGCATTTCAAGGTCCACTGTTCCCTTTAGGAACCGACTGGCGCCCGGTACACTTATAGCCCATCCGCACTTATAAGTACCTGGGTCAATCGCTACCCTCATCCTGTTAAGTAAATTATATACCACTAAGCGGGTATTCTGTCAAGTCCAGCTGAATGCGCCTTTGCGAGCTAAAAAATACGCAAATTCCAAATAGAATGCTCAATTGAACATTGAGGTCTTCCCAAGGGGTACGTGGGCAATTTGTGGTAGCTTCCTGGCAAAGTTTGCAGATGTAAGCAGAATGTGAGTTAACTTGCCAAAACATCAATGTTGGTATGTTTTTAGAAGATATTGAAGGGCTAGGAGGTAACCATATGCACCCATCCCAAGAATAACCGCATTCACCGCTCCAGCGGTCAACATTGTCTGCCTGAAATTCTCACGGGCAATGGGGTTGGAAATGTGCACTTCTACCTTAGGCGCAGGAAAAGCTTTAAGGCTGTCCCTAAGGGCTACTGAATAATGAGCTAACGCACCTGGATTGATAATTAAGCCATTATAGGCATTATGGGATGAGTTCAGTTTGTCAATTAAGACACTCTCACTGTTTGTTTGGAGGAAATCTAGCCCTACCTCAGGATGATTATTCTCAAGCCAGCTAAAGAGCGAACCTTCAATGGACTTTAGGTTAGTTGAGCCGTATATCTCAGCTTCCCGTTCTCCAAGTAAGTCCAGATTCGGACCGTTTAACACCAGTATCCTCATAATCAAAAGTTAGAAACGCTATTTGAATAATGAAAACGTAATTTGTAATGTCTTAAAAGTCTAATTACATAACTTTAATCTTAATACTAAGGAACCATCGCCCCTGTAACCAATGAAACTTTACACAATCAACTATTAGGCTCAAAAAGCGACTCTCCACCAAAATCTGAGGGAACCACTTCTACTGCGGAAACCTTGTCTCCTTCCCTTAAATTCATAACCTTAACGCCCATAGTGCTACGCCCCTGTTGGGAAATCTGTCTAACTTCAGTCCTGATAACCATTCCGTCAACTGAAATCAGAATCACCTCATCATTCTCGCTAACCACCCTCGCGGAAATAACATCCCCCGTTTTTTCACGCACTTTCATACTTATAATTCCCTTGGTAGCCCGATGAGTTATTCGGAATTCTGAGAGTGGGGTTCTCTTGCCATATCCAAGTTCACTTACGACGAGAAGCTCGCTGGAAGGTTTTATTCTGCCAAGTCCGACAACTTCATCGTCCTCTCCTTGAAGCCTAATCCCAATAACGCCCTGGGCGGATGTCCCCACTGGTTTTACTTCACCCTCATTGAAACAAACTGAAAAGCCTTTTCGAGTGCTGATAATAAGCGTGTCCTTGCCACTAGTAGGAATAACAAACTCCAAAGTGTCAGTGCCTTCTAGGGTAATGGAGCGCTTGCCTGTTATCCTAAGGTTCGTGAATTCAGAAAGCGCGCATTTCTTTACTCGCCCCTTCCTAGTGCACATAAAAAGATAAGGCTCGGAGAACTCTTTCAATGATGCGATTGCGGTTACTCTTTCTTCAGGATTTCCCAGCCCAATACAATTCACAATCGGAGTACCCTTTGCGGTTCTATCAAAAGCTGGAATTTTGTAAACTTTCAATGAGTAAACGTTCCCTCTGTTGGTGAAGCAAAGTATAGTATCCAAAGTGTTAGTCAAAACGAGACCGCTAACCGCATCGTCAGACTTTAAGCCGGCTCCAATTAGCCCACGTCCTCCCCTTGCCTGAACTCTAAAACTTGATAAAGGCACTCGTTTAATGTAGCTGTTTCTGCTTATAGTTACCACAACCGATTCACTTCTCACCAGATCTTCTTCCTTGAACTCACCTTTCTCGTCGGTCTGAACAATAGTTGTCCGTCTTTCATCACCAAACCTCTTAACTGATTCTTCTAGCTCCTCTATGAGAATTTCATCAATTTTCTTGGGGGTGGATAAGATTGACTTGAACTCTTTTATTGATTTTTTCAGCTCTGCTAGCTCATCAAGAACTTTCTTGCGTTCAAGATTCGTCAGCTGGCTAAGCCTCATATCCAAGATAGCCTTTACTTGCTCCTCGGTAAACTTGAACCTCGCAATTAGAAGGTTTGAGGCTTCTTTATGATCTGCGCTTGACCTAATAATCTTAATTACTACATCAAGATTATCAAGGACAATCTTAAAGCCCTCAAGCACATGCGCCCTCTTCTCCGCTTGCTCTAGTTCAAACTCTATTCTCTTAGTTAAGACTATCCTACCGTGATTAATATTGAGCTCAAGAATGTCCTTTAGGGATAGAGCCTTGGGTACTCCATCTACCAGAGCCAGTTGAATAATGCCGTAGGTTGTTTGAAGAGGGGTATATTTGTAAAGGTTGTTTAGGATGACCTGGGGATTTGCATCCCTTTTTAACTCTAGAACAACCCGTATGCCAGTTCTATCAGATTCGTCACGAATATCTGAGATTCCCGAAAGAGCACCCTTGCTTTGGGAGGCAAGTTCCGCAATCTTCTCCACGAGCGCTGACTTGTTTATCTGATACGGCACTTCGGTGATAACTATCCTAAAGCGTTCCCTCTTATCCTGCTCTACACTTGCCCGACCCCTTATAGTTATAGTGCCTCTACCTTCGGTGTAAGCTTTAGTTATTCCATCGGTGCCAAGTATCAAACCACCAGTTGGAAAGTCCGGACCGGTTACGTGACGTAATAGCTCTTCATTGGTTGCCTTGGGATTTTGTATTAACACTTTACATGCGTTAACTAGTTCATTTAAGTTATGCGGAGGTATACGGGTAGCCATACCAACTGCGATACCCTCTGTTCCATTCATAAGGAGAATTGGCAAAAGGGCGGGTAATACAACTGGTTCTAGTTCTTTACCATCAAAGGTTGGGACAAAGTCCACCGTTCGCTTACGAATGTCCCGCATTAAATACTCCGCGAGGGGAGAAAGCCTAACTTCCGTATATCTCATTGCAGCAGGTTCATCACCATCAATGGAGCCAAAGTTCCCCTGCCCTTCAATCAGCGGGTAGCGAATACTCCAAGGCTGAGCTAGCCTCACCAGAGCGTCGTAAATTGCAGCATCACCGTGTGGGTGGAACTTACCCATAACCTCCCCTACGATTTTTGCGCTCTTGTTTGTGGGCTTATTTGAGGTGTACCCCGCGTCAAACATACTGTAAATAATGCGACGATGGATGACTTTCAAGCCATCCTTAACCGAAGGAATGGCTCTACCTATTATTACGCTCATCGCGTAATCTAAGTAGCTTTCTTCAAGCTCCTCAACAATTTCACGAGGTCGGATTTTTTCGTCAAATTCTATACGGTCTGTGCGGGTCATATTGGTGACCTAAGTGGCAGTGATAAGTTATTAACCATTATAGCAGAATTTATCCTAAATAGCCGTTGATAGGATTGTCATCCGACCAATTCCTTGTGTGGCAGTTCAGATGTTGAACCTTACTTAAAGGTTTACCTCTACCTATGAATGCATTCCACCTAATGGGTATGTGAATAAATCAGATGAAGTTTTAGCCCTAAGTTCGCACTTATTCCAGATAGAGCTTCACTTGCGGAGTTGAATTCTCTTCCTAGATAGAGTTTGAAGGGCTTTTCACCTCGCAACTTAACTAGGATAGAAACAGGAGTATTCCCCGGAGCTTTTTGTAAGCTTTCACGTAACTTTCTTAAGACTTCCGTAGATTGCCCTGGTGGAATTATGAAAATTGCTTCTTCTATAGCCTGAGATATAAGCCGCTTGTCATTTGTGCCTGAAGGAGTCGCCTGTAAGGTTGCATTAGTGGCGCCTTGATTGAATGGGATATACAGCTCAAGCCTATCAACGAAAAGTTTCAGTGATTGGGATAACTCTTCAATGCTCTCTTCACCAGCTTCATCCAAGCTAACCCTTCCAGTCATTACAACTTCGTTCCCATTTCTCAATAAGTTTTCACATCTAGCAAGAACAGTTGGACCCAAAATAAAATTTACAGAGTGACTCATTGAGCAGAGCTTGCCAGTTGCGTATCTTTGTTTTTTCTTAGAAACTCTTACTTCAACCTCATCTAAAACTCCACCAATTGTTAGCCTATCACCACTTAAAGCACCTCTCTTTTGTTCTAGGAGATTATAGAGGTAAGGTATCTGTTGGATTCTGCTATCTCGCAGAACATGAGCATTCTCAAAAGGATTATGGGTTAGGTAGATCCCGATACTTTCACGCTCAAACTTGGCTATCTCAACAGGAATAGGCGTGCTGGCAACTGTAGAAATAGGCGGTTCCTCAACAAATATCCCTATCTGGGTTGAGTGGTGTTTCCGTGACAGATACCAGTCTAGGTTCTTTAACAGGGTCTTTCTATCCACATTGAACTCTTCGAAGGCTCCTGCCTTAATAAGAAATTCAAGAGAAGTTCGATTAACCGCAGTGCTATTAACTCTAGCTACAAAATCTTCAATTGACTTGAACTTGCCATTCTTTCGTTCAGCTACAATCTCCTCAACTGCGGAATGTCCCAAATGCTTAATTCCACCTAATCCAAAAATAATCTTTCTGTCTTTTGTGGGAACGAAATCATATTCAGATAAGTTCACCGAGGGGGAGATTATTCCAACTGAGAGGGAGTTGCATTCATTCAGAGCACCTGCCACTTTGTCTGGATCAGACATATAACAGTTTAGAAAAGCTGCAAGGAAATATTGCGGATAGTAGAACTTCAAATATGCGGACCGATAGGAGAGATAGGCGTAGCAGGCGGAATGAGCTTTGTTGAAACCGTAGCGTGCAAATTTCTCCATCATCTCCCAGATTTCTTCGGCTTTCTTCTTCTTGATACCTCTTTCAACAGCTCGCCGACAGAATTCATCCCTCTGCTTCTGCATCAGAGAAGGTATCTTCTTGCCCATTGCCTTTCTTAGCAAATCAGCCTCACCGAGAGTGTATCCCGCTAACTCTCTTGCAATTTGCATAACCTGTTCCTGGTATAAGAGAACACCGCCAGTTGGTGAAAGGATCGATTGCAATTGCGGAAGGGTATCTTTGCGTTTTTGAGTACCCTTGGAATTACTAACGTATAGCTCAACCATTCCGCTGTCCATAGGGCCTGGTCGGTTGAGCGCATTTAAGGCGGTTAGGTCTTCAATTGACCTTGGGCGCGTCTCTCGCATTATCCTAACTATATGCGGAGCTTCAAACTGAAATACGCCGAAAGTATTACCCTTTGTGTAGATATTCTCAAAAACCGCCTGATCATCTAAGGGTATGGAATTTAACTCAATAGTTATCCCTTCAATATCTCTTACGTATTTGAGACATTTATCTATAACTGTTAGAGTTTTTAGCCCTAGAAAGTCAAACTTAAGAAGACCAACCTTAGCTATGGCATCCATATCGTACTGGGTAACTAGCATTGGGCTATCTTTAACACTTCTTAAAGGAACATATTCAGTAAGATCAACATCACTAATAACAACGCCTGCTGCGTGGACACTTACGTGTGAGACGAGCCCTTCTAGTTTAGATGCGTCAAGAAATAATTGCCTGGCAGTGGGATCCCTCGCTACAATGTTTGCAAGCTCCGCGTTTGAATTTAGAGCTTCCGAAATGCGGACATTTAATCCACTTATCTTCTTTGTAAGCCTATCCACATAAGCGAACTCAAGGTTTTTCACTCTACCAACCGCTTTTATCACAGCCCTTGCCTTGAGCGTAGAGAAAGTAATTATTTGAGCTACGCAATCTTCTCCATACTTCTGCCTAACATATTCAATCATTTCGTCACGCCGTTCAAAGCAGAAGTCCAAATCAAAATCGGGCAACTCAACACGCTCTTTATTGAGGAAACGCTCAAAGAATAGACCGTGCTTTAGAGGGTCAAGATTCGTGATAAAGAGGCAATAGGCAACAAGACTACCGGCGGCGGAGCCCCTACCCGGACCCACCGGAATTCCCCTTTCCCTAGCGTATCGCAGAAGGTCCCATACTATCAGAAAAAGAGTTGAAAATCCTGTAGACTCAATCACCGAAAGCTCTTCCTCCAACCTATCAATTACTGGCTTTGGTAGTTCCTCACCGTACCTGCTTTTCGCTCCTTCAAAGCACTTTTCTCTAAGAAATTCAAAATGGCTCAAGCCCGCCTTATCTTTCGGAAGCTCAAAGAAGGGAAAATGAATCTTATTGTCAGTTATCTCCACCTCACATCTTTTGGCAATTTCAAGAGTATTATCGCAAGCGCTTGGGACATCCTTGAACAAAGCTCGCATATCTGAAGGTGTTTTGATGAAGTATTCATTTGTTGCAAATTTCAGTCTATTTGGGTCATCCAAGCTTGCCCTTGTTTGAAGGCAAAGGGCAATGTCATGTGCTCCGGCATCCTCGGGAAGTGAGTAATGGCAGTCATTCGTAGCGACTAGTGGTAAACCTAACCTCTGTGCAGAATCAATTAGAAATTGGCGAACCTGTGCTTCCTCAGGAAGATTGTGATTCTGTAGTTCCAAGTAGAAGTGGTTCTCCCCAAATAGATTTGCATAGCGAATTATCTCACCTAACGCTATCTCTTCACCTTCATATCTAAAAGGCGCAGAAGCAATACCTTGAAGACAAGCAGAGAGCGCTATTAAACCTTCCTTATGTTCCTTCAAAATATCAAAGTCAATCCTTGGGCGGTAGTAATATCCGATGGTCCAAGCGAGAGACACAAGCTTCATCAAATTCTTGTAGCCAGTTGAATTTTCAGCGAGAAGAATTAAGTGTCTGTTTAATTTATCAACATCATTTACCTTATCGTTACATCGCCTTGGGGCGACATAAACCTCACAACCTAATATTGGATGAAGACCTTCAGACTTAAGCCGAGTGAAAAAACCTACTGCGCTGTAAAGTGCTCCATGATCAGTAAGGGCAAACGCGTCCATCCCAGTATCGCGTAGTCTTTTGACTATTGAATCAAATGTCGCTATCCCATCAAGTAGCGAATACTCCGAGTGATTATGAAGATGAACGAATCCATCCATACCTGAAAAGGTAACTCCTCAATGAGTCTCAAGATAAGTCAAAGCAACTTCTTTGCCAAGTTCCATACCGATAAGCATCGAAATTTCATCAATGTTAAATTTGGGGTGGTGATGAGGATACTTTGCACCCAACTTTTCATTTCCTGCTCCTATCCAGGCGAAAACAGCTGGAACTTTTTCAGCATAACGGGAAAAATCCTCCCCACCCATAGTCGGCTCAACATCCCTAAGATTTTTAGAACCAAATAGTTTAGCCGCAATTTTCCTAACAAAATCGGACATTTCTGGATGATTAATGGTTGCCGGCACCTTGTCAAAATATGAGATTTTGGCTGTGCAGTTGTGAGCCTTTGCTACCCCTTCTACAATCTCCTTGAACCTTCTCTTAATAAGTTTCCGGGTTTCTTTCTGAAAGGTTCTAACAGTGCCTTTTAGAACTGCTTGACTAGGTATCACATTAAAGGCATTACCTGCTTGAATGGAGCTAACGGTTAAGACAGCTGGCTGGAGTGGGTTTACATTTCTAGAAACTATACCTTGAAGTGATTGAATGATCATTGAACTGACGAAGACGGGGTCAACTGCAGTCTGTGGATATGCGGCATGACCTCCGCTTCCGAGAACTGTCACTTCGAACTCATCTACTGCTGCCATACAGGGACCGGATAGAACAGCTACTTCACCAACTGGTAAAGGAGACCAGACATGCATTCCGAATGCGAAATTAACCTTTGGAGAATTGAGCACCCCCGCCTCAACCATCTTTCCTGCACCATCAGCTCCCTCCTCCCCTGGTTGAAAACAGAACTTAATCTTACCGCGGGGAATCCCATTTTTCCTAAAGTATGAGGCAAGCCCAAGAAGCATTGCCATATGAGCGTCATGTCCACAGGCGTGCATTACACCTCTGGAGCAACTTACAAAACTGTGTGAATTTTCTTCAACTACTGGAAGCGCATCCATATCCGCCCGAAGCATAATTGTCGGCCCGCTTTTCCTAGAATCTAAAACCGCTACAACATCAGTCCCAATAAGTCTCTTTGGAGAATATCCCATCCGTTTGAGTTCTTTCTCTATGAAACTTGCTGTTTCGAATTCTTTGAGCGATAGCTCGGGGTTTTTATGAAAGTAACGACGATATTTGACCACATCATCATAAATCTTCCTGACTTCCACAGAGATTCCACTTATCAATGAAGAATTTGAAACCATTTCTCACTGCACTCCCTTATAATAAAAATTTGCTCTTAAATAAGCTTATCTTAATTTTGCATAAATACGTTTGCAAGAGGTTATAGTAATAAATTGGAAAATATAACCAATTCTAAAGGTATTATACTGGGATAACCTTTTTAGGATACCAAAATGGCAGTTAGAAACGTTATCCAGTACCCAGCCAAAATTCTTATGAAGCCAGTCAAGAGGGTTGGAAAGAAGGAATTAATTGACCTGCCAGCTTTGATTCAGGATATGAAAGATACCGTTGAAGCTGAAAAGGGTGTCGGATTGGCAGCTCCGCAGATTGGAGCTCCGTACAGGGTTATGCTTGCCTTCAATCTTGAACGTGAACAACTAGAGGTTTACATCAATCCTACAATTGTTGCTTCAGAAGGAGAGGAGTTGGGAGAGGAAGGATGCCTATCCTTCAGAGGATTAGTTGGACTTATACCACGTGCGACTAAGATTAAAGTGAAATACTGTGATACTTCCCTTAAAGAGAATGTAGCCGTCCTTGACGGGCTTTCCGCAAGGATTGTCCAGCATGAGATAGACCACTTAAACGGAATCACCATAAAGGATAGATCGGTGGTGGAGCTTTATAAGCCAAAGGTAGAGGAAAGAGAAAGTACTAGCAGAGTTGAGGTAATGGGGTAGGTCTAAGTCAAACACGGTGAGTTGCGTTTGAGCAAACCGCAAAACACTTAGCATATGTTAAACTAATTGCATGGCAAAGGATAGTGGTAAAAGCACGCCAACGAAGGAGAGGTTAGTTTCGCCAAATAAAGAAGAGGCAGATGCATTAAGCACCGCAAGACCCGCGAGAATTGAGGATTTCGTTGGGCAAAAGCGCGTCGTCTCAAACGTCCGAATAATGCTTGAGGCGGCTAAAAAGAGAGGCACTTCTCTAGAGCATATTCTATTTTCTGGTCCTCCTGGTCTTGGGAAGACCACTTTGGCTCATATCTTGGCAAACGAAATGTCTGTTCCCATAAGCGTTACAACTGGTCCACTACTTGAGCGTGCGGGCGACTTGGTTGCAATCCTTACTAGCTTGAAGGAGAAGCAAGTTTTGTTTATCGATGAAATACATCGCCTTAGTAGGCCTGTAGAGGAAACCCTATATAGCGCAATGGAGGATTTCCGAGTGGACGTCGTAATTGGGAAAGGACCTGGAGCCCGAATCATCCCACTAAATCTATGTAAATTCACACTCATAGGAGCGACTACTAGAAGCGGACTTTTGACCGCACCACTAAGAGATAGGTTCGGCGCAGTTTTTCACCTAAACTTCTATGATGAAGCAGAAATTGTACAGATACTTGAAAGAAAGATTGGGGAGAGCAGGATTTCTATTGAGCCCTCAAGTATCATAGCTATTGCCAAAAGAGCACGGGGGACACCTCGGGTTGCCCTTAGATTGTTAAAACGCGTATGGGATTATGCAACGGTCGCCGGATTTGAAAGTATCACTCCTGAGGTTGCGGAGAAAGCCCTAAATCAGCTAGGTATCTCCGAAGATGGATTGGACGAGATGGATCGTCGCGTTCTTTTGGCGGTTCTCAATAATTTTCAAGGTGGACCTGTGGGTATTGATAGCATCTCTGCGGTCCTCAACGAAGAGAGAGACACCATTGAAGACGTTTACGAACCTTATCTGCTAAAGGAAGGATACCTAGAGAAGACACCCAGAGGAAGGGTAGCTACAAGAAAAGCTTATGAATACTTCAAGACGCAAGCAAAATTCTCTTCAACGTCGTTTAAGGGCGAAGCTAACCTGTTTGGAGATGAAAAGTAACGCTAAGCTTAGCTGAAATGCCTTACGAGTTATACATATCAACTAAACAAGTATTTACCCCAATGGTGACAGGTAATCTCGTCGATTCTTTTTCTCTTCTTTCTTGATTTCGCGCCATTTTTTTAGAACTTCTTTGGATGTTTTGGCTTTTATTTCATGAAAAACGTGGGGATGCCGACGTATTAGCTTCTCGTAGAGTGAGTTGATGACATCACAAAGGGAGAAATAACCTAGCTTCTCCGCCACCTTGCTTTCAAAAATGGGCTGCATTAGGAGATCGCCTATTTCCTCTTTTAGCGCATCCCTGGCTTCTTGCCATCTATTCAAAAGCTCTCGCGTAGTTTTATTGAGATTTCTTTCTAAAGCTGAATAATTATTGGAAGGCTCCTTTAACTTACTCCTCCGGGTTATGGAAAACTTACCCCCACTTGCCTTATGATGCTCACGAACAATCTGCTGCGCAGATTCCAGGGAAAGAGCCCTTTTAAGCTTCTTCTCAAGAATTAGAAGATTATCTATGGCGCTGACAACTTCCTCGGCTTCTTGCATTACGTAATGCCTTAGGCTTTTAAGGTCTTGTTCCCTATCCCAAGGACAACCCTTCTCGGACAAGAGATACTCCTGCAGACCTACAAGATAGGCAAATGCACGGCCATCTCTCAGGTTTGGTTTGATTCTACTTTCACGCTTCATAGTGGTTACATTCTAACATCATCTTTTTAACTCCCTTAACAATGACCTTAAATGATTAAAAATCTAAGTGAGCAATTATCTGTTATCTCAAGAGTAATATTTGGGGCAGAAAAAATATTTGAATGGCTAATTAAATATTCAGTATAATAAAGGTTCAATCTTTAATAATAACCAATGCTAACAGTCCTACTTCCTAAGGCTATAATTAATAATTTAGGCGTTAGTTTAATGGATTTCTTTCGCCAAATCATTTTGGCACATAGAATGATAAGAGAGGAAAACTTATATTTTCGGCTGTATCCCCTAGTTACCAATCTTGGTGACACGCCCGAAATGATGAAAGACAGCACCGAAGTTGCAAGATATACAGAGCACAGATTAGCCAGATTTGCACTGCATCCAAAGGAAAAGCAATTAATGAAGGTTTATCAAAGGTTAAGATGGGATTTTGATAGAGCAAGCTTCCCTTCAGCGTTTAGAATGCAGACATTCCATCACATGTACATAAGGGGTATTGATTTTGACCTATTACAGCAAGCACTTGACGCTATACTTTGGATTAGCATCCAAAGGACTACTAGAACTATTGATGCCGAGACGGCAATTAGGTTTTTTAGATCTATATGGAGTAGAGCAGGCACTACTGACTTACAAATAGAGGGCGAAAGATTCCGCTTTGGTGAGGATAGGAAAAGTATTGACCACACATCCGGGGCGTTTACCTACGAGAAAATTGTAGATTTAAAGTTTTTGCCTTTCCAGACTGATGTTCAGTATATTATTGTGTATAAGGATAATGTTCCAATTAGTGGAAGAAATACTATTTGCGTTGACTTTTTCAGTAATCCGGCAAGAGTAAGGATAAGAGTGAATCTCCCATCTTCGGAAGCTAGGACTGTTGAGCTATCATCCTCTGAACGCGCCGAATTAGAAGAGTACATGTATAAAGTTATTGAAGAGATATTTTGTAAAGGAATGATAGCAAATGCTACTGACGTAATTGCTGCTAGGGTTAATGAGAAAGCTTAGATCAGATGTTTTAATAAGATGGTGGGAGTAGTGGAATAGCCGTTTGCTGAGAAGAATTTTTAATTTTAATATTAAGAGAAGATATTAGGCATGATTGGAATAATTGTTTCAGGTTGCTCGGGAGTAGGAAAGTCCACAATAATCCGCGAATTGTTGGCTCTTCATCCTGAGTTCATTTTTTCCGTTAGCCACACTACGCGAAGTAAGAGGGCGGGCGAAGTGGATGGTGCGGACTATACCTTTATCTCTAAAGAGGAGTTTGAAAAAAAGATTAAGGAGCACTTTTTCATAGAGTGGGAAGAGGTTTATGGGAATTATTATGGAACACCCCGTAGCATCGTGGAAAGTAAGAAAAACTCAACTCAAACAGTAATATTTGAGCTGGACTCAAAGGGAGCCTTGAACCTAAAGGAAAAATTCCCTCAGTTCACCGCGGTAGCTATACTACCACCTAGCATAAAAGTAATGCTTGAACGCTTAAAGGAACGTGGAACTGATACGCCGGAAGATACTATGACGAGATGGAAAATGGTTGGAGAAGAAATACACAGATTGGCTAATTTGGATTATTGCATTATAAATGATGACTTAAAGACTGCTGTAAAGTATCTAGATGTAATAATATCTGCCCAGAGGTTTAAGTCTGATATTGTTCAAGATCATATAGACTGTTTAATAAAGGAAACGGAGGAATTTAATATATGAACAAACATGAAACCAAAGGAATGGAGGAAAAGGAAACTCTTTTATATCCACTTATGGATGACTTGCTAAAGCATGTACCGAATAAGTATGAGTTAGTTTTACTGGCGGCTTTGCGAGCGAAACAAATCGTGTATAAATCAAGAAGGTTGCAGATGTCAGAAACTGGGCTTGATGAAGAAAGTAATGAACAGAAATCTACCTTAAAGCCACTCACACAAGCACTCTATGAAATCGCAGAGAGTAAACTGGAAAGAGAAAAACTTTACTTTTTTGAGTATTTGGAAGGCTTTAGGAAGGGAGGCGAAAACATTCATCTAACTACAAAAGGCACTGCAAAGACTGAGTTTGAATTTGTCCCTTCGGAGGAAATCGTGGTTGAACAGGACGCTTCTTCTGAGGAAGAGGGTGAGTTCTTTGAGGAAGGAGAACTTGAGGAAGAGTAGAAGAGTTCTGATAGGAGTAAGTGGGGGTATAGCAGTCTACAAAATCTGCGAGGTTGCAAGAGAACTCGTAGAAAATGGACTTGACGTGCATATAATAATGACGCCAAATGCGACTAAATTCATAAGCCCCTTAACTTTCACCGCTCTAACGGGTAATAGAGTACTTGTTGATGAATTTGCAGACTATAAAATGCCAGACGACTACGATTCGGGCTCCATGTATCATATACAAGAGGCGAGAGGGTCTGAAATATTTTTGATTGCTCCCGCAACCGTAAATACAATCGCTAAACTTGCACATGGAATTGCTGATAATCTATTGACTTCAACTGCTCTTGCCTTTCGCGGTCCAATTGTTTTCGCACCTACAATGAACAGTGCAATGTGGGAAAATCCGGTAACACAAGAAAATGTCACAAAGTTACAGCAAAGAGGAATGATTATGGTTGAACCGGGAACTGGATACCTAGCATGTGGCGAGGTGGGACCTGGAAGACTTGCAGAACCAAGAAAAATCTTACAAGTTTTACTTAATCAGCTTAACCTGCTCGAGGGTCCACTATCAGGCGTGAATGTGCTTGTCACTGGAGGAGCAACTCGCGAATTTATAGACCCCGTTCGGTTCGTTTCCAATTCATCAACGGGAACTTTGGCACTAATATGTGCGGATATGCTGTTCCTTCAAGGAGCAAAAGTTACCTTTGTCGCGAGTCCAAGTATTCCTAATCGGGAGTTAGAACAAAGGGGCTACAACTTTCGTCGAATTACAAGCGCCAAAGAAATGTATGAAGTTGTTACAGAATCTGCTCAGGAAAATGATGTGCTGGTAATGCTAGCTGGTGTGGCGGATTATACTTCACCTATTTCAAATTCTAAGATAAAAAAGGATAAGCACGAAAAGCTTTCGCTCTCTCTTACAAGAACCGATGATATTTTACAATCACTTAAAAAAATAAATATGCCATCAATCAGAATTGGTGTATCACTTGACACTTCAGATGTGCTGAATTCTGCAAAGAACAAACTTTTGGAAAAAGATCTTAGTGGAATAATTGCTGTATCCTTAGAGGAAGGGCAAAGTCCCTTCGGGGAGGCTTCTATGAAGTCAGCCTTACTTACAACAGATGGTGCTGTAATTCCTTTTGGCTATCATAGTAAAGAGGAAATTGGGGAAGCATTGGTAACTTTAATATGCTCTATGGTAAAACGATTAAGAAGGGAGAAATAACATTAATGAAAACTAGAACCATAGCAACAATTTTGATAAGCATTTGTGCTCTTCTGCTTGGCTCCTACCCCATAAAAGCAGAGAGCAGCAACCCCTTAGCTGTATACAATGGTGAAACCATAACGCTCGAGGATTTTGACATTTTCTTTATGAAGATGCTCGGTGCGCAGGGTCTCGTCACATTTCTTCAGCAAATTGTAGTCTACAAGGAAGCTGCAAAGCTTGGACTTTCACCTACGCAAGAAGAAAGACAAGATTTCATCAAGGACGAAATGACCCAAGAAATCTATGACGGTTTCAAGGAGCTTTATTCTGCTGCGGCGGTGGAAAGGTTTGTGGATTACAACATTATGAACCGCAAGTATAGAAGGTTGCTTGAGGACAAGTTTATAAAGGAGAAGAATCTCAAGGTCAGCGATGACGATGTTAAGAAGTATTATCTAAAAAACATTGACCAGTTCCAATTACCCGAGCGAGTGCAGATGTCAATTATAAGTGTAGATACCGAGGAAAGAGCTAAAGAGGTATTGGGAAGGCTGGAAAAGGGTGAAGATTTTAATCAACTTGCATCTATCTATAATGATGATGAGGAATTACGCGCAAGGGGTGGATACGTCGGGATTATCGGAAAAGGGCGTGGGTTGCCAGCTCCTTTAGAGTTAGTTGCATTTTCATTGGAAGAGGGCAAGTACTCTCAGATAATCAGAGGATCTCTATTCCACATTGTTTTTGTCCACAAGAAATTACCCGCAGAGAATCACACATTGGAAGAGGTGAAGGAGGATATACGAGAGTATCTTCTTGGGGAACTTGTAAATGAGCATATTGCTGAATATTTGAATGAGCTCTACAAGCGGGAGTTACCACGTTTTGAGATAAAGGCAAAACTATTTAAGGTGGGAGAAGAAGTAGAATCTAATCAACAAAGTTAACTCGAAGGACTTTTATTCTATTAATTGACGCAGAGAATTTCTGGATAAGCAATTTGAAGAGCAAAATCCCGCAAGGGTATTTTAGAGATGAGAATTGCGAAAATATATCTTCTTGGGCAAGACCCGCGTTTCCGTTATTTCTCGTATAGAGTCCCGTTAGATAAGTCCTACGATAAGGGAGAGTTGGTAATTGTGCCATTCAGAGAGAAGCTAGTGGCGGGAATAATTGCCGAGCTTACGAATGGCAACTTGAATGGGCTATTGCCTATTGTGGGAAGATTGAGATTGACTACGTCACCAGTAGTGCACATTGGAAAGATGATACTTGCGCTTTCCCGTTTGTATCTTTGTTCTCCCGCTGAGATATTTGATCTTGTAACCTTTGGCCAGGCTCAAAGAAGGATAAATCTGTTTTTTTTTACGGTGAGAAATGGGAAGAGACATTAAAATCAAAGAAAATTGGGGCGATACTCAAAATCCTTCTACCAAGAGACGGCACTAGAATATCGTCATCCCTTCTCAAAAAACTACTTAGTCATATGGAGCCTAGTCAGTTATGGGACATACTAGAGAGTGGGCAGTTAAGGGTAGTAGGAACATTATCCTTGTCAACGGTCGTTCATAAGACATGGAAAGAGGTTGAAACACCGATTCAGCAAGTTCTCGCCATTCCACTTAAAGGAGAAGAAGCCAAATTCCCCGAAGGACACTCCTTTTTCAGGCAAGTTAGTAGTTTCTTTTCTGAACTCTCTTTGAATGATGGATGCATCTCTAGCCCTTGCATAAGAGTTGAAAATGTGAATTGGCGTGACTTTTTTCGCAAATCATTTGTCAGGACTCTTTTGAATAAGAAAAGTAAAATTCTCGTGCTTTTGCCCGAAGAGAGCTTTGTTGAAGCGTTCAAAAATGCGCTTCCAAAAAGGGGTGCGGATAGAGTATTAACCTTTTCTTCTGATATGCCTTCTTCCGAACTTGTTAAGTTGGAGCAATCTCTCAAAAGCTCGCAGTCCATTGTTATAGTTGGAAAAAGGGCTAGCAATTTCCTTTGCCTTTACTCTCTCTTTGACGAGGTAATTATCTTTGACCCAACTAACCCACATTTTCAATCTCAAGATTACCCAAGATACAACACGCTACTAAATTTATACTTCTACTCAATGGTTACACCAATGGTGTTGAGGTTAATCCCCCTAACTTCCACTTATCCGTGTTATTCCGCGGATGAATTGCATTCAACTCCAAAACCTGTATCCGGCACTAGTAATGAGAGAATAATAAAACTCTCAAGAACAATTGCCTCGCAAGCAAGAAGTGGCGTGAAAATGCTGGTCCTTAACGATGCCTTGGGCATTGGGCAACATATTAAATGTGAAAGTTGTGATAGTATGGTGTACTGCCCCAATTGCGGAAGATATCTTCTTTACAGTGCAGATACGGAGCATTTCGCCTGCACCAATTGTGGCTTTAGAAGCAGAAATGTTGCGTGTCAAGAATGTCAAGGAAGAGAGCTTTCTATTCAACTTGTTGGAGTTGAAGGCTTGGCGAAACTAGTTAGAGCTGAGCTTAAGAAACGAAATCTTCCACATACGCCACGTGTAGGAGCATTATACCAAGCACGTAGAGGTGAAATTAGGGAAGCGAATCTGGGTAGAACGGACGTATTGATTGGGACAAGCACACTTTTCTCACCTTTAAGCTTCTATAAACCGAAGAAAATCGTTTTCATCCTAAGGGAATTTATATCGGTTTCGCAGGCTCCCTTTGTTGAGGAATTCGTAGAGGATCAAATCTATCGTCTATACTCTCTTTACGGAAGAAATTCAGTAAATATTCAACTTCTAGGCCCAAAACAAATTACTGATGCAATTTTCGCTAGGATTGGGCCCGATAGGAAGAAAACCCTTGCTGACATAGAGAAACTGAAGGAAGATTTTAAGCTTCCACCTTTTGGGGTTATTATTAATTTTTCAGCATACTCCACTGGAAAGAAAGAACTCGAAAAGGAAGTTGGTAAACTCTTAGGGGAAATTGAGTTTATACAGAGTGCAAGTATGTATGAAGTATCTGATGTTCGGCTTTCAAGTCATTCAAATAGATGGGTAGCGCACGGAAAATTTCTTACCAGCGATGTTAATTACAACCACTTGCTGGACTTTAGGGCGTCAGCAAAAAATAAGAAGGTTGATATCGTTTTCTCACCTAGATACTACTAACTGAACTAGATGTCATGGTATACAACCTTAAGAATTGGAAATTTAGATATATCCTAGTGCTAGTATTTTTACTCATTCTTGCTAGAAGTTCTTACGCCTTCATTTTTAACATACAGGAGAGTTCTTCAGGGCAAACTAGTTATGTCCCTCACGACGCAAACAATTCTCGAAAGATACAAAATGAAGGAGTTGATGCTAACGAGCTTCACTCAATGATAAATAGCATTCTTTCAAGCAGGGCTTTTCGGCAAGAGGGTAGAAGTTCCCTCGATAATGAATGGGGAATACTCACACCAATCGTGGAATGGTTAAAGAACTTATCACAAGGTTCGGAAGGTGAAAATCCCACAGCATTCACCATCTTTAGGCTATTTTCACTAATCTTAGGCTTGGGGTTACTTGCCTTCGTAGTCAAAAGCTGTCTGGAGGTTTTTCAAATTCACAGGAGAAAGAAACGATCACCTGCAAAGTCACAATCAGGAAATGGTTGGTTAGAATTGGCGGAAAAAGCTGAAATGCAGGGAAATTTAATTGAGGCGATTAGGTGTCTATATCAGGAAAGCTTAAATATCTTATTTCCAGCTTATGCCAAAACGCTTCCCACTTCCCTTTTAATCCAGTCTTTCAAATTTAGAAAGCCAGAAAGAACAACCGCCTTTAGATATTTAACTATGATTTTCAATGAAACCTTTTATGGGGAACGCTCCATAAGTATAGACAAATTCGCTGAATTCAAAAGGGCATTTCAACTTTTATCCCAAGAGGGGAATCGCGAATAGGAAGATGAAAACAGCACCGCAAAGCACTGGTATATGGCTACTTACAGCGATAATAGTGAGCCTAGTTTTTTCCCTTTCAATAAAGGCACAACCTCATAAGGCGGATGGCGAACCACTCTCAGCATACAGTACCGGCGCTAAGGGTATTCGCGCTCTATATCTGTTAGCTAAAAGACTAAAGATGAGACCTGTTATACATAATCGTCCACTGGTTCTTATTCCCCGCGGAGCATTCGTTGTCTTAACGGGTAGTGCCAAAAACCAGTCTCATAAATTATTTGCCCCCTACCCCTTCTATGATCTTCAGAGTATTACTAGTCAAATGGAGAAAGGGACAAGTTTTTTGCTCTTAATGCCATTACCAAATGAAACAGTAGATATATCCTCAACAGGACCCCAATCAGTTAAAAGGTCTAAGGTGGAGACGAAAAGTGAGAAGAATGATAAGAATTTGTTGATTAAGAATGAAAGCATACCGAACGTAGAAGCAAAAGAGAATATGCTGAAATTAAAATCAAATGAACATGGAGCAAGAGAGAGTGATAGAGAGGTGAAAATAAGCACAAATTTACATAATATTGAGGAGCGGAGAGCAGAGCAAAGACAAAAGGAACAAATACATAGTAAGATTTACGAAGTAGCGTGGGAGAAAGATGAGAAGGGGGGAATGCACATATTCTTACCAAAGACCTCGGCTCTCTTTAATGAAGTTACCCACATTTACATAAAGAGAAACATTGAAGAATTGGAATATGTCTCAACATATTATCAAAACTTACTTGATAGCCTTGATGAAGTTTACATTCTAAAGGGAACGCTTGTTCCATTGCTTGGTGCGAAGTCTATTGAAAGCGCAAGGTTAACTATCCTGTTTATCTCAGATATATTGACCAATGAAGAAATTGGGCTTGTGGATAACGTTGTATTTGCTAATAACCTCCTCCAACTTAGGGGTGAGATGCCACTTTACTTTTTCCACGAAAATGCAAGATTTTACCTTCCAACAGTTAGCGTCACGAGCCTACTGGTATCAACCAAAGGGGGAAGAGCCTTGTCTATTCTGATCCTAATTGCTTTAGTTGCACTATTGCCGAGAGTTTTTCCCCTTGGACGTAGATTATCCTTACCCATAGATAAATTCCCACCGGAGACTGAAAGGATTATCGCCCTTGGTAACCAAATGTATAAAACTGATGATTTTGAAGGAGCTTTCTTATTCGCTCTTTCAGCATTATCGGGCAAATCCCCACGTACAGATAATGAACAGCTTAACCTTTTGGCGTATCTCACAAATGAAATTGAAATGTCCGATGAGGAGTTTATTGCGATTCAGAGAATCTTGAGGGAAAATGGAGAATTAAACCGAACGGAGAGAGAATTCATAATATCGGTTTATTCTAAACTTTTACGCAAGAAGAGGTGGCATAGCTCTATTTAGGAATGCAACATTCTTACTCCAAACTAATAGTAGACCTTAACCAGCTGTTAGAAAATCTCAAGCTGATAAAAAAGTACGTTAATCGCAAGCTTCTCTTTGTAATGAAGGCAAATGGATATGGGATAGGTGCAGTCCAATTAATCCCAGTGTTAACCGAACTTCCTGATATTGTATGCGGAGTGGCAGTTGTTGATGAGGCGCTTGAGCTTAGACAGTCTGATTACCTTGGAAGTATTCTTGTAATGGGATACACGCCTCCGGAACAATACAAACTGGCGTTGCGACATTTCTTAGACCTTAGTATTTTTAGGCCTGAAACTATCCAGCAACTTGAAGATGCCGCAGCTGAATTAGGAACGATAGCCAAGGTCCATATCAAGCTAGACACGGGAATGCGAAGAGCGGGCGTAACACCTGAGGGGTTGGATGATTTTGTTGATTGCCTTGTTGATAATCCTCATATTTCTGTAGAAGGTATCTTCTCCCATCTTGCCGGGACTGCTAACTCCAAAGACAGAATTATTCCTGAGCAAATAAGGTTGTTTACCGAATGCGCCGAACGGATTGAAAAAAGACTTAAGAGAAGTGTTACTAAACATTTAGCGAATTCCCTTGGAACTCTTTCATTTCCTGAGAGCAGGCTTGATATGGTAAGAATAGGTATTCTTGCTCTAGGATACTATCCTCCGGGATACGAGGGGATAAAACCAGGTGTAATGCCAGTATTTACCTGGAAAACAATGGTGGTTGATGTGAGGAGAGTTCCCGCAGGCACTGGTGTTTCATACGGGCATTTATATACCACAAAGGAAGAGACAAACTTGGCAACTATCCCTCTCGGATATGCAGATGGCATACCAACGCAATTCTTTCCAAAGGGACAAGTTCTAATCAACGGTAAGAGAAGAACCGTCGCAGGAGCAGTTAATATGGACTATGTAATTTTAGACGTAGGAAAAGATGAGAGTGTATACCCGGGTGCAGAAGCTGTGCTGATTGGAAGACAGAAGGATGAAGAAATCACTTTGGACGAATTTGCAACTTGGTGCGGAACTAATAACTACGACATCATATGCAGAATAGGTCGCCGCGTGAAAAGAGAGGTCATACCTATTAGAAATTTTTGAGAGGATAAAGCTTTTGCAGTTAAAGGTCTTTGAATAAACACTTTGGTCCTTATGGGAGAATGATTTTCACTACCAAAAGTATCGGACGGTTTTTAGTAATAGCTTTAGTTATGTTAAGCCTGTGGGGAGGGTTCTTATTGGTAAGAAGCATGTATCGGGAAATGCTCCCCCTCAGCGAGAAAATCAAGAGGAATTATCTCTCACTAGCCAAGCAGGAAACCATCCACAATTTGAGAAATAAAAATACAAGGGAAACGCTACAGGCATTGGCTCGGATTTACGCCCTCTCTGGAAACATAGGAAAGGCGCAATTGATGAGCGCAATTTACGGATTTCACGAGGACACTGTGGATCTTGTTAATGAGCTTCGGCTTGATATCCTCAACCAAGCTAAAAGCAAAGGCATGATAGATAACCCATTTCAGAGCGGGACTTACGCTGAATTAAGAAACTACCCTGTATATGGCAACTTAAAGATGTTCGCAGGTTACCAACTTGCCCTGCTTGGCGATTGGAATGGGGCTAAAAGCTATTTCAATGAAGCAATAAAGAATGGTGTCTCCCCTCAGCTTAACGATTACCTAGCCTATTACAATGCGAGAGCCAAAATCATTGTCGGTGACCAACGCGAAGCGAAGTCTGGATTGGCTCAAATGAAACGTCTACTCAAAAGCACATATATACCCATAAGGAAACGAGCTGTTTTGAATTTGCTTGAAAATGAACTAATAAAGGGGAGGATTAATAACGCACTTTCTTGCCTCAACTTATTACTCTCTTTGGAGAAGGATGCAAAACTTAACTCCAGTTGGATAACATCAAAGGCTTACATTGAGCTAGGGGAATATTACAAAAAGATAGGCAAGATTGATTTTGCCTGCAAATATTTTCTTCAGGCACTTAGTTCAAATGCCAAGAACACAACGAGGATTGCTGTGAAAAACCTAATTGATAGCCTAAGTGAAATTACTCCAAAACTAAGTAGCGAACTGATTGACCTACCAATGGAGTACTTTCTTAGGTTAAGTGAACAAATCGCCAATGAAGATGTAGAATTCAAGAGAAAAAGTTTAGAAACACTGAAGAAGTTAATAACTACCGAAGGAATAGACGAAAGATTTAGACTGCTGTTAATCGCAATAGCCACCGGTGTGTCAACACCACAAATGAACGAGGCATCAATAAGCGAGCTTGTCAACCAAGCAAAGAGTATCGCTGAGAAGAATCGCTCTGGTCTGGCTGAGGAGGCGCTTCAGCTTATATCACTAAACTATGCGAACTTTTTAGAAAAGATGGGTGATTGGCAAAAGGCAAAGGTTGAATTATCAAAGGCTATTCAGCTAGAAGGTCGTTACACGAATACCTTGCGGTATAAGTTGTATCAGCTTCTAAAAGAGAGAGAGCCTTTCTCTAGTCAAAACAAACAAATTCAACTCTTACGAGATAACCTTTTGAAAGGAGGAACAGATACAGTCCAAAGCGCCGAAGAGCTTATTCCGCTTCTCATTTATTCATCTGATATGAAAACCGCAAACTGGGCGATTTCTAAAGTAGAAGAAAAAGAACCATCTGTGTCTAACTATTGGAAAGAATTTTTAGCGGGCATCTCAAAAGCTGAAGATAGGAATATTTCAACGATTAGCTACAATGTTCAAAAACTAAGTTATTACGAGCTCTGCCCGCTTGGTAAATTAGGATGGAAGAATTTAGAGCCCCTTTATACTAATGATAGTTTTCTATTTAGCAAAGAGTTGGAAGAAGAATACTTGCTTAGTCTATTTATGACGGATTTCGTGATTGAGATGGAAGAATTAAATACTAATACCGCAAGTGATTCGATAATACCAGCTATGTATGCGTACAACCTTGATCAAACAGCCGAAATCCCAATTAGCAGATGGAAAGTCCTGTTAATGCTTGAACAAGGACTACACACAAGGATGGATAGAAGACTAGTATGGCTGGTCTTAAAGATTGCCTTTCCCACTCCTTATAAGGAGATTGTTGAAGAAGCCTCTGCGCGGTACAAAATATCTAAAGCTCTTATTTATGCATTGATAGCGAAAGAGAGCAACTTCAACCCCAAGGCAGTATCTTCCGCTCAAGCGGTGGGGCTAATGCAGATTCTACCTTCAACTGCTAAGCTTTATGAAACCAAGATTCCTCAGCATCTACATCTAAGACCACTTACGGATCCTGAAAAAAACATTCATATAGGATGTGCTTATATTGCAGAACAACTAAGAATGTTTGGTGAGGAATACTTAGCAATTGCTGCTTACAACGCTGGACCTGGCAACTTAAGGAATTGGCTTAGAAATATTAATTCAAATTATCCCCAAATTGTTGTAGAGTTACTTCCCAATTTTGAAACAAAACAATTTGTGAAAAAAGTTCTCAAATATAGAAAAGTTTATGATTTTATCCTTGCAAATGATTTTTAAGCTTTCTCTAACTAGAGTTCTTCTGTGGAGGGAATAAAGACATGAGTGAAAGGTTGTACATAGTTGACGCACACGAGGATCTAGCGTGGCACATTTTGACACATAAGAGAACTTTTTCTGAAGCGGAAAACCCTGGAGACGCCATGATTACTCTTGAGGGACTTTTAAGGGGAGGGGTAATGGCTTCCATAGCGTCATTATTTGTTGAACATGACTTAGATCGGCGAAGGAGAAAGGAGATACTATCTGAACAGTTCGCACTGTATAGGGATATAGTGTCTAGTTTCAATCAGGTGCGTGAGATCCTTGCCCATGAAGATCTTATGAGACTGAGACTTGATTTTCTTAATGGTGAAAAGGTATGGGGCTTCTGTTTGATGTTGGAAGGAGCAGATTTAATAGATAGCCCTGCGGAATTGGCTCAATTACATGAAAGAAACGTTCGGGTATTGAGCCTTACCTGGAATGAAGCAAATCAGTGGGCAGGAGGTGCTAGGACAGATGAAGGGCTTACGGAGGAGGGGGTATCCTTTTTAAGGGAAATGCACAATCTCGGTTTCATTCTTGATATCTCTCACCTGAACGAAAAAAGTTTTTGGCAAGTAATGGATGTTTGGAGCGGTCCCGTAGTCGCAACCCATAGCAACAGCTATTCCCTCTGTCCCCATCCAAGGAATCTTAAAGACCAGCAAATTGAGGCACTAGCACAAAGGGGTGGTGTCATTGGACTTCTTCTATACAATGGATTTCTTAAACCCGATTGGAAAGAAGAAGACCCACAAGTGCCAATCAAGGAAACGGTTAGACATGCTCTTCATATATTGGAGATAGTAGGAGATGAGGGATTAGGAATTGGATCAGACTTTGACGGTGGAATTTCAGCTAGTGATACCCCAGCGGGGATGAACAGCGTTTCCGATCTATCCTTGCTAGCTGATGAACTTGCTAGAGAGGGGGTAAAACCTGAAACAATCAGGGGAATAATGGGCGAAAATTGGTATAGATTCTTGGTTAACAACCTTTGAGCTAAGAGTTTTATAAACTTTAGCTCGTTATGCCTATACTTCAAGCAGAATAGAATCTCCCTGTCCCGAACCAGAACAAATAGAAGCAATACCGAGACCACCGCCTCTTCTTCTAAGCTCATACGCCAGTGTTAGTGTTATACGCGTGCCGCTCATCCCTATTGGGTGTCCCAGTGCTATCGCACCACCATTCACGTTAACTTTGTTTAAGTCCCAATTCAAAATTTTTCCACAGGCAAGAACAACTGCGGCAAATGCTTCGTTAAATTCAAAGAGGTGGATGTCTTCAAGCTTCTTCCCTGTTTTTTCTAAGAGCTTAAGAGTGGAGTAAGCTGGTGCAATCGGGAATTGGTAAGGTTTCATAGCGACCCAAGCGTAATCTACGATTCTTGCAAGTGGCTTTATCCCAAGAGCCTCAGCCATTTCACGAGTAGTAACGATAACGGCGGCAGCGCCATCGTTCACTCCTGGAGCGTTTCCTGCGGTGATAGTGCCATCGGGGGAGAAGGCGGGCTTTAACTTACTTAACGCTTCTACGGTTGTTCCAAAGCGAGGAAATTCGTCTTGAGAGAAAAGTATAGGCTCACCCTTAGCTTGAGGAACTGGGTATGGGGTGATTTCCTCAGCGAGTCTTCCTTCTTTTATAGCTGCTTCTGCTAGATTCTGGCTCCGACAGGCGTACTCATCCTGCTCCTCACGTGATAGATTAAATTCCTTCGCGATACGGTCACCATCATTACCCATATGAACATTGTCAAAGGCACACCAAAGCCCGTCGTGAATCATCAAATCTACAAGCTTTTCGTCTCCCATTCTTTTACCCCATCTAGTTCCAAAAGAAGCGTAGGGGACCTGACTCATTGATTCCATTCCGCCTGCGACAATAAGCTTTGCCTGACCAGCACGAATCATTGTGTCTGCTAGAGTTATTGCTCGCATACCAGAAGCGCAAACCTTGTGGACTGTAAGCGAAGGAACAGTCTCCGGCAAACCAGCCCGGATTGCAGACTGCCTTGAAGGTATCTGCCCAACCCCCGCATTAACAACAATCCCCATTATAACGTCATCCACGCTTGTTGGATCTATTTTGTTTCTCTCAATAATCGTCCGAATGCAATGGGCGCCCAAATCTACCGCTGGAACATCTTTGAGCGTTCCCCCGTACTTTCCTATCGGAGTCCTTGTGCCATCCAAGATAACGACATCAGTCATTATTATCACCTCGTAAGTTTATTAACCTGTGAAAATTTTAACATATTCTTTTGCCTTATACTAGTGAGCTAACTACTGCCTCGAAAGGATTATGGAGAGATAAATTGGGATAAGCTCTTGATAGCCTTGAAAGAGACGCTGGAAAATCCTTAGAGAAAGCCAAATGCGGAAATTGGGAATTGGCGCTAGCCGATTAAGATGCTTCTTTATAAATAGTGCCTGATTCCTGAGCAGAAGCCTTTTCTTTAGGGATCCCCCGAAAGATATATCTATAGTTATAGAGTGCTTATGCAGAACTTTTACTCCTGGGACAAGCAGTATGTCATAGCCAAGTTCTTCCGCTCTGAACCCTAAGTCCACATCTTCCCAATAAGCTGGAGAAAAAATTTCGTCAAATCCACCAAGGGTGTTGAAAATATCCTTTTTACAGATAAAAAATGCACCGCAGAGTGGAACACCACCAATCGGATTGGGCTCTAGTTTCTTAGCAACTTCTTCCGCAGATGTTAGCTCAATTTCTCCCCTTGGCTTTAACCAGACAAGTCCGCGATGCTTCCAAAGGAACGTGTAATTTTCCACGCGTCCTAATCTTTCAGCAAATATCAGAGGCATCACTGCAAATACCCTTGAATCTGATAGAGACTTTATAAGTTGGTTGAAGATATCCCCTTCAAATTCAATATCAGTGTTTACAAAAGCAAGATAATTACCATTACTTGCTTTTGCGCCTCTGTTGCAGTTGCCTCCAAAACCTTTCCTCTCCCCACCAGCCTCAACTCTCACCCACGGAAAAGTACTCTTTACTAAAGTAACACTTTCATCATTAGAACAATCATCAGCAAGGATTATTTCGTAGTTTAAGCCTGATTTGGCGAGTAACTCTTCAAGTCGGCTTATCAATGGTATTAGGAGTTTCTCTCCGTTATAGTTGGGGATAATGACTGAAAGATCCATTTTTGCCTATCCCTCCCTCCACTCCAACGGTTTGGGAGAATATATGGTAATTGGTTGAAGACATCCTTTCAATCGTTGCCTAAGTAAGCGTGTTTGATCCAAAGCTTTAGCTTGAATGAGAGCAAGGCAACCCTCTGGAAACCCTTAGAAAAGGCTAAACAGCAAGTAAGGATTATGGCAGAGGTATCAATTTAACCGCATCGTGCCTCGTGGTTTGACCAGCGGTTATGTGCAAGTCAAGGGTCTTCGTGATGTAATCCTCATGGGTAAACTCTACCTGGTAATCACCTGCAGGTAAGTCGGAAATGAAGAATGTTCCAGATCCGTCTGTATAAGTCTGAATGGAAGTACCAATTATCCTAACCCTTACACCAGCGATAGCCTGATTTGTCACTTCATCATAAACAGCACCAACGTAGAAACCAAGCGTGGGAGGAACACCTGGGTATAAGTTAAAGTTGACAATTACGTGCTGGTCTGCAACGAGATCAACTGAGGTTGAATCTGTACTATAACCGAACTTATCCGCGGTTAGGAAGTATGTTCCAAGCGGGAGATTGTCAAAACGATATTCACCATTTACGTTAGTGTTTTGAATGGCAACCACGCCGTTGGCGTTAAGGATGGTAACAGTTGCTTCAACTATAGGAGAAGGAGGAACCGTCGTGGGGTTCATAACAGTTCCACCTACGGAACCAAACTCGGGCGGAGCGGTTTCACCAAATATCCTTAGCCAACCAATTCCGCTTCCATCCCCAAGTGTATCTCCAATAAAAATTTTGCCATCCAGGGTAATATGCACTTCGCTAGGAGCAACGAGATGATTTCCTGAAGTGCCCCTTATTCCATCACCAATCTGGCGAACAAAATTTAAGTTTTTATCAAAAACCTGAACCCTTCTATTGCCCGGATCACAAACATATAAGTCGTCGGTCCTGGGATTAATTGCCATTCCGGATGGACCACCCGCTGTTAAATCTGGGTCTTCCAAGTCACCACCTGGGCCGATCGGTGGGGTTAGAGCAAAACTCCCAGGTAGTGAACCGCCCGGAAGCCCAATTACACGGTTATACCCGTAACGATTGTTAACAATTCCACCAATTTCATAAATATAGGGCGGAAAAGTTGTATCTACTTGGAGAAAATTGACACCTACAAAATCAACTTCAATATTCCACTCCGAGATGCCAAGCATTAAACGAATATCTGGAATGGCTCTAACATCGCCACCTAGATATAGTGTCTGACTATCTGTTCTATTAGGAGGATATTTGTTAGCTATAGCAAGCTGTCCGAGGCTTCCGGTTTGGTCTCCAAAAGTTCCAGCAAAACGGAAAGGAGCTTGAACCGGTTGAGGGTTTCCGTTCTCATCTGGAACCCCTACTGTTCCAGTTCGCCGCGGAGAAATTAGATAACCCTCATGGGGATCAAAAAAGTACATTGTCATTGGGAAATCGGGGAAAGGAGTTGTGCAGGGGAGGTCGGTATCGGTAAGTACTACAATAGTTCCTTCCCTAGTTATATCAACATCGTAGGTTCGAACAATTAGGAGGGGGCAAGGATCGGGTGGATCCGGTACAGGGCTAGTAGGCTGAACTCTGTATCTAACGTAATCTTCTATAAACGGTAAATCAATCCGCTTAACCAGGTCTGGATAATCTTGATGCTCCACAGTGACTAAGTCGTCCAAGTTGGGAGCAAAAATAGAAATGAAACTATTCTCGGTAGGTTCGTAAACGATAACGGGAAACTCTGGATAGGGATAATGGGTAGTATCGCCATCCTGGGGCTTCGGATCTGGTGGAATCACTACCATACCAGTAATGTTAGCTGCTGAGGCAGTGTTAACGTAATTACCGAGCAGATCAAAGGCATGTATCGCATTTGTTTCAGCAACATAAACGTACCGAGAACTTGCAGCAATTCCACGAATATCCCCAAAAGGAGTGCCTCCTGGAAGCGTGAAATTACCAAGAGTAAATGGGGTTTCTTCCTCGGAATCACCACCTTCTAGACCACCAGGGGGTGGAGGACCAAAGCCATTTTGCCGCTGATCCCCGTCACCTCCTCCACAGCTTACAATCAAGAAAATCGCAAGAAAAAGAGCCAGCGTAATTCTAATTAATTTCAGTTTCTCACTCATAATTGCTCCCAATTATCACCTAAATTGCAAGCAAACTAAAGAGCATACAAAAGTATTTGCGGAAGGAAAGCTAAGATAGCCCTCCACCGCCCCCACCACCGCCACCGCCTCCGGGGCCACCGCCGGTTGTGCCTCCAGTGCCCGGAGTTATCGTCGGTGCGGTAATACTAAATTTCACATTGACGACTCCACCTGGACTTACCTCTACAATCTTTTCATTAGGCACAAAACCCTCAATGGCATTACCATCGGCGTCTACAACGACCGCCCTAACCGTCATTTTGCCTGCAGGAATTACCAGCACATAGTTTTTCCCAGGATTGGTAGCTTCGTTTTCGTCAAATGTGGGATTTATGTATCCATTAATAGGACCGCCAAAGTAATATTCGCCTTCAATTTCCCACATTATATCTAGAAGCTGGGTAATCATATTACCATCGCTATCTTGATAAGAATACTCACGACGGAAGTTATCAACTGTTCCGTGAATTACTCCAGTAGAAATATCGCTAAGAGCGGGATCACGGGGCACCATTGTATCGGTCCCATTCGTCACGAATGGATACATCAAGCTTAGTTGTTCTATCTCTCTGACGTCATTTGTAATAAAGTCCCTCCCAAAGTGGGGAACTTGAAATGTCGTGATAAAATGGTACTTTGTCGCGAGAATAGACCCCCTTAGAATGACCATTACCTCGTCATTGAGAGAGAAGCCTTGTTCAGTCCAGTTCGCAGTACTTACTACTACTGCTGGGATTCCGGTTCCAAACGCATGGTCTGCAAATAATAATTTTTCACTTGTATGAACTCCTATGCTCGCCCAATTTAAATCTGGGGCAGAATTAATGGTTAAAGTAGCCGGGATTCCTCCACTTCCAACATCTTCACTTTCAGATAATAATCCTAAAAGCGATTCGTAAACGAGATTTTCATCTGTATCACCATACTGGCCAATATCATCAATAATGAGCACCATTGACCTTGTGGAGGGGTCTCCAAGCCCAATTGTTCCGCCTAGCCACTGAACCAGAAAGTTGGCAAAACCAAAGTTAGAGAACTGCTCAACCACACTAGCGACATGTCTTGATTGCTCTATTTCGCCTTGAAGGATTTGATCAAACTTGTTAGTTGGACCAAAGTAAACGTCAATCACTCCTAAATTACCGAATACTGGAAAGCTATGCGGGGTTGCATCGCGCTTCGCGGTGCCAAACTTGCCTTCTACAAACATCTGGTTAAATTGGTTTGTAAATGTTGATGCAATTCTTGAATCGTTAATTACCAGTAAATCACCGATAGTCCTCTCGCTAGCCTCCTCGCTCCAATTGTAACTACCGGTAACTACCCTAGCCCCATCAATTATTAGAAACCTAGCGTGCATTATCCTCGGCTCACCATCCTGGTCTGTGCGAACCTCAATGTTAGGATGTAACCTGAGTTGCTCCAGGTAGGGACGATAATGCGGATCCTCTGCAAAAGCTTTCTCGGTTAACACTCGTACGTGAACCCTATCGGCAGTGCTTAAAATAACATCTACGACCTCTTGTCTATCAATTTTGGGAACTGCTATGTCTAAACTTTGTGTGGCGGAGGCTAGATGTAGAAAGATGGGATCAGTGTCCTTTGGATCATCTGTCCCTCCACCGCTAACTCTGAATGTACGGTCAACAAAGTCAACCGAAACCCCGGAGTAAATACCCCAAGGGTGTGGATTAGAGCCAGGCTCTTGACCGTCGCTGGGCGTAGTGGTCGTGGAATCGCCTCCTCCACAACTAGCCAACACAAAGACAAAAAAAACTCCCCCTATCAGTAAGACTAGTTTTCTCATGAACGTCATAGTTCAACTCCATTAAGGCTTTCTTGTCGGTTCAACCCAAAATTATCCTTCAATTTTGAAACTTGAGTCAAGCAACAAGTTTTTTCGCTTAACCCACCTTTGATTATACCCTAAAATTAAAGCTACCAAACTTTTACTTTGCAATAAAGACTGCGCCTTGCGGTGAAATTGGTGTGTCTAATGTAGATTGCCTACATAAGAAGCGAATAAGTCAGCTGTAATAAGCAAAAATATCTACCAAACAATCTTTTCACATAATTCGGCTATTTAGAATTTTTAGAAGTTAGGCTAAATAATTTACACGGGTAAGATTAGACTTAAAGTAATTAGAAAAATCTTACTATACTAATATTAGGCTAGTCTGAATTCTAACCATATCTTGCAATTTTGTATCCAAGGTATTTATTCACAAGTTCAAGGTTTAGGGTCTCTGAATATGCCCTTACAACGTCCACTCCCATTCTTCTAATACGTTCACAGAGCAACCTTTTACTCTTTAGGTTGGAGAGGGCGGCGGTATGAGTGTAAAATGAAGCCTCATCTACTGGAGGGGTAGAAGAAAGCTTTAGAACTTTCGGATTATCAAGAAGTATTAGAGTAACTTGCCCATACTTTACGAGCTCCGTTAACGCAAGAATAAGACGTTCACCAGTCAGAGAATCTCCGACTTCGGTAAAAAGAAGGATGAGCGACCTACGCCTAAAGTGTTTGTTCAAAAACCTGACCATTCTAATATAGTCAGGCTCAATATGGACTGGCTGAATGTCGTATAATTCGGAGAGGATATTTCGATTCTTCCTTGGTGGGAAAAACTTCCTGACATCATCATCAAATAAAAGGAAGCCTAACCTATCATTCTCAATTTGGACAGCGTAAGCAAGCTGAACGACGGCATCTAAAAATCTATCAAATCTAGTCCTTCCGCTAATATCTGCGTGCATATGCCTGCCTCGGTCCAGTAAAACCATTATTTCCTTGTTTTGTTCAGCAGAGAACACTGAAACCACTGGACGATACAATCTTGCTGTAGCCTTCCAGTTAATCTTTTTGTAGTCATCTCCCGGTTGATACAACCTCAATCTGTCAAAGTCAGCTCCTTCCCCCTGTATCAGCACTTTCTTCTGCCCAATCTGAAATTGCCGACGACGATGCTGGAAAGGATCAAACACTATGTAATCCCTAATATAGGGGTATATCCTAATTGAATCGGTACTCTCAAGTTTAACGCTCTTATACCAGAAACTTAATCTTGTAGGGTATCTCAAATAGATCGAGCCGAGCCCTAGATTCCCTCTAGCGAAAGCTATGAAATTAACGGAGATCGTTACTTCCGCTTGCGATTGCAGTTTTATTCTTCCTACACTATAGAGCTTCTTCATGTAATCTAGGGTGTCTTCAGCAAACTCAATTAGGAGAGGACGCCTGAGAGGATTAAAGAGTAAAACTTCGTAGTTCCCTTTAACGCCTACGACCCAAAGGGGAGGTAATTTCCTGCTTATTAAAGGCACCTCTTCAAACAGTGCAAGAAGGAGGTCTATTACTCCTAAGCTGAGAACGATAAGCGAGACAGAACAAATGAACGGATGATAAGGATTTGAGGTAAAGGGCAGAAAAGTTAAAGGTCCAAAAAATAAGAGGGAGAACAAAAATGAGGGAATTGGCAGGAGAAGTCTCTTTTTATCTGTCCGCATCTAATATATCTAATATAAATGACTTTGCTTACCCTGCGAGAATCAAGTAGTGAACCCAAAACCAGTTACAAAAGGGTGGACAGCACCCTACCTATTGAAAAGCGCAAAGAGAAATGTGACTATAAGAAACGTGTAACCAAGACGCCTTAAAAGCTGGCGCTTCTTCTCCTCAACTCCAACCGCACCCCGATACGAATCGCCAGCACCTGTGATTGCAGCTCCTAATCCTTCACTCTTAGTGTTTAGTGAAAGGGTAACTACTATCATTGAAACAGCGATAAGCGCCATCACAATAAACGAAAAGGTTAAGAAAAGAGAACCTAACATAGTTATTCAGGCTAAATTTTATCATAATAACTCATCTTTAGCATAATTTGAGTTATAGAGATTTAAGAATTTCATGTAATATTTACTGAAAGTATGTTTCATGTCCTTTCAGAAAAGCTGACATCCGTCTTACGTCGGATAAAGGGCAAAGTCCGTCTTTCGCCTCACGAGATGGAGGAAGAAATTACAAAGTTGAGAATTGCCCTTCTTGAAGCGGATGTTAATCTTGCTGTAGCGAGAGCCTTTGTTGCAAATATACGGCATGAAGCGGAAAACCTGTACCGGGAAGGTAATTTGACTTCTGCAGAATCGCTCACGAGATTAATACAAGATGAGATAGTTCGCGCTTTAGGTGGTGACAATGACGGAACTGGAACATCACTTAGCTTGAGGAGAGATAATCCCATTTTAATAATGGGACTTCAGGGCTCCGGAAAGACCACCACCGCGGTAAAGCTAGCTTACCGATTGAAAAATCAAGGTTTCCGACCCATACTTGTTTGCCTAGATACTAAACGACCTGCAGCTCTCAAACAACTGAACATCTTAGCTAGAAATGCAGGAGTAGATTCATTCTCCTACCATTCAGGGGAATTAACCGAAATGATAAAGAGCGCACAAGATTACGCGGATTCCCAAAAGTTTAAGCCTGTCATTTTTGACACCGCTGGAAGACTTCATATAGATGAGGAAGAGATTTCTCAACTTCGAGAAATTAAGTCTCTTGTTGCCCCAGGTGAAGCACTACTTGTCGCAGACGCAAGTACCGGTCAGGATGCGGTCAATATTGCCAAGACCTATGAGGAGAAGGTGGGACTTACTGGCATAATTCTAACGAAAGCGGATAGTGATGCTAAAGGTGGCGCAGCCCTTTCTATCTACTATGCCATCGGTAAACCGATTCGTTACATTGGGACTGGCGAGAAGATTGATGACCTTGAAGAATTTGAGCCTAAAAGATGGGCAAAGAGACTTATAGGACTTGGAGATTTGGAAACTTTTGCCGAAAAAGTATCAATGGAACTAAGTAAGAACGATATCCAAAATCTTCAGGAGGATATCCTTTCTTCAAAATTCACCATTGAAAGTTTTCTCAAAACTTTGAAAACAACTAAAACGGTTGGGAATTTGATTTCATTAATCAATTACTTACCGGGAGTTAATATCAGCAAAGAACAAATGGAGGAAGGAATTTTGCGGATGAAGCAATTTGAAGCAATTGCGCTTTCAATGACTAAAGCTGAAAGGCAAAAACCTTCTATTCTTAACGCAAGCAGAAAGAGACGGATCGCTAGGGGAAGTGGAACTACCGTTCAGCAGGTGAACCTTTTCTTGAAACAATTTGAGCAAATGCAAAGCACAGTTGAGGCGTTGAAGATGCCCCTTGGTAGAAGAAAGAATAAAAAGAGACGCAACTAGGATTTTCTATCAAGTAGACTTTGAATTGTTTCAACTAACCTGTCTAATGGTACTTCAAATTGCTTGTGCGACTCTCCAAACTCAGTTCTTAAATCCTTGACTTGGACAGTTTGTGGATTTTTCCTAAGTTCTTCCTCACCTGGAATAACAGCAATGGGTATTCCCGCCTTGTCTGCGAATTTAAGCTGACCGGAGAGGGTTTTACCTTTTTCGCAATGAGGTATAAGCCAAGTTTCAGTTGAAATGCCAGCCTCCCGCAACATTCTGGCAATTCGTGAGCTCTCACTACGCAGAGAGTCGTCAAAAACTGTTACCAAAACAACTGCTGATGATTGCTTGGATATTTGGGGAAAGATAGATGTAATTTCCTGAGGGCAGAGCTCTAAACCTCCCAACAGTCTATCCAGTCCAACGCTTAGTCCAAATCCACTGATTACTCTATCACAGTATTTACCAACAAGATTGTCATAGCGACCGCCACCACCGATGCTTCCTATTTTTTCAGCTCCCTCAAGCATTATTTCACAAATGAAACCAGTGTAGTAATCCAGCCCACGCGTTAGAGATGGCGAGAAGAGTATTTTTCTCTCATCAACGCCCTCTTCAAGCACCCTTTGAAAGAATTCTTTCAAGTGAGTCTTTAACGGCTCAGGATTACGAATCTTGTTTAGTAAAGATTTACCTGTCTCAACATCTATTTTGACCTCTTGCATCCTCTCAAACTCAAGGGATGAATCAAAATCCTGAAGAAGAAGTTGTCCCGTTATTTCCTTAAAAACTTTAGATTCGCCTTGAACAGAAAGTTTGTCAAGAACCCGGAATATATCCTTATGCTTTTTCTCCTCGACACCTAGTTCATTAAGAAGGCTGGATAAATACTTCCTGTCATTAATTTTGAAGTAGTAGCAATCAATCCCTAGCCGATGAAATGCCTGAGAAACCGCGGTCACAATCTCCACCTCTGGTTCATAGGGCGGGGCACCAAGAACATCAGCATCCAGTTGAAAAAATTCCCGCAAGCGTCCGCGTTTTGGCTTATCAAATCGCCAAACTTTGCCAACCTGAAAACGCTTGAATGGAAAGGATAGCTCATTTATATTCATTGCAACGAACCTAGCTAAGGACAAAGTTAAATCAAAACGCAAGCCAACAGGTGTCCTCTCTAGGTCATAAAAGCGATAGATCTGCTTGTTCGGATCAACACCTAGCTCTGAAAGTAGAATATCTTGATGTTCAATTACGGATGTCTCCAATGGTGTAAAACCATAAAGCAAAAAAGTTTTTTCAAAGGCGTTAATTATGTGATGAAGAACCTTAACCTCATAAGGTGAATGATCCTTGAAGCCCCGAATTAACCTGGGTTTGATTTTCACTTTGTCCATTGGATTATCCGTCTTCAAGAGAGAAATCCAGCTAAAAGGTTAAAAATAAAGGGCTATTCATCAGCCTAGCTTTTATTAAGACAGCCTCAACTAGGGAGGGAGGGGATCGAACCCTCGACCTCTGGTTCCACAGACCAGCGCTCTAGCCAGCTGAGCTACCTCCCCAAACAATTTAGAATTATATCAAGACTATGTAACTGAAATTTTTCTAGTATTTTGAGTTCACTGCCAACAAAGATTATCCTAAAAGTTTCATAGACAGTATCATAGGCTATCAAACCAAATTGGGGCGTCATTTCTCCCAGTTTATTTAATAGTAGTATGAAATAATCTTTATTTAATACGGGTTGGGTAGATGAAGCTCGTTAGACAATATCAGCATCTAAAATTAGAAGCTAAACTGAATGAGCAACAGTTTGCCGCAGTCACTGCGCCTGAAAGCAGGGTGCTTGTGCTTTCCGGAGCGGGAACTGGAAAGACTACCGTAATAACATACCGTGTCGCTCATTTGATTAAGCATTTTATAGACCCAAGAAACATTATCCTTCTAACATTTACCAATCGGGCTGCAAAAATGATGCTCTCACGCGTTGAGGCTCTTACCGGTATTTCGGCACCGAAGATCATTGGGGGCACTTTTCATCACGTCGCAAGTCTATTTCTTAGAAAGTATGCCCGCTCAATTAATCTTGAGAATAACTTTTCCATTATAGATGATGATGATGCAAAAAGCCTGGTGAAGAAGCTTAGAAAAACACTAATCCCAAAAACTAGTGAAAAAGACTTCCCAAGCGCCTCTCAGATTTACACAATCTGGTGCTTAGCTCGGAATAAGATGCTTCAATTAAAAGGGTTAATTCGAGAAGCCCACTTCGAGTTTACTAAATTCATCGATGACATTGAAAAAATGATTGTGGAATACGAGGCGCTTAAGCGCAAACAAAAGTTGATGGATTTTGATGACCTGCAGGTTAACTTCCTTCGCTTACTTAAAAGCTCCGAAGTTGGAAAGAGTATTTCAAAACAGTTTCAACATGTCCTAGCAGATGAGTACCAAGACACAAGCCCTATCCAAGCGGAAATTGTCAAAGAGCTGAGTTACGTGAATGGAAACGTGTATATCGTTGGAGATGACACACAAAGCATTTACAGCTTTCGGGCGGCTGATTATAGAAACATTCTCAATGTGCCAAAAGACTTCCCAGGTACCGCTATTTACAAATTGGAGATCAACTACAGGAGTACCCCGGAGATTTTGGCACTCGCAAATAGCATAATAAGTAATACTGCTCCGCAATTTTTGAAAAAACTCAAACCTACTCGTCCTAGCAAAGAAGTACCTAAGTTAGTTATTACTAAGAATCCTAAAGAACAAGCCGAATTTATAGCTAGACAGATCTTGAATTTGAAAAGGAGCAACGTTAGATTTAATAGTATTGGAGTTCTCTTCAGAAGCCATAGACATTCCCTAAAGATAGAACTTGCATTAAAGAGAAATAGCATACCCTATAGAGTGCGTGGAGGCATAAGGTTTATGGAGAGAGCTCATATTAAGGATTTACTTGCACATCTCTATATACTTGCGAACCCCCTGAACGAAACAGCCTTAACCAGAGTAGTAAGTCTATGCGAAAACGTAGGGACTAAAACGATCGCCTGCATCCTCTCTCAACTGAACAAGCAAAGTAAACCATTGGAATGGCTAATGAGTGAAGAATTATCCAACGTAACTAAAGGGAAGGGTAAGAACTCTTTGAAATTTCTAAGCAAGGTCTTAAGCACACTATACCAGATGTTGAACAGCGCATGTTCAATTGATAATTTAATACTTTATGTAATTGAATCTTACTATAAGGAAAGAATGGCAAGCTTATACGATGATTTTGAAGATAGAGTTGAGGATATAGATGAGCTTGTTCAATTCTCAAAGAATTATGAAGATTTTTCCGAATTTCTCACGGATTCCGCATTGAATCAAGCCTTCAGCGGAAGGGAAACACTGGAATTTGAAACGCCTGTTGAAAATGAGGATAAAGTTACCCTAACTACTATCCATCAAGCAAAGGGGCTTGAATGGGATTGCGTTTTTATCGCAAACTTAACTGATGGAGATATTCCACATAGAATGTGCTTTCATGACCCTGAATTGATAGAAGAAGAAAGACGGTTATTTTATGTTGCGGTTACTAGAGCAAAGAACTTTCTCTTCTTGAGCTTTCCAGAATCAAACGAAGAAGAAAATAATGACTATCCAAGCATTAATAGACCATCCCGATTTTTAAGAGATATTAACGAACATTTGTACGAATGTTATACGATTGAGTGGAGTAATTAACTTTTACCATGTCCTTTCGCTATCTTCTGAGAGAATGAGCTTTTTAGTCGCTTAAGATAGATGAAGCTATTAAGAGATGAGGTTAGCTTGAATGAGTGAACAAAGATACTTAATGAAATCAAGATAAGACCAGAATAAACTACATTTATGCGGGATGATAAATTTATGGTAAGATAAGAATTGAACGTAAGGCGTTTTTTCCGGGAGGAAAATAATATATGGCCAGAGTTCGTGAGCTAACTCAGGTGACTACATATTATAGTCGTCCAACCCTTGAAAATTTAGGGCTCAGCACAGGTAAGAAGGTTAGGCTACACAGAATGATGTACGAGCATGGATTGAAGAACGGCAAGCTCTTGGTTCTTCCAATAGATCAGGGTGTGGAGCATGGACCAGTGGATTTCTTCGCCAACCCGGAGAGTAAGTTTCCGGATTATCAGTATACCCTGGCAAAAGAGGGGGGCTATTCCGCCATTGCACTGCACATCGGTTTGGCTAGTAAATTCCTACATAATTACGCAGGCGATGTCCCACTGATATTAAAGATAAACGGCAAAACGAATATTCCTTCCGACGCGCATGCTTTTAGTCCGCTTACCGCAAGTGTGGAAGACGCTGTTAGGCTTGGGGCGGATGCGGTCGGTTATACTCTTTACGTCGGTAGTCCAGCTCAGGATAGAGATATTGCTCAGCTTGCCAAGGTTAGGGAGGATTGCGACCGTTTCGGCATGCCTCTCATAGTTTGGGCTTACCCTCGTGGGGAAGCCATTGAAAGAAAAGGTGGAAGAGACAGCTTATACGCAGTTGATTACGCAGCTAGAATGGCTCAGGAAATGGGCGCTGATGTCGTTAAGGTCAATTTCCCTAAGATTAATCCAGAAAAGGATAAGGACTCCCCTAAACCTTATTGCGAGCTAAGCCTGACTCCTAGGGAGGCATTTATGATGGTAGTTGAATCTGCGGGCAAAACCTTCGTCCTTGTCTCAGGTGGAGGAAAGATAAGCGATGAAGAACTTCTTGAAAAAGTTGAGGAATCAATGTCAGCTGGGGCTACTGGTTTAATATTCGGAAGAAATATGTGGCAGAGGAAATTAGATGAGGCACTTGAGTTAACAGCTAGGATTAAGGAGATAATGTTAAAGTTCTAAGAAATATACCTCACCTTCAGCTTCAGCTTTATTCCCTCTTTTTCTTTAAGAATGCTCTAGATATAGGCTTTTCCCGTTAAAAACCTTACTATAAGTGAGTCTTATTTGACCTAATAGGCATGGCTTTTTCGTCAACAGCTGGAGATTGACTAAAGAGTTACTTACACCCTACGAAAGTATAAAAAAAAAGCAAAAGCTCAGGATTTCCCACTATGGGAAACCCGAGCTTTTTTCTGTTCCTTCTCGAAAAACGAACTCTTTAGCTTAGCCGACCTCGCCCACTTCGTTCATACTCTTCTTATCTACACCAGAGTCAAGAACGATAATCACACCATCAGGAAGAGTATCGGGACCACCACGTGACCTATCGTGGTTGTTGGCTTCACCCTCACTTGGGCATGGCAACCAAGCACCACCACCAAAGGCATTTCTAAATGGGCAAGTAGCGGTTCTATATGCGGGGAAGTAATTCCCGTTTCTATCGTATACATCCCAACCGAGATTACCTAAAGCACCATACGCGGCAAGAGTATAGCCGTTAACATCCTGGGCACCATTCGCTAGGAGCCAACCATTTACTGTTACCCTGGAGTAGTATGAGAAGTTTCCAACAAGAAGTCTACTTCCTGGCTTCTTCAGAGCATCCGGGTCACTCCAAACGTCTTTATATGGGTCACTTTCCCATAGACCCAATCCAGGATTGGGGTCTGGATATGGTGGAATTACGTAAAGATCGCCACCCATTCCTATATCGATAAAAACCTGAACCGGTGGTGGACCAAACACTTCAGCCATTGTTTCGTTTTCAGTTCCACCAACAACACGCTGAAATTGCGAGCCTCTCCAGACAGACCAGTTCCAAATCTGACGTAAGTTACTCACCTGACCGGTTTTAACGAATGGGTTCTTGGGGTAGACTGCCATATAACCTTCCATAATGAGATAGTCGCCCTCACCTCCAGGAGCAAAGTCTGGACCAGGCTTCCAAGCAGGAAAGTCAACCTGATCAAGTTGGGCGAAGTAGTAGTAGTCCTCGTTAATCGTCTTTGAGTCAGTCCAGTCTCCACCAAGAATGTAATTGGGATAGTTACCGAAGGGATTATCCACTGCATAACGCTCAACTGCGAGCTGAATTGCATGGAGATTCTGTTTGACCTCCGCCTCCTTAGCCTTTTCCTTAACGCGCACGAAGTTGGGTAACGCAATAGCTACAAGAATACCGATTATTACGATAACAACCAGAAGCTCAATCAGGGTAAAACCCTTGATTTCATAAACCTTTGCCTTTCGGGAACGCATTTTCTCTTTCACCTCCTAAATTATTAATAATTAGACTTAGAGAATTCCTTGAGGTTTAGCATCCTGAGTACTACTCAAGTGAATGATGTAGAAGTCTGCAACTCCATCTGGTATCGTTCGCGGCTGAAGGGGAGGATTGCTGCTTGGGTTGTATGGGTTACGTTCGTCAGTGTTGTTAAGGTAGCCAGTGCGCTTTGCATACTGTTTTGAGGTGCCAGGTACGTTGGGAATTGGATAGTCTATGTCCATACCATCAGTTGAGGGGTCTCCATAGGCGAGCAAATCATAGCCATAAACGTCTGAGTTCCATACATCCTGTGGTCTCACGGTTGCCCCAAGTGCTTCAATGTAGCTCGTTCCACCGCCAAAATCAACAATAGCATTCTGGGCAGCGAAGTGGTCTGCGTTACTCGCACTATCAGCAAAGCGTGGGTGGTAATAGAACTGCCCCGGAAACTCAAACTTAACGGAGTCAGCTGGTTCACCATCAGCAGAATATGCGATATACGTTGGAGCCTCACCAGACCAACCAATATTGAACATTAAACGACCATCGCGACCACCACAGCCTCTCCATGGAATGTAGTTACCCCACTTCCAACCTTCCTCTCCGTATAGTATGCCAGCACGCTTAGTTAGAAATGGGTTCGTGGGGTACTTGTTCAGATAACCTTCGTAAACCAACATATCACCAAACTCTGCACCCTCTTGACCCAGGTTTCCCCTATTTCCCTGAATTACTTTGCCATAGGTATGGGGGTCAGGCAGAGAGTCATCATTGAACATATCAAATGGATGTTTCCCTGTTGGACCTGGTTCAAGCCAATCCTGAACGTGCTTTGCGGTACCAATGTTGAAATACGTGTCACCGCCGTACAAAAAGTAGGGATAGATACCTTCGTTATCTGTAGCGTAACGCTCAATACCTAACTGGATTGCATGGAGATTTTGCTTGACTTCTGCTTCACGAGCTTTGGTTTTAATCTTAACAAAGTTAGGTAGAGCTATCGCCACAAGAATGCCGATGATTACAATTACCACCAGCAATTCAATTAGAGTAAAACCCTTCCTTTTATTCAACTCCTTTTACCTCCTTACCGGATTTACACTAAATATTATTAGGCCATTTAATTTCAACAAACTCTAGCTAGGTCTAACTTAACGAATATAGTTTAACACAAGAATGTAATTTATGCCAACCTCTAAACAGACATCCTCCCGGCATCTTTGTAAATCTTTTCCTCTTGCAATAACTACCGTAATTTTTTTTTCTAATCTAGCCTAAATAATATAACACACATTTCTGATATTTGCACTATCCATAAAAAATAATTTTTTGCCTATAACAACTACCGATTTAACCAGAGGATACCCCAAGGTTTTACACTATTTAGGCAGTTTCAACTACCATATTTATACTTTCCCAAGCTTTCATCCCAATCAAAAATACTCTCTCGAATTAAGTCAAGAAATAAAGAACCTCACATTGAAAATAGCTTTTTGGTATAGTATTCTAAGGTTATGCCTTCTAAGGCGAGAAGTCGGCAAACCCGCCGGCGTAATAAGGCGTCTTCGATCAAGCCTGACGTTCTTCTTGATATATTGGCACTTGCCCTATTCCTATTATTTATAGCCAGCGTCTTAGTGCTATTATTTCCTGAAAAAACAGGGACAACAGGTCAGCTAATTAGAGATTTCATAGTAGGATACCTTGGCTTAGCGAGCTATTTGGTGCCAATTCAAATCCTTCTCATTGCTCTAACCGCATTACCCTTAAAAATTCGCGGGAGAGCGGGGCTATGGATATTCAAATTCGGAATTCTTCTGTTCTCCTTTACCCTACTGCTTGGTAGTTTTGGTGGCGGATTTAGTAATGCGGGTGGAATAGTCGGCGGATTCTTTAGAGAGCTCATTAAAGAGCCTTACCTTGGCATCTTTTATCCAATCGTGACTATCGCTATCACAGTAGCGCTACTGGTTCTTTTTACTGGTCGTGCTTTAATCGTTCCTTTCCTTCAAGCAACTGAGAAGACGCTTTCGGAGTTCTCGCAAAATGTGAGAGAAAAAAGCCTAAAGAATGTATTAGTAGATGAAACTTTTGATGAAGAAGAGTCTGAAGGAAGTGAGACAATCTCGCTTAATGAGGAAGAAGCAAATTGGGAGCACACCATACCTGGAAGCAACTATCAAGGGGAAGACATAGAAGAGCTTAGTACTAAGGCGAAAGATTCAATGGAAGCACCAGCTACTAAAACAAATGTATCCGCCGAAACTAAAATGGATGCGAGAAGGGGACAGCTTCATGTAGTGCCTCCGAGTGTTGATTATAGGTTACCACCGATAGAGCTTTTAGAAGATACACCATTTTCTCCCGTGTCAGAGGAAGCATTAAAGCGAAACGCAAGTATTATTGAGAAAACACTATCATCGTTTAACATATCCGTTCAAGTCCTTGGCTGGGAGGTAGGACCAAGAGTAACCCGATTTGAGGCGAAAATAGGTCCTGGCATTAATATTAATAGACTTCATTATTTAGCGGATAACTTAGCCCTTGAGCTCGCTGTTCCTGCGGTTAGACTTGATACGCCAATACCTGGGAAAAGCGCGGTTGGAATAGAAGTTCCAAACTCAAAATTTAACAAAATTTCTCTCAGAGCTTTAATTGAGTCTCATGAATTACGCACCGCCACTCATCCCCTGGCTTTTCCAGTAGGCAGAGACCTGGCTGGAAAGCCCGTGATTGGCAATATCCACCATATGCATCACCTATTGATTGCAGGCTCCACAGGAAGCGGAAAGAGTGTTTGCATAAATTCTATTATAGTTTCCCTACTGTATCGTAACACCCCTGCCACAGTGAGGTTCATACTAATAGATCCAAAGAGGGTTGAGCTAAGCGTCTTTAAGGAGATACCGCATCTGGCAACGCCTATTGTCCACACGATAAATGAAGCTCAGGGGGCACTCAGATGGGTGGTTTCCGAGATGGAAAATCGCTTAATCATTTTTGAACAGGCCGGAGCTAGAAACATTGACGGTTTTAATGAGAGGGCTAGTGAGGAGGAAAGGCTTCCGTATATTTTACTCGTGGTGGACGAGCTTGCGGATTTAATAAAGTCTGCAGGTCCTGTTTTTGAAAGATTGATAGCTAGGATTGCTCACCTAGCTCGTGCCACCGGCATTCATCTTATCGTTGCAACCCAAAGACCTGATACCACTGTTATCACCGGCAACATTAAAATGAACATTCCAAGTAGGATTAGCTTTGCGGTAGTGAGCCAAATTGATAGCAGAACTATTCTTGATATGCCTGGGGCTGAAAAACTGCTTGGAAGTGGAGATATGCTCTATTTTCCAGTTGGGTATGCTAAGCCGGTACGAATTCAAGGTGCATGGGTTCGTGAAGATGAAGTGAAACGAGTTGCAGATTTTGTTAGAGGTCAGGCTCAACCTGAGTATCTGGGAACTATTTCTCTACTTGAGACGGAGGAAGAGCTTGACGCGGAAGAGACGGACTCGGAGGAATTAGACCCACTTTATAGCCAAGCTTATGAGATAGTAATTTCCGCTGGAAGGGCATCCACTTCTCTTCTGCAAAGGAGGCTAAAGATAGGTTACAACCGCGCGGCTAGGATAATGGAGCAGATGGAGAGGATGGGCGTCGTAAGCCCCCCCAATAGGGAAGGGAATAGAGAACTATTGGTGCCTAGGGATTTTGAGAAGGGCTCGGAGGAACAGGGCAGGCATCTGTAAATAGCACTCATCTCAAAGACAAAGCCTAAGCGTTTTGACTCCCTGATACATTGAACCTATGATACATTGAACCAAAAAGAAAAGGGCGGGGATGAAACCCCGCCCTAATGGGTATTAGAGACGTACACTATGGCTAAAGCGGTGGCAAACCTAAAAGCTGACGAACGTTGTTCTCATAAATGCGCTCGTTTTCACCAGTAATTGAACCGTAAAATGTAAACCTAATATTCCCATCTCTATCAATGAGATAGGTTTGCGGTATGCCAGCGGGATAGCCAGAGATAGCCCTATAAGCAACAAACACAGGTGAATCCCAACCGCCGGCACCATCCCTGTACCAATCGGTCCAGTTTGTAAGGGCACCACCGTTGTAACTAACGTACCAATCCTCAATTTCTTCCCACGTTAGGTCGCGGACATCAATGTGCACACCTATGTGGTCATATCCAGCGGAGTTGTAGTTGTTTATTAAAGCACTCATAAATGGAAACTCCGCAAGGCAAGGGCCACACCAATAAGCCCAGAAGTTTAACGTAATAACCCGGTGTTGGTTGATGTAATTTACAAACGGGTAGTTCGCATGATGATTGTAAGAGTACTGGGTAAATAGCGGAGCAGGAGCAATTAGATCAAGTGTAGTAACAACGAGGTCTATTGTCTCCGCGTCATCACCACCAGCTGCGGATGCACTGCAAGTAACGGTTACCTTTTGAGCGCCGCCACCGGGCGAAGACCAGGTAACGACACTTCCAGAACCTGAAATGGTTCCAGCGGTGGCAGACCACTGAATCGTGGCATCGGAAGGCTCTACAACTGCGGTAAGGGTAGCGGTGCCACCTTCTGGGCCAAAGGTGTAGCGATTTGTCGTGAGTGAAATAATGTTCGCAGGCTCTGGTGGAGCTTCACCGGGAGTGTCACTGTCTTCGTTGGAATAGCTTCCCGCTCTGCCCCATTGGTCAAGTGCACGAATTCTGTAAGTGTAGAGCTTGCCCATTGTTAGTCCCGTATCGTTATAAGTGGTTACCGACTTATCTAGCGTGGATAAGAGAGTGAAGCTTGGTTCGTCTTCAGCCTTCCTCTCCAATTCAAAGTTTACGACATACTCAAGGCTGCCTCCGTAGCTCCAACTGACATCAATTCTTCCCTCGGGTAGATTATCACCCGTGACGGATATTACTGGGGCAATAGGCGGGTCGGGATAATATGGAGTTGCTGAAACAATGCTAGACAAGTCTGATTCTTGCGAAAGTGTGTTGTAGGCGCTAACTGCATACTCGTAGGTTGTATCAACCTGCAGGTCAGTATCCGTGTAGGAGGTTTGGCTTGGGGGTCTAACACCAATAGGAGATCCGAATGAAGTCTCTCCACTAAGACGACGATAGATGCGATATCCTGCGAGGTCAGCTTCATCGTTGCGGTTCCACGTGAGTTTTATCTTACCAAAGCCAATGACCGCATTAGCCTCAGCGGTCAGCCCAGTTGGGGCGGAAGGAGGCTCACCAGTGGAAGAAATAACCGCGGGAGCACTCGTGACGCCGACATTCCCGCGACTGTCCTTTGGCGCAACATTGAACTCTGTTACACCGGATACAGAAACCTGTCCATACTGATACTGAACACGAAAATCTCTTGGCGGAGACTGAGGTCGCGGGGCGAACCCTATAAAACTACCATTACTGTAAACATCGTAACCAATACATTCAGAGAAGAAATTTCCAGCTAGAGGCGCAATGTCTCCAATTTCTATTCTGTCATTTCCGTTGCCATCAAGAATGTCAAAAAGCTCTTGCTTTTCCGGGGGCATCTGGGCGCGCGTTTTCAAAAATTCAGCTGCAAGTGGCGAAACGTCGGAGATCTCTACTTTGCCGTTATTGTTGTAATCGCCTATATTTTTCTCTTTCCAGGTAAGGTTGTATAAATTATCACCAGCAGGAACGAGGGTTAGGTCTGTAACTTTGTTATTGTCACCGGAGGGCGCTTTGGAAACCGAGCGGGAAGAAGCAGATTCTCTTTTCTCCAAGAAAATCTTTGCCAACTCACCGCTTCCACTGACACCTGTAACTTCCTCAGGGTGAATACGGAATAGGGCTATTGGCAATTCGTTACCCTGTGGGTCTGCGGTAAAGGTTATGGTTGAATCAGGTGTCCCTAGAAAATCAGAAAACTCTACATTAACTACTTCATAATCATTGGATGGCAAAATAACGTAGAGAGCAACACCACGAAGATTATCCGCATTCTCAGCCCGAATGGAAAGGACTGGATTTGCCTCGTCCCCCCTGAGACTCACGGAAAATTCAGATGAACCTTTAACTTCAACAGGAGTAACGGAAAAAGATGAATTTCCTAAGTCCTTTGAAGGTGTCGGGCTAATACTTTTAGCCCCACTACAAGAGGCTATTAAAAAAATAACGAAGATTAATGCTGTTACCCTTCTCATAATAAACCTCCCCAAATTTTTCTATCTGTTAACCTCTTATTAGCCAAATATATCAGCTCTAACAGCACCACGAGGTAATCATAAAACTATCCGCTACCTTGGGCACTAGTTAGTTGTATAATTATAACACTATTTAGAGAAGAATTAAAATTTGAATTGCGTAGTCTTTCCTTGAAATGCAAAATCTATGACTGAAATACTATGAGACATAGTAGAATTGCCAACTCTTTCCATTACTAAACTTGGAGAATTGTTATTTTCGCTCAAATGCCCAAAGATAAGCATCTCGGGTGGATATTTAAGGCTTGAAACAAGGGAAATCGCTTGTTTGTTGCTTAAATGCCCATTTGGACTAAGTATCCTCCGCTTGACGCTTTCAGGGTAGCGAGAATTTTTAACTAGTTCAACTTCATGGTTAGCCTCCAAGAAGATTGCGTCCTGATTTTCCAAGAATTGAAGCAAATCATCATTGAAGGAACCTAGGTCAGTTAAGTAAGAAATGCTCTTATCGTTGATGCTAACATTGACGCCAACTGTTTCGGCTGCGTCATGGGGAAGTGGGAAGAGGGTGATTGACATATCGCCAAGCCTAAGTGTATTGTAGGGTGCAAAAGTAACAATTCTCCTGGGATTTAGCTTCCCACCCAAAGTACCCGCAACCTGACCAATAACTGAAAGGGGAATCGCGAAGGCTAGTGGTAAATGACTATACCATTTTGCAAATCCTTTGAAATGGTCATTATGAAGATGAGTAATCAAGACAAGATCAATGTCTGAAACTGAAATGCCCACCTCCTTAAGCCCAGAAAGCAAACTCCGCAAAGATATACCACAATCAATAATAAGGATTTGGTCGCCACTAGAAAGAAGAGTGCAATTGCCACGGCTCCCACTTGCAAAATTTATCAGACGCATAGAATAAGAGAAAAGTATATCATCTAGAACGAGGAACTATGGAAAGAACAACTTTCCATATTTGAGTAACAAGCATCCCATAGGTTAGAATGAATCAAGGTATAAGGTATTAAGATAGTAAGGGCAAAATAATGCGTGCAAGCTTTGTTCTAGTTTATGCTCTTCCTTGGTTAATTGTAATTACTTATGGTGCTATAAGCGCAACTCTTGATTACGAGAAGTTTAAGAGGAATAAAGATGCCGAGCTTGATGCCTTGCAAAAGGCGACGGAACAGCTTTCAGAAAATATAGACGCTCTATCACGCCAGCTGAAGATTGTTTTAGAGCAATTCCAGGACATTAAGGAGGAGAAAAGCATTCACGATGGAATTTCTGCAATGAATTACGAGGTAACAGTTTTCCGCACAAAGACTAATGGAATTCAAATTATCTTTTTCCCAAATTCCCTTGATCTTCTCAAGTCATCTTTAAGACATTTTGAGGAAGTAACTTCAATATTAGAAACGAGCTTTGAAGTTAAAAGAGAGCTGTTAGAGGTATCGGAGAGGCTTCGCGGTTTGTCGCAGCAGTTTGTGATTCCATTTGGTACTCGGAACTTCTTTTTCGGGATTGACCTTTCTGATTTTCTGAATATTCAGCACCAGCTTGCTCAAAAAGACGCTGAGAGATTGAAACTGGAGGAGAAGGCTAGATCTCTTCGCTCTACCCTTAATCTCCTAGGTGATGAAGCCGAGGCTAAACTTGATATTCTTCGTTCGCTAGAGTCTGAAATTAACAGAAGCATTACTTCTGAAGCGCAGATTTCTTATACGGAGGTTTTATCGTCAAGAATAAAGGGCTTTAATCTAAGAAAAAAATTAGCTTCATTATTTAACAAATAACTTTTGAAAATGGACTTGCAGGTATTAGGCAACCTCCTTAGGCAAGCTTTCTATTAAGAGATTTGAAATTGGAATTGGGCTAGGAAAGAAAAATGATTTGTCAGCGGTCGTTATGCTATGTGGGTATGTTTATTGGAGGGGGTTCCGCTTGGGATTCGTCAAAGCCAGGTGGATAAGCTTCTTCACGTTTTCGTTTGGGTTTCTCGAAAGGTTCATCCTTTTTGTTTTTGCTTCTTGATTCTTTGGAGAGTTTTAAGCAAATAACCTCTGAATACCTTTCGTCACCTCTAGAAAAGCTCTGCAAAATCAAGAGTGAACCTGAAGCGTAGTCAACATCCTCAATGGAGAGCGAAGAGGGTCCTTTTACACTGTAGATGGTTCGCGATTTCCGACCGTCAATGGTGACTACTTCTACCTTGAAGACTTTGTCTCCACTTTCCTTCGTAAAGTAAGTGACTAGAAAGACAGGTTCACCCGGTGAATAGTTAACGTTTAAGTATGGACTTATGTCTTTAAGAATTGGGACTTTTTTCTTCGTGGCTATATCTAGCTTTTCTAAATTGAGCTTCCCCGATAACAGAGAAAGCGATTTCATATAGGGTTCATCAGCTTGTTCCTTACCCTTACGGGAAGCATCTTCTGGGGTAAATGTGGTTATTAGAAGAGATTTATCATTAATAAAAAGAACTTGAGGAAGCCACCTGTCCTCCTCCATAGTAAGGTAATAGCTAGTTGTGTAGAGCTCTGTTTCCTGATGAGATTTCTTGGCAGAACCTTCTACTTTCTTGTTGGTTTGAATATCATTTATGTAAACCGAAAACTCTGAAGCCGAGTAATCGCTAATATTATATTTCCTAATTACCCGCAAGGATTTCTTCTGGGATGGGGATAGTATCGGTTCATAATCAAAAGAAGCTAAGACTTTGCCATCATTTGAGCTTGTCAAGGAGTAGCTGATTGGCGAACGCTCCTGATAGCCATCACCGGTTAACTGCAAGCCATTGAAATGCCTAAGTAAGAGTAAACCACTCTTGTAGGATTGAATTACAAGAGAGTTAAAGACTGGTAGTTTCTTTACCTTCCCTTCCTCATCCAATTGATAAAGATGGGTTTCATACTTAGCTTCTGCATTGGAAGCCTTCGATTCGGTCTTTTCACTGCCATCCTGAGCATTAACAGCTTTTCCACCGCTTATCAATTGGGCATTTTGAGAGCTGGATTGTGTTGCGTCTTCAGTTTTGTTATTTGGAGAAACACTCTTAGATGAATCACCGGCTGAATCTTTTATTGAACCTTGTTTATCCCTAGCCTCAATGACGTTGAAATAAACCTCTGATGGACTATCGCCAACTGTTAGCTCAATTACCCTTCGCTTATCTTTTAACTCATACGTATCAAAAGGTTCTTTTAAGGTTACAGCGATAAGTCTACCTTCAGTGATTACACTTTCACCAAAGGCAAAGGGGGAGATAAGCAGTAAAGCAGAATCGTCTCCTTTGTAGAACTTCGCACGTTTGAAAACCTGACCAGAATAAGTGGAAAGCCTAGCAGTTTCAATTATGGAGAGTGAGCTATCTAAGAACGCTAAGCTTGAGAATTCTGCAGGTGCTTGAGTAATTGCCTTAGATTCTTCGCCCTTGTCAATTCCTTTTCCATCGATCTCATTTTGCTTTATCTCGGAAGTGTAATCACAAGAAATGAAGTTCAAGAGTGACAAAATGAGAAGGGGCATTAATAAATGCAAAGTGCATATATCCCAGATGGATGGGTGGTTCCTCATCCTTTTTAGCCGTTTAATCGCCACGTCCTTGGAGGAATTCTCTAAAAGCTTTCACAATTCGGGGTAGAACTTCTCCGCTTTTACCTAAGATAGAGTACTGAACGATGGGAGTTAGTTCAGTGCTTTCTATGTTTATCTCAACAATAGTGGCACCACTTTGACGAGCGGTGCAGGGTAATCCTGCTGCGGGATAAATCTGCGCTGATGTACCCACAACTAGCATTATATCCGCAGTCATAGCTATTCTAGTTGCGTTTTCAAGAACGAGGGGATTGAGTAGCTCTCCGAACCAAACAACGTGAGGGCGAAGTATTCCCCCACACTTAGGACAGGCTGGAGGATAATTAGGAAGAGGAGCATCTAAAAGGGGAAAAAGATCAGAACAACATTCTTTAAGACATCTTGCATACCAGAGATTGCCATGAAGCTCAATTATGTTTTTTGAACCCGCACGCTCGTGAAGACCATCTATATTTTGGGTGATAAGAGCGAACCTCTTGCCAGCTTTAGATATTAGTTCTTCAAGTTCTGCCAATGCGAAATGCCCGGAATTAGGTTCAACACTTTTTGCCATACATCTGCGCATGTCATACCATTCCCAGACTGCCTTCGGGTCATTGAGGAACCCCTGAAGAGTTGCTAGCCTCATAACTTCTTCCTCGTCTTTCCAAAAACCACCAGCTCCACGGAAGGTGGGAACACCGCTTTCAGCTGAGACCCCAGCACCGGTCAGAACTACTACGGCGCGAGCTTTATTTAGGTGCTCAGCGATGCTATTTATTGCTTTCTCATTAAATATCATTACTTTGGCTCAAGCTCTTTATTAAATAGCCTAATATCTAGAGATTTTACAAGAACTTTTCCCTCTTGGGTCAGGCTAATACGTCCCTCGGCAAACCAGTTGATCACCTCCGGATAAAGCTCGCGCTCAGTAGATTGAACACGTTCCCTAAGCGATTCAACCGTATCATCTGGCAAAACCGGCACCACGCGCTGGGCAATGATTGGACCATGGTCGTAAATTTCGTCCACAAAGTGAACAGTGCAACCAGAGACTTTCGCGCCACTTTTTAGAACTGCCTCATGAACATGGTCGCCATACATTCCTTTACCGCCAAAAGAGGGCAGTAGCGCGGGATGGATGTTAATGATACGTCCGCTAAATTCTGGTGGGAACTGATAGAAGCAGAGAAATCCTCCGAAGACTATTAAGTCGGGATTAATCTCGCGGAGAATTGCCGTAATCTTTTCCGAGAAATCTTTCGTGGACTTGAACTCCTTGCGGTTTACAACAAAGGTAGGGATACCCACCTCCCTGGCAAACGTAAGCCCACGCGCATCGGGACGGGATGAAATGACTGCTTTTATCTTCGCCTTTAATTTCCCCTCTGCTATCTTTTCAATGAGACTCTTGAGTGTGGTGCCACCACCGGAGATGAGAACCGCCAGGGTTAGGTTCGCATTCACTAGTAACTGATTATAGCAACTATAGATGCTATTCCAATTTCGTGAAATCCCACCTTCAACTAGTTTAGGAGTATCTTAAATTTATATGTATAATGCAAGCTCATGCAAACGGAATTGTGCAACCTTTTCGGCATCAAATACCCCATTATTCAGGCGGGGATGACGAGGACAGGATTCTCTGGGTTGGCAACCGCAGCTGCAAACGCTGGAATTCTTGGGCTAGTGTCCGCAGGCGCAATGAGCCCTGATACTTTCAAAAATGAAATAAGGAAAACGAAGGAAAATGCTAAAGGACGATTTGGAGTAAATATTCCGCTGTTGAGGGAAGACGCGGAAGAATGCCTCCACATCGCGCAGGAGGAGGGCATAGACATATTCTTCACTTCAGCTGGAAACCCTGCAAAGATTGAACCTAAAATTCGCGATTACGAGCAAATGCTGGGACGAAAGATTCGATGGGCGCACGTTATCGCGAATGTGAAGATGGCGAAGAAATGCGAGGAGCTCAAGATGGACGCGGTTGTCGCAGAAGGCTTTGAAGCTGGAGGGCATAACGGCTTTGATGAAATTACGACTATGTGCTTAGTTCCGCAGGTTGTTGATGCGGTTGATATTCCAGTGATTGCTGCTGGAGGTATAGCGGATTCTCGTGGGATTTTAGCAGCCTTTTCTCTGGACGCGATGGGGGTTCAAATCGGCACTCGCTTTGCCGCTAGCCTTGAAAGCCACCTCCACCCTAATTATAAGAGCGCAATAGTTGAGGCTAACGATACCTCAACAATGCTTCTAAAACGTAGATACAATCCTACTAGGATGATGCTGAACGCCTATGGGCGCAGAGTGAAGGAACTGGAGGATAGATGCGCAACCAGAGAAGAAATTAGAGCATTGTCCAGCGGTAAAGATCCGATGGAACTTGCGGCTGATTTAGGAGATACTGAAAATGGGGAAATTGAAATAGGGCAAATCTGTGGGTTAGCGAGAGACATTAAGAGTGTTGCAGAAATTGTGAGGGAGCTTGTTGAAGGATATGAAGAATTGAAGGTTAGTCTGCCGTAAGTTGTCTTTCTAATGATATACTTACCCCTAGGGTATCACGGTGTTGTGGGATTTTTTCAAGAAGACTATTATTGTTGTTGCGGTTCTACTTTTTCTCCTAGTTATATACTACGCTAGAATTGTCTTCGTTTACATAGTTCTCGCAGTCCTTCTTGCCTATGTATTGGCTTCCCCAGTTAAATCCTTACGTAAGAAATTAAAGTTACCTGCATCATTAGCATTTCTCATTATCTTTATTCTTCTTCTACTTCTCGTGTCTGCCATATCCTTTGCCATTGGAGAGAGAGTTTACATAGAAGCATATAAACTCGTTAAAGACATTCCAGAAATAGCGGACAAGTTGGAGTACAAGGTTAATAAGTGGATTGAGAAACGCTTCCCTGGAACCGCACCTATTGAAATTGAAGCTTACGCAATTACAATAGCCAGAAACCTTCAAGAGACTCTTCAGCGGAATTTACCCCAGACAACCGGGAAAGCCTACGCTTTTGTAATGCAAACCTTTAAGGGATTTTCAACTTTTATTCTTGGAATTCTGCTTGTTCCCCTGCTTGCATACTACTTTCTAATTGATGTCCAAAAGTTCAAGGAGTCGTTCAAATCGCTTCTACCCCAAAGACACACGGAAAAGTATGAAGCAAGCCTTGAGCTCATAAATAGCATGATGGGAAGGTACGTTCGGGGGCAGTTGGCATTATCAATAGTGATGGGGTTCTTGATAACGATTGGACTTTTGATACTTAAAGTGCCATACGCATTTCTCCTTGGGCTAATTGGTGCATTAGCGGAGTTGATACCAGTTATTGGTCCTATCCTCTCGTTTATACCTGCGTTGATTATTGCTTCAACGGTGTCGATTCAGACTGTTATTCTCGTTTTGGTTTTTTATATCCTTTTACACGTGCTTGAAAGCCAAGTGCTAGTTCCGAGAATTATGGGCAAGGAAATAGACTTGCACCCGGCTACTGTGCTTATTGCTATGATGATCGGCGCTCAGGTTTGGGGCTTTATGGGCGTACTTGTCGCTTTACCATTCTCTGCAGCTCTTAAGATAATTCTTAATGTTGTTTACTTCAAAAGGGAAAAGTACTTGATAAATGAGAAAAATACTTCCGGTATTTCGCGCACTAGCAATATTGATTTATAATCACCTCTATGCAAGTTACTTATAAGCTACTAATTTTATTCTTCGTTCTCACAATACCTTCTATAAATTTGATAGCAGAAGCAGGAGAAATGAATGACACACAAGAACAGCTAATTCCACCTCCAATTGGTGAAACTGAATTCTCATTGATTGAGGAGATGTTGGCAACAGGGAATTTAACATTCACAGACCTTTCCTTTGAGAAGAAGTGGGCGGATGATGGAAATAGACTTAGCGTTGTCAACAGGCTTTTGGACTATCCCCTCGAAACCCTAAATTACATTCACTCACGAGCGATGGAGGTTAGAGAATGTGGGCCAAATCTTCCCAAGCTTTTAGAATTAACTGCAGAACCCTTGGACCTTGAACCGCCAAAGAGCCTTGAACAAGAGAAAAAGAAAATCAACAACCCTAGAGAGCTTGCTGAGAGTGCCAAAGTACTTATAGATGAGTTTCGCTTGAGGCTTAAAGATATTAGGACAAAGGCAGGCATTTCGGACTTTGATTTTCGTTCACTTTTGTACAGCCTCCCGTACGTCTGGATTGAGGAAGAACATTATGATGAGCTTGGTTATGGTCTTGAGTTAGGGAAATTCGTGCTAACAATGGGCTTGGGAGATGAACCTTATCCGCTGGAAAATGTCCCTGGAAAGTTAGAGGCAGAAGAGATTCTTAGTATTGTAAATCGTATTTCACGGCAGGACTTTATGGGTGTTGCCTTTGATTTTGCTCGGCGAACAGAATATCTTGCCATCCAAGCTATGGAACTTGGAGATTCTTTTGAGTTAAAAGACGTTGGTGAATTCATTAGAAACGTGTCTGGAACCGTTCTTGGATACGCGTTTGACAAAGGGCTTTCCATCATTATTGGCGGTACGGGTGACAATTCTTACTACGCGAACTTTGACGTTATCATTGATCTTGGAGGAAATGACAAGTATCTTGCCAGGCAGGCCTCTGGAATAAACCAACCACAGATCTTAATTGATCTAGGTAATGGTGACGACGTTTATATTACTGATGATTCCTTTGCTTTTGGAAGCGCAGTGGCTGGACTTGCCTATTTTTACGATGACGGGGGAAATGACATTTATAAAGGAGGTTCATACAGCTTAGGAAGTGCGCTTCTTGGCTATGCATTTTTTCAAGAGCATGGGGGGAATGACATTTATGCTGGAGATGTGCATACGGAAGGTGCGGGCACTTTTGGAGTATGCATTCTCGTGGATGAGAATGGAAATGACAGCTATAACGCTGCACTTTATTCACAAGCTTTTGGCAGTGTCTGGGGATATGGGTTGCTAGCTGATTTTGCCGGTAATGATAGGTACTACGCTGGGGGGAAATTCCTGCATCAACCCCTTTACAGCGATTTTTATCAATCTTTGTCGCAAGGATTCGGATTTGGCTGGAGAGGAACAAGTAGCGGTGGCATCGCTCTTCTCTATGACAGGAGCGGTAACGACTTTTTCGAGACTGAGATTTACGGTCAGGGAAGCAGTTATTGGTATGCCTTAGGCATGCTTGTAGATGATGAAGGAAATGACTTTTACAGTTCAGTTCATTACTCGCAAGGTGCTGGGATTCACCTTTCAGTGGGAGGATTGATTGATCGAGCTGGCAAGGATAGCTATTCTTGTCATTACGGACCCTGCCAGGGAACTGCACATGATTTGGCGGTGGGTGTGCTTGTGGATTATTCTGGCGAGGATTGGTATATAACAAACGGAGTTGGTCAGGGGTCTGGCTGGACAAACTCTTTTGGCCTGCTCCTTGATAAACAAGGCGATGATGCCTATATGGGAAAGGGTCTCGGATACAACCAGGGTATGGCTAATGAGACGAGGGGATTTGGTGGTATTGGGCTTTTCTTGGACTTGGGAGGGAAAGATGTATATAACAAAGGTGCCCCGGCTGACAACGATAACCTGTGGAAGCAGGGCAAGTGGGGATTTGGCAGGGACATAAATTCAGAAAATAAGGAGGGAGAGCAGTGAAAAAAACTGTTTTTCTAGTAATGATGTTAAGTTGCCTCCTTTTTTCAGCATTCTCAGAATTATCGCTGGCATCATCATATTCAGATACCGAGAGAGATAAGATGGAAGAGCTTTGGAAAGTAGCGACTCTATGGGAAGTTGGTGAGAACAGGGAGAAGGTACCAAAGGCTAGAGAAGAGCTGACGAAGTTTGGCGCGAAGGCAGTTGATTTCATCCTTACAGAGAAGATTGATACCATAGACAGCTTACAAACTAGAGCAATTGATGTGGTTATTCAGGCTATCCCTGAGATAAGTGTTCCTTCACTCTTAAGAGCATTAGAAATTGAAACTCGCCAATATGCCCTTTTTAACATTATTAGGTTACTGGGGGGCTTAAAGGTAACTGATTCTGCGCCGAAAATTCTTTCAGCAATTAAAGAAGGTAAGCTACCAGCTGGAACTCCATTAAACTCTAGAATTAAAAGAACCATAATTGATGCTTTAGGAACGTTAGATTACCAACCAGCTATTGAAGAGATATCTCAAAGCTTAAAGTCAGGGGATGAAAGAGAAAGACTAATAGCAGCGCAAAGCTTATCAAGGTTTTCTTCCCTTGAGAGGGTTGAAAAATTGTTTAGTGCTTTAGGAGACCAATCCTTTACCGTTAGAATGTCCGCAAATGCGGGATTGGTAAATGCATTCAAGGCTGACCCTGAGGCTGTTTGGGAAGGCCTATCAGAATTTATTTCTAACGAAGCTCTAAAAGGGGAGAGCCTTTCTGATTTGAAAAGTTCCCGTCTTAAAGGAGAGGTGCAGATTTTGCTGGGCGAGATTGGCTCATTGCTAAGTGAAAGAATTACTTCAATCAGAAAGGGAATTCCAATAAGAACTGAACGCGCAAAGGAAATTCTAAATGAAGTTATTTCTATCTTGGAACAAGATGTTCGTTCTGAGATATGGGAATTGCGCTTTCGTGCAGTTGAGGCGTTGATAAGGATAAATGACGGTAGAGCCCGTGAAATAATCAGGGAACTTAAGAAGAATGAAAAGCATCCACTTGTTCTTGGATTACTCTTGAAGGGGTAATAAGCTTAGTTAAGCTTAAGATTTTTTGCTTAAGTACTCTAGACAATTGGTTTAATTTCTGCTAGAAGATTGCGAGAAATTTACCCCACACTATAGGGTATATTGGCGTTGGTTATGTCCGAGATTAAAACAGCTCTAATTAGTGTTTACGATAAAACCTGGGTGACAACTCTAGGAAGATTTCTAGCAGACGAAGGTGTAACTATTTACGCCTCTACTGGGACGCTAAAAGAACTTCGGAAAAAGAAGATAAAGGCAATTCCAATCTCAGAACTTACTAAGTCAAAAGAAATTCTTGGGGGACGAGTTAAAACCCTGGACTTTAGACTTTATGCGGGAATTCTCGCAGACCCATCCAAGAAACGCCATCAACAGGCATTGAAGGCTTTGAAGGGGAGAAGTATTGGTTTGGTTGCAGTTAACTTCTATCCTTTTGATGAGAAGGTTAAGTCCTCCAAGATCAATCTCAAAGAAGCACTTGAACTTATCGATATTGGGGGCGTATCTCTCGTAAGGGCAGCGGCTAAAAACTTTGAAAATGTTGTAATTCTCGTGAGCCCTGATGACTACAAGACTTTCATAAATGAATACAAGGAAAACAATGGAACAATTTCTCGAGAAACTAGGCTTAAGCTTGCCTACAAAGCATTTGCAGTTTGTGCTAAGTATGATGAAGCTATTATGAATTACTTTGCAGAGCTGACAACAACTAAACCAGCCAAGCCAGTTGTGCCTACTATGCCAAGAACTAGCGAGCCAACCATGTCACAAACTATTGATTTTAAGCTCAAATTAAAACAGCATCTCAGATATGGAGAAAATCCTCATCAGATGGGCTCTTTATACGAACCGTCAATTGGACAGGCTTTGAAGTTCAAACTTCTTCAGGGTAGAGAGCTTAGCTATAACAACATTCGGGACGCTGGTGCTGCCTTTCGGATTGCCTCATTCCCCTATGAATTACCCTATTTCGCATGCATTATCAAGCATCTCACACCCTGCGGAGCTGCTCAGGCGGAGAGCCCATTGCAAGCTTTTGTGCGCGCTCGGGAGGCTGACCCTGTTTCCGCATTTGGTGGAATAATTGGCACAAACTTCCCGATAGATGAAGAACTAGCCAGAGAGATTACAAAGTCATTCTTTGAAATCTTAGTTGCTCCATCCGTTACATTAGGTGCACTGAGGGAATTTTCAAAGAAGAAGAAAATGCGCATTATTGAGGTTTCTGAAGAAGCTTTTACTACGGATAGAGAGAGGATAATCTTAATTAACGAAGGAAAAAATCCTCCAATATTAACCTTCGTAAGAACCCCATTTGGTTACCTTGTTCAGAATGAAGACGTTTATCTACCTAAGCCTGAAGAACTTCAAGTGGTATCGGACACTCCATTAAGGGCAAAGTATAAGTCTGATTTGCAGTTCGGTGTTCGGCTCATTAGGTTTATAAGGAGTAATTCTGTGATAGTAATCAAAGATGGAGCGATTGTAGGTGTTGGCGCAGGCCAGACGAACCGTGTTGATGCAACCAGGCTGGCTCTTGAGAAAGCGAAGAAAAAATGCGAGGATGCAGTCCTTGTGTCTGATGGCTTTTTCCCATTTGCTGATTCAGTTGAACTTGCTGCAAGTGCAAAGATTGCGGTTTTGGCAGCACCCTCTGGAAGCATTAGAGACCACGAAATAATTCAACGCGCCAATGAGCTGAGGGTGTGTTTAGTCTTTATGCCAACTCGTCATTTTTATCATTAAAGATAATAGCCCTTCCCCTTTATCCATCTAGCCTTATATCATTATCTTGCTCAAGCTCCGAAATTATTTTCTTTGTATTGCTAGTGCCGATTATATCCGCTCCAGAGGAGATAAGCTCTTTTACCTTATTGATACTATCAATTCCCCCGGAAGCCTTAACAAGTATTTCACCTTTGGTGAGTTTCTTAAGAAGGGTAATTTGCTCCGTGCTTACTTTAGATTGATAACCTGTTCCTGATTTTATAGCTAAGGGCTTGTGCTTTAGGCAAAGAGCAACACATTCAGAAATCTGCGCCTCGGAGAGAATAGACATCTCAAGAATGAATTTTACTTTAAGACCATGTCGTCTTCCTACCTCGGTGAGTAAGTCTACTTCCTCATTTACCTTTCTGAAGTTGTCATTCACCAATGCAAATAGATCAAGGACAATGTCAACTTCCTTAGCACCATCTTCTCTTGCCTGTTGAGAGGCGAATATCTTCTCGGGTAATGTTTCAAATCCAAGCGGGAATGCTACAACTGTTCCCACCGTTATATCAGGAAAATGCTTTGCCACGGTTCGCACTAGTTGAGGGGGAACAATAAATGAGCGTAGACCCTTTTCTTCTACCATCTTGGCACCCTCTAAGAGTAGAGAGGAATTACTATTTGAATCAATCTTGAGGAAGGTATGATCTATTCTCTTTAGAATTTCTTGCACCACAGCTTGTAACGATTATATAAGACATTAGTGGACACTACTAAAAATAGGCGAGTTATAATAAAGTATCATGTGTTTAGCGATACCGGGGCTCATTGAGAAGATTGAGGGTGATGTTGCCACAGTTAAAATTGGTGATGTTAGAGTAAAGACAAATATCGCACTTGTGCCTGAAGCAGAAATTGGAAACTATGTGCTAATACATACAGGTTATGCAATCCAAGTGCTTTCCCCTGAAGAAGCTCAGGAAACATTAAAGCTAATTTCAGAAGTATTAGATACTGAGGAATAACATTGGCAAGTAACACATTGCATTCATCAAGACCAGACCTGATTTCACCGGAAGTCTTATACGAGCTTTTGAGGAGATTGCCGGTAACTGAGGCAAGATTCATGGAGGTATGCGGGACCCATACGGTTACAATTTTCCGATCAGGAATAAGGCAGACCATTCTTCGGGAAACAAATGTTGAGCTTATAAGCGGTCCAGGCTGTCCTGTTTGCGTAACTGCAGCTTCCGAAATTGACCAAGTCGCTCAGCTTGCACTTGAAAATAAAGACATTATTCTCACTTCATACGGTGACTTGTTTAAGGTGAGAGGTGGAAGACTTTCCTTCGCCGAAAGTCGTGAAAAGGGCGCAGATGTTAGGTTAGTTATTTCTCCTCTTGACAATTTGAACCTAGCCAGAAAGCTTCCCAATAAAAAGATACTTTTTTTCAGCACAGGTTTTGAAACTACTCAACCAGGGATAGCTCATACAATTCTTATGGCTAATGAAAAGGGTATCAAAAATTTTCTTGTTTATGTAAGCCACAAGTTAATTATTCCTGTACTTAAGGTTTTGCTGGATGATTCAAGACTGGCGTTGGATGGCTTTATTTTACCGGGTCATGTTTCCACAATTATAGGCGAGGAACCATATTCATTTATTGCAGATGTTTACAAAAAAGGAGCTGTTATTGCAGGCTTTGAAGCTGAGGATGTACTCTATGCTGTTTACCACTTGCTTAGAATGAAAATAGAAAATAAACCCCGCGTTATAAACATCTATAGGGGAGCAGTAAGAAGGTTTGGTAATAAACGAGCCCAAGAGATTATTAACGAGGTTTTTGATATAGATGATGCATACTGGAGGGGAATAGGGTTAATTAAGAATAGTGGACATAGACTTAGGGCAAAGTATAGAGATTTTGATGCAAGTGAGTATTTTGGCTTAGAGAGGGCTAAGCACGATGAGCACCAATTCGGCCATTGCAGATGCGGTGAAGTTCTTCTTGGTTTAATTACCCCACTTGAATGCCAATATTTCGGAAATGCCTGTAAGCCAGAAAACCCGTTAGGTGCGTGCATGGTTTCTTCTGAGGGATCGTGTTCTACGTACTATAGATATGGCGAGAGAAAATAGAGATTCATCCTTAATCGCTAATCCTGTATTAAAAGGACGAAGTCTCCATAGAAAGGCAAAAGCTTTTGGCTGAGAATAAATTATTTTTAAGCTATTTATTTATAAAGTCTAGTGTAATCTAGTTGTTGTAAATGTAAAAAGTCTATAGGGTTCAGTGAGATCAATTCCAGCTTTCCGTGCAGCCATTTCTAGTTGAATTTCAGGGGTATCTATTCCTTCTAGGTTTGGAAGCAGAAGGCCACGCCTGAATTCTTGAACCACTAATAGTCCTTTTGTTTGAGGAGAGAGAGCCTCAAAACTGGCTGGTTCAAGTTCCGTAAGAACATCTATGGATACGCTGATAGAGGGGAGTTCAACTTTAGCAAGCGGTGGAAAGCGAGGATCTTTAGTCGCAGCACTGATCGCATTTTCAATAATCTCCTGCGCTAAGGAGCTTTCCTGGGGCTCAATAGTGCCCATACATCCACGGAGCTCACCATCCTTTTTTAGGCTCACAAAACAGGCATGCCTTTCGTTTAACTCACTCAAGTGTGATGCTAGTATTTCCCCTAAGAATTCAGAAATACTGCTAAAATCAATTACTCTATTAAATTTAACGTAAGAGATTATTGAAGCCCAAGCTAACTTAACAAAAGGATGACTCCCTTTATTTATTAGCTTTATATCTTCGTCATTAAAATTAATCATTCACCGGTTAAGGATCCCACCAGGTAACCCACTCCAAAAGGATCCTCGTATGATAGTACCTCACCCTTAGAGGCAATTCCAGAGAACAAACCAAAACAAATTAAGAATGAATAGAGCCCACACTGCTCAGCTTTTGCTAAAAAACTCTCGTCCAATGAGAGTATCTTTTCAGTGTTACACTCCTGAACCGCTTCAACGGTTATCTTATCAAATATGGGACCCTCCTCGTGATAGTGTCTACCAGGTGCTTCTTTAGTGCAGTGCGAAAGATCGCCACTTGCGATGTAAGCAATACGTTTTTCCTTCATTGAAAGAAATTCTCTAAGGGCAACACCGAAGTTAAAGTAAGTTTTAAGATTGCCTAATACCGCAGAAAATACAACAAGCTTAGCCTTCCCCCCTACTCTAAGGAAAAAATCCAAAAATACGAGTGCGCCATGGTCAAGTTCGCCAGAATCGGTAGGCGATAAGTATGTCGCTGTGTTTGGAAATTCGAGCAACTCCTCAACAAGCTCAGTATCGTTATCAAAAATGTAACGCAAATTAGCGTATCCGAAATCCTGAAAAGACCCCGTTAGTATTTTTGATGTTAACACTCCAACTTTGTCCACAACAAAAACGTTATGTGGACTACTTAGAAGTATTGTATCGGGTGCAAACTGCTTTAACTCTTCAGCTACTTTGAACATAGCATTTCGTGTTGCTTCCACGTGAGAGAGTAAGCCCTTCCCGATTGGGTCTAGCAAGACAGGAGGATGGGGAACTAGATAAGCTAAAATCTTAGCCAATGGACTACCCCGCTAACATAGGATTTACCTAGACAATGGTATTATATCAGAGGAAGGCTAAGTAAATAGCTTTTTTTTGGAGCCATTTACGATATTTTGAAAAAGAACCAGGACAAATTAAATATGGCTAACTATTGCACATCATGTGGAGCACCATTAAGAACTCAGGATAAATTCTGCGCGAACTGTGGGCAAAGGGTAAGCTCTAAGCAAGAAGAAAAAGAAGCGATAGCTCCCCATCAATCCATCCAAAGAAAGACGGGATATGTAGTAATGCTTTTTATCTTAGCTATTTTAATCTTTATAATTTGGCTAATAATTCCGTCCCCTCCTAAAAACGGGCAGTTATCCTCAGCGGGAATAACGGGCGAACTTCCACCGGATCATCCCCCTATTGACAACAATGTTGCATCAAACAATAACACAAGTGGCGCTATGCCTCCCTTTGTAATGGAGCAACTCACTAAACTCCGCACCGCCATAGAAAGTAATTCTAAAGAAGTCCCAGCTCGCATTCAACTTGCAGAAATGTACTATCAGATTGGCCAGTTTGAACAGGCTCTTAAATACTTAGATGAAGCCTTGAATATTGAACCTCAAAATCTTGATGCCCTTGTGATGGCTGGGAATGCCTGTTATGAAGCGCAACTTCCAGATCGTGCCGTATCCTACTATTCTAGAGCCCTGACTATTAACCCTAACGATATAAACGTTCGGACTGATATGGGAACAATGCTTCTTCATTCAGGCAAAATCGATCAAGCTATCAATGAATTTAATCGAGTCCTGGCTATTAAATCGGATTTCATTCCAGCATTTGTGAATCTAGCTGAGGCTTACAAGACAAAGGGCGATATGCAAAAATACTTTGAGACTTTACAGAAAGCACTTGATAAAGCACATACCGAGGCTGAAAAGAAAGAAATTAGGGATAGAATGAATGTAGCTGTGGATGGGTAATTTGACGGTGCGGTTTAGTAGTGTATAATTTTTCCGCTGGTTAACTTGGAAAGAAAATATGGCAAATACTAAAAGTGCAAAAAAGCAGATTCTAATCAACAAGCGAAATCTCTTGCGGAATACAAGCCTTAAGACTCGTTTGAAAAACATTGTAAAAGAATGTAGATTAAGCATTTTAGGAAATGAGGATGAAGAGGCGGCAAGGGTAAAGCTTTACCGCGCTCAAAAGGTCATCTGCGAAAGTGCTAGTAAAGGCATAATTAAGAAAGAAACTGCCAATCGGAAGGTTTCAAGGCTTTATACCCTTTTTAACAAGAAATTTGCAAACAAAACCCTTTAACGAAATCTACTTTCCTAAATTTGTTCGGAAGCTAGATACACTGCCATCTGGCTTAATATCTATCTCACTTTTCTTTAGCTGAGAATAAACTTTAAGCCCTGAACCATTTCCGTAAACGAGATTGCTAATGTCGCTTCTACCTTGAGAAATGACAACATTAAATTTGTTCTGGACAACAAATCTCTTAAATTGTGAAGCTTTTTTCTTGGCGAATGACCCCGGAATTATTAGAATGCGTTTTGTTTCAGATGCACTACTATCTCTAGATGGTATAGGAGGAAGAAGAACATTTAGGCTTTCATTAGCGTCCTTTAGAACTGAAAGGTAAACTTCCACTCCTTTATTCAAATCCAGCTGATATAGGACTAGTTTACCTTCCACGTTAAAGTAAAACGTAGGAAGGGTATCAAGAGCGACTTTGTATTTACGAGATAAAGGAAAGACAGTCTTATCAACAGAAGAGACAAGTAACTCTGGCTTGAAAGACAACTTCCCAATGATGCTCCTATCAGGAATACTATCAGACAAAATAATCATTGACCTTAGTGCTTTTACACCCGATCGTGATAGTAAGGAAGAAAGACGTTCTATTAAAACCTCCTGGGAATTAGGGGAGCTTGGAAAGTTTACAAAGATAATCCCATTGCGATGCGCGTCAATATAAAGGGAAGCATTACCAGAGCGTAAGTAGTAGACAAGAATCTGTGGGAGATTGTCTTGGAAAGCCTTCAAAGGCAGATACAAGACGAAGGTACTAAGAAGGATGAGAAATGCTCCAATCACAAAACGAATACGCTTTTGGTTCAAGCCAAGCTCAATAATCGCTAAGAATAGCAAGAGACAACTTATAGCGCAGGCTACGCCACTAATTGGCACGTAACTCAAACTTGAGCCTGGCAGACTGGCAAAAGTTTTAGCCCACCAATATAAAAAGCTTAGAATAAGATGGGTTGTAATGCGAATCAAATCACCTAGTAGGGGAATAGAACCGAAGATGTAAAAACTTACAGCCATAAGCATTGCAAAGAAGGATACAGGTATGGCAACCAGATTGGAAATGAGACCGTAGGGTGTTATCTGCCCAAAGTAGTATAGGATTAGCGGAAAGACCATAATTTGAGCACCAAAGGTGGCTGCGAGTAGAACCAAAAAAGCCTTTAGCCATGAGGATAGATATGAGATGAGCGGTATCATCGCTCTAATTCCTAGAATTAAACCAACGGTAGCAGCAAAGGTAAGCTGAAAACTCACCGAGAGAATCTCTGCTGGCCTTGATATAAGGATAATTAACCCCGCCTGACCGATAACGTGCAGGGCATCTACCTCGTAGAAGAAAAAGTGAGCAAGTAAAACTAGTGAACTTACTATAAAGGCACGTTGAATTGAAGGTTCAAAACCCGTCAAGACCGAGTAACCCAAAATCAATAAAAATATCAAAGGATATTTGAGCACTCTTACGGCTTTACCGGTGTATGAAAATGGAGATTCAAACCTAAGTAAAAGCAATCCAACTATCAAGAAGAACAATGACACTTGGCTTCCAGATACAACGAGCAGATGAGTTAACCCTGCTTTCCTGAAAATCTCTTTTAGTTCTGTTGGGAAATATACTGCGCTATCTCCTATCGTTAGTCCAAGAAATAGTTGGTTGTAAGGTGCTTGAAATGCTTCATAGGCTCGCTTAATAAGATATAACTTTAGTTTATAGAAGATGCTTGCTAAGTTGTCATATGGTTTTGAAGAGATAACTTGCCATTTACTTGGCACAAAGAGCTCATAATTTATCTCTAAGGGACGAAGATATTCCTTCATTGAGAAATCGCCACGGTTAACAGCGCCTGTTAACCCAGTGAGAGTTCCTGAGATTTCTACTTCAAAATGATACGAGATTGGAAGCTCTTGACCTTCTCTCACGAAGACATAAATCGTGCCTACACTTTTTGGGTGTTCTAGGATTAAATTTTCCGATTGAGCTTTCCTAACCTTAAGAAGAAAGCTAAGCCCAGAAGTAGAATATCTTGGAAATGAAGATACAATACCAGAAACTTTTACCTGTTTGCCTTCTAATAGATCTAAAGGGTCGCTTAAAGATAAAGATCGCCGAAAGTATGAACTGCCAAATCCTACCAACGAAAGAAGAAGATAAACTACAAACACCAATAGATGGCTCTTTCTTTTGAGTAATAAAAAAGCGAGAAGGAGGAGCAACAGGAATACTACCCAACAAAGTAGAAAAAAGTAAAATTCCAAGCCAGGATGAACGGGAAGCGCAAAGGATAAGGCTACGCCTAATCCATAAAACAGGAAGAGGATGAGGTAAAAATAGTGAGAAAAAAGGTTTCTCAAACCCTCCAATTGTGCCCACCATTATTAGCCGTTGGGTAAATGATTCTGTAACCAGGCGACGATAATTGACGGTAAGCCGTTAGAAATATTCATTAAGTCGGTTCCATGTAAACCGCCAGGATAGATTTTTAACTTGCAAGGACTAGCTTGCACAGCGTGTTCTTTTAACTTCTGGGAACTAACCAATGAATAAGTGTCCTTCTCTGAAACAACTATTAAGAGTGCTCGTCTACTGTATGCCTCTAAGAATGGTAAAATCTCAAGCCCTCTATAATTTTCTCCCGGGGATAGAAGGATAACCGTTCTTACATTTCTGTCTTCGGATGCGTATTGAAGCGCCAAGTTTGCGCCGATAGAAGCACCAATAATTCCAATACGGTCAGCCCTCACCTCACCACGACTCTTTAGGTATTCAACAGCCGAGCGAACATCCTCAATCATTAAGGCGTAGTCACTGTTAGAGAAATCCGAGTAAAAGTAAGGTTTACCATCAAACGTAGTACTATCGCCATGCCCTCGCAGATCAATCGCAAGAACGACGTATTTTTCCTTGAGTAAATTTGGAATTAATACGTTCCACGACCTTCTATCTTTCCCCAGCTGATGCAATAGTAGAACAGCGGAAACTTTCCCCTTTGTCCTGCCTGGTAGGTAAAGCGAGCCAAATATCTTTACTCCATCTTTCGTTAGGAAAGAAACTGTCTCCTCATTTAGCTTGAAATCTGTTAAAGCGAGAACATCCTTTACACAATATAGAAGTAGAAATAGCATGACCACACAACTATAACGTGTGAAAGCTACCATTGTTTTCCTCCTGACGCTTGGAAATAATGAAATATTATAACGGGCTAAGCATACTATCACCAAAGGCTAAAAAAACGCGCCTGAAGGGATTTGAACCCCCAACCTACGGATCCGAAGTCCGTCGCTCTATCCGTTGAGCTACAGGCGCATCTAAATCTTAAAGTTTCTCTGCTAGAGCATATATTAAATTAACACAATACCTCTTTGAGGTATCAGAATTAGTGGAAATCAGTACTCATACTGAAACGCATAGACAAAATGGTTTATAGACACTACAATTTAATCTCAAATTCCATTATTTTACATCCTTTATTTCAGGTAAACGTATGAGAAGAGACATTGTGCTGGCTATTGTTGGAAGCGGAGGAGACGGTGTTATTTCAGCTGGAGAAATATTAGCCCGCGCCGCTGCCCATGAGGGGCTTAATGTTTTTTTAACAAAGAGTTATGGTCCCCAAATTCGGGGGGGTGAAAGCTCCTGTAGAATTCGCCTATCCCACGATGAAATTCTTTCACCGGGAGATTGCCTCGATGTGCTATTCGTATTCCAGTGGCAGGATTTTCATCGATTCGTAGAAGAATACACATTGGCAGAAGATTGCGCCATTTTTGTTGATGAATATGACAACACCCCTGAAAGTGAAATTCCAATCCCTAAACACTTAATTCCTCGCATACACAAGATACCTTTCGAGAAGATAGCGGAAGAAAAGGCAGGAACTAAACTAGCGAAGAATATGGCTCTGATTGGTTCTGTGATTGAGCTTATTAATTGGCCTGAAAAGGCAGTAAACAATGCGGTTGAGGAAAAGTTTAAGCGAAAGGGGGAGGAAGTTCTAAGGGCTAATTTGACCGCAATTGAAACAGCTCGGCTTTACGTTCGAGAACACTTTAGTGGAAAAGTCGACACAACTTTACAGTACGAGAAGGGGGAAGCAAAACTATTTATGACCGGCAACGAGGCTTTATGCTTCGGCGCCTTGCTCGCTGGATGTAGGTTTTACGCAGGCTATCCAATTACCCCCGCTAGTGAAATCCTAGAATGGTTTTCCACCTATATGCCCAAATTTGGCGGAACTGTTATGCAGGCTGAGGACGAAATAGCCGCTGTGGGAATGGCTATTGGCGCTTCCTATGCTGGAGTTAAAGCGATGTGCGGAACTAGTGGACCCGGGATGAGCCTGAAAACCGAAATGATCGGTCTTGCATCAATGGCTGAGATTCCATTAGTTGTGGTTGACGTCCAGCGAACGGGGCCCTCTACTGGAATTCCCACTAGAACTGAACAGGCTGATTTGCAGATTGCAGTTTATGGAGGGCATGGCGACGCACCAAGAGCGGTTCTTGCTCCCGTTGATGTTGAAGACTGCTTCTTTACTGCTATTGATGCGTTTAATATCGCAGAGAAGTTTCAACTACCAGTAATAATACTTAGCGACCAGTTTATTTCACAGAGAAAGGAAGCATTCCCAAGCTTCAATGGCTTAGAAATAGAAAAAATCTATAGAGATTTAGCAAATGATAACCCAGAGGAACGTTACCAACGGTACGCTTTAGTGCCGAATGGAATCTCCCCTACGGCTATTCCTGGTATGCCGAATCACCAGTATACCGCAGTAGGAATAGAGCATGACCCAATAGGAAATCCAAGCTCAACCACTCAAATGCATATCAAGATGAGTGAAAAACGAGCAAAGAAGCTGCTCCAGATTTCGGAGGAGCATCCACTCTTAAGGACATATGGGCCCGAGGACGCGGACATTGCCTTAATGGGATGGGGTTCCACCAAAGGCATTCTGAAAGAAATCGTAAAGGAGCTTTGTAGTAACAAGCTTAAGGTTAAGTGCATAATCCCACGTTTATTGCACCCATTGCCTGTTTCAGCTATTAGTAAGGCGCTTACTGGCGTAAGTGCTGTTATATTCGTTGAGCAAAGTTACTCTCACCAGTTCTATAGGTATATTAGGGCACATTTGGATCTGCCTGAAAACGTATATCAGTATTCCAGAGCAGGCGGTATCCCGCTTACCGTGGGAGAGGTAATTAGCTTCATAAAATCGGCTCTTAGCTTGAAAGAATTGCAAGAGGGAAAAAAGATAGTGACAATCGCATCAGAAATCTCGTTTAAGGAATAGGACTATATGGCAGTCGCAACTGAATATAAAACAAATCTGAAACCCGTCTGGTGCCCAGGTTGTGGAGACTTTGGGGTCCTTGCGGCTTTTACTCAAGCATTTTCTGCATTGGGGTTACGTAAGGAAAATATCGTTATCGTTACTGGCATTGGTTGCTCATCACGCATAGCAGGTTATTTGAACGTTTATGGCTTTAACTCTATTCATGGAAGGACCCTGCCAATTGCAACCGGTGTGAAAATTGCTAATCCACATCTTACCGTAATTGCAGCTGGCGGAGATGGAGATGCATATTCAATCGGGATCGGGCACATACCTCATGCTGCGAGAAGGAACATTGATATAACCTATCTTGTGATGGACAATGAAATTTATGGATTAACCAAGGGACAGCAATCACCAACTAGCCCATTGGGAATTTACTCAAGTAGCACACCTTTGGGCACTTATGAGCGACCTCTTAACACCTTGGAAATGCTCCTCTCCTTTAACGCTACATTTGTAGCGCAGGCTTTTTCAGGGGACACCAAACATCTTGTGGAGCTCATTATTAAAGCTATCAAGCATAAGGGGTTTTCATTCATAAACTGTATATCCCCTTGCCCAACTTATCGCGGAGGTATGCAGATTTTTAAGGATATAAGGGCAAAACTCAGATACCTTGATGAAGAGGAGAGAGATGTTTCAGAGAAGGAACTTGCGTATAGAATTGCTCGAACTAAGGATTATATTCCAATCGGAGTTATCTATCAGGAAGAAGTAGATGAGTATGAAAGAGTGCTGGAAGCTCTAAGAGAGAAATCTGGAGCAAAGAAGGAAATTGGGCTTGAAGAAGTGTTGAGCACTTTTATCGCTTAAAAGTTTCTCAGTTACTCTGTTTATCCGATTAACATATTTGTCAACACCACCAGTGGTAAAGAGCCACGAATTTTACTCTTTGAGAATAACCCTCAATGACTAAATTAAATTTGCGTCAATGTCAAAGTCCTGTGGCGGTTCATTATTTTCCATTCTAAGTATGAGGAGATACGCCATCATTTCCGCATTGTCCATACAAAGATTAGGCTTCGGAAAAGTGACCTTTAGAGACTTAGAAAGAGCTCGCTCAGTAACATAATCTCTAAAAAACTGGTTTAGAGATACCCCTCCACTAATTGAAATTACCCTTACACCGGTAAGAGCCAAAGCGTGAGTTAGCTTTATCCAAAGTGATTCCCAAGCACTAACCTGCAAGGAATAAGCTAGGTATGGTATCTTCTCTGGATACCTTAAAATATCTTGGCGTTGAATTAACTTGAGCGCTGCGGTCTTTAAGCCTGAGAAGCTAAAGTTTAAGTCTCCACTGTGTTTCATTGGGACGGGAAGTGAAAACTCCTTGGGCACGCTACTACCAATCACTTTTTTTGCTTCCTCCTCTAGTCTCTTCCCACCAGGGTAGCCAAGATTCAACTTGAAAGCAACCTTATCAAACAATTCACCTACCGCATCGTCTAGTGTCTGTCCAAGTAAGACACATTCATTAAAATTTCGCGCTAAATACAAAACGGTGTTTCCTCCAGTAATTATCAGCCCAATAAAGGGAAACGGTATCTCTTTTAAGTGAGTACCAAAAAAGGGAGAGAACAAATGACCTTCAAGGTGGTTTAACCCATAGAGAGGCTTAGAAAGTGCGTAAGCTATACCACGAGCGAAATTAACTCCAGCCAGTAGACAACCCGGTAGCCCCGGTCCCATCGTTACGCCTAGAGCATCTAAATTATCAAGGATGTTTTTGTGTTGTTGAATAAGTTTGTTGAGCGCAATAGGGAGATTTTTAAGATGATCTCTTGAGGCAAGTTCAGGGATAATCCCACCGTAAGGGGCATGCAAGTTTACTGATGAGGAAAGCAAAGAGAAGGTGACGGTAAAGTCATTCTCTACCACCGCTAATCCAGTGTCATCAAAGGAACTCTCAATTGCAAGAACTGCCATTGGCTCTATCTCCCTCAATCTCTTGAAGTACTATTGCGGTTGCATCAACGAATCGAATCTTACTTGAACCGCACTTCGGGCAAGAACGCGGAAATTCTTCACCTTCGGGGTTATGAATAGGATCAATGTATCCGCGCTCTGAGATCGGAAACTGCTTAAACTCACCACAATCCAAACACTCAAGCATTAGTGGTAGCAAATTAATTGACAAGGTTAGTGCTGGGAATCCTTCCAGTTCGGCAAGTAATGATACGGCGTCGCAAAATGTCGGAACGTGAACGGCGGACAGTGGTCCTAAGCCTATTTTGACGCTTTTAACACTTGAGAGCTTATGTTTTTTAGCTACTGATTGAAGCACAGCCACAAGTTCTGTGGCAAGGCTAAGCTCGTGCATTACCTAGGTTTCTTCTCGCGGAGCGTGATGAGCATACCTAGCTTCAACTTCGCTTTCAGCATCCACAGTCCCGTATTTTGTCCAAATCCTAGCATGGCCACGAATCTTCATTACCGCAACGTGCTTAGTAAACTGCGCCACAAGCACCTCCCCGCGCTCTAGTTTTTCAGAATGCAGAAACTTTGTCTCCTCGCCTCGCGTCAAACCGGCTACGGCTACACCACTTTCTAGAGCCTTTATTACCACGTAATCCTGAAGAAGTTCGAACTCCACTTAGCGTATCCTCCTTAAAACTAAGATTAAAGTGCTTAATACAATACCACTGACTTTGAACTAAAGCAAGAGGAAGAAGAAAAAATTTCGCTTTTTATAACATAGATAAATATTCTTAATATTTTACTCTTGAATTTTTTCTTTTACGCTGAAATGATTCTAGAACTGTTTAAGCACATCCAGGAAGGACTTTCCAGCCAGTTGTGGCTTTATACCAAAATTATCAACTATTGTTGCCCCTACATCTGCAAAGCTCTCACGGTCTTCTAAGTGTTTCTTTAACTTTGTATGTTCCAGGGATGGAGAATAGACGAGGATCGGAGCATACTCCCTTGAATGATCAGTGGAGGATGTAGTTGGGTCATTACCATGGTCAGAAGTGAGAATTAACAAATCTTCCTTTGATAACTTACTTAGAAAGAAGATCAACCATTGATCAAACTCCTCCAAAGCCCTAGCATAACCTTTAGTGTCATTACGATGTCCATAGAGACTGTCAAAGTCTATGAGATTAGCGAAGATTAGACCAAAAAATTCTGAAGAAACCAGAACGTCCAATTGGCTCATAGTGTCCTGATTATTCCCTGTATGTATATTTTTAGCACCTTGAGCATTCGGGAAAATGTCTCCCAGCTTTCCTACTAAGAATACCGGAATATTTTTCTCTAAAAGGTTGTCTAGATAGTTTCTAGGAGGAGTTAAGCTAAAGTCTCTTCTTTCATACGTTCGTACGAAACTATCTCTATTTGAACCTATGAAAGGACGAGCGATAATTCTATCTACCTCCCACTCACCTTGGCAGATACTTCTAGCAATTTCACAAACTCGGTAAAGTTCTTCTAGGCTCACCACTTCTTTGTGAGCCGCAATTTGTAGAACTGAATCAGCGCTTGTGTAAATGATAAGCTTTCCAGTCCTTATATGCTCCTCACCTAGTTCTTTTATAATTTCTGTTCCGGAGGCTGGCTTATTCCCCAGAAATTCATAGCCACTATGCCTTGAGAGTTCATCAATTAGGCTTTGGGGAAAGCCATTCGGAAAGGTTCTTGGTTCGCCCTTCCTAATAATTCCCATCATCTCCCAATGCCCACTAGTCGTGTCCTTCCCAGCACTTTTTTCACTCATCCTGCCCCAAAAGGCTCTGGGATAACTAATGAGTGGAATCTCCGAGTGGTAAGCTATGTTGCCAAGTCCCAGTGAAAGGAGCGTTCTAACGTTTGGCTTTACCGCATCAAAAATATGCTGAAATGTCGCAGAAGTTTCATCACCGAATCTGCTTGCATCTGGAAGGGCACCAACACCCAACCCATCTAGAACTATTAAGAAAACCCGTCTGAACATAAGTATTTCCAGTATTTAAAGGCGGAATTATACATCTTAAGTTGTTACTGCTAGAATAGTTTATCTGATAAGGTGATTACTGAACATGAATTCTAAACCATTAGTAGCAATAATTCTTGGAAGCAAAAGTGACTTAGACATCGCTAAGGAATGCATTAATACTCTAAACACATTTGAAGTCAGTAGTACTCTAATAGTTGCATCAGCTCACCGCTCTCCCAAATATTTACGCGAGAAACTCGTAGAATTAGAAAAAGATGCTCTAGTTTTTATTGCGATGGCTGGAATGGCAGCTCATCTACCTGGAGTGATTGCGAGCTTAACAACCAAACCAGTGATAGGTGTTCCAATTCCTGCATCTCTTAACGGCTTAGATTCTCTTCTTTCCATCGCGCAAATGCCAGCGGGAGTTCCAGTAGCAACAGTAGCAATCGGTGGAGCGATAAATGCGGGGCTTCTAGCAGTAGAGATAATTTCTCTCACGAGTTCTGGAAAGAAGATTGGGTTAAGCGAGAAATTACGCAAATACCGCCAAAAGTTTGAGATGGATGCTAAAAGTGCTAATGCAAGAATTAATACCTAATTTCAAAATTCGAACACTCGGGAACTTCAAGCATATCATCCACTTTTAGATTTGTGACGCGACCGGTGGAGGGACCGGCTGAAAGCTTCTTCAGGAACTCATCAAAGACTTCGCTACTAGGTGCGATAGCCACAACTTCTACATCGCCATTCATCAGATTCTTAACCCATCCTTTTATACGCAGTTCATTAGCTACTCTGACAGCGAAGAATCTATAGCCTACACCCTGCACAACTCCGGAAACAATTATTCTTCTCGCTAACATATAGGGATTACAGGTGACTTTGGGCGATGTTCAAGAAAAGAGAGATAAACCTTAATTGCGTCAATGGCAGGACCAACATCGTGAACCCGTAAAATTTTGACACCCTGCAACAGTAAAATGATATGGGCGGCTACTGAGCCAGGAAGTCTATCTTCCAAGTCCCTATTCAGAAGCTTGCCTAAAAATGATTTACGGGAGACACCGTAAAGCAAGGGCCGTCCAAGACTATGAAACGAGTTAGCGTTTGAAATTAGCTTTAGGTTATCTTCCAGTCGCTTCCCAAAGCCTATACCAGGATCTATTACAATTCTTGCTCTGTCCAATCCGCTTTTTTCTAAGCTATTTAATTTGTTTTCAAAGAATTCGTAGACTTCAGTTATTACGTCGTTGTAGTATGGAGCAATTTGCATAGTCTGCGGATTCCCCTGCATATGCATTAAAACGTAACCACAATCCGCCTCGGCAATAATTGAGAGGAGATTCTCATCCAAGCTACAAGCTGAAATATCGTTGATGATATGAACACCTGATTCAATAGCTTCCCGGGCAACTTTAGCTTTATAAGTGTCCACCGAATAAAATACTTGGGGAAATCTATCCTGAAGTGTTTTCAAAACCGGTAACACTCGTCTGAGCTCCTCTTCCACAGATACTTGTTCAGCATTAGGACGAGTTGATTCTCCACCAATATCAATTATTGAAGCACCTGCATTTACCATTTCTTCTACGTAGGAGATAGCTTCACTAATGTTTGTGTATACGCGTCCCCCTGAATAGAAAGAATCTGGTGTAACGTTCAAAATTCCCATTACTAGCGGTGTGTCAAGGGTGATGCTAGTTCCATGTATTGACCAGGTAACTTGGTTCATTTATTTTGAGTAGTCTTGTTCCACGTCCACGTGTGAGAATTAAAACCAGCGAAAAGAATCTTTAATGAATCTGTTAGGATACCTCAGCTACAGCGGAGTGAATTTGAATTGGCTTATCGATGAGCTGATAAACTTTGGTGACTGACTTACTAGCCCGACGGTAGAAAAGTTGAGCAGAAACGTAAACGGTCCCTGAGACACCAGAGGCATCAATTTCCAAGTTTTCCGTGACACTTTCCTGAGGTGGTATACGATTATCGTAAACTACATAATCAGCTTCCCAGTAAGGAACATCACTGCGAAAGTCTAGGGCTTTGCCCAACTTCTTCTCGTACTCTTTAATCTCTTCAAAGAATACGCGACCCTCTTCGTCTTCAGCGCGCACTACTAATACAAGCTGGTGATAAGGTTTACCAGTTGGAAGCATATGTCCAGTGCCCGTGTTAGTAATAGTTACAGTTGCCTTTATAGTATTTTCATCTCTCTCCGCCACGAGGGAAACTTCAGCAGCGGTTCGGAGAAAATCGGGTGTTGTTCCACGAAAGTCGTGCATATGGGCATCCTCTCGGTCTGGACCATGCTTTGAAGGTGGAATTGGTGGTAAGCCTAAACTCTGCGCGCTTGGCATATGACAACTCTGACAAGTCTTATAGTTTCTCCCTGGCCTAGAATATGGAGAGCTAAGCCATTCATTGTATGTGTCCTGAACAACCACACCGTAAGCATTAACTTCCTGATGACACGGAGCGCAAAAGAGAGAATCCTGGTAAACCGGAGAGTAACCGATTGTGTGCCCTGATGTGGGGGTTTCCTCAATGGGTCCAAACTTCTGAAGTCCAAAGCGGTGTTCATAAGAAACGCCATAGTATTGATTGTAGAGCTCTGGAAACATTATCTGAGTACGATCCGTTGGAAGCCCCATTCTTGTTATTGTGTGGCAATAATCACAACTTACTCCATCCTTAACGTAGTCGTTCAACCTTTGCCAGTAGTTTAACTGCCTTCTACTAGCTATATCAGTTCCCGGCCTGGGCTTTTTATCTATAGCGAGCACTGGATCTACTCTCCCGCTAGATACATCCTCTATCTTGGGGATGTATCCCTGCCGCATTGCTTTTAAGAATTCCTTTAGTGGTTCATTAGTTGAAAACTCAATTTCAACGTTAAGGGAAGGAGAGTGGCAAGAGAGGCAATCAACTCTCTGCAGTGGTTGGGCTTCACCCGGTAGTTCTTGCCCCGCGCGTTTTTCACCAAGCCAAGAAGCACGGGATGATATTTCACTTTCCCTCATATAAAACTCGTGATATTCGCTCCAAGCTTGTTGAAAGAAAGGATCAACAAATGACCTTCCGTGAGGTGATGCCTGCCATTGTTGGAAATATCTCAGGTGACAAAGGGAACATGACTGGGAATAATCCAAAATGGGAACATAAGGGATATCTTGAACTTGTATGCCGTACTTCGCTAGATTCTGCTCAAAAATAGCGTACCACGGACGCTTGTACTCTTTGGGTTTGGCTGTTTCCCTGCCACCTTGCGCTGAAACGGTTGTTGAAAAGCTAAAAAGAAATGTAGTCAAATAAATCAAGAATCTTCCCATTGAAGTCCACATTATGGCTTTTTTCATATTCCTCTCCAAGTGTGGCTTAACCTTTCAGTGGTTTATTGGTAAACGTAAACTGACAGTATAATCTCTCAAATTATAAAAGTCAAACACTCCTCTTGATAATTATACGGCAGAAGGAGCAGGGTAAAGGCGAATTGAGTAAAATTTGAAGAAGTGAATATACAGCAAGCGGAAAGATTTTTACTTAACCTTCAGCCTGGGAAAGTAGATCTTGACCTCAACAGGTTAAGAAGAGTTCTTAACGAACTTGGCCTTAAGGCTTTTAAGACGCCAACTGTTCTGGTTGGGGGAACAAATGGCAAGGGAAGTGTAATAGCCTTTTCGGAGCGCATTCTGAATGGAAGTTGTAGGATTGGTTCATTCATAAAGCCTCATATTTTCAGCGTTTTAGAAAGAGTCCGCATTGATGGGAAAACTGTTGAGCCGGATATATTCAGTGAGGCTGTTAGCTTCCTCAAAAAAAAATTAGAGAGATGCGAAGTAAATATAAGTTTTTTTGAAGCAACCCTTCTTACTGCACTTCTAGTATTTGATCTCTTGGACATAGAGATTTGTCTAGTGGAAGTAGGATTAGGTGGTAGATTTGACGCTAGCAATGTTTTACCCAGAGCAATCACAGCTATTACTGGAATAGCTTACGATCACGAAGCTTACCTCGGTAGTAATCTCTCCTCAATTGCATTCGAAAAGGCTGGGATTTTATCTGAAGGTGTTCCTCTATTATTAAGCAGAAGCCTTTCCAATGGGAATGAAAACTCATCAATTCCATATTCTCTTATTACTAGATTAGCTAAATTAAAGGGCGCTGAATTGTATCCCCCCCTGGTATTAGTCCATAGGGCAAATGCAGACCCATCCTTGTCAATTCAGTTTTTTTCCACGGAGCAATTACAGGTGGGTAGAGGTACTGATACTCTTGTACCTAAAACTTTATTTACGAATCTGCTAGGAATATACCAAGAGTACAATTTGGAACTTGCCATCAACCTATCCATCGTGCTTTTGAAAAATATAATCAAAGCCAATTTAATCAAGATTCCTGAAAAATTGGCAGTGGACTATCGTGGAAGATTTGAAGTTCAGAGGAGCGGGGCTGGCATTGTTATCTTTGACGCAGCGCACAATGAGCAGGGGTTTCAGGTCTTGAATCAAACAATAGAAGCATACTTCCCGCCAGAAGAGCGATTCCTATTATTATTCGGGTGTCAACAGGGAAAGAATATCTTGAATATGGTTAAGCATATTAAGCATAAAGTCGTGGGGGCGATACCGATACATCTTCCCATTCTTCATCCTGAACAGATTGAGAATATTAAGGATGCTCTAGAAATTTTGGGAATAAACTGTCTTTTGGAAAAAGCGTCCTTCAAAGAAAAAACTCAATATGCAAAAACATACGTACGAGAAGGAGGAAATGCAATCGTAGCGGGAAGCATTTATTATCTTGGGCCCATTATGGAAGCCTTTGGATATGGGAAGATAAGTCTACCTCAGTTGAATATGTGATTAGCACGCTAAAATCTGTTTTCCGCAATACCATAGGATAAGGTATTTAGTTACTAGGTTCTAGAGAGAAAAATCCTAATAGAGGGGTGGCTCACCGGGAGGGCGAGTTTTGAATCTTTTATGAAACCAAAGCCACTGACTCGGCTCCTCTCTTATGACCTCCTCATATAGCTTATTTATCTGAGTAAGTATTGAGCTTTCATCTTGCTCATAATCGCCAGTGAGACGGTATTGTAGAGGTGGTTTTACCAGAATCTCAAATGCAAAGGGAGCGAGCCTTCTGGCTAGTATCAAAATTAGTGGTGAACCAAATTTCAGTGCAAGCTGGGCAGGCCCGCGAACCGTGCTAGCCGGAAGATTAAAGAACGGAACGAACCTTCCATCGATTCCCCCATTTTGATCAGCCAGTAAGCCTAAAACCTTGCCATCTCTAATGGCTCGAACAAGAACGGATGAAAATTTATCTCCTCTAGCAATATTTTCAATGCCAAGTTTTACACGTGTTTGAAACGCAAGCTCTGTGAAGAATTCATCACGCTGTTCCTTCCCAACAGCTACCAAAGGAACACCTTTTAGCGGAAGAAAAGCTCCTGAATACTCCCAGTTCCCATAGTGCATCGCTAAACCAATCACGCCTTTACCCTCCTTTAAGGCTCGCTCTAAGTGCTCCCAACCTGTAACCTTAACAGCTATGCTTTCCATTTTCTTGTTATCCCAGTGCATAAAGTAGATAAACTCAATTGCAGTGAAATAGATGTTTCTGTAGATATGATTTGCTAACCTAAGCCTTTCTCTTTTTGGAAGTTCTCCACCTAAACACAACTCCAAGTTCCTCAGCGTAACTTTTCTAAGTTTAAGCAGGATATGCCAAGCTATAAAGACAATTATCGGACAAAGGGCGACGAAGATGCCTGGAGGCATAAACCTGGTGATAAGGATTAGGAAGCGTACTATCGTTTTTATCAAGAAGTTTCTAAGACGGACAAGCATGAATTGCCATTTTAGCAACCTTAGCGATACTTAAACATTGATAAAAATTAAGGGGGAGCGATTCTAATTTGAAAAGTTCCATCAACAATAATGGATAAATACTAGCTTAAGTAGCAGGGATACTGGTTGTGTATTCGTCAAAGAAATCTTTTCTTTCATCAAGCTTTTCCGCAGGGCTGACAGATAGAGTTGCCCGACAAATACCGCGCTGAGAAGTCCTATAGAACTCTACAAGATACTTTATGTATTCGCTTTGCTCAATTTCCATCTCAATTTTACGTAAGGCTTGCTCAATTGTTAGTCCTTGACGATAAAGGAATTGAAAGGCTTGTCTTAATTGCATTCTCACCTCAGGGGGAACTCCGTTGCGTTTAAGTCCCACATGGTTAATGTTTATAACACGCGCTGGTGCTGGACCGAACACCATCATAAAAGGAGGAGCATCTTGCATCAACCCGCTAGTGCCACCTACCATCGCCATCTTCCCTACGCGCACAAATTGATGCGCAACCGCCACTCCCCCCATTACCGCATAGTCTTCAACTATACAATGACCACCAAGTGTTGCTAGATTAGCCATAATAACGTGTTTACCAATCTTGCAATCGTGCGCTATATGCACACCGGTCATAAGAAGGGTATGATCGTCAACGCGGGTAACAGAACCATTCTTGCTACCACGATTAATCGTTACAAACTCCCTAATCTTGCAACCCTCACCAATCTCCACATTGGAGAGCGAACCATCGTACTTTAAGTCTTGTGGCTCGCTACCAATAACAGCATGAGAATATATCTCACAGCCTGAACCTATACGAACATTCTCGCAGATAACCACATGACTTCCAATCCTAGTGTCAGATTGGATTATTGTATTTCTACCAATTATGCTGTACGCACCAACTTCCACGCCCGGTTCTAGATGGGCTTCAGGATGAACGATTGCTGTTCTATGAATTAGCATTACAAACACCTTTAATAAAAGTTCAAATATATTTTCGAAGCTAGGACTAATAAATTAAACATTTATGATATATTTTGTGAGATAATTTTTTTCATCACTACTTGCTTAAAGGAGGGAATTTAACTGTATACCACTGACGTAGAATTTGAATTTTCAGGCAAAATAGCTCTCGTGACGGGCGGAAGCAGGGGTATTGGTTCTGCTATTGCATATCTACTTGGCAAATCAAATGCTGTAACAATAGTTAACTACAAGACGAACAAGCAATCTGCGGAGGAGGTCTGCAATTTAATCTCCTCGAATGGAGGAAAGGCATACGCATTTCAGTGTGATGTAACTGTTCCCGAGCAAGTGGAAACAATGTTTGGAGAAATTGGAAAGAAGTTTGGAAACATTCAATTGTTAGTAAATTGTGCCGGGGCGAGGTTGGACGCTTTAACTCACTCAATGAAGGCAGATGAATGGGAAGATTGTATTCGCGTTAATCTATCTTCGGTTTTCTACGTTACGAAGGAAGCAATTAAACAGATGTTAAAGATCAAGTTCGGAAGAATAGTAAGCGTATCCTCTGTGGCAGGAACAGTCGGAAGCTTTGGACAAAGCAATTACTCTGCAGCCAAAGCCGGTATTGTAGGGCTAATGAAAAGCATTGCGGTAGAATACGCAAGAAAAAACATAAGAGCAAATACTGTTATCCCTGGTATCATTGAAACAGACATGACAAGCAACTTAAGGGATGATGTGGTAGAGTCGTTAAAATCTCAAATTCCTGTGAGGAGGTTTGGGAAACCGGAAGAAGTGGCTTATCCTGTTTGCTTCTTGCTATCAGAGGCAGCAAGCTATATCAATGGTGCAACACTGCATATCAATGGTGGTGGCCTTAGGCTTTAGGTGCAACTATTAATTTTGCTATATGTTAAAAAGAAGAGTTTCAATTACCGGTATCGGAATAATTAGCTGTTACGGGACAGGACTTAAACCATTCGCTGAAGCCATTTTTGCAGGGAAAAGCGGAGTTAGAAAGATTAACACTTTTGATGTAAGTGATTTCCCCGTGAGGATAGCCGCAAACTTGGGGGAATTCATTCCTGAGAATTTTATGAATGCTAAGGACGCGAAAAGGTATGACGTTTACATTTCCCTTTCGGTTGCAGCAGCACGGATTGCAGTTAATATGGCAGGCCTTAGGATAACTGAGGAAAATCAGGACAGAATTGGAATATACATTGGTTCTGGGATTGGCGGTCTTAGAACGCTTTATGAACAATCAAAGGTTCTTTTGGAACGGGGAGCACTTAGAGTTAGTCCTTTATTTATACCAAACGTTATCGCAAATTCTGCCTCAGGAATTGTAGCAATTGAGCTTGGTGTAATGGGGCCAAATTTGGCCCATGTATCTGCCTGCTCTACCTCAAATCATAGTATTGGAGAAGCTTTTAGAGCCATTCGAGATGGGTATATGGATGTCTGTATCGCGGGAGGCGCGGAATCAGCTGTTAACCCTTTGGGACTCGCTGGTTTCTGCGTTATGAAGGCAGTTACGGATAAGTGGAATGACGAGCCAGAAAGAGCTTCTCGTCCATTTGACGCTAAGAGAAGCGGTTTTGTAATGGGCGAAGGCGCAGGAATCCTAGTATTGGAAGAAATGGAATTGGCGAAAAAGCGCGGAGCTAAAATCTACGGTGAAATTATAGGATATGGTGCTACCGCTGATGCTTATCATATTACCGCCCCTGCTCCGGGAGGTGTAGGTGCTGCCAAAGCCATGAAACTTGCGCTGGAAGATGCTGGGCTTAATCCTACGGATATTGGATATATAAATGCCCACGGCACTTCAACTGAATTGAACGATAAGACTGAAACAGAGGCAATTAAGAAAGTTTTTGGCGAACACGCTTATAAGTTAAAAATTTCATCTACAAAATCAATGCATGGACATCTGCTTGGAGCAGCCGGTGTAGCGGAAAGCATTGCGGTCTTGCTTGCACTTTCTCGTCAGGAAATTCCTCCTACAATAAACTATGAATATCCTGATCCTGAATGTGATTTGGACTACACACCAAATAAGTCGGTTCCATTGAATTTCACCTACGCTATGAATAACTCATTTGGTTTTGGCGGACACAATGCAGTGCTAATATTTAAGCGGGGAAAAGATTCAATTCCCTTGGATGATAATATGTAGATTACTCTTCCTAAGAGGCTAATAGGAATAAGTTTAGTTTCTCAATTAGTAATACAAGGTATCAAAACGCTATCCAAAGCTTTTTTAAGAGGAAGATACACAACTAGTACGAATAAACCTTCCATTTTGCTTCTGGGCTTTTCTCGCTCCCAGGGCTGGAAGTTCCTCTGTTATCCGAATCAGCTTTGGCTAGAAGCTCGGAATTGGAATGTATAAGCATTTGGGACATCGTAACAAACTGAAATCCCCTTCGTTTCAAGGTTTCAATTAGAAGAGGTAATACTTCCACGGAAGTGGGGCTTCCATCGTGGAGTAGAATTATTGAGCCGTTTTGGACACTTTCTAGAATTGAACGAAGCATCTTCTCGCTGGAAACGTCGGTTCCGTCTTTTGAATTTATATCCCACAATCCAAGCGCAAGCCCATTTTGGTTCATAAGCTCTACCGTAAACTTATTGTATCTACCTCCCGGTGGACGGATAAACTTTGGATAAACTCCAGTTAGAGTGTGAATCAACCTTTGAAATTCTTCAATCTGATAAACCTGTTCATCATAGGGTAGATCAACCAAACGGAAATGGTCGTAAGTATGACTTCCAATTTCATGGCCTTCTTGAAATACCATTTTCACCCATTCTGGGTATCGCTCAGCTTGAACACCAACCATAAAGAACGTAGCAGGGACACGGTAGTAACGAAGAATGGATAAAATTTTTGAAGTATATATGGGATGTGGGCCATCATCAAAGGTCAATGCAATTTCTTTTAGCTTGTGATTTCCCCTCCTTAACTCTCTAACAATGGCATTTCCATCATCTCCAATGTTCAACTCCACAAGATTTTCCGGTAACTCGTCGGGGATAAAGCTGATGGAAGACCATTTTTCAGCATTCTCAGCTCTACCTTCAAGCGCGGAGGATGGTTTAATGCAGACGTTAAATATTACAAACGCAAAACCCAGAACGAGTGCGATATATCCCAACCTCAGCATAGATGGCGAAATTATATCGCAAAAAACAGTTATTGATGCAATATTAGGGAAAAATTCCTAAATACCTAACAGAAGAGAAGTGTTACCTAATTCATTCAGTATCAATGTTGAATAAATAGCGAAGATAAGCTAATTTTGCCCATTCTAAACTAGAGCGAGGAAGTTGTCATCACGAGCTAAGATGCCAGGAGAGCTAGATATCAAGATTCTTAACCCTCTTAGCGTATTCATGAATGAAGATTTTCCTTGGCTGAACTTCAACCCCCATCAGTTTTTCAAAAGTATCCGCGGCTCTTCTTAAATCGTCCACCGTCATCCTAACGAGTGTTCTAGTCTCAGGATTCATAGCAGTATCCCATAGTTGTTCCGCGTTCATTTCGCCCAATCCTTTGAACCTAGTGACCTCAATGTTACCACCCAGCTCTTTAACATTCTCAAGCATTTCCTTCTCTGAAAAAACGTAAATGTTTTGACTGCCTTTCCGAATTCTATATAGGGGCGGTTGCGCAATATAGAGGTGACCCAATTCAACCAGTGGCTCCATATAGCGGAAAAAGAACGTGAGAAGAAGCGTCCTAATATGTGCACCATCCACATCTGCATCTGTCATTAGGATAATCTTGTGATATCTGAGTTTCTCTATGTTGAAATCATTACCTATCCCTGTTCCAATGGCGGATATCAGCGTTCTTACTTCTTGATTGGAAAGTATCTTGTTCAAGGCACTCTTTTCCACGTTGAGGAACTTCCCCCGCAGAGGGAGAACTGCTTGGAACTCTCTATTTCTGCCCTGTTTTGCATTCCCACCGGCAGAGTCTCCTTCAACAATTAAAAGCTCACTACTTTCGGGATTCCTTGTTGCACAATCCGCAAGCTTACCGGGAAGTGAAGTGTCAATACCACTCTGCTTCCGCACTATATCGCGGGCCTTTCTTGCTGCTTCGCGAGCCCTCGCTGCAACCTCAGCCTTTGAAAAAATCCTACGAGCTTCTGTGGGATGTTCCTCTAGCCATGAACCTAAGTATTCATTTACAATAGATTCAACTACGCCCTTAACATCGCTATTACCTAGCTGGCTCTTCGTTTGACCTTCAAATTGCGGATTCTCAAGCCAAACTGAGATAGCAGCTGTTAATCCTTCACGAATATCATCTCCAGTCGGTTGCACTGAGCCATTTTTCAGAAGACCAAATTTAGAAGCATAGCTGTTAACCGCTCGCGTTAGCCCCGCTTTCAAGCCGATAATGTGAGTACCCCCATCTTTTGTGAAAATATTATTAGCAAATCCAAGGATATACTCCTTGTAACCATCCGTCCATTGGAGCGCAAATTCAACTCTTACCCCAGTTGTTACCTTAACATGGTGAATTGTGCGGTGAAGAGCATTCCTCTGTTTTGTTAAGTATTGAACGAACTCTTTAAGTCCACCCTTGTACTTAAATGTTTCTTCAGTATCAGTATTTTCATCTCTTAATGTTATTGAAACACCAGCATTCAGAAAAGCCAATTCACGAAGCCTTTCCTCAATAATTGAAAACTTAAATTCAGTCGTCTCAAAGATATCCGGATCAGGCCAGAACCTAACAACCGTTCCTCGTTTCTTTCCCGCTTTACCTTTAACAGTAAGGGGTTCGGTAAGTTTGCCACGCTCGCAAGCTAGAAAATACACATTGCCATTGCGATAGATCTCCACCTCAAACCTTCTAGAAAGCGCATTAACAACTGAAGAGCCGACACCATGCAGACCACCACTAACCTTGTAAGCACCTGAACCAAACTTGGCACCAGCATGAAGGGTAACAAAAATAACTTCAGCAGCATACATATTCTCGCTTTCCATAAACTCGACCGGCACGCCACGCCCATTATCAAGGACTGAGACGCTACCGTCCTTATGCAAAGTTACTACTATCGAATTGCAATGACCTGCCATCACCTCATCAATAGCATTGTCCACAATCTCCCAGACAAGGTGATGGAGCCCAGCTTCGCTGGTGGATCCCACATACATAGCAGGACGTTGACGAACACCTTCAAGCCCCTTTAGAACCTGAATGTGCCTTGCGGTATACTCTTCATCAGTTAGAATAGCATCAGAACCAGCACTAACTTGAACCTCACCATCTTCGTCTACTTCGCTGAGAGGATGACTTCCTGCAATTTCATCTGTCTTTTTTGATGTGTCTGAATGCCTTGGCATAATATATTTTAACACCTGTTTAGTAGCCGTCTTTTTCTTTAACTATTTATTTTAGCACTTGAAAGTGAAAATGAATAGCCATTAATAGGTAAATTCACATAAAACGGGGAAAAGTTTGTATATTAAGAATTATTCGTAGCGAAAACGTTCGCCTAAGAAGTACTTTCTGGCAAGCTCATTTTCCGCCACCTCGCTTGGAGTGCCTTGGACTAAAACTTTGCCATCTACCAAGATATAAGCCCTATCACAAATGCGAAGAGCTTCTCGCACATTGTGATCGGTAACCATAACGCCAAGACCCTTTTCCTTTAGTGAAACAACTATTTGTTGGAGACCCTCTATAGTTATTGGGTCTATCCCAGTAAAGGGCTCGTCAAGTAAAATAAAATCAGGATTACCTGCTAAAGCGCGAGCAACCTCAACCCTTCTTTTCTCTCCACCCGAAAGGACGTAGCATTTATGCCGTCTAAGGTGAAGAATGTTGAACTCCTCAAGCAGGTGAACAATCCTCTCATCTTGCTCTTTTTCTGGTATTCCTAATGCCTCCCAAACAAGTCTTATGTTTTCTTCAACAGTTAACTTTCTAAATACACTTGATTCTTGGGAAAGATAACCAATTCCTAACCTAGCACGCTTATAAATTGGGAGTTTTGTTATATCCTGACCTTTTAGGTAAACTTTACCACCATCAGGTCTAACAAGACCTATTGCCATATAAAATGTGGTTGTTTTACCTGCACCGTTGGGCCCGAGTAATCCAACTATTTCTCCCTTTCTCAGGTAAATCGATACATCGTTGACCACTCTTCTTCCACGGTATATTTTTAGAGCCCGACTTATAACTAATAAATCGCCGTCCTGACCAATATCGGGGATGTCAGGACTTATTTTAGGTAAAGTTCTTATTTCAGATTTCATAAAAGTGTCTATCGTTTATTACATTATAACAGACGAGATTCTGGGGTCTTATACATCAATTAACCATTAAGCGTATACTCCTTGCAGTCTCACCAATTTGTGATAAACACCTTGCAGAGCCATTAACTCCGCATGGGAGCCCATTTCGACTATCTCACCAGCGGAGAGCACAACAATCTTGCTTGCCATCCTAACCGTGGAAAGCCTATGGGCAACCATAAGAGTTGCTCTTCCGTACATTAATTTATTTAGAGCATCCTGAACCACCGCCTCTGAAACCGAATCCAGCGCGCCCGTAGCCTCATCTAGAAGAAGTACCTTTGGGTCTTTTAAGAGAGCCCGAGCAATTGCAATTCTCTGTCTTTCTCCTCCAGAAAGGGTGACACCTCGTTCACCTACCATAGTGTCATATCCCTTTGGCAAACGGATTATGAAATCGTGAGCATTAGCTGCCTTTGCTACTGCAATAATATCTAGCTCATCCGTCTCAGGCCTACCGAAGGCTATGTTTTCTCTAATAGTGCCATGAATTAGGATTGTTTCCTGACTAACTATGCCAATGCTAGCTCTAAGTGACGCTAGGGTAACTTCTCTAATATCTTGTCCATCAATTAGTATTTTTCCAGATGTAGGTTCATAAAATCGCGGTATCAAGTTGATTAAAGTTGATTTACCCGAACCACTTTCACCAACGATAGCAACTATTTCACCTGGCTCAATGGTTAGGTTTATCTTCTTTATAACAGGCTCGCCCGGGGTATATGAGAAAGAAACGTCTTGAAATTCAATCCTGCCTAAAGTAACTTCTAATTTTTTTGCGCCTGGAACATCCCTAATCTCCCTCGGTGTTTCAAGAATCTCAAATACACGAGCTATTGCTGAACGAGCACTTTGTAATGTGACGAACACCCTAGAGAGCTTATTCAGCGGATTAGCTACAAATCCAGCTAAGCCACCAATTGCAAATATGTCACCTACTGTGCTTCGTTGAATAATAATCCAAACTCCTATGATGGTGATGATTACAAGTGGAGCAAGAAAACCTATGAATTCAACTAGAGGAAGAAGGTAGGAAGTAACTCTTGCGGCACGAATGCTATCCTGCAGGTGGCGCCTGTTTACCTCTAGAAACTTCTCGGACATATGGGCTTCCATATTAAATGACTGGATTAGTCTTATTACATTCAAGCTTTCAGCTAGAACTGTAGTGAGTTCTCCTTCGCTTTTGCGAATTTTATCATTTAGCTTTCTTATTCTTGAGCCAGCAATTCTCAAGCCAATCCCCACCAGAATACTGACGATAAGAATTACGATACCTATTCTAAAATTAAGAAAGAAGAGCACGATTATTGCGCCAACCAGAATCACCGGGGCAGCAAAAAAGTCTTCAAGGGAGCTTAGGATAAAGTTCTGGATGACGATGACATCATTTGTAAGCCTTGACATTAAATCTCCCAATCTACTGCGATCAAAGAAGGAGTAGGAAAGTTGTTGAAGGTGTTCAAAAAGTCGCTGACGAAGGCTTACTGTTGCATTGTAGGCTACCGAGTAGGAGTAGTAAAGCCTGAAGGCTTGAGCGCCAAGTCTAATGAAGAGCACAAGGGCTAATCCAAAAAAGCCAAGGAGAACTAACTTCAGGTCTTTGCGAGTTAGGATAGCTTCATCAACTAAGTACTTGAAAATAACCGGCACTGAGAGAGTTGCTAGAGAATAAATTAAGGCGCAAACAAGAGCGTAAATTATTTCCGTCTTGCGTTCTACAATCAACGGTCGAACCTTTCTTAGTTCCCAAGTAAAACCTGGACGAGAAGAAGTTCTTGTTGAAGTTTGAAGCATCGTGGCGTTCCGCAGTGTCAAGAAAACTATTTTACCAGAGAAGTATCTCTATAAGACTTCGTTTGATATAGTGGGAGTTTTTTATCTATTTTCTTTGATTTATCTACGGGAATAGATGGTGAAGCATACGAGGAAAGGGAATGGTTTCACGGATATGGTGAAGCCCTGCCACCCATGCCACCACACGCTCAAGCCCTATTCCGAATCCCGAATGATAAACACTTCCGTATCTTCTAAGGTCTAGATACCACTGCAAATGTTCAAGGGGTAAGTTCCACTGTTTTATGCGTTGAAGCAATGCATCAATATCATCCTCGCGCTGGCTACCTCCGATTATTTCTCCATAACCTTCAGGTGCGAGAAGGTCTGCGCAAAGAAGGGTACTTACGTCATTTGGATCAGGTTTCATATAAAAAGCTTTAGTTTCTACGGGAAAATTGGTAACGAAAAACGGCTTATCAAATTGCAGAGAAAGAAAAGTCTCCTCAGGTGCACCAAAATCATCACCGTATTGGAAAGGGGCATCGCGTTCTACCATCTTCTCATTGATTAGCTTCACCGCCTCGCCATAAGTAATTCTTACAAATGGTGGTTTCACCCTCTTAAGAGGTTCTATATCTCTTCCAAGGATTTTGAACTCTGAATCGCACTTACTTAAGACATGCTCAATGGTTGAAACGATCAGTTCTTCCTGAAGCTGAAGACTTTCTTCATGTGTCATAAAAGATGCTTCTGCCTCTAACATCCAAAATTCAAGTAAGTGACGCCTTGTTTTGCTTTTCTCAGCTCGAAATGTGGGGCCAAAACAGTAAACCTTGCCGAGGGCAAATATTGTAGCTTCATTGTAAAGTTGCCCACTTTGACTTAAGTAGGCGGTATCACCATGATAATCCACTGGGAACAAAGTGGTGGTTCCTTCACAGGCAGATGAGGTAAATATAGGTGCGTCCGCTCTATAAAAGTTCTTCTCATAGAAGAAATCTATCCAATACTTTTGGATTTCGTTTCTAAGTTTTAGGATAGCTGTTTGAGTTCTTGAGCGAATCCACAGGTGCCTATGTTCCATCAAAAATTCAACCCCATGCTCCTTTTTGGCAATGGGATAATCTGTAACTTTTTGAATTGGTATGATCTCTTGTACCTTAATCTCATATCCACCCGGGCTCCTCTCATCATTTCTTACCTCTCCAATGATTTGAACAGAGGATTCCAGCCCAATTCCTTCATAACTTTTAAGCTCACCCTCTGGTATTTCTTCGCTCGATGCAACACACTGCACCTCGCCGGTTCCGTCTCTAAGAATAAAAAAGGCTATGCCTTTTCCGAAACGACGGTTCCTTACCCAACCTCGCAAGCAAACCGTTTTGCCCAAGTTTTCCGCAATCCGAGCAATATTTACAACACTGTATTTCATCTTTTATGCTCTCATCATAATTACTCGCTTTGTTTGGCTATTGTATCTAGATAATTGATTAAGGTAAAGTTAAATAACCGTTGCATTATATTGAAAAATGAAGAAAACGGAAGCATAGTATTCTTTTAAGTAAATAGCTAGATTGAATTCGTAAAAAAAAACAAAATAGCACTTTCTTTAGAAGCAATATTTCACGCAGAAAAGGAAGCAAGTACTAAAAGGGATTTTCCTCAGGTAGAATTAATCTCACAATGCGATTCAGATCATCAAGGGAAGAGTAGGTTACTTCAATCTTTCCGCTCTTGCCAAATGATTTAATTCGAACTCGTGTGCCTAAAAAGATTTCCATTTGCTGAGCCAAATTCGTTAAGTAAGGCGTATCCGAAAGAGCCTTTTGTTTGCGTGGGGGCTTCCTTACTGTCTTACCAAGTTCAATAGCAAGATTTTCAATTTCTCTAACTTTTAATCCTTCTTTTAACACCCTTTCTAAAACCATAGCCCTTTCATTAGGGGGAATTGCTAGTAGGGCAATTCCTTGTCCTCGTGTCATCAACCCTTTTCTAATCGCTTCTAAAGCATCTTGAGGCAACGATAACAATCTTAAAGTATTGGTAATATACACTCTGCTTTTCCCTATCAACTCGGCAATTCTTTGATGAGTGAAGTGAAATTGATTGATTAGCTGGGAGTAGCTTTCAGCTTCATCAAGCGGATTAAGATCCTCCCTCTGCAGGTTTTCCACAAGAGAGAAAACCACCGCTTCTTGGTCTGAAAGCTCTAAAACAATAGCTGGAACCTCAATTAAGCCAGCCTTCTTTGCAGCGAGTAACCTACGTTGACCCGCAACTAATTGATACTTCTTTAGTCCTAACTGCCTAACCACTATCGGCTCAATAACGCCAAGTTCTTTAATTGAAGTGGAAAGCGCCATCAGAGATTCTTCATCTACAACGCTACGTGGTTGAAAGGGACTAGATTCAATATCATCTATCCGCAATTGAAGTACTTTCCAGATAGGTTCAACTCTTCTCTGCACCTGCACGTCAACGGCGCTCTCTGCAATTGAAGACAAACCACGCCCAAGCCCTTTTCTTTTTTGCACAGCATAATCTTACCAATTAATGCGGTTTCTAATCCATTCTTCAATATAGATTGTGATAGTATAATGAATAGATCACTAGAATAAATAATGTAAATTAGCTAGAGCATAAGATGGATGAAACAAAGGATAGAGCCGGTATTGAGAATGGTAACAGTTCTAGGGGCTGTGTTTTCTGTGGGAATCCCGCTGAAATTGTAGATGAAATTTTCCCTTGGCTATCTTACTGCAATGTCTGTTATGAAAGGGCGGAAATCCACAGGGGGAGAATTGCGGAAGGTTTTCACGAAGACGAACCAGTCCTCTAATAAGTTTTTTAGAAGCACAATCAAACTTGCAGTACTAAGTAGCTAGGGCTGAAAACCTTGACACTTGAAGTAGGCAAACATCTCTCTTCTCTCAACCACCTTCGCTTGAGTACGCCCTGAAGGAGAGATAAATATTCAACCTGGTGCGCATTGAAATCTTTCTTTGTTTATAATAGGCAAAATGCCTAAAAAACTCTCTACAAGAAATGCAGTAGTGATTGGCGGAACTTCTAATATCGGAGAAGCTGTGGTGCTTCACTTATTAAGAAGGGGATTAAAAGTAATTTTTACAGGCAGAAGGAAAGATTTTCACCTAAGGGCTCGCAAAGATTTTAGCCTAGACAATATATGCTATGTCCCCTTAGTGATTGAAGAGAAACTGGATTTCAACCTGGTGGCAAAAAAGATAAATGAGATTTTCAACGGTAAGCTTCACGTATTAGTTTACATAGCAGGACCAGCCCTATTCAAGAGCCTTGAGAAAACAGAAATCCAAGAGTTTGAATATTTAGTTAAGGTTAATCTTTTAGGGTTTTTTGCGTGCTATAAGTTCTTGAAACCTTACATAGTTAGAGGAGAGCAATCACGCATAGTGGTGTTTGCCTCAGCGGGGGCGGAAAACCTTTCTGCAAAGAAACTTTTCCCAGCTTACTTTTCAGCCAAAACCGCTCTACTTTCACTGGTGCGCTCATTATCTGTGGAGATTTCTCCTGAGAAGATTACAGTTAACGCTATATGCCCAGGTTGGCTTGATAGTGACGATGAGTTCACTAGAACCATCGTCTCTAAAATTCCTGCTGGAAGATTAGGAAAGAAAGAAGATATACTTCACGCCCTGGATTACATTTTAGCGCCGGGGAGCGAATATATTACTGGAAACTTTATAACCGTTAGCGGTGGGTATGGGGTGTAAAGAGTAACTCCTCCAGAAAACTTTTTAAAAGGTGGAAAGTTTTACTATTCAAAATGTGATTAAGAGTCAGTAGTAATTCAGAATAATTGATAACATGCATTAATCTAAATTAGAAGCGAATAGAAGGCCTAATCAGACCGCGTAAAACGCCTTGAATTTCAACTTTGGAGAAGATCATATCAGGATAAGCCTCATTCGCGGAACGTAGAATTATACGGTCATTCTCCTTGAAGTAATACTTTACTGTAGCTTCATTCTCAACAAGAGCAACTACAATAGAGCCTGGATCCGCGTTCTTCTGGTAACGGAAGATACCTATATCACCATCTAAAATACCCGCATCTTTCATCGAATCACCCGTTATCTTAAGCGCAAAGAATCGGTAGTTGCCCTTCTCCCATGCATCAAGTGGGAAGTCAATATATGAATCTATATTCTCTTCCGCCCATATAGGTTCTCCAGCGGCAATTCTTCCAACAAAGGGAATTTTCCTTTCTTCTTGTGGCTTAACTAAATCCAACCCGAGGTGTGTAATGGTAATAGAACGAGAGAGCTTTGGAGATCGAGCGATAAGACCTCGTTTCTCTAAAGCTAGAACATGATCGTAAGCCCCCTTCACACTACAGGAGTGAAGTTTAGCAATGTCTCTAACGGAAGGAGGGTACCCCTGCTCCTTTTGGTACTCGTAGATATACCTAAGTATTTCCATTTGCCGTTTTGTAGGTAGTCTTGGCATAATATAATACTACACGTATGTTTAAATTTGTCAAGCTTGAATCAAAACATCTGATATAATTTTCTGAAATGATTGAAGGTGCTTACCGGAGAAGTCTAAATCCAATTCGGGATGAGAGGGGATTCCTGGTAGAGATCTTACGTTGTGATTGGGAAAATTTTAAGGGTTTTGGGCAGGTTTATATTACTACTGCACTTCCAGGAATTGTGAAGGCTTGGCATTATCATAAAACACAAACGGACAATTTCTGCGTTATCAAGGGCAAAGCTAAGATAGCATTATACGACGCAAGGACTGATTCCCCTACCTTTAGAGAGATTGAGGAATTCATAGTCTCGGGAAGTGATTTTACATTGATAACAATTCCCCCTTTAGTCTATCACGGATTTAAGAACATCGGAGAAGAAGAGGTTTACCTTCTTAATATACCTAATAGGCTTTATAATTATGAAGAGCCTGATGAGTTTAGAATATCAGCTGATACTACAGAAATACCATACAGTTGGCGGTAATCAAATATGTCAAATAAAGAAACTTCAAATCACGATAGTCTTGAGCTACTTCAAAAGCTCTTGGACTTACACCGAGCGGTTGCAGGTAGCGAAACTTTTGAGCAATTAGGTGTAAAGCTCTCAAAGCCCCTCTCTGAATTTGTGGAGGGATTCTCAGCTTATCGTTACCCCGTTATCGAAGGTGAAATGGGAAGTAGGCATGCTCTAGCAGGCGTGGAACGAGAATTTGATCCCAAAGATGAGGAGGTACTAGAAGAACTTATTCGGGTGAATGCGACTAGAGCGATTAACAAAAAGTCGGTAGTGATTATAGATCTTGAAGATGAAGAAGTTACTAAGAGACTTTCAAGAGAGGTTCGAAATGAACTGAGCAAGATAAGCATTATGCCTCTATTGGATGGAGCGCAGGAAGTAATGGAAGTTTTTTGTATGTATCTTCCACCTTCCGTTAGCGTGGATACACATTTATTGGAGAGCTTAGATCGAGTGGCTCAGATTCTTTCTGCCGCTGTGGAGACCATCAAACTAAGAAGAGCGTATCAAGAATCGTTGGAGCGCGCGGAAGCTTTGATGCAGGTTTCGCAAGTTATAAGTGGAAAGTTAGAGCTTAGGGAACTTCTAACTGTTCTTGCTAGGCAGTGCTCTTGGTTATTAAAGGCTGATAGAACAACGGTTTGGCTCTATGATGAGGAGAATGAGGAGATTTGGACTATCGTTGGCGAGGGGCTTAGAGATGAAATAAGAATGCCTGTTGGCGTTGGAATAGCTGGAAATGTTGCGAAAACACTACAAACATTAAACATTTCAGATCCTTACTCGCATCCACTCTTCAATCCTGAGGTGGACAAGAAAACTGGTTATGTTACAAGGAATATTCTCTGCATGCCCCTCTTGAACAAAAAAGGCGACCTTATAGGTGTTTATCAAGTCCTGAACAAGCTTGAGCATCCTCATTTCACATCTGCTGATGAGGATTTATTGGCTGCTTTATCCGGCAGTGCGGCAGTTGCCATAGAGAATGCTAGGCTTTACGAGGAGCAGAAAAAACAATTTAACAGTTTTATTGAGGTTTTAGCATCAAGTGTTGACGCAAAGGATCCAACCACTTATGACCATTCTAAAATGGTTACAGGTATTTCAGTAGCTATTGCAAAGGAGCTTGGACTGCCTCACCAAAGAGTTGAATTTATTAGAATCGCTGCTGTTCTTCACGATTATGGGAAAATAGCTATCCCCGACGCAATCCTCGGTAAACCGGGGAAGTTAGAGAAAGAAGAATTCAAAATGATGCGAAGTCATGTTTCCGAAACTATTGAGATACTGTCAAAGGTTTACTTTTCAAAGGAAATGAGAGATGTCCCAAGAATTGCAGGTATGCACCACGAAAGGTTGGATGGCACAGGCTATCCCCTAGGATTAAAAGATAAAGAGGTAAGCTTGGAGGGAAGAATACTAGCGGTTGCGGATATCTTCCACGCGATGATGCAGGAGCGCCCATACAAGGGAGGACTTACTCCACAAGAAGCACTGGCTGAATGCAAGAAGTTGACCGCTCCACACATTGGAAGATTTGGAGACCCTGAAGGTGTTCATCTTGATAAAGATGTGGTAGCAGGCCTTGAGCGAATTCTTGAACGCGAAAATTATGATGCTAGCTACTTCCTGAAAGAATCTGGATGGTCTAATGTCTCTTCAGAACAAATTGCTAAGCGTTAGAACTTAAATATCATAAGTGAGTTATTGGCCACTTTATTGATAATATGAATATGGCTACTTCCAAGGAAAGAACTTTTATTATGCTAAAACCCGATGCGGTTTCCCGCAAGCTTGTTGGTGAAATCATAACCCGTATAGAAAAAAAAGGATTCAACATCGTGGCGATGAAAATGATGACCGTTGATAGGGCATTAGCAGAACGACATTATGCTGTTCACCGTGAAAAGCCATTTTTCCAGGATCTTGTCAATTTCATAATCGAATCGCCAGTTGTGGTGTTAGTTTTGGAAGGACACGATGTTGTCAAACAGATGAGAAACCTTATTGGTTCTACATCGCCGGCTGAGGCTCAACCGGGTACTATTCGGGGTGATTTTGCCACTGATGTTACGAGGAATTTAATTCATGCTAGCGATAGCGAGAGTGTCGCACTTCAAGAGATTGCTAACTTCTTCTCTGAGAAAGAAATTATGCAAAGTCAGTGAATTTGTTTGTCATGAGAGGTTAATCTACTCTACCATACTTGAGTAAAATGAGACTCCCTTTAACTGGCTTCTTACTTTTAATATTAGCTGTTACGTGGCTACAATCCTCAGCTTCAATTAAAGACAGTAGCATTAAATTCTACCTTATCTTGGAAAATCGTAAAGGTGGAAGAATACTTCTAAGTGAGGAAGCTTTGGGGAGGAACTTGCCACCTAATACATGCATTCTGGGGAAGGTGGAGCGCCCGGCGACCGATGTCAGAACACAAAGTTTTAGAGCTTCAGCCTATGGAACAGGAAGTGTAGTTGTTGCTTCTGCGGTGAATGCTATTCATATTAAGATCTACACTCAATCATATCTAGGTAGGGGAGCAACTATAAGCATCTTTCCTAAAGAACTTTACGGATTTAACCTGAAGGGCGAACCGGATAGGTTGTTAGACTATGTAATCTATACTGATGTGCAAACGGGAAGGTATCTCTTTGGCGGTAGTTTTTCTCCAATTCCTGGTAGCGCTGTCAGAGTTATTAGAAATGCAAAAAGCGAAAAGTTAGGCTTTGGATATATCCCAAAGGTTGGAGATATTTTAGAAATTGAAGTTTCAATTCCCCTCAATCACCTAAAGAAAATTACATTTGAGAACAAGGAGAAGGGTAGAGTTTATGCCTTCTACCAAGATGGAGTGAAGAAAGTAATTGCCACAGTAGCAAAACCAATAACCGGCGTTGGGAGATTTGATGGGAGTATTTTAGCGCCCGTTGGATCAATAAGGGCGGTGCACTCTGGCGTCATTGAGATCTCCACGAGTCGACGTGGCCAAATCGGCGGTTTTCAGATTACTTCGGTTAGCCACACTATGGCTGGTTCACTGGTAAGAGCACTAATTAGGCCGCAATACCTATTACTATTACCAACAAAAGATGAAATACTTGAAGGTACACCGCCACTTTTCAGGGACTATCTTTTCCCACGAGTGAATGATGTCGAAGAACCAGATGTAAGAACCATATCTAACCAAACTATTTCAGTAGAAAAAATTCCTCATCTTCCAAAAATTGCAGTTTTCGGAGATTTTGGTAGGGGACTTGAACCTCTACCCGTATGTGAAGGTAGAAATGATAATGCCCTTATTGGATTAAAAGAACTAATTATTAGCTTTTATTATGATAGCTAGAAAGAGAGTAAATTATCCTGTAGGGTAAAAACGCTCCTTAATTATTTAATACAAAATGGCTACTAACAAGCTCATTTAACGAGCAAAATTAACCACCATCCATTTCGCCCAAAATTCAAGGCACTTTCACCAATGAGAAAAGTTTTACAAATAACTACATTTCTGCAATTTTAGCTTCGACAGATCGTATCTTGCTTTCCATTCTAGGGCCCTCACGGTCAAATCTATCATCAATGGTCATTTTGGTGGAAAGTCGCATATATCCAGCCTCTTTTAACTTATCGTGGACTTTTTCTATAATCCTAAAAATCTGAGCTAAGTCACCTTCAATCGTTGTAGTCATAGGATTGAGTCGATTTGGTAAGCCACTATCAATAACTACTTTATGCGCTAATGCTACTGCATCACTTAAACTTGTTGATCCTGTACCGATGGGCACAACTGAAAAATCAACAATAGCCATTTTTTTCTCCTCCATTCCTTACTATGGATTCATCCAGTAATACTAATATTAATATCTTAATTAGATTAAAGTAATCTATGACAAATAGATCGTCTAACCTCGCTTAAGTAAAGTAATCAACTTGTAACTAAATTTGCGTTTGAATATAGAAGAAGAGGCAGGAGGAAATAAAAAAGAGTTATGAATTATCCTTCTCTTCAACAATCTCTTCTTGGCTTTCAATTCCGCGATGGTTAGCGCAGGATGAGTTCGCACAAATGACATGAAGCCTACCGGAACGCCTAACCTCGGCTAAAAAGGAACCGCACAAGGAACATACACTTAACGTGGGATAGCCAAAGACAATGAAGTCACATTTATTCTTCTTTGACTCGTTATTTCTTTTGCAAACGTAGAAGACCTTCCTATTCTTCATCCTTCTCTTTAATAACTTAGCCCCACACTTGGGGCAAAACTCGTGAACTTCTCCGACGAAATCGCACTTTGGATAGGCTGAGCAAGAGGCGAATTGAATTCCCCATCGATTCCTTCTGACGACAACCTGGGATCCGCACTTGGGACATTTTCTATCCGTTTTAATTGCTTCATTTTCCTTCTTAACATAATGACAAGCGGGGAAATTAGAGCAACTCACAAACTTCCCAAATCTTCCATAGCGAATCTCCAGCGGTGAGCCACACTCTGGACACTTTTCAGAAATCTTCTGCCATATAACTTTATATCTAACATCATCTTTAAGCGCAGATTGGATTTTTTCGTTGAGTGGAAAATAATAACTGCCAATAAGTTCTTGCCATTGATTTTTCCCTTCCTCAATCTCGTCAAGCCCATCTTCCATTTTGGCTGTGAAGTTCACGTCCACAACTTCGGGAAAATAATCGTTCAGGAGTTGATTCGTGACAAAAGCCCACTGGGTTGGTACTAGACGACCTTTATCCCTGGTTATGTACCCTCTACGTATAATCGTTTCAATAATTACAGAATAAGTAGATGGCCTACCGATACCTTTCTCCTCAAGCGCTTTGATGAGAGACGCTTCCGTATATTTAGCAGGAGGCTTAGTGAAACTCTGCTGAAGGTGAAGATCTATAAGATTTGCAGTAGTGCCTTCAACCAAAAGAGGCAGTACTTCAGCGGATTGTTTTTGCTTTGAATCAGCATTTCCATTATTGTTCTCTTCAGACTCTATTGGCAAGCTTGCTGCGAGAAAGCCATCAAACTTAAGTGTTCTAACGGTTTGTCTAAACAACGCCGAGTTTTCTTTTTCTTCACCAGAAATATGAACTGTTCTCTGTTGATACAATGCGTCAGCCATTTGCGAGGCAAGGTATCTCCTGAAAATCAAATCGTACAACTTAAAGTGGGTATCATTTACCTTACCCTTAAGGTCTTCGGGCTTTAGATCTAGATTAGTGGGTCTTATCGCTTCGTGTGCCTCCTGCGCTCGGGGGCTTGATTTATACTTTCGCGGAGTCGCTGGTACGTATCGCTCTCCATAATTTTTTAGAATATAACTTCTTGTCTTTGCCAGAAAATCCTCCTCTATACGAACAGAATCCGTTCTCATATAAGTGATAACGCCCATACGTTCACCGTTTACATCAATCCCCTCATATAACTCTTGAGCAATTTGCATAGTCCTACTACTATGAAAGCCAAGTTTTTTGAAAGCCTCCTGCTGTAAAGTTGCAGTAATAAACGGTGGTTGGGGTTGACGTTTAACTTCTTTGACTTCTACGCTAGATATTAAATAGTCCATTCGCCTGAGAATTTCTTCAATTGCTCGTGCCTCTTCTTCAGAAGAAATAACACGTGCGCCTTTAGAACCTTCGTCTTCTGGTCGTGATATTTTAGTTCCGTTAAAGGCTACAAACTCAGCCTCAAATGAAATATCCCCGGCTTGAAAAGAACCCAGAATGAGCCAGTATTCACGAGGGGTGAAACTACGAATCTCCTCTTCACGTTCGCAGATCAACCTAACAGCTACGGACTGCACTCTTCCGGCTGATAAACCTCGTTTAATCTTATTCCAAAGGACAGGTGAAAGACTGTAACCTACTAAGCGGTCTAGAACACGACGTGCAATCTGGGAATTCACGCGTAACTGGTTAATCCGCCTGGGATGCTTCAATGCCTCTATAACTTTATCCTTCGTTATCTCAAAGAATTCTACCCGCTTGACATCTTTATCTAATATCTGTGAAAGATGCCAAGCGATAGCTTCACCTTCCCTGTCTGGGTCTGTTCCCAATATAATCTCTTTTGCCTTTGAGGCTGCAGTTTTAAGTTTCTTTACTACTTCATTCTTGGATGGGATCAAAACATAAGTAGGAGTAAAACCATTCTTAGTGTCAACACCCAATTTCTTTTCTGGTAGGTCACGCACGTGGCCATTACTAGAGAGAACATCATAACTCTCCCCGAGGATACGCTTAAGGGTTCGCGCTTTAGCGGGAGATTCAACTATTAAAAGAGGCTTTCTCTCAGTGGTTCCTTTTGTCACTCTTGCTATCAACCCCTATAAACGCAGATAAAAGCCTCCCGGCAGGGATTTCACCAAGCCCTTAATCTCCAAAAGAGTTAATCTGGCGGAAAGCTCCGCCATTGAAAGCTTTAGCTTTCGAGCCAAATTATTTATATGAGTTCCATCACTGTAACTAAGTTCACTCAGAAGGGATAATTCCTCTTCAGTTAATTTTGGTAACTGAGTGGTGACTTTTTCATCAACCGTATCTGACTCAACGGACGCCTTCTCTGAACTACGCCTAGCCCTATTCGTCTTAGGACGCTTCAGGGAAGCCTCATCCGATACTAGTGTTTCCTCAAGGAATGGAATAGTACGAACTTCTTCCGCAAATAGCTTCCTTTGAGATTTTTCCTGTTCCATTTTCAATAAATCAAACTTGGATACCCTGAAGGAAGTAACTATATCGTCAACATCCTCTATTAATTTTGCTCCATCTTTGATGAGCTTGTGATTCCCCTTGAAACTGTAACTGTTAACACTACCTGGAACAGCAAATACATCCCTGCCCTGCTCGATTGCATAATGAGCCGTCAATAGCGCCCCGCTTCCTAAAGGAGCTTCTACCACCACTGTTGCCACACATAAACCTGAGATAATTCGGTTTCTGCTTGGGAAATTCTCTCTTAGGGGTGGACTACCAGGGGGTTGTTCACTAATAATTAATCCAAGTTCACGTATCTCTCGGTAGAGGTTGACATGTTCATCTGGATACACAACATCAACACCGCTTCCAAGAACAGCTATCGTTGGTCCGCCTCCATCAATTGCACCTTCGTGAGCAGATCCATCAATACCAAGAGCCATACCTGAAACTACGACGAGACCGAGATCAACTAGGTCACGAGCCAGTTTTCGCGCTACCTCTTTTCCATACTCTGATGCTTTACGTGTGCCAACAATTGCAACCTTATCAGGTTCTAAGTGCTGTAAGTTACCTATTAGATAAATTACTGGCGGGGGGCTTGCTATTTGCTTTAAGATTTCAGGATAGTTTGGTGAGTCAATAGCTAAGACTTTAATCTCTTTGGAGGAAAGCGAACGGGCATATTCTTCTATGTCAAAGGAAGATTTAAATTCATCAAATCTGTCCTTTAACCCTGCAGTTACTCCAGGTACATCTAACCACTCAACCGCACTTGCATCCCAGGCGGCGCTATACGAGCCAAAGTGGGTCTTCAATTCAATCAATAACCTAGTTCCCACACCTGCAACCTGACAAAGTGCAGATGCAAATATTTGTTCACCAGATTTTTCCATTAAACTGTTTGCGGAAGTTTTAATTTTAATTAGCTTCAGAAATTATACCCAATGTTAAGTTATCAATAAAACTATGAAAATCTTGTGTGAAAATAAAGAATGGTTAAACCTTATAAACTTGTTAGCAAAAGATAAATGGTTATAGGAGTGAGTTTCTAGTAATACTTTAATAAGGAACATGTAATAGGATTGTGATATTATTCACAATAGGAGGAAAAAATGATTTTTGGTGTGTCAAAGGAGATTATGACAAATGAACACAGGGTTGGTCTTACTCCTATGGGTGTCAGGCAACTAGTAAGTTCAGGTCATTTAGTAACTTGCGAAACCAACTGTGGTATAAACGCTGGTTTTTCAGATGAAGAGTACTCTTCAGCTGGCGCAGTTATCGCTTACTCTCGGGAAGAGGTTTTTCAACGTGCGGATGTCATTCTGAAAATAAAGAATCCAATTCCAGAAGAATATTCAATTATCCCGGAGGGAAAGATTATCGGAGCCTTTTCTCACCTATTGATTGCCCCCCTCGCCCTGATAGACCTTTATGTAAGGAAACAAATTACCGCAATATGCTACGAAGAAATGACTGAGAACGGTTTTGCACCATTATTGGTTCAAGCGAGCGAAATAGCAGGAAGAATGATGCCACAAATTGCGGGTCGGTTCCTTGAAACGGAATCAGGCGGGAGAGGAAAGCTGCTTATGGGAATACCCGGCGTCCCAGCAGTTACAGTGACGATAATTGGTGGAGGAGTGCTTGGATATTATGCCGCACTGTCCTTTCATAAGCTTGGAGTGAACGTTATAGTCCTAGACAAGAACTTGGAAAGACTGCACAAGATTGATCACGATTTCCGAGGAAATATTAACACTATGGTTAGCAATGATGCCAATATTAGAAAAGCTCTTTCTTTTTCAGATGTCGTAATCACCGCTGCGCATATTCATGGACAACTTGCCCCTAAACTTATTACGAGAGAAATGCTAAAAGAAATGACGCCGAGGTCTCTTATAATAGATGTAGCAATAGACCAAGGAGGCAACTGCGAAACGAGCCGTCCAACCACTCTACAGGATCCTGTTTATACCGTTGATGGAATTCTGCATTACTGTGTCCCAAATCTAACTAGTAATGTTGCTAGGACTGCAAGCCGAGCTCATTCCAATGCATTACTTCCATTACTATTACGTTTTGCGAGCTATGAATCTGTTGACAAAGCAATTTCTGAAAACCCGGTTTTCAAAAGCGGGACGTACATTGCAAAGGGACAAATACTGAATGAGTTTATTAGGGACATTTACGAGAAGAAAAAGTCATCGTTAAATTCTTCCAAGGGAGGGATCTAACCTTGGAAACTTGGTTTCAGAGATATCGTAGCAAGGTCAAAAAAGCTGAAGAAGCGATTAGCTGTATAAAATCTGGCAACCGAGTATATATTCACCCCGGAGCAGCAACACCTCAGGTCTTAGTCAACTCACTAGAAACGATAAAAGAGGATGTTCAGGATGTTGAGATAGTACACATACTGACATTTGGTGACGCTCCATATGCAGAACCTGGAGTTGAAAAGTACTTTAGGCACAATGCTTTATTCGCAGGAGGAAACGTGAGGGATGCTATTAATGAAGGACGAGCGGATTGGACTCCAATATTTCTTTTTGAAATTCCGCGGCTCTTTTTTGAAGGCTTAATGCCAATAGACGTCGCTTTAGTTCAGCTATCCCCCCCTGATGAACACGGATTTTGCAGTTTAGGGGTAGGAACAGAGATAACACTTGCTGCTTGTAGAACAGCAAAGATAATAGTAGCTGAAATCAATCCTAGAATGCCGAGGGTTCTAGGCGATAATTTTATTCATCTGAGCAAGATCACTTATCTGGTAGAAGTGGAACATGAATTATACGAGTACCATTCTGGGGAAGTAGACGAGGTGTCAAGGACTATCGGAAAGCACATTTCTGAATTGATTGATGATGGAAGCACTTTACAGATGGGCATTGGCGCAGTCCCTGATGCGGTTCTGCATTTCCTTAAGGATAAGAGAAATTTAGGGCTCCACACGGAGATGTTTTCTGATGGAGCTCTCGATTTGATGGAACTTGGCGTTATCAATGGTGAGAAAAAGACATTACATAAGGGTAAGGCTATCTGCACTTTTTTGATGGGTACTAGACGCCTATACGATTTCGTTGATAACAATCCCTTTATTGAATCTCATCCGGTTGAATATGTTAACGATCCTTTTGTAATTGCGCAGAATGAAAAGATGGTAGCGATAAATTCTGCCATTTCAATTGACTTGACTGGTCAGGTGAATGCGGATTCCATAGGCCACAAAATATTTTCTGGGTTTGGCGGTCAACTTGATTTTATTCGTGGCGCGGCTAGAAGTAAAGGTGGAGTTCCAATAGTCGCACTTCCTTCTACCGCCAAGGGTGAGACTATATCCAGAATAGTTGGTGAATTAGCCCCAGGAGCTGGCGTTGTTGATACGAGAGCTGATATTCGCTGGGTTGTTACCGAGTGGGGAAAGGTAAACCTTTTCGGCTTAAACCGCAGACAACGAGCAAATGCGCTAATAGAATTAGCCCATCCAAAATTTAGAAACGAACTTTATGAGTTTGCCGTTCGGCATCACTTTATCTAGGATGGTTTACTTTAGGAAAGTTATTCTACAGTGGAATTACTAACCTTCGGGTTTCCAATCTACAGGGCATGGACCTCCGCTCTGGAGCGCTTGTAGTATTCTTTTAACTTCTTCAATTGACCTTCCAAAGAAAGGCTCCTGAACCACTTGATAGCGGATCTTACCTTCAGGGTCTAATATGAATAGCCCGCGGTAGCTTATTTTATCCCTCTCAGAAAACACTTCAAAAGCCTTGGACACCACATGGTCTTTGTCTGACAATAGGGGATAGTTGAACGAGCCTAGCTCCTGAACCCAACTAGTCAAAGTATCAATATCATCAACGCTAATCCCAACTATTTGGGTACCCAAGCTTGCAAACTCGTTGAAGTGTTGGTTAAAGGCTAGAACTTCACTCTGACAAACACTAGTTTTTGCCTTTGGGAAAAAGAACACTATAGCCCAGTTTCCCTTTAAGTCAGCGGATGAAAAAGTACCGCTCGTTCCTTCAAGAGAAAAATCAGGCGCAATTTTCCCAACCATCAAGGACATACTTTTGCCTCCCATTTATAGAGAATTTGGAAGTAAAATCGCTAATATGGTAATACCCTCAATCAAAAAACATAATTTAGGCAATTATTTGTTTTCGCCATAGAATCTTTAATGAGCTAAGATTTATTTTAAGGAGAGTGGAATGATTGATCCATTGGATTTAAGTAAGCTTAACATGAAATCAATACGGGATCGTAAGAACAAAGTCAAAGTAAGTTCTTTTGGAATCCCAATAGAAACAAATGGGACTTTTGCAAAGTTCCTTGATACATTACCAGCCTTTCTGAAAGCAGATGACCTAAAGGAAATCTGTAGGTGGTGGAACCAGGCTAGAAAAGAAAATAAACAAATCATCCTCATGATGGGGGATGCACTTATTAAGCTTGGACTATCGCCTTATATAATGCGTTTAATTGATGAAGGCTTCTTAACAGCTCTTGCAATGCAAGGAGCGGGAATTATTCACGATACTGAAATTGCTATGATTGGAGAAACAAGTGAGGACGTTTCTATAACCATTGGGGATGGAAGTTTTGGAATGTGGAAGGAGATAGGAGAATTCATTAACTCCGCTATAAAAGCAGGCGTATCTGAAGGTTTAGGCATCGGGGAAGCAGTTGGGCGAAAGATATCTCAGGAAAACTTACCATATAAAAATTACTCAATTATCAACTACGCTTACGAACGGGGAATCCCTTTAACCGCTCACATAGCATATGGAACTGATACTATTCATATGCATCCTAATGCTGATGGGGCTAGCATTGGAAAAGGAACAGAGATTGACTTTAGAAAGTTTGCCAATCTTGTATGCTCACTGGAAAAAGGAGTTGTAATTAACGCTGCTAGCGCGGTTATACTTCCGGAAGTATTTCTAAAAAGCTTATCTATAGCACGTAACCTTGGCCATAATGTTCATAACTTTATGGCAGTTAACATGGATATGATTCAGCATTACAGGCCTATTGAAAACGTAGTTAAGAGGCCCACCAGCACTCAAGGTAGAGGATACGCTCTCACTGGAAATTTAGAGATTCTATTTCCACTTGTAACAATGTGTTTACTTGATATAAAGGATAGGTAGTGATTTGCGTGCAGGTATAACAGGAATTAGCTCCCTACTTGGCTTTAACTTAGCCCTTAAGCTTCTCAGTAAATATGACTGGGAAGTATTTGCCCTTTGCAGAGATCCTAACTCTAGGTCTGTCGCGTATCTGAAAAGTTTCCCAAAGTTCCAGATACTAATTGGCAATATTAAAGATAGGATGTTGGTTGAAGAATTAGTTAGTAAGGTTGATGTTATCTTTCACCTAGCGGCTATTTCTTCCGAGCGCCTCTGCCTTGCAAAACCTGAAGAAGCAGTTGAAGTGAATATTGGGGCAAGCGCGCTAATTGCAGAAAAAGCTAGCAAGAAAGGTATTAAAATGCTTTTCTCTTCTTCCGCTTCAGTTTACGAAAGTGGGTATTTCCCTAATGAAGTCAGTCCCCTTACCTCTGAAAGGCTTTATGGAGTTACTAAGCATACGGCAGAAAGAGTGATAAAGATAGTGGGTGGCGAGCATAATCTCAATTTTACTATTTTTAGATTCTGCAGGCTTTTTGGAGTTGGCATGCAAAGAAATCCTATTTACGAATTATTCCGTGGTTGGAGGAAAAGGGAAATGACCAGACTCTATGAGAGCCTGAATAGCTTTGTTGAGTTTCTCTATGTAGAGGATGCGGTTGATTTATTAACGCGGGCAATTGATGACACTTCCTTCGATCGCGAGACGTTTAACGCAGGAGTTGGGATTGGCACTTCAATAAAGAATGTAACAGAGCTAGTATCTAAAGTCCTAGGCGAAGAGCTCCCATATACAGTGGTAAATGAAAAATTTTGCTTTGACGTGCTTGATGTGAGTAAGTTAAGAAAGACGGGATATTATCCAAAATTTACACTGGAAGAGGGATTGTTAGAAATGAAAGAACTTGGAGCAAAAATCGGCTTTTTCTAAATGTTTCTCTATTTGAACCAGTACAAAGCGTGTATCATAAAAAAGGTAAAACCTAGGCGAAATAGTATCTAAGGCAAATTATGGCTAAAGCAAGATTAATCTCGGTTACAGTTGATAGGCAAGAGGGAGATGACTACGTGTTGACCTGCACGTACGAGAATGGGGTCAAAGAAGAGCTTAAAGTTGCTAAGGAAGATGGCAAGCGATATGACTACGATGTAATTAAAAAAATTTGTACCTACGTTTTTGGTAGACACCACTTACATAGTTTAACCGCTTTACAAAAAGAGGAACTTATCTTAATGATTGAAACCGCTATTCTTAAGTTTCTTAATAAGAACGGCTGAGATATAAGTTCAAACAATGCCTGCTTATCAAGCTTCAAAGGTTAAAATTGGAAAACTAATTGAACTTGAGCTTATTTTACTTCTTACACCAATGAATTCACCATTTCTAAGGCACTATTCTTGTGGTTTTAAAATCCTTTTGGAGAAATATAGCCCGCAAGACTTCATTTCCAAAGTAAAGTACGATATTTGCTAAGGTTATAATATGCTAATAGAAGAGTTCAGAGGAAAATGGCGAACATAACTACAAGAGTAATCCCAATAATGGCTATCCCTGGAGTAGTGTTTTTCCCCGAAACATCTATAAGCTTATATATTTATGAAGAGTTTAATAAGAAACTAATTAAAGATGCGGTTGAGAAAGAGCAAGATGTAGGGATCTTTCTGGCAAGACCATTAAAAGATAAACGTGATACTCTTCTTCCCTCTGAGAGTGTTGGAACAAGTGGGAAAATTATTAGTCACATAGTAAATTCAGGTGGATTTTACAATGTTACTCTACGTGGGAAATATAGAGCTACCCTTAAACATTTAATAAGAATTGAACCCTACCCAACTGCTCTAGTCGAATTAGGTGAGGAGGAAGTTGATTTACCTGATGATATAGAGTTTGAGAATGTTCTTCAAGATATTATTAGCTTGGTTCTGAAGTTTGATTCAAAGGGTGGCACAGCTGGCTTTGTTTTGCCTCCAAAGGATATGTCGCGCGGGCTTTTTAGAGTACTTATCAATTCTCTTGCCTCTCTTTTACCCGTAGATCCATCTAGGAAGCAGAGCTGGCTTTACGCAAAGAGTATCTACTCCCGCTATATCTTTGTCAAAGCTGAATTAGAAAGACTAAGAATACTTAATCAAATCATCAGATTTACTCCACCACCTACTCAAGATCCATGGCTGAACTAGTGATCATCCTTTGTTGATTGAGCTGTAGCTATTTAAGGTTAGTTGGTGGGCTAAAAATAAGGGTTAACAATAACTTCCGTGTGTGTCTTCTAGGCTGAGCTTTAATAAAAAAAGTGAGAGTGTTAATCTAATATAAAATTTAAGGTTTTTTCCCCCAAGGTTCATCTTTGATGCCAAGTTTGAAATTAACGTATCGTGCAAGGACAAATAGCAAATCAGAAAGCCGATTCAAGTACGCCAGAAGGATGGGATTAATAGCTTCATCTTGAGCTAAAGCAATTAAACTTCTTTCTGCGCGTCTGCAAATCGTTCTGGCGACATGCAAATGAGCTGATGATACAGACCCACCGGGTAAAATGAACTCCCTTAGCGGTGGAAGCAACTCATTGTATCTATCTATCTCTTTCTCAATGAGCTCAATTGCTTCTTTAGTAAGGCGGGATGGCAACTTAGCTATTTTCTCTTCAGTTTGTGCTGAAAGTTCCGCTCCAAAAGAGAACAGTTCACCCTGAACTTTTAACAGTAGATTCCTGATATCATCTATTTCTACTGTGGCTACAACTAAACCAAGGTACGAGTTTAACTCATCTATCTCCCCGTAGGCTAAAATTCGTTTGTTGTTTTTCTTTACACGTAGCCCAGAAAGAAGGGAGGTTTCTCCCTTGTCGCCAGTACGGGTATATATCCTAGCCACGCCCTCATTCACCTCTTATACTCAAGCCAAAGTTGTAACCAACCAATGTTACGTCCCGTTCATCTATAACACCATCGCGGTTTGGGTCGCGATAGGCACGATATTCTTCCTGACCAAAGGTAGTTCCAAACAGAGCATCTAATTCAGCTACATCTAGTTCATCCACAGAACCATCAGCGTTAACATCGCCGACAAGTGATAAAAGATCAAAGGTAATTGAAGTAGAAGCGACTTCAGCCAATCTATAGGCTACTGCAACAATTGTGTAACGACCGTTAAAAAACCCTGATGGATCAAAATTAACAAAGTAAAATTCTTGATCCTCTTGAACCTCAAATGGGTCGGAAGATGGAAGAAGGTAATACTCCACCCTCTCCACCATTTCTGTTCCACTTAAGTTGAGAACGAAATCTGTTGCTCTGTCAATAGTTGAAAGAGGTTGAGGACTAATAAAAGATATGCTAAGGAGAGGGAATGGAGAGAAAGCCAAATCGTTGCTTTCAGCCTGTCCCCTGACAACCCTAAAGGCTGGGAGAGAACCGGTGATAACTGACGGTATCCTGAAGATAATCTCACTATTAGTCCATACTGACACTTCCGCGGGAGGTATTTGAACTGGAGGCATTGGATTTGCCGAGAGATCAACTATCAATAGCATTGAATCAGACTTATTGCCGAGATTTATTCCAATTATGTGATACTCATTAGGCGAACCAAGAACCACCGGTAATGGAAATAGCTGATCCAATCTTGGACGAATTGAAAAGGATACGCCGTTAGTCTCTACCCCTCCAGTCACCACATAAATTTCACCATCGTTAGTAGATAACGGTGGGACGCGAAGTGTTATCTGAGTGGAGCCCCAGGAGAGAATGTATGCAGTATTGTCATACCGTAAAACAGTCCCGCCAGGCAGAACCACCCTGTCATCACCACTTGGCGTATCACCAAGATTTTCTCCTAGGAGGGTAATTATGTCGCCTTGGGTAGCATTTGGTGGCACTACTTCAGTTAAAAAGGGGCTTAATACTACGAAATCCTCATCCGTTTCTGCAATCGTGCCTGCTATTACAACCTGAACCTTGCCAGTTATAGCCCCTTGAGGAACAATTGCTGTAATCTGTCCTGGTGTTTCATTCCAGCTGATGATACTCGCAGACAACTTCTCCAAGTTGTCAGTGTTAAACAGGACTGAATCTGTGGAAGGATTATAAATGCCGAAGTTCTCGCCAATAAGAGTGACAAGATCTCCATAATAGCCCTGGGTTGGGTTAATACCATCTACGCGATGTCCCTGAATTGTAATACTCATCTCATTGCTTAGCTCGCTTTCCTGGGACGCTACGTCTACTACAGAAACACGATAATAATAGGTAGCCCCCACCACGGGGAAAAACATATCTTGGAAGGTCACAAAACTGCCGGAAGGCGGTTGGGGTATCAAATTCCCACCATTTGTTCGCAATGTTGGATCAGGAACGTCAGGAATCGGGGATGTAGAACGATAGAGATAGTAGCCAACTGCCCTAGAATCTGCTACCCGTTCCCATGTCACAATTACTCCGGTTGGAAGACCAGAAGTCTGTTTCCCAATGGTAACGCTTAAAAGTTGAGTTCCACCATGAGGTAAATAGTGGTCGGGAGTGAAACTATTCTTAGCTTTATGGGAAGCACAGGAGAGCAAACCAATAGACAACCAACCAATCGCGAGCGATTTGTAAAGTTTCTTCAAGTTTACGTTCATTCTGCCACTTCCAATTGAAAGAATTCTAACACAATTGGCGCTATCTAAACACTCTAAAACTGCTGAACGTCGTTTAATCTTGGTGGCGGTAGAGTAATTGTAAATTCAACCGCATTACTTTGATTGCCATTAACGAGCATTCGGAGTGGTCCTGTTTCTGCGCCAGATGGAATTATGAGAATTATCTCACTGTCATTCCAGCTTAGGAAATTTCCACTTGGGACCTGCACATTGGGAGCGAAAACAACTACCGAAGAACCCCTAAAATCTCCGAAGCTTGTTCCGCGGATTGTAAGTTCCGCCCCAGGATGACCCCAGTACCTTGAGAGCTCAAGTATTCTTGGGATGGGAGTGAAAATAACTCCAGTACTTGTGCCATTTTTGGTCTTTACAGTAACGAGAGAAGGCTTCACTCCTTTAGGGACTTCTACCATTATGCTTGTTGTACTCCAGGATAAAACATTTTCCGCAATGAGAGCGCCAAAACTCACCTCTGATTCTTCCGACATCTCCGCTAGGAAGCCTGAGCCAACAACCTCAATCGTATCTCCTACATAAGCTGCGTTTGGAACTAATACATCTATTTTGGGTAGAATAGTAAAGGCAGTTGAAGAGTTGACGGAGGCAGAACCAATATCCACATAAATCACACCGTCTACTGCCCCCTTAGGAATAACTACCGTAATTCTGTCCCTACGCCAACTGGATACTTGAGCTTCTACTCGCCCGCTAACGCCGGTAAAATAAACTTTATCAGTAGTTGGGTCACGGCTTTCTACTCCATTCTCAATAAAAAGGCTTCCATTTATATTGAGGAAATTATCCGCTGTCGCGGAGGATGGAGCAAATGATGAAATTGAGTGGTTCTTTACCGTTACAGTTACCTCATCACTTGCAGTTAACGGATATTCATCGTACGCCACCGCCTTAACTTTTCTATCCCCACCATGAATCGTTGTTGTATCTAATTGAAATTGATATGGCGCTGAGGTGTCCGTAAATTTCAACTGATTATCAACGTAGAATTCAACCTTTGAAATACTTACATCATCGGAGGCATTGGCTCTAACCCATATGGTCCCTGAAACCTCTCCCCCTACGGGTTCGATTAGAGTTATTGTGGGTGGGTCTGAAGACTTCCTTATTCTAAAATCATCTATCCACCAGCCTCCACTAACACCAAAACCATCCGTTTCGGCAATAAATACAATCTGGACACTATTTCCTATGAAGTCATCTAAGCTAACTTCAGTGAAACCCCAATCTGTTGATAGATCACTAAAGCTTTCAAGAAGATAATATTCCCCGTCACCGATATTGACTGCTACGTAACCAGTATCACCAATATTGAAATCTTCAAAGTGATTGAACTCAATTTTGACGTGCTCCAAACCGTTTAAGTTAAATGATGGAGAAAATAAGAGATCAAATTCATTATTTTGGTAGACGCCACCACTGTTGCTACCAAACTTAAAGGAATGAGTGGGTGAATTAGACTTTTCTGTTGAAATGTGCCAGAACGAGTTACCACTGTCGTTTCTTATCCACCAACCGTTCTCTCCGCTCTCAAAGTCCTCCCAGTAATCTGGACTTATCTCTGAGTTGTTTACAGTAACTTCAACAGTATCAACCGCAATTTGCGAATCATCATCGGTAGCGATAACTTTTAATGTGTATTGCTTGTTTGGGAAGTTTTCGGTATTCCAAGAGACGCTAAATGGTTCTGTCCTATCCACACCCAAGAAATAACTTCCTACATAGAAGGTGGCTTTCTTCACAGTTCCATCAGAGTCTGTTGCGCTAACAGTAACATCAACTACGCCAGAAACTTGACCCTCAGATGGGGATAAGATTTGAACTGTAGGTGGTGAACCAAGGCTATAATTAACAGCCTGGCTAACGTTTAGCCTTTTAATGTCCGGATTATTCCACTCAGAATCGACTAAATCATCTCCACTTGCCTCAAGGATTGCCTTAACTTCTTCTACGCTTAGATCTGGATTGAGTCCCCAAAGCAAAGCCCCAGCACCTGCCACAAGAGGAGAAGCCATACTAGTTCCACTTTTGTAACCGTATGAGGTGGAGGAATTTGCTAGAGTTGAGAGGATATTAGTACCAGGTGCAGCAATATCTACCCATTCTCCGTAATTACTAAAGCTGGCCCGTTTATCATCCGGATCAGTCGCTCCTACCGCGATAACTTCCTCATAAGCAGCAGGATATATCATCTTCTCGTTACCTCTATTCATAGCCGCTGCTACCAGAAGCACACCGTTCAAGTAAGCCTGTTCTACCGTCTCCTGAAGAGCTTTCGATAAAAAGCTACCACCCAAGCTCATATTAATAACCTTACAACCAGCTTGTACTGCAGTTTGGATAGCCTGAATTACCCTTGAGTACGGTAACTGTACTTCATCTCCAACCAGAACTCTTATTGGGACTATCTTAGCTGCAAAGGCGACCCCGGGCAGACCTAAAGAATTATTGCCAACGGCAGATGCAATCCCGGCTACATGGGTGCCATGCCCATCGGTATCCTCAGGTATCGCGTCGTTGTTCACCAGGTCTAAGGTAAATCCTTCAGGAAGATAGACATTGTCCATCAGATCCTCGTGATCAGGGTTTCCGTTGTTCATGCGAATTCCTGAGTCAATGACCCCAATATAAACTTCGTCACCAACTGTGTAATCCCAAGCGGTTTCCGGATTAACCTTGACTAGACCCCATACATCGTCGGGATAGAATGGATCGTTTGGTACAAAGGCTAGCTCTGCTTTTCCATCATATTCCACATAGCGTACCTCATTAGGATATTTCAATGGTAGCGAGTTTATTAATTCCTCAACACTCAAAGATTCAGGAACTTGATATGAGGCGAAATTTAAGTCTTCAACGTAGACTTCATTTGAAAGAGCTAAGCCCAACTCATCCGCTAGGTACCTAGCAAATAGGGCTGACTCTTCATTTTGATAAAGGGGTCCCGACGGGACTAAAGCGCGATAAGACTTTCCTATATCTTCCGAAAGCTCAAAATCCTTATTAAATGCAATGATTATACGGTTCGGGAAGTAAGGTAAATCATCATCAAAGATAGATTGAACCGAACTTTGGGAAACTACTTGAGGATATGAAGAAAGTTGGTTTGACTGCCTCCCGCAGGCAGAAAAAATCACCAGTGAGAGAGTAAATTCAAGGGCTAGCGTGCAAATAAATCTCACCCTATGCACTATCTCCCTATCCATATCCTTCACAATCAGATTATACCATCAGAATAATGTCTTGAATCTAACGAAACAATAACGCCTAGGAGCCATTAATTGCCCTCAATAACGCACCGTTTACTCTAAATATTTGCGAAAAACGCAAGTTTGCTCTGATGCCTCTCCAACCGAGAGCAAGGTAATTGGTATGCCTATGCTTTGAGTTATAAAATCCGTTAAGCGTAAAAACTCATCAGGTAATTCATTTACGCTCTGAACCCCTGAAATGCTATGCTTCCAACCCTTGAAGGTTTGGTAGATTGGCTCGTAATTTGAAAGCTCAATATCGGAAACTGAAATGTTTTCCACTATTTTCCCATTATGCTTATAGGCAACACAAACCTTGATTTCATCAATTCCATCAAGAACATCAATTTTAGTTAACGCCAATTCAGTACAACCACTAATTTCAATAGCATAACGTAGCAAGACAAGATCTAGCCACCCGCAACGCCTTGGCCTACCGGTTGTAGTTCCATACTCTCTGCCACGCTGGCGTATTTGTTCGCCAATTTCATCTTTCAACTCGGTGGGGAAACAACCCTGCCCGACCCTTGTTGTATAAGCTTTGGAAACACCAATAACCCTTGAAATTTCTAAGGGAGAGATACCCGTTCCTAAACAGGCACCTGCGGTCGTGGAATGAGAGCTTGTAACGTATGGGTATGTTCCATAGTCAACATCCAATAGTGTTCCCTGAGCTCCTTCACAAAGAACCGCTTTCTCTTCTTTAATAGCAGATCTTACAAAGGGAACTGTATCAATTATGTAAGGCTTAAGAAAATCTGCATGAGTTAGTAATTCCTCGTATAATTGAGAGAAATCAATAGCTTTTGAAGAATGGTACACACAACGAATCAGCTCATTCTTATACTCTACTATCCCCATAAGTCTTTTTTTAAGATAATCAGGCTTTAATAAATCCCCAACTAAAAGCCCTGTGCGAGAATACTTGTCAGCGTAAGCTGGGCCAATCCCCCGTCTTGTCGTTCCAATTGCCTCACCAGCAAGCCTTTCTTCTTCCAACTCGTCTATTAGTGTGTGATACGGTAAGACTAAATTGGCACCGCTACCCAAGAGAAGATTCTCAAACCATACTCCCTCTGATTTCAAAGTGTTTATTTCTTCTATTAAGTGAGCGGTATCTACAACCATCCCATCACTCAATAAGCAAGTGCAGGAATCGTGGAGAATACCACTTGGCAATAGGTTGAACTTGTACTTTTTGCCCTTCGTTATAACAGTGTGTCCGGCGTTACTGCCACCCTGGAATCGCAAAACAATGTCATAATCCGAGGCTAGAAAATGTGTGATTTTACCCTTCCCCTCGTCTCCCCACTGTGCTCCAACTATCACAGTAACACTCATTAATCTTTGTGTTATCAAACCTTTATGGGTTATTTTGAAATTGTAGTTTAATCTCTATGGGGTCAATTAGTCAACTTGGTTCTTAAGAAAATTTTTTGTATAATTTAATAAATAAGCTAATTTGTAAAACTACCTTAGTATTCCCATTCACTAGTCAGGAGTGTTTTATGACGAAAACTGAAGCGACAGTTCAAATATTTCCAGAAGAGCCATTAGAAACGAGTTTCAATATAGATATACTAGCCTTCTCACCTCATCCTGATGATGCTGAGATTGGTTGCGGTGGAGTGTTGCTCAAGGCTCAGGCGCAAGGGCAAAAAACCGCTATCATTGATGTGACTGAAGGTGAGGCAAGCACCGGCGGTGATGTTGATATAAGAAGACAAGAGAGTATGGAAGCAGCAAGCATTCTTAAGCTCACAGTGCGTGAAAATCTGCAGTTGCCGGACTGTGGAGTTGAAGATACTTTTGAAAATAGGAAGCTCTTTGCCAGTGTCATTTGTAAGTGGCGTCCTAAGATTGTGCTAGCGCCATACTACATCCTGCCTTTAGGCAGAGGACTGGGGCATAATGACCACGTTAAAACAGGCATTCTAGCTAGTCATGCTTTCAACTATTCTCACTTAAGGAAATTGGTTGAACCGATGGGTTACCAACCACACCAGGCTTCCGCAATCTTCTACTACTTCTTACCTCCAACCGTCAGTCCTACATTCATCGTAGATGTTACGGAGTACTTTGACCAATGGATACAAGCAGTCTTAGTTCACAGAAGTCAGTTCGGAGACCCAGATAGACACGCCGGAATTCGCGAGTTTTTTGAGGCAATGGCTCGCCAATGGGGAAGACACATCAGAACTAAATATGCTCATGCTTTTTACTCTGTTTCTCCATTGAAGGTGAATTCTTTAATTGAACTGGTGAAGGACTTTACTCCTATAATTTAAGTCGGAAATATTAACCACTTCAACGCCATTAAAGTAGTGTTTTATTATTTCTTCCCAGCTCCTCCCTTCTTCTGCCATCTTCTTTGCGCCCCACTGACTCATCCCAAGGCCGTGCCCATAGCCACTCCCCTTAAACAGTAACCTATCTGGGATTTCCTTAAGTTTCGCCGCATAATATCGGTGATACATAGGACGTGTTAGTAAACCGCTAGTCACAGTGGCACGCCGCACCTTTATGTCTTTCTCGGAATTTGCGGATATCACACTTACTCGCATCCAGTCGTGAATCTCCCGAAAATCTTCGCCCGGGAGAAAGCCTGATACTTCAACTATATAATTAGGGCTTCTTATAACATTTACGCCCAGAATATTTCTTAATGCAACTGAATTTAACTCTTTCTTACCCTTCTTCCCAATCGCAATAACTTTCACTTCCATAGGGGATAATAAGACGGGTTGAATATCATAGACATCGCCTAATTCAGGCAGAGAAGCTTGAACTTTCTCCTGAATATCCTTAATTGAAAATTCAACTTCCCAGCTATTAAATGGCGAATTTTCCGGACTATCTACTGAAACAAGATAAGGCAAACTACCCTGTCTTGTTTTTCCACCGCTGGCGGAATGATAGTAAGCAATAATCGGTTCACCATTAAAGGCAATTATTTTGCCCCTCGTATCAGAAGTTGCCTTTAGTCCTCTTAGATGCACAGACTTTAAGCCCTGGTAAAGCTGATCAGCGACTGTAGCATATACATCAAATGGCTTGTCTGCATTTACTAAAAGCCTTTGAAGGGCATAAGTCCTTGCAGCAACAGCTTGAGCCTTCAAGGCCTCTTCATGCCAAAGGGCAGGCATCTCTGCAGTAACTACACTTGCAGTATATTCTTCAAGTCCTACACGGTTTATCAAGAGAGGCTTCCCTCTCCAGACCTGTAAGATGAAATCACCATTGTAAGAGATACCTCGATGAGATAAAACATTTCCAAGGGTTGGTTCACACTTGAAGTAAGAACTTGATGCGCTCATTCCTGTAGAAGTTAAATTAATAGTCCCCGATTGGAAAAACACTTTTATTGGCGGAGACCACTCTCCCAGATGTTTACCCTCCTCATTTGTTACTGAAATCATTCCACTGGAGGTAATTTCAAATAATGGTACGCCATCCGATAACAGAACTCTTACCAAGATGGTTGGTTCGCTGGTGACTCCCTCAGAATTCATTGATGAATTGAATGTTTCGCTTTTATTAAATTGCTGTTGACTTTGACCATCACTATTCAGTTTCCCCGCGACCTCATTTGCAAATATTAGTACTCCATATCGACTAAAATTCAAAGATGAAAGGAAGTAAATGAAAGTAAATAAACCTAAGGCGAGCAATATCTCACGTTTCATCTGCCAAATAATCTTAGCAAAAGGTTTATCACAATGGTTAAAAGAAGAGATAAAAGCAAAAAAGTAACCCAAGGAAAATAAATGCTGAATCCATTCCTTTCAATACCAATATCACCTGGAAGTCTTCCGAAATATGGAATGTTTACCTTGCCCCACAAAACTAGCAAAAGTCCAATGGCTATCAGTAGCCCTCCAAAAAATAAAAGAAGAAAACCAGCTTCTCTCAACACTCCTATAATTTTATCAATAAGGAATAGGAAGAAAGGAGAGGGGAAGTTAATGGCGCATTGGTGCATGATTATTGATCTCGCCAAGTGCACCGTATAGAGAGAAGGTGTTGTGACTTGTAAGGAAGAGAATAATATTCCACTCATTGACCCATACCAAGCAGAAATTGAAAGAGCCATCGATGGATGGAGCTTTTGAGGTATGTGGAAGGTACGTATCCGAACATTAAGGTAAAATTTATCCCAAAACCTTGCCTTTATTGTCAACATCTACCCTGCACGAAAGTGCGCCTAGTAATAAAATACATATCTAAACGATGAGGGTCTTGCTGGGCAAATCTATGGGCGTTCTGTTGGCTATTGATAGTGTACGACTGCAAATCCGTTTAATGCCACAAATTTCAATTAGTTCGCTCCACGCTTTCTCATTGAAATGCAAGCCCATCTAAATCCTAAATCCGTATGTTTTGATTCGCCCAAGGGACGTTTTGGAGAAGCGCTTCTGAGAATGCTCCGTGAATTTAGAATCACAGCTCCAAAATATGGTTACAGATGAATCATTCTTGGTTCTATTTCTGAATGTGAAGAAATTTACTAATAATTATTTAATATTTTATATAATTAATTGCATTATTATTTATGATACTAATTAGGTTAGTGATATAATATAAATCATTAAAAAAGGAGGAAATCCTCTTATGAATAGAAGTAATGGACGAATAAGTCTTGTAATTTTCATCACTTTTATCAGTGTAGTGTTTTACGCTACTTCGCGCGCATCTGGGCAATCAGAAGGTACGGCTGAGTATGTTGGCGACAACGCCAAGAACTGCAAGGTGTGCCACGCTGAACAGGCGAAGGTTTGGTCTACTTTAAAAATGGCGAAGGCATTTAGCTCGCTCAACGACCAACAACAAAAGGACCCCAAATGCATCAAATGTCATGTAACCGGTTTTGGTGAGAAAACTGGATTTAAGTCCTTGTCAGAAACGCCGAAGCTGGCTGATGTTCAATGCGAAGCATGTCACGGGCCCGCCTCTTTGCACATGAAAGTTCCGATAAATGATAAGCAGAAGCGCCGTGCCACGATTAAAAAACCAACAAAGGAAGATTGTCTTAAGTGTCACAACAAGGAATATCCCGACTTCAAAGGCTTTGATTACGAAAAGCAAAGAGCTAAGATACAGCATTGGAAGAGTAAATAGTTAGTAGTATGTGATGGTTTTAGTGTCCAGGAATTTACACTCATATAAGTTCCTAGAAGAAGTCATTTGCTTAAGGTGAAATGCGATGGACAGTCTTAAAGAGTTTATTTCTCGAAGAAGGTTCTTCAACCTTTTGGCAAGCCTCGGAGGTCTTGCCACACTTATAGTGGTAACTTACCCTTTACTAAGTTTTCTTCGACCACCAAAGCGCTCATCTGAGAAAACTTCATATGTTGAAGTTGGAAGTGTAACTGACATTCTTCCGGAAAAGGGTAAGAATGTGATTGCTGCCGATGGAGAACCGGTTATAATAGCAAATCGCGGAAGCCCTAACGGTTTTGTCGCGCTTTCATTGCGATGCACTCATCTTGGTTGCATAGTTCAGTTAGTTGGAAACGAACTATTTTGTCCCTGCCATGGAGCTCGTTTCAATCTTGACGGTCAAGTAATAAGTGGTCCTGCTCCATTACCTTTGCCTAAGTATGAACTAAAAATTCTTGGCGACAAAATTTATCTAGGAAGTGTAATTAAGGGGAGTTAAATGGCAAGAACCCTCATGGCGAAGATTTGGGATGCGCTTGAAGAAAGATTTGAATTTGCGGAGGCACTTGAAAAGCAATTTTCGCAAACTGTTCCATCCCATGCTACTACTTGGCCGTACTGTCTTGGAGGACTTGCGTTTTTCGCGTTTGTAATCCAAGTAGCTTCTGGAATTCTTCTACTCTTCTACTACAAGCCAACAGTTGCTGAAGCGTATCGCTCAATTGACTTCATAATGAAGGAAGTGCCCTACGGTTGGTTCGTGAGAAGCCTCCACAGCCTTGGTGCGAACCTTTTCATCGCTCTTATCATTCTTCATATGGTAAGAGTTTTTGTGACAGGTTCTTACAAGAAACCAAGAGAGTTTCATTGGGTTTCTGGCGTGATTATGTTTCTTTTAGCACTGGCGTTTGGCTTTACGGGCTATCTTCTTCCTTGGGATCAGGTTTCATACTGGGCAACAACGGTTGGAACAGAAATTACTAGATCACTTCCCCCGCAAAGCCTTGGGCATTTCATATTAGTTTTTCTTCGTGGAGGAGAACAAGTTTCCGGAGATACCCTAACCAGATTCTTCGCAATGCACGTCTGGTTTCTACCCGTCCTAATGCTCATATTTATGGCGCTTCACTTCCTAATGATAAGAAAGACAGGAATCTCAGGGCCTCTCTAAGGGGAAAACGGAGCATTTAGCAATGGTTTACAAACCAAAAGCTGGTGAGAAAGGATATGGGCCAAGATGGTTCCCTAATCATCTCACCACTGAATTATCACAAGCAATTTTCTTCCTAGCTGTTGTAGTACTACTTTCAGGATACTTCACGAAGGGGCTAGGTCCTCCAGCAGATCCTTTCACCACACCCGAACATATAAAGCCAGAGTGGTATTTCCTTGCCCTGTATCAAGTACTCAGGCTGATACCGCAAACTTTTATGGGAATTGAAGGCTTTAACAAGCCGTTTACGCTTCTTCTTACCGCAGTTGTGGTTATCCTACTACTTTTAGTTCCTTGGCTAGACAGAACTCCACCAGAGGCACAACATCCCGCCAAGCGACCAGTGATTTTCTTGCTTTTTTGTTTAGGGATTATTGTTGCGATCGTTTTATCAATTTGGGGACACTACTCATGAGAAGGCTTTGGCTTACAAAGTACATACTTCTAACAGTACTAACCGTAATTGGCGTTGGATGGGAGTTGCTCGCAGGTTCATTGCCCTTATTTGCTCAAGAGAAGGAAGCTGGGCAGTCACGAGAGGTTGTTTCAACTTGTATATCCTGCCACATAGAAATTGATGAAAAGAATAAAGAGATAGTGGAGCAATACAAAAGAAGCGCAATGTTCACGCACGGGATTGACTGCTCAAGTTGTCACGGTGGGGATCCAAAAGATTCAACCATCTCTGCAATGTCTCACGAAAAAGGTTTCAAGGGTGTTCCACAAAGAAAAGATATACCAGAGCTGTGCGCTTCGTGTCACGCTGATTCTAAAAAGATGCTATCTTATGGCTCAAGAATCAGAACTGATCAACTAGAGTTATACAAACAAAGTCAGCACGGCATTGCGCTTTTTGAGCGTGGTGATACAAAAGTCGCGGTTTGTTCTGATTGCCATAATGCCCACGAGGTTCTTGCCCCGAAAAACCCCCAGTCCACAGTGGCGAAAAAAAATGTACCCGACACTTGTGCCAAATGCCATTCAAATGCAACCTTAATGGGAAAATATGGAATCAATCCACAGGTTGTTGACGACTACAAGAGTGGCTATCATGCTTATCTTGTTTACAATCAAGACCAGCTAGCAGCACCGGTTTGCACCGACTGCCATGGCAGTCACAGCGCTACTCCACCGGGAATAAAGACAATTCACGAGGTCTGCTCCTACTGCCATTCTGCAACGGTGAAATACTTTGATCAATCAGCACACTCAAAGGTCTTTCCGCAACTTGGTATAAAAAACTGCTTGAGCTGTCATAACCAACATAGGCTAGAACGTCCAACCGACGATTATTTTAACCCTGAAGCCGAATTCGCCTGTGGGAGGTGTCATAGTCTTGGGACTATCGAGTCAAAGTCAATACTAGCCATTGGGGAAAATGTTAAACGTATCGCGAAGTTAAAGGATGAGGCACTTTCACTCATCAATGAAACTGAAAAGGTTACCCATTTATCAATGCAGGAGATGAAACCAAAGATTGACGATATTCATACTCGTTTATTGAGTGCCAGGGCTAAGCAGCATTCTTTGAAGGTTGAAGCTGTAGCGGATGAAAGAGCTCAAGCAGAGGAAATTTATGGAGAAGTTCAAAAGTTCGCTGGTAGATTGGTTGAGCGTGCCAAGAAAGTTAAAGTGATTGTTGTAGTTTTGGCTATTTTTCTTGTTGCTTATGGTGTGTTTCTTCTGATATATAGGAAAGTTGTTCTTGATCGCATTTACCCATGGCAAAAATATGAAGGATAAAGAGAAGTATTATGAGCAGTTTCAAGTTCAACATCACTAATCCTATATAATAATTTACGCTAGGTAATGTATGCAGATTCTTGGGAGCGAGGATATGAGGTGGAGTTTGATTGGGTTTTTTGTGCCTTTCCCCAGCAATTTCGTGGCTTAATTCCCAAACGTCAAAACCAAAACCGGCTTAATCCTGGGAAGCACAAAGGAAAAAGTGGAAGCAGCATATAAAGTGGAGGGAAAACCTTTCAAGCGCTATTTATGGATTGTTTCTTCCGCTTTATTTCTCTTGTTTGACTATGAAAGCGGATTGATAAAAAGAATGTTTCTTGTGAAGCAAAAGGCGAAAAGACAAGCTATCCAATCCTTAATCGGAAGGAATTTACCTGAATTATATTAGGTTCTTATACTACTCTCTAATTAGAATTCACCGAGAATTTCTCGCGCAATGACCAACTTCTGGATCTCACTTGTTCCTTCGCCTATTTCACATAGTCTTGAATCACGATAATTCTGCTCCACTTTGAAGTCCCGAATAAAGCCATAACCACCGTGAATCTGCACTCCTTTGTTTGTAACAAAGTTCACCATTTCGCCCGAAAATAGTTTTGCCATCGCAGCCTCCCTTGTTACTGACTCACCAGCATCTAGCTTCCTAGCAGCAAGATAAATTAAATGTCTAGCTGCTTCTATTTGCGTAGCCATCTCCGCAATGTAGCCTTGAATCGTCTCCATTTTCCCTATTGGCATTCCGAATGCGTAGCGCTCTTTAGAATACTTGATTGACTCCTCTAGTGAAGAAACAGCTATCCCTAGTGCCAGAGCTGAAAAGCTAATACGTCCTTCATCTAAAGTCTTCATAAAGTGAAAGAAACCTTTTCCTTCCTTTCCTAGAAGGTTAGAGGCGGGAATTTTACAATTCTCAAAAAAAAGTTGAGTAGTCACACTACCTCTAAGTCCCATTTTGTCTTCGTTCTTACCAACAACAAAGCCAGCCATACCTTTCTCAGCAATCAAACTGGAAATGCCTCGGCTTCTTGGTGCGGAGGGATCGGTCTTGGCAGTGAACAGCACATATCCCGCACGGCTTCCATTGGTGCAAAACATCTTAGAGCCATTTACGATGTAGAAATCATCTTCCCTGGTTGCAATGGTTTTTGTAGCACCCGCATCGCTGCCAGCGCCTGATTCTGTTAAAGCGAATGCTCCCAGTTTCGTGCCTGCACAAAGCTCTGGTAGTATTCTCTTCTTCTGTTCCTCGTTTCCAAATTTAAGAATAGGATAAGCGCAGAGACTAGCATGGGCTGCAAGAGTAATTGCTGTGGAAGCGCATCCCCGGGCAACCTCCTCCATAATAATTACGAAGCTAGTGAAGTCAAGTCCTGCTCCCCCGTATTCCTCAGGTATATGCGCACCTAAAAAGCCAAGTTCCGCCATCATCCTTATATTCTCCTCGGGGAAGATGCCTTCCTCGTCTATCTTCTTAGCCTTTGGCGCAATTTCAGCTTCCACAAAGTTGCGAACGTTCTCTCTAAGCATTTTATGTCCGTCTGTAAGATAATCCATACTTGAGCTCCATTTCACAATGTAGATAACTTTTAGGTGAATTATTATATCTAATAACCTAATACACTTGTAAAATGTCCAGTTAGCTAGAAATGAAATTTATTATTACAATTGGGTTAGGACAATAAATCAAAGAGTTGATATGGTTTGAACAATCAATTTTTTAGGGCAATAGCAAAAGCGAAAAACTCAATGTTATAAAAAGAACTTTGGGGAATAATCACTAGGTCAATTATTTAACGTGAAGTATTATTTACATATTCAAAGTGATATAATCGCACCATAATCGAACCAATTGAGTCTTGAGGTGAAGATGATAAAGGCGAATAAAATTAAGTTTTATAAAGTGTTCTTAGTAATCATTTCTGCTATTGTTTATACGATTGCTTCAGGATTTCCGGCTTCTTCCCAGGAAAGTGAAAACTTGAATGACAGTTCGTTGGAAGGGGTAACAGAATCCGGTAATACCATCGTCAAATCAGAGTATAAGATTACAGACCTTGGAATTGTCCAAGTGGTAGAAAGCTGGCGGAATATGAAGATGGAAAGCGGGATTTATCCACTTTTCTCCGCAACTAGAGAAAGTGGAATTATTCCGGTAAGAGTGGAAAAGGGGAAATTCACAGTGAACTTTGCAACAAGGAGCTACCTCAAAAGAGAGGAAGGGCGATTGTATTTCGTTACTCCTGACTACTATTACGACCAGTCTCCCCTTGATGTGGAGATTACTCTTTACTATCCTTCAAACCTTGAGTTCCTGACTTCAAATGTCACGCCAACTTATACTGAAAGTGGGCTCATTAAGTGGCAATTGAAAGATGTATCCCATAAGGTAATTGTTGCAGAGATGAACCAAATTAGTCCCTTTGCAGCACCCTATTATCCAACTGGTCCTTTGTACCAAGTAGATCCTACTACCCTTCCTGAACTTACAAATGAAGACATTCCTAACTCTCCGGACGAAGTCCTGAAGGAACTTGAAGTTATCATAAAGATGCTTAGCGCTGATAAGAGCACTGACCCTGACGTTGTCAGAGTTCTTCGCAAAACCCTCTCCAAGTTTTACTATATGTTTGCGGTTTATGGATTGGTAAAGGAATACGTACCGGAGGGCGCTAAATCTGAATAGACATTAACTTTCGTGTTATTGAGCTTGGCTTTTTTCTCCTCCATATTCCCAGGTAGCACGCTTGTAAGGTTATCTTAAGGCATATATAGTGAGAGAATATCAAACACTGCAACAAAAAGATAAGCCAAACTGATAAATCCATTTAAGGTGAAGAAGGCAAATCCAACTGCATCCTCTCGCCTCCATACGATTAGAAACTCAATCAACAGGGTAATTGTGAACATAAGTGTTCCGAAGAAAAAAAGAAGACCCATTTTAAAAATAACCACTGATGCAAGGAAAAAAAGTGAAGATGCCATATGACCAGCTAATGCGAAAATCTTTGCGGTAGGTTTACCGACGCCCACTGGAATGGAGAAAATGCCTTCGGACTTATCAAAATCATAATCCTGAAGAGAGTAATAGATATCAAATGAAGCGACCCATAATCCCACTGCCACAGCGAAGGGGAAAATTTGCCAACTTAGAGTTCCGGTAATAGCTAAAAAGACACCAAGAGGTGCAAGGGCTTGAGCACCACCTAAAATGTAGTGACAGAGAAAGGTAAATCTTTTTGCGTATGGATAAAGAATCAAGTAAAGTATGGCAACGGGGGCTAGAAGAAAACTCCATAAATTTAACGCAAGAGCTGATACGGAGAAAACTATTGAAGAAACAAGTAGCCAAAGCTGAACTTCTTTGCTCTTCACTAGACCAGATGGGATGTGCCAATTCGCTGTCCTTGGATTCTTAGCATCAATCTGAGCGTCTATGAGACGATTTGCAAGCATCGCAACAGTCCGACCACTAACCATAGCAACGATAAGGAATGTTATATCCCAAAGGCTGGGAAAAACCCCAGGACCACCTGGTATTGAGCAGAAGATGTTTTCCCATAAGCTTTGTAATGATGGTGAAGAAGCAAATAGAGGAAGAGACTCCGTTAAACTATACTGAGAATTGTAGAAAACTTCGTTGAGCCATCGTTGAGTAATGATAGCGGAAGTTAAAGCGAAGGGAAGAGCAAAAACCGTATGTTCGGCTCGAATGACAGATAAAAAAATCCTCAACTTACTCAAATTAGCCCTCCTTGAAGAAGTCTCTACTTGGTGGATACCATGCCGAAATAGAAACTATTTCGCTAAATCCATATTTTCCTAAATAGTAAGCAAATGGATGTGATTCAGGCAGAATAGAAGATATTAGGATTGCTCCTAATTTCTGCGCTTCTTCGAGGACGCTTTGAAGAAGAGTTTCACCTGCTCCTCTACCTCTATGTTCCTCTAAAGTATAAAGAGCAATCAAGCGAAAAGTAAAATTGAACCATTCGTAAAATGCAAAAGCGTTGACTTCATTATTATCAACGGCGATAAAACCGCTGATATTCTCCTCGTCTACGTCTATTGTTATCCTTTCCCAAAAGGAATAATCGTATTGAGTATATTGAGATAATTCAAGGATTAATCTATTCAAAATCTCATTATTTAACTCACTTATGAGAAAAGGTTTAACTGTAATGCTCTTTGCCTGCTTTAGCTTTGCGACTCTAGTTTGTACTAATCCCCTCATCTTTTTTTCGGAAAAATCATAAACTAGAAGGTATTCATAGACATCATTTAGAGAAGTTTCTTGCGACCAATCGGGAGATGGTGTTAGCAAGAGGGGGAAACTCAATCCCTTATCAATGAAGTCTTCTTTAACCATTTTGAGAAATTGACCTAGCGGAATTTTAACATCATCTATTCTAAGGGCAAGACAAGGGTGAAATCCTGAATGTGTCTCTTTGGGCAAACCGACTATAAGCGAATTTTTAGTGCAAGGAGCATTCCCAGAACGAAGCCTCACCTCGCTCTCCACTAACGATCTATAAATGAAAGGTAAATTTAAGCTTAAATCAGTTTTCACATGAAACTCGCCAAGAAAAGAAATATCCACCTCTGCTACGAGATGAGACATAATAAACCTGTGATCGGCATACGCCGGGAACCCATAATACTTCGCCGTTGGCATCTGTTACCACTGGAAGACTTTCACGAATTGATCTAGGTATCTTTTTATTTGTAAATATGTCGGAGAGCTTTGCGGTTCCGACATTTCGTGAAAGCTTAATGCAGTCACCACGCTTCCATTCACGAATAATTAGTGGAAGTGTCACTTCAGAAGAAAATAAAGCCATGTAGTTTGCCTCCTTGCGTCTGTGTAATTCCTTCGGAGGTGTAGAAAAGGAGGGAAGTGTATCACCACTCTTAACCCTTTCAACTAAACCTTTTAATGCTTTATAGTCAACATATCGAAGGTCTAGCTTATTCCCGTTAGTGAGAATTTTCCTACAGGATATATTGATAGTTTCGGTGTTGAAATCTTTTTTCTTCAAGAGGAAAATCATCTGGGAGGGTAAATGAAACTCAATTATAGCATCTTTAGAAAGCCTATAAAAATATGTCCTTAATAATTTAATGCTCTCAGCTAGTTCTTCTGCTTCCCTCCAATCAAGTTCAAAGCCAAAAGCTTTTAAAAGAGATCTAAGTGTAACATTCATACTATTGATAAGCTCTCTTCTCCATCTAAAAACATCAATCATCCAGTAGTTAACATTGGGAAGCATAGGTAGCAGGAAGAATTTGCGAAGGTACTCACTCTCCACTGCGGCGGAACTCCCAATGGTTTCTAACGCCCAGGAAAAGAGCCCCTCGTAATCCCGCAGATTTGAGCTGGTTTCAAGAATATTTTCTCTCGCTTGAGGGTTGAGCTTTACAAGCAGAGGAATAACTCTATGCCGTATAAATGTTCTCGGGCGGTCTGGAATCAGGTTACTTTCATCAGTCAAATACTTAATCTTCCTTGCCTCAAGCCAACTTAAAATATCCGACTTTCTAACTCCGAGAAAGGGTCGGTATATCTTACCCCAAAGAACTGGAGCAATTCCCAGCAATCCCCCAAGTCCCGTCTTCTCCGCCAGATTCAAAATCACACTTTCCGCATGGTCATCAAGGGTATGTGCAGTAAAGCCAATGGCGCCAGGTTGGTTTAGAAAGCGTAACAGAAAATTATAACGAGCATACCTGCCCGCTTCTTCAATACTCGCCTTTGAAGCCTTTGCAGTTTGACTAATATCTTGTTCCTCTATTGTGCAAATAAGGCCATGTTCGGCTGCGAACCGTCTAACCCATTCTGCTTCCTCGTCAGCTGTCGGACGTAACTTGTGGTTTAAGTGCAGAAGTACAAGGTTCACCTTCTTATTAGTCCTAAAGAAAGATTGAAGAATGCGTCTGATTTGAGGATTATGAACTTTTTTCAGCACTTCATTCGGATTAAAGTTTCTTGATGAGCCTGATGAGAAATCTGCAAGCTTCTTCAAGGTCATTGCTAAACCAACTGAATCAGGACCACCAGAAAAAAGTAGGTAATAAATTATTTGCTCTGTATCAGGTAGAGTTCCTATGTATTCCCAGAGTGGGGTGAAGTTAAGAAGCGAGTAAAGAAGTGAGAATTCGGATGCATCTTTTCTTGCCATAACTTACACTATGTTAACAGAAAGCGCCAATAAATACGGAAGTTAAAAGAAAAAATGGCGGCGGGCGGAATCGAACCGCCGACATAGCGGTTATGAGCCGCTCGCTCTGCCTCTGAGCTACGCCGCCTATGTTAAATAGTATAGTATCAAAACACACTCGCATAAAATCTTACAAAGCCCACAAATTTTCTTCCCACCAATTCACTTAAAGTATCCTGATTGAGCTAAAAACAACTTTCCATTAGAATAGTCTACCTATGGCATTCAAGCTTACAAAAGTGATTCGCTATCTGCTCCTTTTCATTCTTGCTAGCTTACTTCTTTCTATTAGCGCCTTGTCCGTTGAAGAAACCATTTCGCCTGACCCTTCAATCGTTGAATTCATAACCGCCAGTGAAAAACAAGACAGCCAGAAAGATGACAGTATTACTCAAACTCCGCGCTCTGCGGAAAGTGCCAGTAAGAATTCTTACAATTCGGAAAATGATAACGTTACGAAAGTGAAGGATGTTCAGGATGGGCTAGAACAATTGACAGGAGAAGCTAAGACGGTGGAGGAAAAGGAGGCTAAGGAAGAGAGTAAGGAGGAAAGAGAGAAGATAGTCCCGCCTCTGAGGTATTTTGGACCAATGCGCACTCGTAATCAGCATCCATTGTATCTTCTCTTCTTTAACTTCAGTGGAGATACTGCTGAACCTATACCACAAAGCACGTCACAGCTATCAACTAGAATTCTAGGGGCTAATTCAATCATCAAAAAGACAGAGGGGGGAGCGATAGTAGATTTGGATTTGGAGACATGGTCGGTCTCCTTTGAGTATCGTCATGGCTTGAAAAACTCAGAATACTCTGTTCTCGTGCCGTTTAGAGTGCATGGACACGGCATAATGGATAACATAATTGATAAATGGCACAGGTTCTTCTGTTTACCGAGGGGAAATAGACCATTCTATCCGGAGGGGGACTTTCGCTTTTATATCAAGACGCAAGATGGCTCCACTTTTAACTTTCCCTCTGATAATTTCTCCCTTGGTGATATTGAACTAGTTTGGAAGCAAAAGTTGAATGCATCGAAAAAAGGTGGCTTTGCCTATAGGGTTGGCGTAAAGCTTCCAACGGGAAGCGAAGATGATGGAATTGGTTCAGGTGCGCCAGACTTTGGCGTAGGCCTTTTATGGGATAACTTTGGCAATCGCTTTGCCTATTACGCTAACATTAATCTTGTAATACTAGGGAAGGATGGGCTTTCATCCTTACAAAATAACAATATAATTTCTGGAATGTTGGGCGTGGAATACACTTGGAGACCCTCACTAACGATTACAGGACAGATAGATTATAGCCAATCACCTTTTTCTACCAAAAGCCCATCCGCAGATAAGGACGCAGTTGAGCTTATACTGGGCTTTCATCGTTTGTATGGAGAAAAATTTTTGTTGTCGGGTGGCTTTTCAGAAGATATTCAAACTGAAACAGCACCTGATTTCACCATAATTGCTGAGCTTACTTGGATTCTATATTAATGAACAATGGCGAAACCAGTTCGTCATAATATGATGATGGAGCGGTCCGCCATCTCGGTACCAATGGTGGGATTAGAATTAGAGAAAGAAGGACTTGGGGAAGAAGAAGTCCTAGTAGTCCGCGCACGAAGTGGTGATGAAATTGCATTTGGAGAACTAGTAGAAATTTATCAAAAGAAAATCTTTAACTTTGTATATAGTCGTCTTCAGAACCGCGAAACCGCTGAAGATGTTACTCAAGAAGTGCTGGTTAAAGCTTTCTTTAACTTAAATCGCCTTAGGGAGATTAAGAAGTTCAAATCATGGCTTTTTAGTATTGCAAATAATCATGTGAGAGACTTGAGGAGAAAAGCTAAACTGAAAATGGTTGATAACGACGAGGAGCTAAGCTCAAGGGAAACTTATGTTTCAGCCGTGATGCCAGATGATGTAGTTTTAGAGGAGTCGAGAGCCCATATGATTAGAAGAGCTATGATGCTCTTGTCTCCAGAGCAGAAAGAAGTGTTAATGCTGTGCGATATTGAAGGAATGAGCTATAGCGAAATAGCTGAGATAACTCGCGTTCCACTTGGAACAGTTCAATCTAGAATCTTTTACGCCAGAAAGAGATTAAAAGATATTCTAGTAAAAGAGTTCAATTATAGAGGTGATTGGTAAGCATGAAATGTGAAAAAATCCAAACTCTTCTTGGTGCATATGTTGATGGCGAAATTAGAACGAGTGGTACTGTTACCCTTATTGAAGCGCATTTAGAGTCTTGCACCTCTTGCAGAGAAGTACTCAACTCTCAAAAGGAGATTAAGAAAATTCTAGCGGATACACAAATACTCTATGAAACTTTCTTGAGTCCATCCATTCTCAAAGCTCGGGTGATGGGCGAAGTTCGAGCTAGAAAGAGTAAGAAGCAAAGAATTGTCTCGCGTCCTGCCTTCGTAATTGTGGGGCTTGTTGCTCTTCTTGCAATTGGCATTACATCGGTGGGATTTTTTGCTAATCTACAACTTGAGAAGAAAAGAACCCAAGCCTTCTTAAAAGCACTGCCGGAAAGAGCCGAAGAGATGGATAATCCGCTAATGCCTCAAGGTGATTATCTTATTCCGACAAGCAGTGGCAATGGCGATAGCACTTTTCTTGATTTCGTTCAAAGGCACCATCAAATGACTAGAGAGCTACTTATCTTAGAATCCGACTGGGCTAAAACCCTGGAAAATCTTCAGGAGTTCGTTGCAAATTCTGAAAACGATAGCAAAGCACCACTCTTTAAGGAGCTACCAGAAAAGTCGAAAGATAAAACAAAAGAAGAAACGAACAAGGATAAGCGCAGGTGAAACGCTATTTATTTCAAGTCGCTTTTAAGATTATGGGACAACTATTACTTGCTCTAGTTTTATCCTCATTACTTTTTTCTCCTGTGGGAGCAGTAGTAGATGAATCACTAGATGTTATCAAGAAAGCTTATGAGGCACTGAGAACGAAGAATTTTAAGGCTGTAATAACTATCTCAAGTAACGACGAATCCCCAACGCCACAATCTGCCACATTCTTGATATACCGCTTGTCCAGTAATATCGTTAGGCTAAACCAGATTGATGACAATCGGGAAATGGAATCTTATTTTCTTGAGACACCACCAAATAGGACCTTGCGAGTTGTACCATTAATGAAGACAGCCATTGAGATACCGGGAAGAAGAGTTGGGCTTCCATTTGAAATTTTGCTTAGATTTCTAAACCCATTAACTCCAAAGAATGATATTAGAGTTTCGTATAAACCCGGTAACAATGGAGGATACTACGAAATACATTCTGCCAACGAAGTAGGAGGTAAAGCTTGTATTCAGTTGCTAGTTAGCGCTAGTGACTTCCTGCCGAGAAAGGTGACATTATTTCTCATGGTTAACAAACCGGGAATTTCTTTTAACTTAAAGTCCCTTGAGCTACAAGATATAGAGGATTTCCCACCAGGGTTTTTTGATGTCCCAAGTGACTTTAGAATCATTTCTTTACATCAAACACAACCCAGACTGCTACGAGAGCGAGTTTTAGAGATTGGTCGGCGTCATGGCATTAGTGGTGATACTATTTCATCGTCCGATAAAACTAAATTCGTTGAATTAAAATTCCTCCCACTCCTACCATCAAAACTGCCAAAAGACTTTACAATAACGGGAGTGGAGCCATTGTTGTACAAGAATAGTTTGGTGTTTCATATAAAGATAACCAGAAGTGGAAATCCAGCATTAATATCAATTTTTGAGGCTAAAGAGCCTAGCCTAGTTAGGCAAGTAAGCAGAGATAATAAACCAAACACTCCAACGAGACTTCTCACAAAGAAACGAGGGGATATATATGCCCTTATTATGTCGGAGGAAGTTTCGAAAGAAGATCTTCAGTTAATCGCCGATTCTCTACGTGAGGATAAAGAATTAGCCGTTAGGCTTCTAAATCTCGAAGAAGAGAAAGCTGAAACTTTAGACTAAATAAAGCTTGTGCCACGATAAAGTAGTGAGAGGGCTTATAAATCCAAAAAATAGATAATTTTCACTAACCATTTCTATCCTACTCAAAATTTATACTAAAGTAGAACCACGTGAGCCAAGTTGTTCTAAGTAGATTGATATAAAATATGTTTAGAGAAGTGGACGAGAAGTATTTAGCGCATTTCAAAATAGTGGAATTAATCGGGCAAGGAGCTATGGGCTTAGTATACCGCGCTATTGACACAAGAGATGGCTCCTTAGTTGCGCTAAAAGTTTTTTATCCGGACACACAGCTTACATCTTCACAACAGGACGAGCTTCTTAGGCGTTTTGAGAAGGAAGCCGAAATACTAAAGAACATTAAACACGAGAACATTGTTGGCTATCGTGAATTCGGTCACTTTAATGGAAAGGAATATTTAGCAATGGAGTTCCTTGAGGGGCAAAACTTGAAGGAACTTATGGAAATGAACGTGGCATTTTCCCTTCCAGAGGTTGTTGATATTGGAATGCAGGTACTATCGGGCTTAGCTTTATGTCATGAAAAAGGAATTATCCATAGGGATATAAAACCCGCAAACATTGTGATGCTTCCATCTGGTACAGTGAAGCTGACTGATTTCGGTATTGCCAGAATACTTGCAGATGCCACAATAAGCAAAGCAGGCTCAGTTGTTGGAACTCCTAACTATATGTCGCCGGAGCAGATAAAGGGGATGGAAATAACTCCCTCTTCAGACCTTTTCTCGCTTGGCGTAATACTCTACGAACTCTTAACCAAAGTAAAGCCTTTTGATGGTGATAGCATCACGACGATTATGTATAATGTCGTAAATTTAACTCCTCCGCCTATAAGTCATTTCAATCCAAACTTGTCGGGTGATGTGGCTAAGGTGATAAACCGTGGCTTGGCAAAGTCTCCACAAGAGCGCTATCAAAGCGCAAGAGAGTTTCAAAAGGACTTACTTGCCTTAATTCAAGAACTTCCCGTTACTTCGCCTGCTCCTCAGGAAACCTCTCCTCAATCTCCCACCAATACTTCTACCGCTGTTAGGAAAGTCCTGTTCTGTGTAGATTGTGGAACGGCTAATCCGTACGACAGATTAACTTGCCTAAAATGCAAACTTCCTCTTTTAAGACGTGAAAATATCCCCCATTCATTAACAAATCTGCGATTGCGAATTCCAGCTGAAGCCAGTTTTGACCGAGCCTTGCTAATTTTTCTAAATTCAATCCTCGCGGGGATAATAATTTTCATTATCTATCTGTTCTTTCGTGGTTAGCCACTACACCTTCCATTGAAAAAGTGGGAGAAGAATTGAACTTTCTTTTCTGCTACTCTGAGGATTCAAAGCTCTTTCTGGGCCGAAACTTGACGAATGATATAGCGTTTCCAAGCTCGTTAAAAGTAACCTCATCCATAAGGCTCTTTATCAGATATAAGCCTCGACCATAGGCACGCATGAAGGTTTCCGCATCTAAAACGTCATAGTCCTGATAAACTAAGTGGTGATCAAAACCACTGCCTTCATCTAGAACCCTAACTTCCACCCTAACGGTATCCAGATTAAGAACGACTGTAATTGATTTGCGCTGGTTTTCTTCAATTTGAATCTGCTCAAGAAGATACCTCTGATACTCCAAGTGCCCTTTTTGTAGGAAATCTGCTTTTTTTTTCTTCTCAATTCTAAGATTACCATGCTCAAAAGCGTTTAACAGGGCTTCATATGTTGCCACTTTTAAATCGTTCAAGTCTTCCTTAGCAAGTTCCCAAGTACTACGAGTAACGCATATAACGTAGTTCACGATCTTTCTTAAGTATGTATAGTTGTTGGGGATTTTGATAGTCGTGCTTTGTGAACGTACGAAAGGCATTACCGCTTGAGCGTCCTCTCTCTCCTCAAAGCCTGAAATAATACTCTCAACTAGGGTGATTACCTCATCAGTATCAAACGGCTTTTTCATAAAGGCTTCAGCGCCAAGCTTTATAGCCTTAATTGCATCCTCTATTTGTCCGTACCCTGTGAGAATAATAACCGGCAGACTCCACCCCTTAGCCTTTATCTCCTCAAGGAGTGCCATTCCATCCATTTTGGGCATCCGAATGTCTGTAATAAGAAGGTCTATGTTGTTTGCCTCTAGAGTCTTCAGTGCCTCAACTCCATCCTCCGCTTCTAGTACCTGGTATCCGAGGTGACGCTGAATCTTATAGGAAATTACATCACGAATTAACTCCTCGTCATCTGCAACAAGTATTCGCTTGTTAAGGTCTGGCACAAGCTTAATCATAACTCTAAAACTATCTAAATTGCAAGTTAATTAAAAATATAAACGCAACAAGGTCGTCAATAGAATGGATATAATAGTCATAAATAGACATATATTATTATTAATGTGTTCCTAATTGACATAAATTGTGCTATAATGTAAAGTGAAGGCTAGTCAAAGTCTTTACCAATTCAATGGTGGAATTATGAAAATTGCACAAGCTTCCAAGCGATTGATATCCTCAAGGGCGAGAGAATATCTACCCATTATTGATACGCCTTCTTATGAAAGGAAAAAAGTTACAAGGTTAAACTTATTAAAATTCTTTCGCTACTATTATACGGGAGAAATTTACCGCCAAACAGCTATTTGGAGAATGGGGAACTCCTACTCCCCTTCCGTTGAGCCCCCAAGTATATACATAAACCTTGCACGTTTGATAGTGGACCGACTTGCCACATTTTCCTTTGATCGTGTAATAGGAGTAAGTCTTGCCGATGAAGTCATACCTGTAAAGGGCGACAAAACATCTTCTAAAGAGTTAAGCCCGGAGGGAAACTTTCTTTCAAAGTTTTTAGATCACACTAGGATACTTGATGACCTGACATCCATCGTTAAAGAAGTACTAATCTCGGAAGATTGTGCACTTAAGTTGCTCTACTCACCAAATGGCAGTTTCCCACTTAATTATTCTTACATTCCAGCGGAAGCATTTGACTATGAGCACGCACCTGACAACGTAAGTGAAACAAAGTTTGTGAGAGAAGAGCGGACTTTTGAGGATGTTGGAGAAATCCTGATTAAGAGAGTTCAAGATACTTACCCAAACGAAATAGTTACTTACAAAGAAGAGAGAATGAATGCCTACAAGAATCGCACATTAACTGCTTTATCTAGTTTCATTGAGCCAATCTTTTCAGGTAGTCCACATAGAAATGTTGAACTTCGTATTCCCAATCCATTTGGTTTTATTCCCATCGTGCACTTGGCAAACAGAAAAAGAAAGGGGGAAAAATTCGGTATTTCTGAACTGCAAGACATTACTCCAATTTTAGACGACATAAACTGGAAAGTTACGCAACGCTCAAGAAACATCAGTCGATCAATGAATGCAATTATAAAGAACATTAACGGCAGATTAGTGCATGACCGCTTTGATGATACTCAGATTATTAGTGTACTCGGAGAGGGAGCGGAGTTAGAATATCTAGTAAATCCTAGCAATCTAGATCCAGTTGAGCGTCACATTGCAGACTTAAAGCAGACGCTGACTGAACTCACTGGTGTTGTGATGTTAAGCCCGGATAAGCTCACTAGCATTGGAGCGCTGTCGGGATTTGCTCTATCAATTTTATACGAACCCCTGATAAATGCAGGGAAAGCGAAGCGTCAATCTCTTGGAACTAAGGTTGAACAATTTCTTAGTATGGCTCTTAAAGCAGGGAAAGCCTCGGCATTTTAAGGGGGGATAGTGATACCAATGCTCCTCTTCTTATGTATGGACCAGCTTTACAGTTCACCGAAGAGGAAAAGTTGACCAGGTTAAAGCGCATCCAGCTCGCCAAGGAGGCAAATCTTATGGACGAGGCTACCTTAATTGCCTTGGGTGAGTAAGGATACACAAGATGAAGGAGACACAAGATGGAAGAGAGAATTAAAGAGAATGAAATAGAAGGTGAAGAGGCAGTAGATTCAACCGCTTTGGTGAAAAATGACGAACCCTTAGAAGCTAGCTCTGAAGTTGAGGCTAGTAGCGAAGGTAATGAACAGGTAAAGCAGAAGCAGGAAATAACAGATACAGCCGTAGCCGAAACGTCCTTTGAGGATAAAGAAAATAGTGAGGAGAGGGAGAATGCTTCGATAATTGAGGATATGGTCAGAAAGGTTGTGGATGAGAAACTTGCAGGGATCTATCCATCACCTAGGGAGTATCCCTCATCAGAAGAAAGTGTAGAAGAGTTATCCGCAGAGGAATATCTTCGTCTCGGCTACGGCTTAAGAACACCCCACCGGTAAGGTGAGAATATTTCAGGAGGAAGATGAAAAATGGCATTAACGCTTGCAGAAGCTGCAAAGCTTGAAACAGATTTTCTAAGACGTGGAGTTATTGAAACCTTTGGCGAATACTCCCCAGTGCTGGAGGACTTGCCTTTCATTGAGGTTCAAGGCAATTCCTACAAGTACAACACAGAGGAGAGTTTGCCCGGGGTGGAATTCCGTGCCGTTAATGTCGGTTACACGGAATCAACTGGGACTGTTTCACAAAACAGTGAGTCCCTCGCAATTTTTGGTGGGATAGTTGACGTTGACCGATACCTTCAGCAGGTAAGAGGAAGCATCAACGACCAGCGAGCTCTTCAAACTAAGCTGAAGGTTAAAGCTCTTTCCCTCGCATTCACTAGAGAGTTTTTTGAGGGTGACACGAACATTGATCCCAATTCGTTTAATGGGTTGAAGAAACGCCTATCTGGTTCCCAGGTTATAACCGCTGATGACGGTTCAGGCAATGGTGATGTGTTAACTCTAGATTACATTGACGCGTTAATAGATGCTGTCTGGGGTGGTCCCTATGCTGCAAAACGCTATGAGACTATTACCATATCAGGAACGGCTTTAGAGTTCCCTCGAGGGATAATGTAGAGAAATTTTGGAAAATGCATAACTTGAGCCCCAGCCAGACCGCACCCAGTGCGGATTCGTGTTTCGTTAAATCCTGACCGTGAAGACCGCGAATCCTGCCAAGTGAGCTTATGCCTAAGGAAAAAGTATTAAGCCCTCGGTTTCACTCAAGCTAGCTAGGATTTCTTAACGCACAACGGCAAATCAGGCGTAGTCTGAACCTATAGCAGGCTGGCTCCAAATTCGCGAGTCGATAGAAAGCCAGCAGGAATTACTTTGGTTCCGCCTTATACTCCTCCCGAAGGTAGGGTCTTATCATGTTGAGTGTTCTCAAGTACCTCGTCCGCTCTTCAAGTGGGATGTACCGAATGAAATCGTCATACAGGCTCCGAAAGAGCGTTATCTGAGGAGGCTCCAAGGCGTCAGGCCAAGTTATTGTTGTCTCCTCGCCGTCAGGATAGAATTCGCCTTTCCTGATTCGTGCGTAAAGCTTGAGGTCCACTGGAATGCACTGAAAGTGGGGGCAATCCTTAATAGATTTCCATCTTCCACCCCAAATGAGCCCGTACTTCTCACCAAGGGCACCGAGCCAATTCCAATCCTTGCTCTCCCAGCTCCACCTGCCATTCTCCCATACCGCAAAATCAACCGCGAGCCCAAAATTATGCGGTCCGGGGGTCTTGAGCTTACTGTATCCCATGTGATAGAGGCTAAGTTGTCTCGCTTCGCTTCGGAATGTCTCAAACACCTTGAAGTGCAAACCTTCAGCGGCAATCTCCTTCATCATGCGCTCAACTATTCTTCTGAAAGGTGGGAAGAGAAGCTCTAGCCGTGCGGTTCGCTCGGATGACTCCCACTCAGGCTGTGTTTTTAACCATTCATAGTGGTTCATTTTCACTCGCTCATTTAGGAAAATCAAAATATACAGGCACCCAGGCTTCAGTGAATCCTGGGTCACTAGTCTGGTCAATCTTAAAAATCAATCTTCGCCCGCAGGTGACTGGAATACTCATAATATGATATTCATGCGCTAGAGAAAAATCCGCATCGTCCTGCGGAACTATCCCCAATCCGTTAGGGTCATCATGGCCATTGACCATGAGCAAGATTCGGCTTGCCCATACGGGGTCTCCAATGCGGACGGTTATGGACCCGGTTTCCGCAACTCGCCTGCTGATTGAATATCTGCGATTGTAGAGCCAGGTGATATACTCTCTCGGTGCAGCGGTATTGCCTTCGCTGAAGGTTGCGCGGATTTCCCGTTCTACGCGAAAATATCCATTCACTCCACCCTGCCATAATTGTAATTCTGGCCGAATGATGTTCATTCAATTATGTCCTCTATTTCATTCGCAATGACTTTAATTTTCTTTTTATTTCCCTCAGCATAAAATGCGAGAGATGCGCCGCTGTAATCAAAATAGGGACCGTAACTCTTTGCTTGTGTGAACATAGGGGTAGGTATATCAGGATCGTCGCAGGTGTATGTTGCAGTTGGGAGTTCATTCCATAACATTTTTACTGGCACGTCAACATCATAGATTCTTGAACGATGAATGAATTCCCCCATATCTTCATTAACGTAATTTAGAATAACTCTTAATTTCGGCAACTCTTGAATTGAAACTGCATCACGAATTTTAATTTTCCAATCATCCCAACCCCTTATATTATGATCGGTTATATCAAACCATACACTACCATGTGGCGTTTGTGTACCTCCTCCTTCACCTGCAAACGCGATAAGACTAAGCCTTAAACGGCCATTTGACCCAAAGGTCCCAACCCCATCAAATGCATAAATCGCGCTCTCATGGTACTCATATGGTTCAGCGGGTGGTATACCGGGTATTACAACATCCCAACCTCCAAGTCCATAAAGAAAGGAGAGATGTGTTTGGGA